>NZ_JBEPDK010000003.1:0-797118 GCF_040300265.1 Kribbella sp. NPDC000426 | reverse complement strand
GGCTGCTCTGCATGGTCGGGGGCCATTCCCCCGCCCCCGCACTACCCCCGTGGTGCGGCCCGCACCACTCCTCAGCTCCGGACCCCACCGCCCTCCCGAAACCCGGCTGGGCCTGGCGGTTGAGTTCCCTGTATCGCCGCCGCCCAGCCGTTCCAACCACCTCCTGGCCGACACCTCGGGCCAGGCAGGGTCGAGTGTCCTGGGCGGTAGGACACCGGAGGCCCCCGTCACCTCACCGGGAGCCTCCCCCTGAGGTGGCCGGCTCCGAGTGTGACCGCCGCGCCTGGGCGGTCACATTCGGAGCCCCTTAGCTCTTGGTCAGGCGAGGTTCCGCGTCATCCGTCGCAGTACGTCGACGGTGGCCAGGTACTCCTCGTCGCTGATGCCGGTGGTGATCTTCCGCCGCTGCGCCCGGACCTTGGTGTCCAGGGCCGCCAGCGCGCGCTCACCGGCCTCGGTCAGCTCGTCGCCGGTCAGCCATCCGCGCTCGACCAACGGATTCGTCACTGCGGCGAGCCCGGTCGCACTGTCGCTGAGGAAGGGCGACAGTGCGACCGCGACCGGCTGCGGCTGGGCATGGACAACAGCGAGCCGGTCGCCACGGTCGAGGCGGCGATGATCGCGATCCGCCGCCGGCAGACCCGGCGTACGTTCGCGGTGCAGGCGGGCGGACCTGATCCGGTCCAGGAGGTCCTGGACGCGATCGAGGCCGCCGAGCCGGAGCCGCTCGGCGTGAACGGGGTTGCCGTGGCGATGGGGGTGGACCAGCCGCGGGCGAGCAAGCTGGTCGCCGCGGCGGTGTCGGCCGGTCTGGTACGACGGGAGGCCGATCAGGCCGACGGCCGTCGTACGAACCTCGTCCTGACCGCGGACGGGAGGCGGCAGTTGGACGTCGTCCACGGCTTCCGCCGGGACCGCTTCGCCGCAGCAATGGAAGACTGGACGGATGGCGAACGAAACACCTTCGCGGACCTGCTGAGCCGGTTTGTGACCGCGTTGGACCGTTAGATGTCCGCTTCCGGTCCGGGGCAGGCGCGCTGCAGGTTGGCGAAGGTCCCGTCCGGGTCGTGCAGGATCCGGATGCCGTCGCTGACGACGCGCCTGGTGCCTGCGTCGACCGGGTCGAGGTCGGCCCAGGCGGTTGCCGTCACGCCCAGCTCGATCTCCAGGCCGGAGGCCCGCACGATCCGGACCTCGGTCAAGTGCGGACCCCACTGCTGCCGGCGTACGACGCTCACGGCGCCGAAGGCCTCCAGCCAGCGGTCGTCGGCCAGATACTTCTCCGGTACGTCGGTCAGCAGCACGAGGTCCACGTCCGAGGTCATCCGCGCCGCATCGCGTGCCCACGATCCGACCATCGCCATCCCGCGGACCTCCGGCTGGCCCTCCGCCCACCGGACCGCCGCGGCGACCACCTCGTCGACCTCCTCCCGTCGCACCGACAGGTCGGCGACGTAGACGGCGAACGGAGCGTCAGGCTGTACGTCGGGCGAGCCCTCGGCCCAGCCTTCCGCGCGGACCTCACCGGCGTACCGCATGCCGATCCGCTGCATGACCGCCTGGGAGGCGGTGTTGACGCGCTCGGTCAGGGCGATGACGGCCTGGGCGCCGAGCGTGCTGAAGGCGAAGTCCAGACCGGCGCGACCGACCTCGCCCGCCAGTCCGCGTCCGCGGGCCGACTCCTTCAAGGCCCAGCCGAGCTCGAGCCGGTCGACCGCCCACTCCGGTCCGACCAGCTCGGCGATGGCCGCGGTTGTCGGCGAGTCGACCGGGATCCGCGAGAGACCGCCGCGGCCGGCGAGGGCGCCGGTCCGCTCGTATGCGATCCACTTGCCGACGGAGTCGCGCTCCCAACCGGCCTGGATGGTCGCGACCTGCTTGTCGGCCTCCTCAGGCGACCAGTGCGCGTCGTACCAGCGGGCCACCCACGGATCGGCGAAGACCTCCGCCAGGTCCGCAGCATGTCCGGGGAGGACACCGTTGGGTCCGGTGATCGGCTCCAGCCGCAGGCGGTCGGTGAACCTGGTCCGGACCGCGTGGGCCACGAGGTCGCGCAGCCGGCGGTCGCCGTCGGTCCGGTTGACCATCAAGAGGTCCAGGTCGTCCGGTCCGGCCCACGCGGATGCGTCGTGCTTGCCGGCTTCGAGACGCGGCTTGGCCAGGTCGCCGTCGACGGTGATGAGGTAGTCGACCTCCCGCCGTACGCGGCCCTCCCATTCCCACTCCCAGTCGGCGACGGTCCAGACGATGTCGCGGACCTTCCAGCCCGTCTCCTCCTCGACCTCACGCGCCAGGGCCTCCTCGGGCGTCTCACCTGGCTCGAGGTGCCCGCCGACGATGTCCCAGATCCCGGGTAACAACCGCCGCTCCGCCGTACGCCGCTGCAGGTAGACGCGATGCTGCTCGTCCCGGATCAGTGCACCAACACAGTCGACTGCACGCATGCCCTCAAACCTAGAACAGCCACACCTGGCGCCTCGACCGGTTTAGCGGTAGCCAGTGCCGTTGCACATCGCGCAGGTTGTGTAGCCGCCGCTGCAGTGCCCGCAGGTCACGAATGTGCCGTCGTAGTCCTGCACCGAGCCCCGGCCGTTGCAGGTCCAGCACATCTGCTTACCGCCCTGGCAGCTGCAGGGTGACTTCGTCGACACCGGTATCCACTCGCCCGATGTCGATCTCGTCGGCTGAGGAGCCGGCGCGACTGCTCGCGCACGCGCAGCCCGGCGCGCTGTCCGGGCTGTGATGCAGTCCGCGTCAGCTCTGGCGACCGGTGGCCTGATCCGGATGTAGTACCAGAGCGCCAGCGGGATGCTCAGCAGGACCAGGTACGCGACGATGGGCAGCAAGGCCCACAGCCACTTCCGCTTCCCGGCCTGCTTCCAGGCGTGACCGTGCAGTCGCAGCACGCTGACGAACATCACCAATGACGTGAACAGGCTCGCCAAAGCGATCAAGTTGAGTGTCTTCATGCCCCCGCCCCCCAGTTCGGAGTATGTGCTGCGGATCGCAGCCGCACAAGGGGATCAGGCGTCGGACAGCGGCCGCTCGACGACGCGGTTCGGCATGAACACGACGGCGGCTACGAGGAGTACGGCGGCGATCGCGGCGCCGTAGTACACGTCGTGGATCGCCGGAGCTAGTACGTCGCTGGGCAGCTTCTCCAGGTCCTCGTGGTCGCCGCCGAGACGCGCGGCCACCACACCGTTGGCCACGGCACCGAATACCGCGACGCCGACCGCGCTGCCGACCGAGCGGGAGAACATGTTGGCGCCGGTCACCACGCCACGCGTCTGCCAGTCCACCGACGACTGTGCGGCGACGACCGACGGCGAGGCCGAGAAGCCCAGGCCGATGCCGATCACGAAGCAAGCCGCGGCCAGGTGCAGTACGGAGCTCCCGGACCCGACCGTCAGCAGCAGCGCAGAGCCGAGTACGACGATGATCGCGCCCATCAGCATCGTGGTCCGGAAGCCCACCCGCAGATAGATGCGTCCGGCAAACGATGCGGCGATCGGCCAGCCCAGAGTCATTGCCGCCAAGGCGAATCCGGCGACCAGGGCCGACGTACCGAGCACGCTCTGCGCATACAGCGGGACGTACGTCGACAGCCCGATCATCAGCAACCCGATCAGCAACGCCGCCGAGTTCGCCGAGTTCAGCACCCGCCGCTCGAGCACCCACAACGGCAGTACCGGCTCGGCGGCGCGGCGCTCGACCAGGACGAACGTGGTCAGCAGCACGACCGCCGCGGCCAGGATCACGATGCTCGCCGCTGAGTCCCAGTTCCACATCACGCCGCCCTCGAGCAGCCCGAGCAGCAGCAGCGAACCGCCGACCGCGAGCAGGACCCCGCCGGCGTAGTCGATCTGGTGACTGGTCTTGGTCGCGACCTTCTCCTCGAACCGGCGAACCAGCACCCAGGCGGCCGCCGCCCCGAGCGGGATGTTCACGAAGAAGATCCACCGCCAGGAGATGTAGTCGGAGAACACACCGCCGAGCGTCGGCCCGACGAACGACGAGATCCCCCAGACGCTGGCGATGTAGCCCTGCACCTTGGCCCGCTCCGCGACCGTGTAGATGTCGCCGACGATCGTCATCCCGATCGGCTGGATCGCGCCCGCGCCGAGCCCCTGGATCAGCCGGAACGCGATCAGCGCCGGCATGCTCCAGGCGAACCCGCAGAGCACCGACCCGAGGATGAACAGCCCGACGCCGAGCAGCATCATCGGCTTCCGCCCGCGCTGGTCGGCGAGCTTGCCGTAGATCGGCACCGACACCGCCTGCGCGAGCAGGTAGATCGAGAACAGCCAGGGGAACTGCGTGAAGCCGCCGAGGTCGTCGACGACCGACGGTACGGCGGTGGCCAGGATCGTCGCGTCGATCGCGACCAGCCCGACGCTGAGCATCACCGCCAGCAGGATCGGCCCTCGCTCCGACCGAAGCCCCACACTCGTCCGGTCGATCCGCTCAGTAGTCATATTACCGATCAATGTATGTGAACCGACAACAATTCCCCTACGCGCTGATCGCCTGCTGGACGGCGACGCGCGCGGCCGGGACGGTGGGCTCACGGACCGTTACGCTCCGGTGGGTGAGGATGCGGGACGGTCTGGTGCGCGCCGTCGTGCTCGTGGTGACCGTCTCGCTCACGCTGGTGCTGCTGCCGATCGCGATCAACGTGGGCACCGGCGGGACTGCGCCGGCCTTTCTCGAGCCGTACGTCGGTTGGGCCTGGCCGCTGATCGGAGTGCTGTGGGCGGTGGCGATCGTCACCGCGCTGCTCGAGCTCCGCAACCGTCGTCTGCCCGTCGTCTCCAGCCGCAGCGCCGACCAGCCGCGCAACCGCACGAACGCGCTGGCCCGCATCGACCGCTACCTGTCCGAGCGCCGGGCCGGGTCGCTCGCCTCGCGGACGCGGATAGCGCTGGCTCTCGACGAGCACCCGGACGCTGTGGTCCGTCCGTACGACCTGCTGGTTCAGCCGCTCGACCGCGAGCCCAGACGGGTGCCGGACGAGGCGGACATCGCGAGCGTCTTCGACGAGCTGCAGGACTCCATGCTGGTCCTGGGCGCACCTGGCGCCGGCAAGACCACTCTGCTCGTGGAGCTCGCCCGGGACCTCGCAGGGCAAGCACATGCCGACGACAGCCTGCCGATCCCGGTCCTGCTCGACCTGGCCGGGTGGAACACCCAGTCCGCCCATCACAGCGACGACGACCCCAACGACAGCGCACTGCTCGCCGGCTTCGTCCGCTGGCTGCTGTACGAGCTCGACGACCGCTACGGCATCCCAGCGCCGGTCGGACGCACCTGGTTGCGCGACGGCCGCTTCGCGTTGCTGCTGGATGGACTCGACGAGATCAACGAACCGGACCGCGCCAAGCTCGCACCGGTCCTGGAGGAACTCCGCCACAACTACCTGGTCGGTCCGATCGCAGTGACCTGCCGCACGCACGACTACGAGCGCCTGCCCCACCAGCTGAGGCTGTACGGCGCCGTACACATCAGACCGCTCACCCGGCAACAGGTCCTCGACTACTTCGCCGCTGTCGGCTCAGCACTCGACGGTGCTCGGACGGCGATCGAGCAGGACGACGAGCTATGGGACCTGATCAACTCGCCGCTGATGCTCAACGTGATGGTCCTGGCGTACCAGGGCCGAGCGCCGGAGGACGTGCTCGCCGGTGGGGTCGCGGACCAGCGGCGTGAGCTCTTCGACACCTACATCTGCGAGGTCCTCGCCCGGAACCGCAAGATGGCGAGGCAGTACGACGCCAAGACCGCAGTACGACGTCTGTGGTGTCTGGCGTGGTGGACGCGCAGTCGTGCGGGCGACCGCACCGCAGTACCGCGGTGGATGACCCCGAACGGCTGGTTCGGACTGTCGTTGCCGGACGTGGACTACCTGACACACGCGGTCTGCCTGCCGGCTCTGTTCGCTGCGCTGGGTGCGGGCGCGACGCTGGTCATGATTGCGCAGTACGGCGCCCTCGCCGGGCTGGCCGTTGCTGGTGCGACGCTCTTGCTCGTTCACTTGAGGCCGCACTCGTGGCAGCGGCTGACGGGAAGGGCGCCGGACCGCGGGCTGCTGTTCGCACTCGTCTTCCTGGCAAGCACGGCAGTGACAGTCCTGGTGACGGTGGCCGCACTGGGGCTGGTTGAACTGCTGACGGCGAGAGTGGCGCTCATTGTCGAGGCGATGGTGATCGCTGGGTCGTACGCCGTTGAGTTCGTGATCTTCCACGACAACTCGCGCCGGCTGCTGCTCGGTCTGCGGCTGGCTTTGGTCGTCGTGGCGAGCTGGATCACGCTGAGCCTCGGTGATCCGACCAGCTTCGCGTCCGGAGTGGCGATCGCGCTACTCGTTGCCCAGGGCATCCGGATGGCGAAGTCGCTGCCGACGGACCACCTGCCCGCCACACCCGACAAGGGATGGCGGATGGACCCGTGGGTCGGCGCCGGCGTCGTCGCTGCCTTCATTGTCGCGGCCGCTCTCGGGGCGGACCTGGCGTCGCCGCAACTCGAGGCGGTCGTCGGCATCTTGCTCGGTACGGTCGCTGCGAAGCCCTGGCGACGGCGACCACCTGTCCTCGCCGGACCGCTGTCCCGGCTGCTCCACGACTCGCTGCTCCGCTGGACCGGGTACCTGCCGTGGCATCGCCGCGCCTTCCTCCGGTACGCCGCGGACCGCTACGTGCTCGCGCACACCGGGCGCGGGCAGTACGCGTTCATCCACCTGCTCGTTCGCGATCACCTGGCCGAATGCTCTCCGGACGAACTCGCGGCGAAGGTCGACCGCCGGATCGCGGAGCGCGCTGCCCGGCGCCAACCGGCTCGTTGATCGCGTACCCGATGAGGCTGCAGCACACGATCAGCGCGATCAGGGTGGCCAGGGCAAGTTGCAGTGAGGTGTGCTCGGCGATCGTGCCGAGGACCGGGGTGGCGACGCCGCCGATGCTGACGGCGAGGCCGAGCGTCATGCCACCCGCCGTACCGACGCGTCCCGGGAGGAAGTCCTGCCCGAGCGTCACGTGCAGCGAGAACGGGATCGACATCGCGATCGCGGTCCAGGCCAGGAAGACGAAGAACGCCGGGCCGGGGACGAGCACCAGGCAGGCGATCGCCGGAACTGCGACGGCGTACGACGTTCGGAGGGTGCGGACACGCCCGTACCGCGTGGCGAGGCGACCGCCGATCAGCGTGCCGAGTGCGCCCGCTGCGAAGAGGATGAACAGGGCGATGCCGCCGGTCGTCGTACCGCCGCCGACGCGTTGACCGGCGTACAGCGCGATGAACGTGCCGAGGCCGACGAAGACGATCGAGCGGCAGATCATGATCGCCGACAAGCGCAGGAACGACGGCCAGTCGTCGATGCCCTCTGGTCGGCCGCGGGTCACCGTGTCGGTGACGCGCGAGCGGATCGCCCAGGAGGTGATCGCGGCGCCGAAGAGCGCGGGTACGACGAGCACCGGGGTCAGTGCGAGCCCGCCGGCGGCGATGATCGGGGTGACGAGGACCGGTGCGAGTGCGAAGCCGACGTTGCCGCCGACGGAGAACCAGCTCATGCCGACGTGGCTGCCACCGCTCACGATGCGGGCCATCCGCGCCGCCTCCGGGTGGTACGCCGCGACGCCGAGCCCCGACAGCGCGGCCGCGAGCCAGCTGAGGATGTAGGTGTGACCAACGCCGATGAGCGCTATGCCGAGGCCGGCTGTTGTCATCGCGACCGGGATCAGCCAGGTCAGCGGGCGCCGGTCCGTCAGTACGCCGAACACGGGCTGGACGACGGATGAGAGCAGGGTCGCGGCCAAGGTGATGCCGGACACCGCGACGTACCCGAGGCCGCGCTCGGCGACGAGGAACGGGACGAGTGCAGGGACGCTGCCCTGGTAGACGTCTACACACGCGTGGTCGGTCGCCATCAGTCCGATCGGTCGAAGTCTTCTCACCACTCGATCGTTGTCGGCGGGTGGGCTGTCCGGCTTCCGATAAAATGACAATCTATGCCGGAAACCCGCCAACGCCCCGCGACCACCGGCCACCGCCCGATCGAAGCCGGCGGCGGCATCGAGGCGCACTGGCACGACCGCCACCAGATCGTGTACGCCGGCCGCGGCGTCCTCTCCGTCACCACGGATGCCGGCAGCTGGGTAGCCCCCGCCACCCGAGCCATCTGGATCCCAGCAGGCACCCTCCACCAACACCGCGCCTACGGCGAAACCACCCTCCACACAGTCGGCCTCCAAGAGAACCCGCTAGCTCTGGACGCCCCGTCGGCCCTGGTAGTAAGCCCGCTCCTCAGGGAACTGCTCTTGGCCTACACCGCCGCCGAAGAAGACGACGACAGCGCAGCGCGCCTGCGCTACGAGGTGGGTGGGTCGGGCGAGCACGCGCGGTACGACGGGTCTGCGGAGCGGGAGCGGCTCCGAGGCGTCCTGCTTGATCAGTTGCGGCGGTCGCATCAGCGGGCTACCTACTTGCCGACGGCGCGTGATCCCCGGCTGGTGGCGGTGTGCGAGCTGCTGAGGGTGGAGCCGTCGGACGGCCGGACGCTGAGCGAGCTGGGTCGGGCGGTTGGAGCCAGCGAGCGGACTCTCAGTCGGCTGTGCAAGAGCGATCTGGGGATGACGTTCCCGCAGTGGCGGACTCAGCTCCGGCTGCATGAGGCGCTGCGGCTGCTTGCGGAGGGGGAGTCGGTGACTCGGGTGGCGCACCGGACCGGGTGGGCGTCGGCGAGTGCGTTCATCGACACGTTCCGGCGGGCGTTCGGTCACACGCCGGGTTCGCGGAGGGCCTGATCGAGGATTCGGCTCCACTGGCGGACGATGCCGCGGCGGCGGGCGCTGTCGTCGGTCAGCAAGTCGGCGAGGCCTAGACCGCGCGCCATGTCCAGCACGCCCTGCACCGTCTCCCGCACCCCGGGCGTGCGTTCGCTGACCTCCAGCACCTCCAGCAGCGCCCGGTGTGCCTGCCGCCCCACATGCGACTCCAACCGCACGATCTGCCCGCGCAGCGCCTCTTCGGTCGACGCCGCCACCCACAAGTGCAGCGCCGCCCGGAACAGCGGGCCTGTGTACACATCGGCCAGCATCCCGACGATCGCCTCTGTCCGCCCCGCCCCGCGAGGCAACCCGGCGGCCTGTGAGCGGATCTCGGCCAGCCGCACCGACGTCATGTACTCGACCGCCGCCGCGAACAGATCCGCCCGGGTCGGGAAGTGATGCTGAGCAGCTCCCCGCGAAACCCCGGCCCGGGTCGCCACGACGCTCACCGTCGTCGCGGCGTACCCGACCTCGGCCAGGGATTCGACCGCCGCCTCCAGCAACCGCTGCCGGGTCGCCCGCGAGCGGTCCTGCTGCGGTGCCTTGAGCACCTCACTCACGCGCGGCCTCGCGAGCCCGCAGTTCCCGCCGCAGGATCTTCCCCGACGCCGCCTTCGGCACGGCGTCGATGAACTCCACCTGCCGGATCTTCTTGTACGGCGCGACCCGGGCGGCGACGTACTCCATCACGTCCGCCTCGGTCAGCTCGGCACCGGGCATCGGCACCACGAACGCCTTCGGTACTTCGTTGCCCTCAGCATTGACCCCGATCACCGCCGCGTCCGCGATCCGCTCGTCGGTGAGCAGCACCGCCTCGAGCTCGGCCGGCGGCACCTGGTACCCGTGGTACTTGATCAGCTCCTTGACCCGGTCGATGACGAACAGGTAGCCATGCGAGTCCATCCGCCCGATGTCCCCGGTGTGCAGCCAGCCGTCGGCGTCGACGGTCGCGTCCGTGTCGGCCGGCCGGCCGAGGTACCCCTTCATCACCTGCGGCCCGCGGATCCAGATCTCGCCCTCGTCCGCATCGTTGCCATCGGCACCGACCAGCCGCATCTCGGTCGACGGGAACAGCTTGCCCACGGCACCCGGCGGCGGCTCCGGGTCGTCCTGCGGTACGACGTGCGTCCCAGGCGACAACTCCGTCATCCCATAGGCCTGGAGTACGGCGTGCAACCCGAGCCGCTTCGCACACGCCTCGGCCAACTCGCCGTCCAGCGGTGCCGCCGCGGAGGTCACCCACTTGAGGTGCGACAGGTCCACCCCGTCGACCGCCGGGTGCTTGGCCAGCGCCAGCACGACCGGCGGCGCGACGAACGCGCGGGTGATTCGGTGCTTCTCCAGCGTGGTCAGGAACTGCTGCAGATCGAACTTCGGCAGAACGACGACCGTCGCGCCGAGCCGGAGCGGCAGATTCATCAGCACCGACAGCCCGTAGATGTGGAAGAACGGCAGGATCGCGATGATCCGCTCGCCGTCCTCCAGGTCGAACATCGACTCGGCCTGGTGGATGTTCGTCGCGATGTTCCGGTGCGTCAGCATCACGCCCTTGGCGGCGCCCGTCGTACCGCTGGAGTACGGCAGCACGGCGACGTCCTCGGACGGGTCGATCGAAACGACCGGCTCCGGGGCCGTGGACGCGACCAGCTCCATCACCGAGCGGTACCCCTCGGCCTGGTCGCAAACGAAGATCTCCGTGACGTCCGTACCCTCGACCGCCGCGGTCGCGACCGGCAGGAACAGCGAAATCGTCACCAGCAACTTCGCCTTCGAGTCGATCAACTGCTTGTGCAGCTCGTCCGCGGTGTAGAGCGCGTTCACCGTGGTCACGGTCGCGCCGGCGCGGGTGGCGCCGTAGAACACCACCGGGTACAGGATCGTGTTCGGGCTGTAGAGCGCGATCACGTCGCCGTGGCGGATCCCGAGCTCGGCGAGCCCGGCCGCGACCCGGCGCGTCATGTGGTCGAGCTGGGCGTAGCTCAGTTCCTTGCCGGTGACGCCGTCGACCATGGCCGCCCGGTCGCCGAACTCCTGGGCTCTGCCGAGGACCGCCTCGTGGATCGGTAGGTCGAGCACCTCGACCGGCGGGAACTCACTGGTGATGATCATTGCCCCACTCCTTCTAGTACGACTTCGGCAGTCCCAGGCTGTGTTGTGCCACGAAGTTCAGGATCATCTCCCGGCTGACCGGCGCGATCCGGGTCGCTCGGGCCGCGGCGACCAGCGATGCGACGCCGTACTCGACAGTCATACCGTTCCCGCCGAGCGATTGCACGGCCTGATCGGTGGCCCGTACGGCGACCTCGCCGGCGGCGTACTTCGCCATGTTCGCGGCCTCACCGGCGCCCATGTCGTCGCCCGCGTCGTACAGCGCCGCGGCCTTCTGCATCATCAGCCGGGCCAGCTCGAGCTCGATCTTCACCTGCGCGAGCGGATGCGCGAGACCTTGATGCGCGCCGATCGGGGTCTTCCAGACCTGGCGTTGTTTCACGTACGCCGTCGCCTTGCCGAGCGCATGCCGGGCGATCCCGATCGCGAACGCCGACGCCATGATCCGCTCGGGGTTCAGCCCCGCGAACAGCTGCATCAGCGCGGCGTCCTCGGAGCCGACGAGCGCTTCGCGCGGGAGCTGGACGTCGTCCAGGAACAGGGCGTACTGCTTGTCCGGGCTGATCAGGTCCATCTCGATCTGCCGGAACTCCACGCCCGGCGCGTCGAGCGGCACGATGAACAGCGCGGGCTTCAGCTTGCCGGTCTTTGCGTCCTCGGTGCGGCCGACGACAAGGACGGCCTTGGCGACATCGAGTCCGGAGATGTAGACCTTGCGGCCGGTCAGCGACCAGCCGTCGTCGGTACGGCGGGCCGTCGTCGTGATCTGGTGCGAGTTCGAGCCGGCGTCGGGCTCGGTGATCGCGAACGCCATGATCGTCGTACCGTCGGCCAGGCCGGGCAGCCAGGTCTGCTGCTGCTCCTCGGTGCCGAAGCGGGAGATCACGGTGCCGCAGATCGACGGCGAGACGACCATCATCAGCAGCGGGCACCCGGCCGCGCCGAGCTCCTCGAGCACGATCGACAGGTCGGCCATGCCGCCGCCTCCGCCGCCGTACCGCTCCGGCAGGTTGACGCCGAGGAAGCCGAGCTTGCCGGCCTCCAGCCACAGCTCGGTCGTGTGCCCGCCGGACCGCGCCTGCCGGTTGAACCACTCGTAGCCGTACTTCTTGCCGAGCTCGCTGACGACCTTCCGCAGCTCCCGGCGTTCCTCGGATTCGACGAAACTCATGCGTCCTCCCCAACCACCGCTAGTACGGCGCCGACCTCGACCTGTTGTCCTGCTTCCACCCTGAGTTCACCGACCACTCCGTCGACCGGTGCGGAGATCGTGTGTTCCATCTTCATCGCCTCCAGCCATAGCAGCGGTTGGCCCTGGGTCACCTTGTCGCCGGTCCGTACGCCGACCCGGACCACCGTGCCCGGCATTGGCGCCACCAACGACCCCGCGGCCACCTGCCGCGCCGGATCCGTGAACCGCTCCACCGGGGTGAGGCTGACACTGCCCAGCGACGAGTCCACACAAACCAGCCCGGCGTACGCCGCCACGTCGAACACCCGCCGTACGCCGTCAACCTCCAGCACCACCCGCGCCGGCGCACTGTCCACCAACCGCACGTTGCCGTCAGCAACCAGCCCGTCGCGCGTCAGTCTGTAGGCGACCTCATGCACCACGTCACCTGCGCGGTAGCTCTTCCGCTGCGGCTGCGAAACCAGATTCCGCCACCCGCTAGGCACTTGCACAGGCGCCGGCCGTCCAGCTGCATCAGCCAAAGCAGCCGCCAACGCCGACACCTGCACCACCGCATCATCCAACGCTTCGCCGACCCCATGCTTGTCGAAGAACGCCGTGTCGGTCTCACCCGCCAAGAACGCCGGCTGCCGCAGAATCCACACCAGCAAGTCCCGGTTGGTCCCCACGCCATGGATCGTCGCCCGCTGCAACTCACTCGCGAGCCGCCGAGCCACCACGCCCCGATCAGCCCCAACTGCGATCACCTTCGCCAACATCGCGTCGTAGTACGGCGACACCTCCACCCCACCCACAACCCCCGAATCCACCCGCACGCCGACTGGTACCTCGAAGCGGTGGAGGGTTCCGGTTTGGGGTTGCCAGTCGTTTAGGGGGTCCTCCGCGTAGAGCCTGACCTCGATTGCGTGGCCGACGGTGGGAGGTGGGTTTGCGGGGAGCCGCGCGCCGGAAGCGACCGCGAACTGTAGTTCGACCAGGTCCAGGCCGGTGATCTCCTCGGTGACTGGGTGTTCGACCTGCAGGCGGGTGTTCATCTCGAGGAAGTAGAAGTTGCCGCTCTCATCCGCGAGGAACTCGACGGTCCCCGCGCCGACGTAACCAATCGCCGCCGCAGCCTTCCGAGCCGCATCGAAGAGCAGCGGACGCATCGACGGAAGACGCTCGACCAGCGGTGAAGGCGCCTCCTCGACCACCTTCTGGTGGCGGCGCTGGATCGAGCACTCGCGTTCACCGACAGCCCAGATCGTCCCGTGCTGGTCGGCCATGATCTGCACCTCGATGTGCCGGCCGGCCGCCAGGTACCGCTCGCAGAACACCGTCCCGTCGCCGAACGCCGACAACGCCTCCGCCGACGCAGCATCGATCTCCGCGGCCAGGTCCTCGAGCCGCGACACCACCCGCATCCCACGCCCACCACCACCGGCCGACGCCTTCACCAGCACCGGCAGGTCCGCGGCCGACACCTCAGCAGGCGTCAGCTCAGCCAGCACCGGCACCCCGGCCGCCGCCATCAGCTTCTTCGCCTCGATCTTCGACCCCATCGACGAGATCGCATCGACCGGCGGCCCGATCCACACTAGCCCCGCATCGATCACCGCCTGCGCAAACCCGGAGTTCTCGGACAAGAACCCATACCCCGGATGTACGGCGTCCGCGCCCGCCCGCAGCGCCGCCTCGACCAGAACGTCCGCTCGCAGGTAGGTCTCACCAGGAGCGTTCCCAGGCAGATGAACCGCAGCGTCCGCCTCGTCAACGAACGGCATCCGAGCGTCGGCAGTCGAGTACACCGCGACAGTCGACAACCCCAGCGCCCGCGCGGTCCGAAAGATCCGCCGCGCGATCTCGCCCCGGTTCGCCACCAACACAGTCGTGAACATGCGCCTCACATCCGAAAGACGCCGAAGGACGACGTGCCTTCGACCGGGGCCGAGTGGATTGCGGACAGGCAGATGCCGAGGACGGTCCGGGTGTCGCGCGGATCGATCACGCCGTCGTCGTACAACCGGCCGGACAGGAACATCGGCAGGGATTCCGCCTCGATCTGGCCCTCGACGTACGCCCGCATCTGCGCGTCGGCCTTCTCGTCGTACGGCTGGCCCTTCGCTTCCGAGGCCGCCCGCGCGACGATCGACAGCACCCCGGCGAGCTGCTGCGGACCCATCACCGCCGACTTCGCCGACGGCCAAGCGAACAGGAACCGCGGATCGAACGCCCGCCCGCACATCCCGTAGTGACCGGCGCCGTACGACGCGCCCATCAGGATCGAGATGTGCGGCACCTTCGAGTTCGAGACCGCGTTGATCATCTGCGCGCCGTGCTTGATGATCCCGCCCTGCTCGTACTCCTGGCCGACCATGTAGCCGGTCGTGTTGTGCAGGAAGATCAGCGGCGTGTTCGCGCGGTTGGCCAGCTGGATGAACTGCGCCGCCTTCTGCGACTCCTCGCTGAACAGCACGCCGCGCGCGTTCGCGAGAACGCCGACCGGATACCCGTGCACCGACGCCCACCCGGTCGCCAGCGACGACCCGTACAGCGGCTTGAACTCGTCGAACACCGACCCGTCCACCACCCGGGCGATCACGTCCCGCGGATCGAACGGGATCTTCAGATCACCCGGCACGATGTCGAGCAGTTCGTCCGGGCCGAGCAGCGGTTCGTCGTACGACGGCGTCGGCGCCGCCCCGGCCTTGCGCCAGTTCAACCGGGACACGATCTGCCGCCCGAGCCGGATCGCGTCCTGCTCGTCGACTGCGAAGTAGTCCGCGAGACCCGACTTCCGCGCGTGCATCGACGCCCCGCCGAGCGACTCGTCGTCGGCGTCCTCACCGGTCGCCATCTTCACCAGCGGCGGCCCGGCCAGGAACACCTTGGCGCCGCCGTCGACCATCACGACGTAGTCGCTCATGCCGGGGATGTACGCGCCGCCCGCGGTCGAGTTGCCGAACACCAGCGCGATCGTCGGGATCCCCTCGGCCGACAACCGGGTCAGGTTGCGGAACATCGCGCCGCCGGGGATGAAGATCTCCTTCTGCGTCGGCAGATCCGCGCCGCCGGACTCGACCAGGCTGATCAACGGCAGCCGGTTCGCCCGAGCGATCTCGTCCGACCGCAGCGCCTTCTTCAGCGTCCACGGATTGCTCGCGCCGCCCTTGACGGTCGGGTCGTTGGCGGTGATCAGGCACTCGACACCTTCGACGACGCCGATCCCGGTCACCAGGCTCGCGCCGACGGTGAAATCCGAACCCCAGCCTGCCAGCGGCGACAACTCGAGGAAGTACGAGTCCGGGTCGAGCAGGAGCTCGATCCGCTCGCGGGCGAGCAGCTTGCCGCGCTTGTGGTGCCGCTCGACGTACTTCGGTCCGCCGCCCGCGAGCGCCTTCTCGTGCTCGGCGTCCAGCGCGGCAAGCTTCTCCAGCATCGCTTGACGGTTGCTCATACGGCCGCTCCGCTGCGATCGGCGGGTCGAAGGAGGTTCATGTCGTGTACCCCAGTCTCTTCGCGGCCAGGCCGGTCAGGATCCCGGTGGTGCCGCCGCCGATGGCGAGGATCTTCTGGTCGCGGTACTGGCGTTCGACCTCGGCCTCCCGCATGTAGCCGAGGCCGCCGTGCAACTGCAGCGCCTGGTCGCAGACCCACTGCCCGGCCTCGACCGCGGTGTTCTTCGCGAAGCAGGTCTCGGCGATCACTTCCTCACCCGCATCAGCCCGCCGCGCCACCTCCCGCACGTAAACTCGCGCCACCGAGATCCGCCGAGCCATCTCGGTGAGTGTGTGCTGCACGGTCTGCCGCGAGATCAACGGCCGCCCGAAGGTCTCGCGATCCCGGCACCACGCAACCGTCAGGTCCAGCGCCCGTTGCGCCCCGGCATAGGCCTGTACGGCGAGCGTCAGCCGCTCGGCGACGAAGTTCACCGCAAGCTGCACGAACCCGGACCCCTGAGCCCCGACGAGATTACCGACCGGGACCCGTACGTCGGTGAAGGACAGCTCAGCAGTGTCGGAACACAGCCACCCCATCTTCTCCAGCCGCCGCGACACCTCGAACCCCTGCTCGATCACCAGCAGGCTGATCCCGTGCGCACCCGGTCCGTCGGTGCGGACCGCGGTCGTCACGAAGTCCGCGCGGCAGCCCGACGTGATGAACGTCTTGGCGCCGTTGACGACGAACACGTCACCCTCCCGGCGAGCCGTCGTACGAATCGATGCCACATCCGATCCGCCACCAGGCTCGGTGATCGCCAGCGCGCCGATCAGCTCACCGCTCAACGTTGGCCGCACCCAGCGTTGGATCTGCTCTTGATTGCCCGCAGCAACGATATGCGGCAGCGCGATCCCGCAGGTCAGGAGCGAGGCAATCAGTCCGCCCGACCCACCTGCGTAGTGCATCTCCTCGACCACATCGATCCCGTCGAGCAACGAACCGCCGCCGCCACCGACCGCCTCCGGAAACCCGACACCGAGCAGACCGATCGCCCCGGCCTTCTTGTGCAGCTCCCGCGGGAGCTCGCCGTCGCGCTCCCACTGATCGAGCTGCGGCAACACCTCGGCGTCCATGAAACGCCGTACGGACGAGCGGAAGTAGTTCACAGCAGGACCTCCGGTACGTCGACGTACCGGGACCGCAGCCACTCGCCGACGGCCTTCGCCTGCGGGTCGAAGCGAGCCTGCGCCGCGACGCCCTCACCGAGCAGTCCTTCGACGACGAAGTTGACCGCCCACAGGTTCGGAAGGAGGTAGCGGGTCACCGTCAGCGGCTGTGTCTCAGGCAGCAGCTGCTTGAAGAGGTTGACCGTCAGCGCGTGCGCGAGCCAGCGCCACGCCTTCTCGTCCCGCACCCACACGCCGACGTTCGCGTCGCCGCCCTTGTCGCCGGAGCGTGCACCGGCGATCCGCCCGAGCGGCACCTCCCGCGTCCGCGGCGGTCCGCTCGACAGCTGGAGCAGCGGCATCGGCTCCTCGATGTCGTCCACAGTCGCCAGCGGCTGGGTCTCGGCGGCCGGCTCGATCACGCTGCGAGTGCCGTCCGGGAGTACGACGATGTGCTCGACCTCGTGGATGTCGACGTACCCGGCCCGGAACACGCCGTACGGCGAGCCGTCGCCGGGCGGGGCGGTGACGTGGAAGCCCGGGTAGCTCGCGAGGGCCAGCTCGACCGCGGCACTGCTGAACGCGCGGCCGACGACCTTCGGGTCCGGGTCCTTCACCGCGCACCGGAGGAAGACGCTCGCCTCCTCCTCCGAGTCCGCGTTCGGCTTCTCGGTCCAGGCCAGCGACCACTTCAGCTCGGCCGGCCGCTTCGGGAGTGACTGCTCGAGCTGCTGCTGGACGAGCTCAGCCTTCTGCTCCAGTTGCAGCCCGGTCAGCACGAAGTCGACCTCGTTACGGAACCCGCCGACGCTGTTCAACGAGACCTTGTACGTCGGCGGTGGGGCCTCGCCGCGCACCCCGGAGATCTTGATCCGGTCCGGGCCGTCGGCGGACAGCTCGATCGTGTCCAGGCGGGTCGTGACGTCCGGACCGGCGTACCGGGCGCCGGTGATCTCGTACAGGAGTTGCGCCTTGACCGTGTCGATGGTGACCGCGCCGCCGGTGCCTTGGTGCTTGGTGATCACGCTGCTGCCGTCCGCGTGGATCTCCGCGATCGGGAACCCGGGCCGGCCGAAGTCGCGGATCTCGCTGAAGAACGCGTAGTTCCCGCCGGTCGCCTGACAGCCGCACTCGATCACATGCCCAGCGGCGACCGCGCCGGCAAGCTCGTCGTACTGCGTCCGCTTCCACCCGTGATGCGCGGCGGCCGGCCCGACGATCACCGACGCATCGGTGACGCGACCGGTCACCACCACATCCGCACCTGCCTGCAAGGCCTCGGCGATGCCCCAAGCGCCGAGGTACGCGTTGGCTGTCAGCGGTTGCCCGAGGTCCAGTTCGGCGGCGCGGGGCAGCAGGTCGTCACCTTCGACGTACGCGATCTTCGGGTGCAGTCCGAGCTTGTCGGCCAGCTCCCCGATCGCCTGCGCCAGACCTGATGGGTTCAGACCGCCCGCATTGCTGACGATCTTCACGCCCCGGTCCAGCGCCTCGCCGAGGCCGGTCTCCAGTTGCTTGAGGAAGGTCCGCGCGTACCCGAGCGCCGGGTCCTTCAGGCGATCCCGTCCGAGGATGAGCATCGTCAGCTCAGCCAGATAGTCGCCGGTCAGCACGTCCAGCGGCCCACCGGTCAGCATCTCCTGCACCGCGCTGAACCGGTCTCCGTAGAACCCGGACGCGTTCCCGATGCGGATCGGCTCGGTCATGCGAACTGCCCCGGTCGCCGGCCCTTCCCGGGCAACCCGGCGAACGCCTGGATGATCCCCAGCCACTCTTCGGCATCCGCGCCGTCAGCCTGCACGGCCAGGTCGTCGCGGTGGCGCCGCTGGGTCGCCAGCAGGCAGAAGTCGACGGCGGGCGCGCTCACCCGCTGCCCCGCGTCCTCCGGGCCCCACGACCAGACATCACCCTCCGGCCCGGTCAGCTCAACGCGGAACTGGTCGGCCGGCGGTGTGCGGTCGTTGAGCAGGTACGCGAAGTCGCGCGTACGCACCGCAAGATGGGCGACGTGGCGCAGACGGTTGCTCGGCTGCCGTCGTACGCCGAGGGCGTCGAACACGTCCTGTCCGTGCGCCCACGTCTCCATCAACCGCGCGGTCGCCATCGACGTCGGGCTCATCGGCGGGCCGTACCAGAGCACCTTCTCGCCGGCCGGCACCTTCTTCAGCGCCTCGGCCACCTCCGCGCGCGTCTCCCGCCAGTACGGGAGCAGCTGCTCCGGCGGCAGCGCGGCGGTCTCGGCCGCACCGTCATCGACGTACGTCGTCGGGCTGGCGGCCGCCGTACGCAACGAGGCCTTGAACCCGTCCGGATCCGTCGCGGCCAGGCGTGCCGCCTCATCCGTCCAGGCGAGGTGGGCAATCTGATGCGCGACCGTCCACCCCTCAGCCGGCGTCGGCGTCGCCCACTCGTCCGCGGCCAACCCACCCACCAGCCGATCCAGTTCGGCACTCTCGGCCCACAGATCAGCCAGCACTTCATCCAGTTGCACGCCGCACTCCCTCACCAGAGGACCGTGCCCCGAGCGTCCCACGCCCCCGAAAAAGAATCAACCGTGCTTGTTTTTCTGCGACTGCGACTGCGAGTGGTCTAGCCGGGCTTGGTTCAACGGTGGTGGAAAGGCTTCCGAACAGGTCTAGTCAGGTGTTACGCAAGACCAATGCATGGTTCGTTGCCGGGGAAGGCTGCCGAGATCCGGGCGTTGTTGCTGAGTCTGATCGACACGTTGCCGGAGGGTGCCGCGCTGCCGGCCGAACGTGAGTTGGCGGCGCGGTGGAACGTGGCGCGGATGACGTTGCGGCGGGCCGTGGACGAGCTGGTGATCGAGGAGTTGCTGGTACGCCGGCACGGCAGCGGCACGTACACGAGCCGGCCGAAGGTGGCGCGCTGGCTCGGGATGATCGGGTTCTCCGAGGACATCCGCCGCCGCGGGATGCGGCCCGGGAACACCATGCTCGAGTTCCGGCAGCAGAAGGCGGAGCGGCCCGCGGCGCGCCGGCTGCGGATCCCGGTGGGCGATCCGATCATCGCGTTCACCCGGCTGCGGCTGGCGGACGACCATCCGATGGTGGTCGAACGTACGACGCTGCCCGCGGCGTACGTCCCCGGACTGCGGGCCGAGGACCTCGACGGCTCGCTCTACGACCTGCTCACCAGCCGCTACGGCATCGACGTCGCCAGCGGCACCTATCGCCTCGAGCCTGTCATCCCCGACGCCAAGACGGCCGGCTGGCTCGACATCCCGACCACGCAGCCCTGCCTCGCCCAGCACGGCATGAGCTTCGACGGCCGCGACCGCGTCTTCGAGTACACCTCGGCTGTTTACCGCGGCGACCGCTACGCCTTCACCACCGAGCTCCGCTCGACTGCACCGTCGCGGAAGGTCACTGACGCGTCACGGTGATTACTTGACCTGGCGAGGGATCACTAGGGTGAGCGAGTGGATTTGGGCTCGCCGATCAGCACAGTCGTCCCGTCACTGGACGGCCCAGTGCTGCTGGTGCTGGCACAGGCCGAGGAGGGTCTGTCCGGCCGGCAGATCCACAAGCTGGCGGAGTCGGGCAGCGTCGCGGGCGTGCGGCTCGTGCTGCAACGGCTGGCGGCGACCGGGCTCGTACACGTCGACGATCTCGGCAACTCGTTGCTCTATCGCCTTAACCGCAAGCACATCCTGGCCCCGATCGTCGACCAGCTCGCCGACCTCCGCAGTACGTTGATCAGTCGGCTCGCCGACGAGCTCAACAGCTGGCGGATGCCACCGGTCCACGCCAGTGTGTACGGCGCGATCGCGCGCGGCGACGGTGACCTCGACAGCGACGTCGACCTGCTGCTGATCCGCCCGGACCGGCACGAGTTCGTCGACGTGCTGTGGGAGGAGCAGGTCGGCCGGTTGATGCAGACCGTCGTCGACCTCACCGGCAACCCGGCCCACGTCTTCGAGCTCAGCCGCACCGAGCTCTCGGGTCACCTCGACACCGAGGACCCGATCCTCAACGACTGGATCCGGCCGAGTATCGAACTCGCCGGGGTACCTCTGATGGAAGCCGGCCGGATGCCGGTCTCAGCCGCCAAGTAGCGGGGCCATCCACCGAGCGATCAGGCTCTGCCGCCGAGTCACCCGCTCCTCGACATCCGCGAGCGTCATGGCTCGCAACCCCGCGTTGATCCCCAGCCAGCGCAGCGGTTCCGGCTCCCAGGCTCGCGACCGGTGCCCGACCCAGGGCAGTCGCGTCAGCGCGGTGTCCCGCTCGAGGATCAGGTCGCGCAACGTGCGTCCCGCGAGGTTCGTCGTACTGACGCCGTCTCCGACGTACCCACCCGCCCAGGCGACGCCGCGCTCCAGCCCGACCGAGGCGCACCAGTCCCGCGGCACGCCCAGCGGACCGCCCCAGGCATGCGTGAACTCCGGCGAGATGTCGAACAGCTCCCGCAACGTCTTCTGCAGCCCCTTGAACACCCGCGGTACGTCGTCGAACCCGGGCTTGATCCGCGACCGGAAGTGGTACGGCGCACCGCGCCCGCCGAACGCCAGCCGCCCGTCCGCGGTCCGCTGCCCGTAGATGATCAGATGCCGCTGATCACTGAACGTCGGCCGGTCCGCGAGCCCGATCCGGTCCCACACCTCGGCACTGAGCGGCTCCGTTGCCACCATCAACGAATACACCGGCGCAACGACCCGCGACTGCCCGTCCAGCCCTGGTGTGAACCCCTCGGTCGCCCGTACGACGACCTCCGCGCGCACCACGCCGTACGGCGTTCTCGCCCGCCCGGGCAGGATCCGGGTCACCGGCGTCTGCTCGTAGATGGTCACCCCGAGTCGCTCGACGACCGCGGCCAGTCCGCGCACCAGCTTCCCCGGATGGACCGCCGCGCAGTGCGGCGTGAACGTTGCCCCCAGCACCTTTGTCGCCCGTACCTTCGGCGCCACCTCGTCCGGTGTGAGGAACTGCAGATCCCCCGGCCCCCACTCGGCCGCCGCGTCCACCTCGGCCCGCGCTCGCGCGAGCTGGACCTGCGTGCGAGCGAGCACCACCGTCCCGCCCTTGTGGTAGTCGCAGTCGATCCCCTCGGCCGCGCTCACCAGGCCGACCTCGTTCACGCTCGCCTGCATCGCCCGGTGCAGCTCGATCGCCGCCTCCCGGCTCGATCCCCGTAGCGACGCCAACCGGCGCGAGGACACCGGGAACAGCGCCGAGCACCAGCCGCCGTTACGCCCCGATGCCCCGAACCCGGCGGTCTGCGCCTCCAGTACGACGATGCGCAACGACGGGTCGGCTTTCGCCAGGTAGTAGGCCGTCCACAGCCCGGTGTACCCGGCGCCGACGATCACCACGTCGGCGTCCCGGTCGCCCGCCAGCCTCGGACGCTCCGGGAGCGGATCAGGAGCCGACCAGAGGTTCAGCGCACACCCCAGGAGTAGGTCTGTTTCACCAGCTTCAGGTAGACGAACGTCTCGGTCGCCTTCACACCCTCGATCTGGCGGACCCGCTCGGACAGCACCTGCAGCAGATGCTCGTCGCTCTCACACAGCACCTCGGCCAGGATGTCGAACGAGCCGGCCGTCACCACGACGTACTCGACCTCGTCCATCTTGGCGAGCTCGTCGGCGATCGGCTCCAGCGCGCCCTCGGCCTTGATCCCGATCATCGCCTGCCGGTCGAACCCGAGCTCGAGCGGATCGGTGACCGCGACGACCTGCATCACACCGGCCTCGGTGAGCCGCTGCACCCGCTGCCGGACCGCTGCCTCGGACAGGCCGACCGCCTTGCCGATCGCGGCGTACGAACGCCGGCCGTCGAGCTGGAGCTGCTCGATGATCGCCTTCGAGGTGTCGTCCAGCAGGGTCTGGTTCTTGTCGGGGTTCCCCGTTCGCACTGCCACCTCAGGATCTTTTCACCGGGTCCGGGGCGTCAGCAAGTCACGAAAGCGGAATTCGTTGCGAAATGGCCGATTAGCTTCGGAATCCCTTGTTCTGATCGCCAAGGTTTGACAGTATCGCCCGCGACAGACGGTTCCAAGGGGGTTCCATGAGTCCTCGTCCCCAGCGCGTCGTGGGGCGTCGCGCGGTCCTCAAGGGGATGTCGCTGTCCGCGCTCGGGGTCGGAGGGGTGCTGGCGGGCTGCGGGATCCCGCCGGCCAGGCAGAGCGCGGACAGCTGCATCAGCACCGATATGTCGGCCTCGCAGAAGACGCTCAACTTCTCGAACTGGCCGAGCTACATGGACGAGTCCGACGAGAAGGTGAACGGCAAGACCGTCCTGCCGACGCTGGAGGAGTTCCAGAAGCAGAGCGGGATCGCGGTCACCTACACCGCCGACGTCAACGACAACGCCGAGTTCTACGCCAAGGTGCGCGACCAGCTCGGCAGCTGCCAGTCCTGCGGCCGCGACATCTTCGTCCTGACCGACTGGATGGCGGCCCGGATGGTCGGGCTCGGCTGGTTGCAGAAGCTGGACCACGCCAAGATCCCGAACGTCGACCAGCAGCTCCTGCAGAAGCTCAAGGCACCTGCCTGGGACCCGAACCGCGACTACAGCGTGCCGTGGCAGAGCGGCCTGACCGGGATCGCGTACAACGCCAAGGTCACCAAAGAGGTCGGCAGCATGACCGACCTGCTCACCCGCAGCGACCTGAAGGGCCGGGTCACGTTGCTGTCGGAGATGCCGGACACGATGTCGTTCATGCTCAAGCTGGTCGGCGCCGACCCGGGCAACTTCAACGACGCCGAGTGGAGCAAGGCGCTGGACAAGCTCCAGGAGTACGTCGCCTCCGGGCAGGTCCGCCGGTTCACCGGCAACGACTACGTGCAGGACCTGAACGCCGGCAACATCGCCGCCTGCGAGGCCTGGTCCGGTGACGTGATCGCGATGCAGGCCGACAACCCCGACATCAAGTTCGTGGTGCCCGAAGAGGGCCTGATGCTGTGGTCGGACAACATGCTGGTTCCGAACAAGGCGACCCACAAGACCAACGCCGAGGCGTTGATGAACTACTACTACGAGCCGGAAGTCGCCGCCACGCTGGCCGACTGGGTCAACTACATCTGCCCGGTGACCGGTGCGAAGAAGGCGATGGAGACCGTCGACCCGGATGTGGTCGACGACCCGCTGATCTTCCCCGACGAGGAGATGCTCGCCAAGACGGCGGCGTTCATGCCGCTCGACACGGCCAAGGCGGCCCTCTACGAAACCGACTTCAACCTCGCGATCGGGGGCTGATAGATGACCAGTGACCTAGTTCTCCACGGAATCAGCAAGCAGTTCAGCGGGCACCGGGCAGTCGACAACCTCGACCTGACCGTCCCGTCCGGCTCGTTCTTCGCGCTGCTCGGCCCGTCCGGCTGCGGCAAGACCACCACGCTGCGGATGATCGCCGGCCTGGAGGAGCCGACCACGGGCAGCATCCGGCTCGGTGAGCAGGAGATCACCGGACTGCGCCCGTACAAACGCCCCGTCAACACGGTCTTCCAGAACTACGCGCTGTTCCCGCACCTCGACATTTTCGAGAACGTCGCGTTCGGGCTGAAGCGGCGCGGCGTCAAGGACTTCAAGCCGAAGGTCGAGGAGATGCTCGGCCTGGTCGAGCTCTCGACGTACGGCAAGCGACGGCCGGCGCAGCTGTCCGGCGGTCAGCAGCAACGGGTCGCGCTGGCCCGCGCGCTGATCAACCGGCCGCAGGTGCTGCTGCTGGACGAGCCGCTCGGCGCGCTCGACCTGAAGCTGCGGCGGCAGATGCAGCTGGAGCTGAAACGGATCCAGACCGAGGTCGGCATCACGTTCGTCCACGTCACCCACGACCAGGAAGAGGCCATGACGATGGCCGACACCATCGCGGTGATGAACGGCGGCGTGATCGAGCAGATGGGTTCGCCGGCCGAGCTGTACGACCTGCCCGCAACGACGTTCGTGGCCAACTTCCTCGGCCAGTCGAACCTGATCCGGGCCACGATCATCGGACAGGCCGAGGAGAACATCACCGTCGACGTCCACGGCCGCAAGGTGACCGTCCCGCTGCCGCGGTGCCGCGTCACCGAGGGCGAGGTCTGGATGGGGATCCGGCCCGAGAAGGTGTTCATCGCGACCGCGGGGACCGAGCAGAGCAACGGGTCGAACCAGTTGCGCGGCGCGGTCGTGACGGACGTCAGCTACGTCGGCGTGAGTACGCAGTACCTGGTCAAGCTGCCGTGGGACCAGGAGCTGACGATCTTCGAGCAGAACACCGGCGCGCGCGGGACGTTCGGGGTCGGCGAGACCGTCGACCTGCACTGGTTGCCGACGCACACGTTCGTGCTCGACGCCGACCAGGACGCGCGGGCCGGGGTCGAGCACATCGACGATCCGGGCGGTGCCTGATGAGTGCGGTCGGCCAGCTCGGCGCCGCCGCGGCCGCACCGCCCGCGAAGGTCGAGCGCTCCGGGCGGCGGTTCACGGGGTACCTGTTGCTGCTCCCCGGCGGGTTGTGGCTGCTGCTGTTCTTCGTCGTGCCGCTGGTTTCGTTGCTGGCGGCAAGTTTGTACGACCCGAACGGGTCGATCGAGTCCGGGTTCAAGATGACCTGGCACTTCCAGAACTTCGTCGACACGATGGCCGACTACGCGCGACCGTTCGGGCGGTCGTTGTGGTACTCGTTGCTGACGACGGTGTTCTGCCTGCTGCTCGGGTATCCGCTGGCGTACGCGATCGCGATGAAGGCCGGCCGGTGGAAGAACCTGATGCTCGCGCTGGTGATCGCGCCGTTCTTCACCAGCTTCCTGATCCGGACGCTGTCGTGGAAGTTGCTGCTGTCGGACAACGGGTTCGTCGTCGACGCGCTGAAGTGGCTGCACATACTCGGTCCGGACGGACGGTTGCTGGCGACAACGACCGCGGTGGTGACCGGGCTGACGTACAACTTCCTGCCGTTCATGGTGCTACCGCTGTACGCCTCGCTCGAACGGATCGACCCGCGGCTGATCGAAGCGGGCGGTGACCTGTTCGCCAACCCGTTCACGACCTTCCGGACGGTGACGCTGCCGCTATCGATGCCGGGCGTGGTCGCAGGCACGCTGCTGACCTTCATCCCGGCAGCCGGTGACTACATCAACGCGCAACTCCTGGGTACGCCGAGACAGCGGATGATCGGCAACGACATCCAGCGGCTGTTCTCCGCCGGCGCGTATCCGACAGCGGCCGCGTTGTCGGTGACGCTGATGGCGGCGATCGTGGTGCTGGTCCTCCTGTACGTCTGGCGGGCGGGGACGGAGGAACTGGTATGAGATGGATCAGGCAGCGGCTGGTCGTCTTCGTCGCCCTGCTCGTGCTGCTCTATCTGTTCGCGCCGATCGTCGTCGTGATGCTGATGTCGTTCAACGAGCCGAAGAGCAAACTGTCGTACACGTTCGACGGCTTCACCTGGGCGAACTGGCAGCATCCGTGCCGTCCGTACGGGCTCTGCGACGCGGTCAGCACCTCGCTGCGGATCGGGTTGCTGGCGACGGTGATCGCGACCGCGCTCGGGACGTTGATGGCGTTCGCGATGGTGCGGCACCGGTTCCGCGGACGCTCCGCGGCGAACCTGTTCATCTTCCTGCCGATGGCCTCGCCGGAGATCGTGCTCGGGTCGTCACTGCTCGCGCTGTTCGTGTCGGGCGGCTTCGGCGGCAAGCTCGGGTTCTGGACGGTGCTGATCGCGCACGTGATGTTCTGCCTGTCGTTCGTGGTCGTGACCGTGAAGGCGCGACTGACCGGGATGGACTCGCGGCTGGAACAGGCGGCGATGGACCTGTACGCGAACGAGTGGCAGACGTTCTGGCGGGTCACGTTCCCGCTGGTGTTCCCCGGCATCCTGGCCGCGGCGCTGCTGAGCTTCTCGCTGTCGTTCGACGACTTCATCATCACGAACCTGAACGCCGGTACGACGGTGACGTTCCCGATGTTCGTGTGGGGCTCGGCGCAGCGCGACATCCCGCCGCAGATCAACGTCGTCGGTACGGCGATGTTCCTGCTGGCGCTCGTCCTCGTCCTGGGAGGTGAGCTGGCCCGCCGCCGGCGTACCCGATGAAACTGGCAGCTCTCGCCGAGGCCGAACCGCGAGTCTTCTGGCTCGAGGACAAGGCGGCTCCGGAACCGCTGCCCGCGCTGCTGGGGCCGGAAACGGCTGATCTGGCGGTGGTGGGTGGCGGGTATACAGGGCTGTGGACGGCGTTGCGGGCGAAGGAGCGGTACCCGTCGCTGGACGTCGTACTGCTGGAAGGGGATGTGTGCGGTGGCGCCGCTTCGGGGCGGAACGGCGGGTTCTGCGACGCGAGCCTCACCCACGGGTACGCCAACGGGGTGGCCCGGTGGCCGGCCGAGATCGACGAGTTGGAACGCCTCGGGCTGGAGAACCATCGTGCGCTCGGCGAGACCATCGCCCGGTACGGCATCGACTGCGACTGGCAACTCACCGGCGAACTGACCGTCGCCACCGAACCGCACCATGTCGAAGAACTCGCAGCTGAGGCCGCCGAGCGCCCCGGAACACAACTGCTCGACCAGGAGGCGGCCCGGGCGGAGCTCCATTCGCCTACTTACCTGGGCGCCTTGTACGACCCGTCCCGCACTTCTCTGGTCGAGCCGGCCCGGTTGGCCTGGGGGCTGCGCCAGGCCTGCCTGGACCTCGGCGTACGCATCCACGAACACAGCGCTGTCACGCGGCTGCACTCGAAGTCGTTGCACACGGCAACCGGGTCTGTCCGCGCGGACCGGATCGCCTTGGCTACCAACGCTTTTCCGTCGTTGCTGCGCCGGTTGCGTCTGTACACCGTCCCGGTCTACGACCTGGTCCTGGTCACCGAGCCGCTGTCCGCTGTCCAGATGGCGTCGATCGGCTGGCACCGCCGGCAGGGTGTCGGCGACGCGTCCAACCTCTTCCATTACTACCGCCTGACCCGGGACAACCGCATCCTGTGGGGCGGGTACATGCCGCTGTACTACTTCGGCAGCCGCATCGACCCTTCGCACGAGCAACGCAACTCGATCCACACGATGCTGGCCAAGCACTTCTTCCAGACGTTCCCCCAGCTGGAGGGCCTGCACTTCACCCACCGCTGGGGCGGCGTCATCGACACCAGCACCAGATTCTGCGCCTTCTACGGCACCGCTCACGCCGGCCACACCGCCTACGCCCTCGGCTACACCGGCCTGGGCGTAGCCGCCACCCGCTTCGGCGCCGACGTCATCCTCGACCTCCTGTACGCCGAATCCACCCCCCGCACCGCCCTCCAAATGGTCCGCGACCGCCCCCTCCCCTTCCCACCCGAACCCCTCCGCTCAGCCGGCATCCACCTCACCCGCTGGTCCATGCACCAAGCCGACAAACACACCGGCCACCGAAACCTCTGGCTCCGAACCCTCGACCACCTAGGCCTAGGCTTCGACTTCTAACAACTGGTTCACCCCCGCGCGCTACGCGGATGCCCTTCGTCGCTCCGCTCCTCAGCCACATCCGCTACGCCCGCTCCCTTCCACCCCCCCGGCTCATCGCCGGTCCTTCTGCGGGCTCATCGCCCGCCTCTGCGTGCTATCGCACGCGTTGACTACCCCGGGGCCAGCACGCTCGTCGAGGCGACCGGCCCCGCGGGGTTCGGGTCATTGCCGGCCGGTTACTGCTACCGGAGCGTGCATGATATTGGCGATAACATTCGGGTCAGCGCCGAAACAAAGCAGAACCACGAGCACTACGAACCCGACAATGACTTTTACGGTCGTGTCGGAAACGCTAATGGAGACCGTGTTTACTTGGTCCTTCTTCTTGGCCTTCTTACTTCCCTTCATTGATGGACTCCTTTCCAGTGTGAGCGTCCGAGCGGCTTGGAGCTTCAACTGGTGAAGGCGTCCTAAGCTTCTCTCCCTCGAGTTATTAGGCAACAAAAAGGTCGCCAACCTTCGGATGGCGACCTGCATACAGAAACTTGCAACAGCCCTGACAGGATACCGCGACCGATAAGAATGTGTCAACGGCTCGATCTCAGACTGTCAAGCTTGAGAATGACCTCTCAAGGCGAAAAGAATTCAACCAGCACTCCGTATCGCGCGAATTTATCTCGGTGTTCTGGGGCCACTGCGACGCCGCTCGCCAGGTCTCCCGAGATGCGGGTCGGGCAGGTCTGTGAGACACGTTGCCCAGTGCTGCGATTCCTTTGGCGGCTTCTGCCGGTCTACAGGCTTGTCGATCGAAGCCTGTGAGAGAGGAACCCGAACCGTGGACCGTGAATCCGTGGCAACCCGGCAGCTGAGCCGTGCCTTCGCCAGCACCCGAAGCGTGCTGAGCGAGGTCAGCCCTGGCCAGTTGGAGGCGGCGACACCGTGTGCGTCATGGGACGTACGCGCCCTGATCAACCACTTCATCAACTCGGCCCAGTGGGGCGCGGCCGCCGTCAGCGGCCACGAGCACGCCGAGGAGGATTATGCACCCGAAGACTTCCTAACCACCTACGACAACACCATCAAAGCCACCCTGGCAGCCTTCGAGTCCCCCGACGTCCTGGACCGGACCATCCAGCTACCGTTCGGCAAGTTCTCCGGCGCCGACATCCTCAACATGGTCACCAGAGACCAATTCACCCACGGCTGGGACCTGGCCCAAGCCACCTACCACCCCGCCGACCTGGACCCCGACCTAGCCACCGAACTCCTCACCCAAGCCCGCCTGGACATCGTCGACGCGTTCCGAGGCCCAGAAGGCCAAGCCATCTTCGCCCCCGCTACCACCCCTTCCCCAACCGCACCCCCAGCCGACCAACTAGCCGCCTTCCTCGGCCGCCTCTGCTGAAAGCGACTTCTCCAGCTCACCCACCGCCGAGTCGTGGCGATTGGCTCCCGCCCCGTCCCCCGAGTCGTGAGATTCGGCTGATATTCGCAGCCAATCTCCACGACTCGACGAGTCAAAGCCGCCGGGGCGGATTCCTAGAGGAGGGACTCGGCTTCCTTCAGGACTGATCTGAGGATTGATTCCATTTCGTTGAAGTGGGGTTGGTCGCAGATCAGGGGTGGGGAGAGTTGGATGACGGGGTCGCCCCGGTCGTCGGCTCGGCAGTAGAGGCCGGCTTCGAAGAGGGCTTTGGAGAGGAAGCCGCGGAGCAGGCGCTCGGACTCCTCGTCGTTGAAGGTTTCCTTGGTGGTCTTGTCCTTGACGAGCTCGATTCCGTAGAAGTAGCCCGCGCCGCGGACGTCGCCGACCATGGGCAGGTCGAGCAGTTTCTCGAGTGTCGCCCGGAAATCCCCCTCCCGGCTCCGGACGTGCTCGTTGATGCCTTCGCGCTCGAAGATGTCCAGGTTGGCCAGCGCGACCGCGGCCGATACGGGATGGCCACCGAAGGTGTAGCCATGGGCGAATGTGGTGTCCCCGTGCAGGAACGGCTCGATCAGCCGGTCCGTCGCGATCATCGCGCCGAGCGGCGAGTAGCCCGACGTGATGCCCTTCGCGCAGGTGATGATGTCCGGCTGGTATCCGAACCGCTCGGCTCCGAACATGTGGCCCAGCCGGCCGAAGGCGCAGATCACCTCGTCGCTGACGAGCAGTACGTCGTATTCGTCGCAGATCTCGCGGACGCGTTCGAAGTACCCCGGTGGCGGCGGGAAGCAGCCACCGGCGTTCTGCACCGGTTCCAGGAAGACCGCGGCGACCGTCGACGCGCCTTCGTTCTCGATCGCGACCGCGATCTGGTCGGCGGCCCAGCGGCCGAAGGCCTCCGGGTCGTCGCCGTGGATCGGGGCGCGGTAGATGTTCGTGTTGGGCACCCGGAAGGTGCTCGGCACGAGGGGCTCGAACGGCTCCTTGAGCTCCGGCAGTCCGGTGATCGACAGCGCCCCCTGTGTCGTACCGTGGTACGCGATCGCGCGGCTGATCACCTTGTGCTTGCCCGGTTTGCCGGTGAGCTTGAAGTACTGCTTGGCCAGCTTCCACGCCGACTCGACCGCTTCGCCGCCGCCGCTGGTGAAGAACACCCGGTTCAGATCGCCGGGCGCGTACGACGCGACCCGCTCGGCCAGCTCGATCGACTTGGGATGCGCGTACGACCAGAGCGGGAAGAACGCCAGCTCCGAGGCCTGCTTGGCCGCCGCCTCGGCGAGCTCCGTCCGGCCGTGGCCGAGCTGGTTGACGAACAGGCCCGCGAGACCGTCCAGGTACCGCTTGCCGCGGGCGTCGTAGATGTACACCCCGTCGCCGCGCACGATCACCGGCACCTCGCCGGACTGGTAGCTCGACAACCGGGTGAAGTGCATCCACAGGTGGTCGCGCGCCGACTGCTGCAAGTGCGCGAAGTCGGGTGTGTCGGACGGCATAGGGCTTCCCTCTTCTCCACGCTGGCCGGTCCCGCCATCGTGCCCGGAAAACCGCCTCCAGGCAAGTGATTTCGTGCCAGAAGAACCGTTAGTCTATCGATGTCGGCGGTCATGAACCGTATCCAGCGCGGAATCCGTAGGGAGCTTCGTGGACACCTTGTTCGTGAACGGCGCGGTCTTCGACGGGACGTCGTACCGGCCGGGGCTGAGCGTAGGCGTCCGCGACGGCCGGATCGTGGCTGCCGACCAGACCGGCAGGGCGAAAACGATCGATCTCGAAGGCGGCCTCCTGCTGCCCGGATTCGTCGACGCCCACGTTCATCCGGTGCAGGGCGGCCTCGAGCGCACCCGGTGCGATCTCGCGCCCGCGCACGGCCTCCCGGCGTACCAGGCGACGATCCGGCGGTACGCCGAACAGCACCCGGATGTGCCGTGGATCCTCGGTGGCGGCTGGCACCAACCCGACTTCCCCGGCGCCGCACCCCGCGCGACCGACCTCGACGCGGTCACCGGCAACCGGCCCGCCTTCCTGGTGAACGCCGACCACCACGGCGCCTGGGCCAACAGCGCAGCACTCGCCCGGGCAGGCATCGACCGCGGTACGCCGGACCCCGCCGACGGCCGGATCGAACGCGGACCGGACGGCACCCCGACGGGCACCCTGCACGAGGGCGCGATGGACCTCGTCGGCCGGCACGTACCGCCGACCACGCAGGCCGAGCTTGTCGCGGCGCTCAAGGACGCACAGGCGTACCTGCACTCGCTCGGCATCACCGGCTGGCAGGACGCGATCCTCGGCGACTACGCCAACATGCCCGACGCGACGAACGCCTACCTCGACGTCGCCCGCGCCGGACGACTCACGGCGCGGGTCAACGGCGCGCTCTGGTGGCAGCGCGACCGCGGCGCCGAGCAGATCCCGGACCTCGTCGTACGGCGGAACGCAGTGGACCACGCGCGTTTCCGCACCGGCACCGTCAAGATCATGCAGGACGGCGTCGCGGAAAACTTCACCGCCGGCATGCTCCAGCCGTACTTCGACGGCTGCGGCTGCCGTACGTCGAACACCGGCCTCTCGTTCGTGGACCCGGTCGAGTTGCGCGACAACATCACGCAGCTCGACGCCGCCGGGTTCCAGGTCCACGTGCACGCGATCGGCGACCGCGCGGTCCGCGAGGCCCTCGACGCCTTCGAACACGCCCGGCAGCGCAACGGCGACAGCGATCGCAGGCACCACCTCGCTCACCTGCAGGTCGTCCATCCCGAAGACATCCCGCGCTTCGCGCAGCTCAACGTGACCGCGAACATACAAGCGCTGTGGGCGATGTACGACCAGCAGATGGTCGACCTCACCGTGCCGTACCTCGGCCCGGAGCGGACGGCCTGGCAGTACCCGTTCGGCGCGCTGGCCAGGTCCGGCGCACGCCTCGCCGCCGGGTCCGACTGGCCGGTGTCGAGCCCGGACCCGCTCGCCGCGATCCACGTCGCCGTCAACCGCCGCGACGACTCCACGGCTGAGCCGTTCTTTCCGGAGCAGGCGCTCGACCTCGCGACCGCGCTCACGGCGTACACCAGCACAAGCGCGTGGGTGAACCACGCCGACGACACCGGCCGGATCGAGCCGGGCGCGCTCGCTGACCTCGTGATCCTCGACCGCGACCCGTTCACCGGCCCGCCGGACGAGATCGCAGCGGCCCGAGTGCGGGCGACGTACATCGAGGGCCAGTGCGTGTTCGACTCCAACAGATAGGAACCGTCATGGACACCATCACGAACATCGTCGACGGCAAGCCGGCCGCGGCACTCAGCGGCGCGATGTACGACGTGATCGCGCCGGCCACCGGGACGGCGTACGCGCGGGCGCCGCTGTCGGCCGGCGAGGACGTCGACCAGGCGATGACGGCGGCGGCGCGGGCGTTCGAGAGCTGGCGGGACACGACACCGGCCGAACGGCAACTGGCGCTGCTGCGGATCGCGGACGCGATGGAGCGGCGGGCGGACGAATTCGTTGCGGTGGAGAGCCGCAACACGGGGAAACCGCTCGCGATCACGGTCACCGACGAGATCCCGCCGTGCGTCGACCAGCTGCGGTTCTTCGCGGGCGCGGCACGCCTGCTGGAAGGGCGGTCGGCGGGTGAGTACATGGCCGGCCACACCTCCTGGGTACGTCGGGAGCCGATCGGCGTGGTCGGACAGGTGACGCCCTGGAACTACCCGCTGATGATGGCGGTCTGGAAGATCGCGCCGGCGCTCGCGGCCGGGAACACGATCGTGCTCAAGCCGAGCGACACGACGCCGATGTCGACGGTGCTGCTCGCCGAAGTGGCGCAGGAGTTTCTCCCGCCGGGCGTGCTGAACGTGGTCTGCGGCGATCGCGACACCGGGCGTGCGCTGGTGGACCACGACGTACCGCAGCTGGTCGCGATCACCGGCTCGGTGCGGGCCGGGATGGAGGTCGCGTCGTCGGCGGCGCGGAAGCTGAAGCGGACGCACCTGGAGCTCGGCGGCAAGGCGCCCGTCGTGGTCTTCGACGACGCGGATCTGGAGAAGGCGGCACAGGCGATCGCGGCCGCCGGGTACTTCAACGCAGGTCAGGACTGTACGGCGGCGACGCGGGTGCTCGCCGGTCCGCGGATCCATGACGACTTCGTCGACGCGCTGACCGAGCAGGCCAACCACACCCACACGGGTGCGCCGGACGACCCGCAGGCGACGTACGGCGCGTTGAACAACGAGGCGCAGCTGCACCGGGTCGACGGGTTCGTCCGCAACTTGCCCGACCACGCGGCCGTCCGCACCGGCGGCTCGATCGTCGGTGAGCGCGGGTACTTCTACGCGCCGACCGTCGTGTCAGGTCTGCTGCAGAACGACGACGCGATCCAGCAGGAGATCTTCGGACCCGTCATCACCGTGCAGCGCTTCACCGACGAGGACGAAGCGCTGCGCTGGGCGAACGGCGTCGAGTACGGGCTCGCCTCGTCCGTGTTCACCCGCGACCACAGCCGCGCGATGCGGATGAGCCGCCGCCTCGACTTCGGCTGCGTGTGGATCAACACTCACATCCCGATCGTCGCCGAGATGCCGCACGGCGGCTTCAAACACTCCGGTTACGGCAAGGACCTGTCCATGTACGGCCTCGAGGACTACACCCGCATCAAGCACGTCATGTCGAACATCGACGACTAGATCACCTCGAGATAGTCCCGGCCAGGCAGCGTTGGGAAGGGCGCGTGGGGTTCGGTCTGGTACCAGTACGACGTCGACGCCAGGTCGTCCTGGAGTTGGAGGAAGCGGCCGTCGCGACGCCAGCCGAGCGCCTGGACAGTGACGCGGAGGTCCTCGGTGAAGCGGATCGTGTCCTGGATGTGCCAGCGGTAAAGACCGAAGCGCTGCTGGTTGTCGGAGAACCCGCTCGGCTCGATCACCTGCGGCATCCCCAGGTACGGCGTGGTGAACGTCGCGTACTGCCCTTGCGGATGCTCGAACGCCCAGGCGCCGCCGAAGTAGTCCTCCGTGCCGGTCCCGCAGATCGTCGGGTACTCGTCGTCGCCGTCGAGGTAGAACTTGAACTCGCCCTCACCCCACCACCCGCTGTTGTTGCAGCCCCAGGCGAGGTACGTGCCGACGTACTGGCCCTGCCCATGGACACCGTCGAGCAGCGTGTGTACTTCGCCGTACGGAACCGGGTTGCTGCGGCGGAACTGCGCGTGGAAGTAGGCCATGTCGTCCGGCACCTCGGTGCGAAGGAAGTCGACCTGGTAGAAGAAGTTCTCGATCTCGGTCTCGAGCAGGTTCTCGATCGTGATCCGCGCACCGGCCCGGAACGGCATCTGCCAGTAGCTGTTGAACCCGCCCTTGGGGTTCACCGCGATCGGCACCGAACTGACCTGGCAGTGCCGTCCCCACCCGTTGCAGAAGAAGTCGCCCAGCGGTACTTCGACCGACGGCGTCTCCTCGTCGTCCCAGTACGCGCGCAGTACCAGCGACCGCCAAGTCTTCGAGTCGACCGTGATCCATAGGTGCGTGATCGCGCCGGAGCCCTCGATCTCCGCGAGGGTCGTGGTCGACCCGGGCGCGAGGTTGATGCACGGCTGGATCTTCCAGCCCGGACCGAGGTCGCGTGCGTGTTTGGAGAGGATCCCCTCGGTCGCCCGCGCGCCGCCGGCCTTCGCGCCGTCCGGGTTCTCCGCGCTGATCGAATAGGACCGCGCGGACGACAGCCGCGCCACGTTGCCGAGATGAACGTCGAGCCCGTTGAAGTCAGCCATGGGCAACGACCCTATGGCGTCGGGGAGCCTGATGAGTACGCTGCGGTCAACCGTTGGGACCGACTAGTCGCACTGGATCACTGCATGAGCCGCATTGCCATCGATGGCGGGCAGTCCGCCCTTCGACTCCGCGTTCTCCCGTCCGGCCGGACCGGCGAAGGGCCCGGGTACACGCACGGACCGGATGCGCTCCGGAACATGCTCGACGCCATCGGCTCCGCCGCGGCGGAGGCCGAGGTGACTGGGCGGGTCAAGGTCGTTGCCCTCGGTCTCACCGGGTACCCGCAGGCATCCGGTGCTGCGAGCAAGTTCGCGGCTGACGTCGGCGAGTTACTGAACGCGGACGAGGTGCGACTGACCCAGGACATGGTCACGGCGCACGCCGGCGCGCTGCCCGAGGGGTACGGCGTGGTTGTTGCTGCGGGCACCGGACTCGTCTGCCTGGCGGTCGATCGTGACGGTACGTGGCGGAAGCTGGACGGGCACGGGTACCTGTTCGGGGACGCCGGCAGTGCGTTCGCGATCGGCCGCGCCGGGCTGGTCGCCGTACAGCGGTCACGCGACGGTCGCGGGCCGGTCACCAAGCTCGCGGAGACCGCCCTCGATCCGGTGACGCTCTACCGGTCCTCGACGCTGGTCGACGATGTGGCGCGGTTCGCTCCCGAAGTACTGCGGTGTGCGGCCGAGGGCGATCCGGTCGCGCACGATGTCGTCGTACTCGCAGCCCGCGACATCGCTGAGACGATCGGTGCCGCGGTCGCGCAACTGGCCGGTGAGGGACCTGTGCCGGTCGCTTGTGTGGGCGGTCTGTTCAACGGCGCGGGCGAGCAGCTGCTGGCGCCGGTCCGCGACGCTCTCCCGCCGCGCGCGCGGCTCACGCCTGCGGCGGGCAACTCGCTCGACGGCGCAGAACGTCTCGCACGCGGACCAGCCGGGACGTACGCCGACCTGATTGTGACGCATCGCCGATGAGAGTCCTTGCCCGCGGCAGCCTCGTGGTGTCCTGCCAGGCAGGTCCCGAGAACCCCATCCACGGACCCGCAGCGATGGCGTTGATGGCGCAGGCCGCGGAGGCAGGCGGCGCCGGCGCGATCCGGGCCAACGGGCCGGAGGACATCGCCGCTATCCGGGCGGTGACCGACCTGCCGATCGTCGGGCTGCACAAGCTGGGGGATCCGGCCGGCGTCTTCATCACGCCGACGTACGAGGCCGCCGCTGGTGTCGTCGCGGCCGGCGCGGACGTGGTCGCGCTCGATGCGACGTTGCGCCGGCGTCCGGGCAGTTTGGTGCGGCTGATCGTGCGGATCCACGACGAACTCGGCGTACCGGTGATGGCCGACGTCGACAGCCTTGATGCCGGTCTCGCGGCCCGGGACGCGGGCGCGGACTTCGTCGCGACGACGTTGTCTGGGTACACCGACAGCCGTACGCCGGATGGGCCGGACGTCGACCTGGTCCGCCGGCTTGCGGCCGAGCTGACCTGCCCGATCATCGCCGAAGGACGGATCTCGACGCCGGACGATGTCCGTGCCGTCTGCGAGGCGGGCGCGTACGCCGTCGTGGTCGGTACCGCGATCACCAATCCGATGGAGATCACCGCCCGCCTGGCCGGCGCCCTTCCGGTCCGATAGAGACTGGTCACATGCGCCTGCTCCACCGCCGTGTGCGGCCCCTTGCCGAGACGACCTCGATAATTCCGGTGTTGACCGTTTATCTTGGCTTCCAACGTCACATCACTGCCGGTATGACAGTTGGAGCCTCCTCGTGACCGAACTCCTCCTGGCCGCGACGTCGCTGGACGTCACTCCGCCGCCCGGCCACCGGCTCGACGGGTACGCCGCCCGCGCCGGTGTCGCGACCAGTACTGCGGACCCGTTGTGCGCCACGATGATCTGGCTGTCGAGCGTGGACGACCCCGGTGTGCTCTGGCTCACGCTCGACGCGATCGCGGTCAGCTCCACGCTCGCCCGCGAGCTCGCGGAGGCGGCCGGGGCCGCCGCCGGTATCCCGCCGTCGCACGTGGTCGTCTCGGCGTCGCACACGCACTCGGGGCCGTCGGGATGGACTGGCGAGATTCACCCCGTCATCCCAGCTGAGCAGGAGCGCTCGCTGGTCGACTCGCTGGTCGCTGCCTTGCGGGGCGCGCAGCTCACGCTTCAGCCGGTGACCGCGTCGTGGCGTTCGGTCGAGGTGGTCGGCGTCGGCACGAACCGGCACCGCCGCAACGGGCCGCACGACAACACGGCCGGAATCCTTGCGCTGCACTCGCTGACCGGTTCGCTCGAGGCGGTCCTGCTCGACTTCGCGTGCCACCCGACGACGTACGGCCCCGAGAACATGCGCTACTCCGCCGACTGGCCGGGCGCCGCGCGCGCCGCCCTCGCCCCCGCGGTCGTCGGCTTCCTCCAAGGCGCCGCCGGCGACGTCAGCCCCCGCTTCACCCGCCAGGGCCGCGGCGCCGCCGAAGTCACCCGCCTAGGCACCCTGCTGGCAACCCGCGTCCGCGAGTCCCTCGCCGGCCCCGGCCTCGAACTCCCCCAGTCGGTCCCCGCAATCCGCCGTACGACGCTAACCCTCCCCGTCCGCAACATCCCACCCGCCAACGAATCTGAAGCCCTGGTAACCGCCGCCGAAAAACTCCTCACCGAGGCGGAACAGCTCGCAACCGCCACCGAACAGCTCGCGACCACCTCCGCACCCAGCGCAACCGCAGCCGGATCCATCACGACGGCCTCCGGGCCTGGCGCGACGGCCTCCGAGCCTGGCGCGACCACCTCCGCACCCAGCGCAACCGCAGCCGGATCCAGCACGACGGCCTCCGGGCCCGGCGCGACGGCCTCCGGGCCCAACGGAACCGCCTCGGGGCCCGGCGCGCTCGCCTCGGGACCTGGCGCGCTCGCCTCGGGACCTGCCGCAGCTGCCTCCGGCGCGATTACCCGGGCCGCGGTTGACGACCCGTCCGGGCGCATCTCCCAAACGCGCCTGGATGGCGCCCGCGGCCAGGCCCTGATGGCTGCGGCCAACCTCCCCTCGGCCCTCGACCTCCCCGTCAGCGCCGTGACCATGGGCGACGTCTGCTGGATCAACCTCCCCGTAGAACTCTTCGCCGTCCACGGAGCCTGCCTCCAGTCCGACAGCACCCACCCGATAACCCGGGTAATCGGCTACACCGACGGCTACTACGGCTACGTAGTAGACCCCTCAGCCGCCCAAGCCGGCACTTACGAAGCCCTCATAACCTTCTTCGACCAACCCACCACCAACCAACTCCTCACCGAAACCGCCACCTTCGTAAACCAGTAGCCACGGCAGATCACCCCCGCCGCACCCGATCCGCCACCAACTCCTCCACGGCCGCCCCGCGCGTCACGCACCCACTCCGCCCCCGGCTCCGTACCCCCCTCACCCACCCCCGCCCGGGGCTGCACCACCCACCCTGCCCGGGGCTGCACCACCCACGCTGCCCGGGGCTGCACCACCCACCCCAGCCAGGGGCTGCGCCGCCCGCCCCCGCGCGCCGCCCACCCTGCCCGGGGCTGCACCACCCACGCTGCCCGGGGCTGCACCACCCACCCCAGCCAGGGGCTGCGCCGCCCGCCCCGCGCGCCGCCCACCCACTCCCTACCCGAGCTCCCTTCCGCACGTGCACCACTCCCTGCGGCTGCGCTGCTCGCTCCTACCTGCGGCTGCGCTGCTCGCTCCTACCTGCGGCTGCGCTGCTCGCTCCCACCTGCGGCTGCGCCGCTCGCTCCCACCTGCGGCTGCGCCGCTCACTCCCGCGCGCGGCTGAGGGGTCGGCACATCCCGGCTGGGCTGACTGAGGTCGCCGAGTCGTGGCAAGTGGTTCCTGGCGGGATCGCCCAGTCGTGAGGATTGGCTGCTCAAACGCAGCCGATTGTCACGACTCGGCGGAGCGGGCAGCGGTCAGCGGGCGGACGGGGGACGGACCGGCGGACGGGCGACGGACCGGCGGACGAGCGACGGACCGGCGGACGGGGGACGGGGGACGGGGGACGGCGGGCTCGTGTACGGCGAGCTCGGCGTACCGCGGGTGGTGGGAGCTAGGCGCCGGTGGTGCCGTCTAGTTGTTCTCGGAGGATGTCGGCGTGGCCGTTGTGGCGGGCGTGTTCTCGGAGGAGGTGGAGGTAGATCCAGCGGAGGGTGACCTGGCCGCCGGCGGGGTGGGGGACCTGGTGGTCGGGTGGGAGGTCAGCGGTGATTCGGCGGGACTCGGCGCAGGCTTGTTCGAAGGCGGCGATTACTGCGGCGACCGTCTCACCGTCCGACACTTGCCAGCTGTCCGGTCCGCCGCGGGACTCGCCGGGGATCTCGTCCCGCGGGTGGCCGGCGACGATGTGCTGGAACCAGTTGCGTTCGACGCCGGTCAGGTGTTTGACCAGACCGATCGGCGTGGTCTCCGACGGCACCAGCCGGCGTCGGGCGTCCGCCTCCGACAAACCGCGCAGCTTGTCCACCGTGACCTGCCGGTGTGAGTCCAGGAAGGCCTCCAGGACCTCGCGTTCCCCGGCAGTGCGAACCAGGTCTTCCATCTAGAGCGCCAGTTCCGGTTGGAGTTTCTTGGCGGGCCAGACGCGTTGCTTGCGGGCAGCCAGGGTCGACGCGGCCAGGGCGACCGCGAACCACGCGCCGAGCGCGAGCAGGTCGCGGCCGAGGGAGGCACCAGGTCCGCCGTACATGAGGTGTCGTACGCCGTCGATGGCGTAGCTCATCGGGAGGGCGTGGTGGAAGAAGTACAGCGGCGCCGGGATGGTCTGCCACGGGAACGTACCGCCGGCACTCACCAGCTGGACGACCATCAGCACCAGACCAAGGAACTTGCCCACAGCACCGAACCACGCCGACAACGCATGCAGGATCGCGACGAAGGTGAACGACGTCAGGATCAGGAACCCGACCGTCAGCCAAGGATGGGCGGCGTGGATCCCGAGCCCGAGTACGACGGCAACGAACACGAGCGTGGCCTGGATCGCCCCAAACAGGGCCGGAGGCAACCAACCACCAAGCGCAACCCGGAACGGCGATTGCAGTGCCGCAAGGGCACGCGGCGACAACGGCCGGACGAGCAGGAACAGCACGTACGCACCGATCCAGCACGCCAGACTGAGGAAGAACGGAGCCAGACCGGCGCCATAGCTGTCGGCCGTCGCCTGCGAGACGTTCTGCAAGGTGACAGGAGCTCCCAGCGTTTGAGCAACTGCCTTGCGCTGGTCGGCAGACGGGTTCGGGATCTGCTTGACGCCCTGAGCCAGCCCGGTGTTCAGCTGCGTCGCACCGGTCTTCAGCTGACCCACGCCGGTGGCAAGACTGTTCACGCCGGTCAGCAACTGCCCCTGCCCCACAACGGCTTGCCTCTCGCCAGCCGCGAGCTGCGCAGCACCGGTCTGCAAGCTGCCCAGCCCAGTCTTCAGCTGACCAGCACCACTGTTGAGCTGATCCGCCCCATCAGCCGCCGCAGTGATCCCGCTCGTCAGCGCCGGCGTCGCATCCGCCAGCGCGGCAGCGCCGTTCGAGACCTTCCGTGCCCCGACGGCCAGCTGGTTGAGCTGCTTCGATGTCGACTGAATCTTGGTGTTCGCCCGTACGACGGGAGCGCGCAGCTTCGCCGTCTCCAGCAGAACCTCGCGGATCTGATGCTGGCTGAAGCCCTGCGCCTTCAACCGCGCCGCGAGCCGGCTGTCGAACGTCGACAGGTCCTTCACCAGCGTGCTCGACGCGGCCGCGACCTGCTTCCCGGCACCGGCGATCTTCTCGTTGCCATCGGCAACCTGATCCGCACCGGCGGCCAACGACTTCGTCTGCTTCGGCAGCGTCGACGTCTTCCGCTTCAACGTACCCAGGCCGTTGTCCAGCTTCGAAGCGCCGGCGGCCAGCGAGCTTGCGCCCTGCGACGCCTGCGCAGTACCCGTCGCCAACTGCGTCGCACCGGCGGACAGCTGCTTCTGCGCAGTGTTGAGCTGGGCCGCCCCGGTCTGCAACTTCCCGACCCCGGTCGCCGCCGACGCCAACCCCTGCGACAGCTGCGCGGCACCAGCAGCCGCCGAGCTCACCTGCTTGTGGATCGTGTTGTACCCCGCCAGCAGCTGCGACGCCGCCGTCTCGCTGACCTCGGAGGCCACGGTCTTCGTCACCTGCGCGACGACCTGGTTGGCGATCGTGTGCGCGATGTAGTTGTTGGCGTCGTTCGTCAGCAGCTCCAGCTGCGCCTGACGCGGCGTGAACTCCGCACTCGACGCGAGATCGGACGAGAACGACTTCGGCAGCACCAGCGCGAACTCGTACTTGCCGTCCGACACCCCCGACGTCGCGTCCGCACGGTCGACCTCGTGCCAGTCGAAGCTCTTCGACTTCACCAGCTCCGCGGCGACCTCCGGTCCGACGTTCAGCTTCTCGCCGGTCGCCAGCGTCGTACCGGCGTCCTCGACGACGACAGCGGTCGGGATCTTGTCGAGCCGGCCGTACGGATCGTGGTTCGCGTACAGGTACAGCCCGCCGTACAGCACCGGGACCAGCAGCAACGCGACCACGGCCAGCTTCGGCAGCCGCCCGGCCGTCAGACGCCGCAACTCGCTCAGAGCCATCCGCAGCGCCGTCACTCGCTCTCCTCCTCAACTGAATCGACTGCATCAACCGGAGCTACCGGAGCCACAGCAGCGACCTGCACCGGATCAGGCTGGTCCGTCTCGCCCATCTGCGCCGCCTTCACATCCAGCAGCCGTGCGGAGGCGTCAGCGCAGGTGATGATCACGCCGTACCCCTGCGCCGCCAGGTCCCGCCCCAGCGCGAACCACCCATGCGGATCACCACCATGTCGATCCGGCATGGTCAGAATGACCACCTGTACGTCGAGACGCGCCACCGTGAGCTCCGCGAGCAGTCTGGTCCGTACTGCGACCGGCAGGTGCTCGAACCGTTTGCCGGCATGCTCCGCGGCGTCATGCTCGTCCAGCCACTCCAGCACGGCCTTCCGACCCGCCTTGCGACCAGCGATGGCCAGCTCCTCGCCGACAACCGTCTGCACTGGCAGGGCGTCGTCCGGCTCGGTAATGCCCGGCGCGTCGACCACGGCGACCCGTCGCCGCAGTAGAGCCGGGTCAGCGTTGCCGTCGAGCCGCACCGTCCCGGTGTCCGGCTTCAGCCGCCCGGACAGACCCAGCGCGACCGCAACGTGCCCAGCGCCCGGGTATCCGGTCAGCAGCACCACCTGATGATCTGCGACCGACACCGACGTGGCGTGCAGCATCGTCGCGTGCGGACCCTGCACGCTGATCCTGGTGGCCTCGAGCTCCATCCTGCGTCCCCCGATTCAATACGGTTGTGTATTCAATACAGAACTGTATCCTACTCGTATGGAAACGCCCAAGCGCCGCCGCTCCAACACCCGGGCCCGCCTGCTCGAAGGTGCGCTGGAGGTGTTCGCCGAGCGCGGGCTCCACGGCGCGTCGGTGGAGGACATCTGCGAGCGGGCCGGCTTCACCCGCGGCGCGTTCTACTCGAACTTCGCGTCCAAGGACGAGCTGGTCCTCGCGCTCTTCCAGGCCACGACCGACCGGCTGCTCGAGCAGATCGAGGCGCTGCTCCCCGAGCTGGCGAATCAGCCCGGCACGCTGCTCGACGCCGTACTGGGCCTGCTCGACGACACCGCGCCGGACGACCGGCAGTGGCATCTGATCTCGACCGAGTTCACGCTGCACGCACTCCGCGACCCGGAGGCGGCGCGGGCGCTGAACCAGCAGCGGGCGATGTTCCGCGACCGGCTGACGAAGCTGGTCGAGCAGATCACCGAGACCAGCGGTCTCACCCTCAGCGTGCCGGCGGAGCAGTTCGTCCGCCTGGTCATCGCCGTACACGAGGGGGCTCGCTCCCAAAGCCTGCTCGAGCCCGGCAAACTGCCGCCCGGTGAGCTCGAGCACACTTTCCTGCCGATGGTTCTGGAAGCGGTGACCAGGAACGACTAAGCGGGGAACCGGTCGACGCGTCGCCGTACGGCGTCCAGGCCCGACGTCACCTGGTCGTCGAGCAGGTCGGTGAGCGTGCTCGTCGGCGTGCTGGCCCACGTGCCGCGGAAGTCCGCGTAGAGCGCGGTCAACTGCCGGGCGGCAGGTTCCGGCAACTGGAACGTCCCGGTCAGGTAGGCGACGTACTCCTCATCCGAGACAGCGCGGAACGGTACGCTGGCCAGCCTGGCGAGCTGGTCCCATCCGACCCGGTCCGGGCCGGTCAACTCCAGGAGATCGTCGGACGGGTTCACCAGCAAGGCTGCCGTAGCCGAAGCGAGGTCGCTCAGCGCGGCCGGCGTGACCACCGCGCCCGCCGCCGGCGCCACCAACTCCCCGGTCTTCCGCCCCCACACGATGTCGCGCGCGAGCGCATCGGCCAGGCCGACGCTCATTCGGACGATCGTCCACTTCGCCCCGGCGGCGCGCACGGTCTCCTCCAGGACGCGGTAGTCCTGGACTGTCGGCATCGACGCGGGCTGCGGCCAGCTGGTCAGCACGATCCGCCGTACTCCGGCCGCCACCGCGGCATCGATCGCCGCCGTCACCCGGGGCAGCCGCTGTGCTGGATCAGCGCCGAAGAACGTCGCATTGACGAGCACCGTCTCGACGTCGGCCAGCGAAGCGGTCAACCGAGCCGGATCGTCGAAGTCGCCCGGGCGGTACTCGACCCCCGGCACAGGTTCGCCCCGCCCGGGCTCGCGGACCGTCGCCACCACGGGCTGATCGGTCAGCGCCCGCACTCGCGCGACGACCGCCGAGCCGAACTCGCCGTGGCCACCTGTGACTGCCAATGTCATGTCGCTCTCCTAGACTGATAACCGGGTCCATCGCCCCGGTAACTATACGGGGCGAGCGCCCCGTTTATCTAGGAGGAGTTTGTGAGCCCACGTGCCGACGCGGTCCGCAACCGTGCCCGCATCCTGACTGCGGCCCGGGAGGCGTTCGGCCGGGACGGTGTGGACGTCCCACTCGACACGATCGCCGAGCGCGCCGGTGTCGGCGCCGGGACCGTCCACCGGCACTTCCCGACCAAGGAGGCGCTGATCGGCGCCGTGATCGCCGACCGGCTCGACCAGTTGGCCGGGCGCGCGGCCGAGCTGGGCGATCAGGCCGAGGACTTCTTCATCTACCTTGCCGAGCTCGTCGACTCGGGCCGGGACAATCTCGTCCTGTCCGCCGCGCTCGACGGCACAATCGGGACGGAAGGTGCCGCGTCCGCCGCCCGGCTGTCCGGTGCGTTCGACTCCCTGCTGGCCGCCGCACAGGGGGCGGGCGTCGTACGAGCAGATGTCACGGCTGCCGAAGTACACGCGATCCTGGCCGGCGTCCTCGCGACCGAGAGCCGCCTGCCACCGGAGCGGCGCGGCCTCGGTCTGGAGGTAGCGATAGCGGGACTGCGCGCTAGCCCACCTTCACGTTGACGGTGTGCAGACCGGTCGAGCCGTTCGGCGCTGGGGGTGCGGAGGCCTCGATCTGTGCGTTGCCCTTGTCGTCGGTCGCCCGTACCTGCAGGACGTGGTTGCCGCGCGGTGCGTCCCAGGTCCAGTGCCACTGCCGCCAGGTGTCGATCGACGCGTCCGTGGCCAGTGTCGCTTGTTGCCATGGGCCACCATCGACGCGGACCTCGACCTTCGACACGCCGACATGCTGGTCCCACGCCACGCCGGCCACGGTCACCGGTCCCGGGTCGAGCTTCTTGCCCCCCGGTACGTCGATCCGCGACGACAGCTTGATCGGCCCGAGCTCCGACCACCCGCGCGGCGTCCAGTACCCCTCGAACTGGTCGAACCGCGTCACCTCGATGTCGACCAGCCACTTCGTCGCCGACACGTAGCCGTACAGCCCGGGTACGACGATGCGCACCGGGAACCCGTGCTCGACCGGCAACGGCTGGCCGTTCATCGAGAACGCGAGCATCGCCTGCCGGTCGTCGAGCAGCGTCGGAAGCGGCGTACCGGCGGTGAACCCGTCCTTCGACGTCGACTGGATCGCGTCCGCATCCTTGGACGGACCGGCCTCCTCGAGCAGGTCCTTCAGCAGTACGCCGGACCAGAGAGCGTTCCCGATCAGGTCGCCGCCGACCTCGTTGCTGACACAGGTCAGCGTCACCCACTTGTGCACGACCGGCCGCTTGAGCAGGTCGTCGAAGGTCAGGTTGATCTCGCGATCGACCATCCCGTGGATGCGCAGCTTCCAGTCCGCGGGCACGATCTGCGGTACGGAGAGCGCGGTGTCGATGCGGTAGAAGTCCTCGTTCGGAGTCGCCCACGGTACGGCGCCCTCGGCCTGGACGCCGGCGGGCGGAGTCAGCGACGGCGGCTCCGGAAGCTGGAGCTGCTTGCGGGCGCTCGCGACCGCGGCGCGGTTCCCGCCGACGACCTTGCCGAGCAGAGCGAACGCTGCCGAGCCGAGCGCGACGCCGCCAGACAGTTGCAGGAACCCGCGGCGGCTGACGCCGTCGTCGGGATGATCGATGAGTGGTTCGAGCCGACGGCTGAACAGGCGCAGGACGAGGAGCGCCGTACCGCCGGCCAATGCTGACGGCAGGAACCCGGTCTGCCCGGAGTCCGCGCGCGTGAAGGCGGCGGCGATCGCGACAGCGCTCAGCGCGATCGTGATCAGGGCGCCGGCCCAATACCGTCGTACGGCGAGAATCCCGCCGACCGCGGCCAGGATCACGACGACGATCAGGATGCCGACCCGGAGCGCGGTCTTGTCGTGCGTGCCGAACCACGAGATTGCCAGGTCCTTGAGCCACGGCGGCACGCGATCGATGAACGCCGACCCGATCGCCACGACGGGCGTCTGCGGGGTGCCGAGGATGCCGGCTGCCACGCTGCCGACCGCGAGTCCTGCCAGTGCCGCGAGGATGCCGCCGACGGCTCCGCGCCATCTGGTCCCGCTGGGCGCCTGCGGGTCAGCTTGTTGCTTCACTTCTCAACCATTGCGCGACGGGGCGCCCGACACCAGCCGGGCGCCCCATTCGTTAGTCGCGGGTAATGCCGATCTCAGATTCGGTCAGGGGTGATGGGTCCGAGCCCCGGCCGGCCGTTCGGCCAGCGGCGGGCGTTGTCCCGGACCCGGCGGAGCTTGCCGAGGACGAGGTCACGGTCGTCGGCAAGCTGGGACATCCAGAGGCTGTCGATCTCGAGGAGGTGGTCCGGCAGTGCTTCGCGCAACCGCCGCTTCCCCTCCTCGGTCAGGACGGCGAACGAGCCGCGGGCGTCGTCGGGACAGGGCTCCCGGCGTACCAGCCCGAGGTTCTCGGCTCGGTCCACCAGCCGGGTGATGCCGCCGGTGGTGACGGTCAACTCCCGGGCAAGCGAGGTCAGACGCTGCTTCTCACCGTGGCTGCGGGCGAGCCGCAGCAACAGTTCGAACATTGCCATTTGCAGTCCACTGCGCTTCAGAGAATGGCGCATCAGGTGATCCAGCTCGGCTGCTGCTTCTCGCAGCAGCCCGTAGGCCGTCAGCACGTCGCTTTCCCAGGGTTCGGCGGCGCGAGTGGGTTCTGCATCGGCGAGCGCTAGGGGCGAGCAAAGCGAAGGCGCGATGGTCATGCGCGGACTCTATTAGCTGACTAGGTCACTTCGCTACACGGGGTGACTCTTCGGCTACAGATCGACCCGCAATCGCAAGACCTCTGAGCGTATCGGACGAACTGGTCTAGCACGGAGTTTTTCACCTGCGCCGGGCGTGGATCGGTGAGAGGATGACCGTTCCGCTCGCTGGGGAGGGTGTGTATGCCGGCTATCGAAGCGGCCGATCTGGTCAAGGAATTCAGCCGTCCTGCCGTGCTCCCGGGGCGGTTGCCCCGGCTGCGCGCCCTGTTCAGCACCAAGCGCGAGACTACCCGTGCCGTGAACGGGGTGAACTTCGAGATCGAGCCCGGTGAGCTGGTCGGGTACCTCGGCCCGAACGGCGCCGGCAAGTCGACCACGATCAAGATGCTGACCGGGATCCTCACCCCGACGTCCGGGGTCTGCCGGGTGGCCGAGCTCGAGCCGTCCCGCGACCGCGCCCGCAACGCCCGCAACATCGGCGTCGTGTTCGGCCAGCGGACCCAGCTCTGGTACGACCTGCCACTGCGCGACTCGTTCGAAGTCCTCGCGGATCTGTACGACCTCGACCGGTCGGCGTACCGCAAGCGCGTCGGGCTGTTCACCGAGTTGCTCGATCTGGAGGACTTCCTCGACACCCCGGTCCGCTCGCTGTCGCTGGGGCAGCGGATGCGCGGCGACCTGGTCGCGGCGATGCTGCACGAGCCGTCGATCCTGTTCCTGGACGAGCCGACCGTCGGGCTGGACGTGGTCGCGAAGGCCCGGCTGACCGAGTTCATCGCGGAGACCAATCGCACCGACGGCACCACGGTCGTGCTGACCACCCACGACATGGAGGACGTCGAGCGGCTGTGTCAGCGCATCATCGTGATCGACTCCGGCACGGTGCTGTACGACGGTGACCTGTCCCGGCTGAAGGAACGCTTCATGCCGCACCGGTTCCTGATCCTGACACTTGCCGAGCGCAGCATCCGCCGGGTCACCGACATGCCGTACGCGACCGAGGTGGAGACCAGCGCGGTCGGTGCAGTCCTGCCGTACCCGGACCGCAGCGTCGTACTGCGTTTCGACCCGCGGGAGATCACCACGCCCGAGCTGATCGCCCGGGCCTCGCAGGTGTACCAGGTGGACGAGCTGTCGATCGTGGACCCGCGGCTGACCGACGTGATCGCCCAGCTGTACGACGGTTTGCTGACGTGAGTACGTCGCCGCAGGTCCGCGCGTTCCGCGGGATGACCCGCGCCGGGACGCGGTCGGTGCTGATCTACCGCGGTGATCTCCTCACCGGTGCGGTGACGCTGGTCATCCAGGTGGTGCTCGCGATCGCGGTCTGGCGGATCGTGTACTCCGGACGTCCGCCGGTCAACGGCGTGGACGGCCGGACCGCAGTTGCGTACGCCGCGATCGCCGCCTGCCTGCAGTCGGCGCTGCTGCCGTGGCAGTTCTCGACGCTGCCGATGCGGATCCACACCGGGCAGATTGCCACCGACCTGACCCGGCCCCTCGGCCTGATGTGGCAGGCCCTGGGGCAGAACCTCGGCGTACTCCTCGCCCGGCTGCCGTTGGCTGCTGCCGGTCTGGCGGCCGCCGGCGTCGTCGGGGCGTTGGTGCTGCCGCCGGGCGGGACGGCGCTGGTGCTCGCGGTCGTTGCCGCGGTGTTCGGAGCGGTGATCGCGATGCTGTGCAACCTGATCGTGTCGATGGTGGCGTTCTGGACGCTCGAGATCAGCGGGCCGCTGATCGTCTACCGGTTCGGCAGTTCGTTCCTGTCCGGGTCGCTGATCCCGCTGTGGTTCATGCCGGGGTGGCTGCGGTCGTCGATCGAGTGGTTGCCGTTCCAGGCACAGGTCTACACACCGGTGTCGCTGTACCTCGGCCAGACCCGTGGGGCCGAAGCGCTGGCTCTGGTGGGGATGCAGCTGGTGTGGTTCGCGGTCCTCACGCTGCTCCTGAGGGCTGTCTGGGAGCGGGCCCGGCACAAGGTGGTGGTCCAGGGTGGCTGACCATGCCCCGTCCTGGTTCCGGCAATACGTGATCCTCGAGCGTGCCGCATTGCGGGCCCAGCTCCAGTACCGGGTGAACTTCTGGACCACGCTGATCGGCGGCGTGGCCTTCCAGGGAACGCAGCTGCTGTTCCTGGGTGTGCTGCTGTCGAAGTTCGGGCTGATCGCGGGCTGGGGGTTTCCGGAGATCGCGTTCGTGTTCTCGATGCGGCTGGCCTCGCACGCGCTGTACGTCGTACCGTTCGGCTCGCTGATGATGACCGACTTCATCGTCCGCGAGGGGGACTTCGACCGGTATCTGCTGCGTCCGGTCAGCCCGTTCCTGCAGCTGGTCACGCGTGAATTCCGGCTGATGGCGCTCGGGGACGGGCTCCTCGGGGTCGGCGCGTTGATCATCTTCAGCTGGCGTGCGCCGGTTGACTGGACCGCGCCGAAGCTCGTCTACCTGATCCTGGCGGTCGTCGGCGGCAGTCTGGTCGAGACCGGGATCCAGACCTTCTTCTGCGGCCTGGCGTTCGTGGCCACCTCGACGTTCTCACTCCGGATCTTCGCCGACGACATGATCACCCGCTTCTCCGGCTACCCGCTGACGATGTTCGGCCGCGGCGTCTTCTTCAGCTTCTGCACGGCGTTCCCGATGGCGTTCATCGCGTTCCTTCCGGCCACGGTCCTGCTCGGCCGCACCGCCGACGTACCCCTTCCCGGCTGGCTCATCGCGGTGTCGCCGCTGGCCGGAGTCGCGGTGTTCGCGCTCGGCTACGCCTGCTTCGTCCGCCTGCTGCCCAGGTACACGAGCCCCGGGAGCTGACCCCCGCGAAGGGCCTGTGGATAACTTCCGCGGCGGTCGGGCGATTTTTGTCAGGCTTCTCCCGTGAGGTTGTCCACCGGCGGATCGGGGAGTCAGATGAGCGAGGAACAGACACCGTTCGGGCGCGGGTTCGTCGCGGCGAGCATCGTCATCGGCGCGGTGGTGGTCTGCGGGGCGGTGTTGCTGATCGGGAGCCTCACGTCCTCCGGCGCTACTCCGGCGACGGCGGCTCACGCTCAGCAGCAAGCCGTCGTGCCTGCTCGTTCGACGCCGACCGGGGCCGCCACGCCGGTCAGCTCTCGTACCGTGGGCTGCAACCGCAGTACTGGCGACGAGTCGGTTCCGCAGCAGCCGCCTGCGGTCGACGGCTGGGAGGTGAGCAGCCGCATCGTCGTACCGCGGTCGTCCGGGTACGGCCCGGCCAGGACGGACGCCGACGGGTTCCGCCGGTGCTTCGCCCACTCGCCGACCGGGGCGGTGTACGCCGCTTACAGCGCGTACGCCGCGATGGCCGACCAGGACAAGGTGGTCGCCACGGCGCGCAAGCTGATGGTGCCTGGTCCTGGCACGGACGCGCTGGTCCACGAGCTGCAGACCGATCAGTCGGCCAGCGGGTACACCGTGCCGCAGCTCGCCGGGTTTCGCGTCATCGACGCGAGCCCGGATCGGGTCAGCCTGATGCTCGCGACCTCGGTCAACTCGGCGTACATGAGCCTCACGCTGACGCTCGTCTGGCACGCCGGCGACTGGCTCCTGCAACCACCGGCGGCCGGCGAGCCGGTCGGCGCGCCGTTCGCCCAGCACCGTGACCTGTCCGACTTCGTTGCCTGGAGTGGTGTCTGATGTGCGGAAAAATGGACCTCGGTTGCTACATCCAGGACGGCTTCCAGTCCGTTGCGACCAGTGCGATGGATCAGCTCCAGAAGGCGATCACCGACGGCGCGTTGAACACGCTGAACGCGATGACGTTCTGGCTCAAGCCTGACAACCCGGATCTGCTGGGCAAGGAACACGGCGACTCCTGGACCAACAGCGGCACCGTCGAGTTTCTGCAGAGCAACCTGCTCACTGTCACCGCAGCAGTCTTCGTCGTCGCCGTGCTTGTGGCTGGGATGCGGATCGCTTGGGAGCAGCGGGCGCGACCGTTGCAGGAGCTGCTGAAAGCCGTCGTGACGTTCGTGGTCGTGGGAGCCGCCGGGACTGCGACGCTGGGCGTGCTGACGTCCTGGTCCGATGGGTTCTCGGTGGCCGTCGTCGATCATGTGGCGGGCGACTTGAAGCTGCAAGCGGCCTTCGGCGGCACCTCGCCCCATCAGCTGTTCGCCTCCGCGATGCCCGGGTTCGTCGCGATCATGACCGGTCTGGCGGTGATCGTCGCCTCTGCGGTGCAGATCGTGCTGATGCTGGTCCGCTCGGCAATGCTGGTGCTGCTTGCGGGAGCGTTCCCGTTGGCGGCCGCCGCGACCAACACCGAGATCGGGCGGAACTGGTTCAAGAAGTTCTGCGGCTGGTCGCTGGCGTTCATCGCGTACAAACCCGCGGCCGCGTTGGTCTACGCGGCGGCGATGAAGATGTCCCAGGACCAGCCGTCGGATGCGAGTGCCGGCGTGGTGCAGGCGATGGGCGGGATGATGATGCTTCTGCTCGCCATCTTCGCGCTGCCGGCGCTGATGCGCTTCATGGTCCCGGTCACCGCGGCCGTGGCCGGTGGGAGCGCCGGGATGGGCAGCTCGGTCGCCGATCCCGGTGGGATGGCGACCGGCGCGATCAACATCGGCAGCTCCGGCGCCGGATTCGGCCGCGGCAGCTCGGCCGGCGGCGGGGCACGTGCGTCGGGTGCGTCGGGTGCAGCCGGCGCGACCGGTGCGCAGACGGTCGGCGCGAAGGCCGCCGGCGCCATCGCCGGACCGGCAGGCATCGGCCTCGCAGCCGCCCGAAAGGCCGGCGGCTCCGTGGCCGGCGCCGCCGCCCACTCAGCCGGCGAGTCCGGCGGCGGCGCAATCACCCCACCCTCCGCCCACGGCCCCATGTCCGGCCGCTCAAACACCCGCTCCAACCACCCCACCCCCCAACGCACCCCGGAACCCGTAGGCCCAACCGGCGCCCGCTAACCCCACGCCCGTCGGCGCGTCGAACGCCCAACCCCGCCGCGGTCGTGCCGACCCGCGTGCCTCGTCATCGCACTTCCGCCCCGGCGCGTTCACACCCAGCCAGCCGTGGTCGCCCTCGCGGATGAAAGCATGCGGTGGTGGACCGGATTGCGCTGATCTCCGACGTACACGGGAACCTGACGGCGTTGGAGGCGGTCCTGGCTGACATCTCGGCCCGTGGGATCACGAGGATCTTCAACCTCGGCGACTACGTCGGCAAGGGGCCGCGGGGGCAGGCGGTGGTGGACAGGTGCCGCGAGGTCTGCGAGGTGAACATCCTCGGGAACTGGGACGACCTCCTGCCCGACCCCGACCGCATCGACGACCGTGAAGCGCTGAGATGGTGGAAGAACGAGTTGCGCGAGGATCAGTGGGCCTGGCTGCGAGCGCTCCCGTTCTCCCACGACTTCGTGATGAGTGGGCGGCAGGTGCGCCTGTTCCATGCGTCGTCCAAGAGCGTTCACCACCGGATCCTCTTCGACCACGACGAACCGGAGTACCTCAGCTTCTTCGAGAACACCCCAGCCACCGGGGACGGTCCGCCGCCGTCGGTCGTCGGTTACGCCGACATCCACGACGCGTTCCTCGAGGAGGACCGTGGCCGGACCTTGTTCAACACCGGCTCGGTCGGCAACAGCCTCGGCGACCCGACGCCGATCTACGTGATCCTGGAAGGCGTCGTCGACTCGGCCGAGCCCGCGCCGTTCTCGATCCAGTTCGTCCGCGTCCCGTACGACGCGCACGCCGAGCTCGCGGTGGCGCGAGAGCTCGGGATGCCGGAGCTCGACGGCTACGAATCAGAGCTTCTGCACGGCAACTACCGCACGACGTTCTACGAAGGCGGGACTCGCCAGTACCACCGCGGATGGCTCTGACCCCCGACGATCCACAGCTTTTTCCACAGCTGTGAATTCGGTGCCGTCAGCAACAATCCGCTACCTGTTCACCTCTCGGTCACTTGACCAGCAGGGCCTCGGACCCCACCGGCTTGTAGCCGGCGGCCAGGAAGGCGCGGAGCGAGGCGGCGTTGCCCGGGGTTATCTGCGCCCAGATCGAGGCGTCCGGCGGGATGAGGGCTCGGGCTGCACGGGCCAGGTGGCGGCCGTGTCCCTGGTTGTGGTGGGTGTCGGGGAGCTCGATGGCGCATTCGATGCGGTCGGCCAGGCCGTGGCCGATGACGACCACGCTGCCGCGTGCATCTCCGTACACGTGGACGTCGGTCCGCCACTCCAGCGCTCGCTGGACCCGGGGATGGCTGTGGTCGGTGAGGACGGTGAGGTCCTTGATCGCGGCGGCGCGTTCGGCAGGGTCCGTGATGGCGGGCGCCACGAGCATCGCGTCGTTGGAGCCGACGTGACGGCCGGTCAGCTCGGCCAGTGCGGTGAGGAACGGCGGGTTGGTCGGCGCGGCCAGATCGCCTGCCGGGATCCGCTCGGCGACCCACGACGGGCTGACGTCGGCGGCGATGACGATGTGGCCGGTGAACGCGACCACGGCGGACTCGCGCTCCGACGGCGCGGGTACGACGCTGACGCCGAGGTCCGGGGCCGGGAAGACGCCGTTTTCGACGCCACGCAGAATGTCAGCAAGAGTTGTCATCACGAGCATTGTCGCGGAGATCCCGTGTCACGCTCAGACGCCACGGAGGCAGCACGATGCGGAAACCGCAGTTGGTGAAGGCCGAGGGGTTGCCGGACCGGGTCACGATCTACGAGGTCGGACCGCGGGACGGGTTGCAGAACGAGTCGGCGATCGTCGACGTCGCGGTCAAGGCCGAGTTCATCAACCGGCTGGTCGAGGCCGGGTTGACGACTGTGGAGACCACGAGTTTCGTGCACCCGAAGTGGGTCCCGCAGCTGGCCGACGCCGCCGAACTGCTCGAGCAGCTCGACCTGCCGGAAGGCGTCCGCGCCCCGGTGCTGGTGCCGAACGAGCGCGGCCTCGACCGTGCGCTGGCGGCCGGCGTACGGGAGATCGCGATCTTCGCGAGCGCGACCGAGACGTTCGCGGCGAAGAACCTCAACTCCACGCTCGACGACCAGTTCGCGATGTTCACACCGACGATCCAGCGCGCGCTGGCCGAGGGGCTGAGCGTCCGCGGCTACGTGTCGATGTGTTACGGCGACCCGTGGGAGGGCGACGTACCGATCGACCAAGTCGTGAAGGTCGGCGCCCGACTGGTCGACCTCGGCTGTCACGAGCTCTCCCTCGGCGACACGATCGGCGTCGCCACTCCCGGCCAGGTCACCGCGCTGATCAGCGCGTTCGGCGCCGCCGGGGTCGGGACCGACAAGCTGGCGGTCCACTTCCACGACACCTACGGCCAGGCGCTCGCCAACACCCTCACTGCCTTCCGCGAGGGCGTCACCACGGTCGACAGCTCCGCCGGCGGCCTCGGCGGGTGTCCGTACGCCGAGAGCGCAACCGGCAACCTCGCCACCGAAGACCTGCTCTGGCAACTGGACGGCCTAGGCATCCAAACCGGCGTAAACCTCCAGAAACTAGTCCAAACCAGCACCTGGATGGCCGCCCAACTAGCCAAACCCAGCCCCAGCCGAGTCGTCCAAGCCCTGGCTGGCTGACGCCGCATCTCGCCCCTGCCCTTTCCGCTTCGAGTCTATCGACGTTGGCCCCAGCGGGGACGGAGTTGTCCACAGGCAGCTCTCGCGCCGCGAAACTGTCGGTGGGGCGGGGGAGACTGGGTGGGTGAGTGCGCAGCGGGCTGAGTTGGGGGAGTTTTTGAAGGCGCGGCGGGCGCGGGTTGCGCCTGCGGATGTTGGGTTGCCTGGGGGTGGGCGGCGGCGTACGCCTGGGTTGCGGCGAGAGGAGTTGGCGCAGCTGGCGGGGGTCGGCGTGACTTGGTACACGTGGCTCGAGCAGGGGCGGCCGATCAACGTGAGTGGGCAGGTGCTCGACGCCGTCGCGACGACGCTCAGGCTCAGCCCGGTCGAGCGCGAACACCTGTACCGCCTGGCCGAGGCGACGCCGGTGCGGTTGCCGCGCACCACGGATTGCGCCAGCGAGGCGGTCTTCGGCGAGATCGTGGAGGCGCTCGACCCGCTGCCCGCGCTGATCACCAACACCCGGTTCGACATCATCCGGGCCAACCGCGCGTACAACGACCTGTTCCACGACTGGCACCAACTGCCCTGCATCCACAAGAACCTGCTCTGGTGCATCATCACCGAGCCCGCCGCCCGAGCCCAGTTGCTCAACTACGACACCGAGGTCCCCTACATCGTCGGCCGCCTCCGCTCGGCGTACGCCGAACACATCGGCGACCCGGACTGGGAGACCGACCTCGAGCGGCTCCAGGCGATCAGCCCCGAGTTCACGCAACTGTGGTCACGCCACGAAGTAGCAGCCTGCACGCCACGCGAACGCCGCATCGTCAACCCGTCCGTCGGCGAACTCCGCTTCACCATCACCGAGCTCGCAATCCCCGCGCACCCCGACCTGGTCCTCTTCGTCGAAACCCCGGCAGACGACGAGACGCGCACGCGACTCCCCCTCACCCGCAGACAGCCGGCCAACCAGTCAGCGTGACTCGGGCGGACCACTCGGCGTACGCCAGGTGGTCAGGCAGAACGGATGCCCGGCCGGGTCAAGGAACACCCGGAACACCTCCGGCGACGGCTGCACGGCGGTAGGCCTCGCGCCGGCCGCGACAACACGCTCCTGCTCCGCGTCCAGATCCGCCGCACTGAAGTCGAGGTGGCACTGCTGCGGCACCCGCGGCTCCGGCCACGTCGGCGCCCGATAGTTGAGGTCCCGCTGGAACCCCAGGCTGAACGCCTCGAACCGAAGCTCCACGAACGACTCGGTCACCGCGGCCAGCTGCCCGCCCGCCACCCGCTGGTAGAACTCACCGAGCTCCAACGGATCCGGGCAGTCGAGCGTCGGCCCCCAGAACCGTGCGGTCACTGCTCGATCGGGCGCCGGATCCGCCGGATCAGGCTCTTGTCGGCGAACTGCCCGACGCGGTACGTCGACCAGCCGTCCACGCCCGCGCCGACCGCGCCGCCGAGCAGCGGGATGCGGCGCGTGATCGTGAGCGCCATCTTCTTGCCGCTGATCCGCGCGATCAGCTCGGCGACGACCTCGTTCGAGACGTGCCGGTCCAGTTCCGGGTCGAACACCGGGGCAGTCGCGATCGCGATCGGCGAGGTCGGCAGGCTCGACTTCTTCAACCGGTCGGCGACGCCTTCCTCACCGAGCAGGCACGTGATCACCGCCGTCCGGACTCGCGGATCATCAAGGTCGTACCCGCGCAGGTGCGCGATCGCGGCCACCATCCGGGCCTGGACGATCGCGATACCGGTCAGATTCGCCGGCAGGGCGACCGGGAGCGTGACGAGACCGCCGAGGCCGGTCGCAAAGCCTTGGACGCCGGCCAGCCGGATGTGCTGGTCGATCACCGCGTCGATCGCGAGCTGGGCGTCACCGCCGCACCGCTCGAGCTTGTTGTCCGCGATCCGCTCCGCGCCCGGGAACCGCTGGTACCCGTCGATCGCGATCTCGAGGATCTGGCGCAGCACACCGCCCGCGGCGGCCGGGGCGAACCTCTGGGCGGCGGGCGCGAGACTACTGGCGACGAACCTGGCTACTCCGGCCACGGTGCTCCTTCCCGCCCGGCCCCACGCGTCAGAACCCGGACGTGCTTCAACTGTACGTGCCTCCCCGATCCTCGCCACTCGGGATAAACCCTTGGTGTCCCCTAGGTGGCCTGGGCATCCGCGTGGTCCAGGATGGTCCCGTGCCAGTTGAACCAGTCCCGACCCAGTGGGAGTTCCCGCCCGTGGGGGTCGCCGGGGCGAGTGACGTGGTCGCGGGCGGTGCGGACCTGGCGCCGGGCACGGTGCTGGCGGCGTACCGGCGGGGGCTGTTCCCGATGCCGGACCACCGCGGCTCGATCCTGTGGTGGTCGCCGGTCGACCGCGGCGTGATCGGCGTGGCCGGCTACGAGCCGTCGCGCTCGCTGCGGCGGGCCCGGGCGAAGTTCGAGATCCGGGTGAACACGGCGTTCGACCAGGTCATCCGCGCGTGTGCGGATCCGCGCCGGCCCGGTTCGTGGATCGACCGCGACATCATCGCGTCGTACACCGAGCTGCATCGGCTCGGCTGGGTGCACTCGGTCGAGGCGTGGGACGGCGACGAGCTGGCCGGCGGGCTGTACGGGGTCGCGATCGGCGGCCTGTTCGCCGGCGAGTCGATGTTTCACCACAAGACCGATGGCTCGAAGGCGGCCGTTGCCGGGACGATCGAGCTGCTGGACGACGAGTACGCCGCCGACCGGGTCTTCGACATCCAGTGGGTCACCGACCACCTCGCCACGCTCGGCGCGGTGTCGATCCCGCGGGAGTCCTACGTACGCCGGGTCGCGCGGGCCGTCGACGTCCCGCTGCCGAAGGCGTTCAGGTAAGGCCGACGAAGGCGGCCATCTGCCGCGACGCCGACTCGAAGAACGCGTCGGCCGGGTCCATCGAGCCGACCAGCTGGCCGAACAGTTCGAAGCTGATCATCCCGAAGAGCTGCGTCCACACGATGACGGTCCGCATCAGCACCGCGGGCGGCACACCCGGCGCCAGCGGCACCAGCACCTGCGTCTGCTGCGCCAGCAAGCCTGACGGCTCTGGCGCGTCGCCCGGCGTCGCCAACCGCCCTGAAGCCTGGGCCCGCTGCAAGAGACCGAGCAGCAGCAGCGGCACGCGGATCGCAGGTTCCACCGTCGCCTGGGGTGCCTTGTAGCCGCTGATCGGGGAGCCGTAGATCAGTGCGTACTCCTGTGGATAAGTGCGCGCCCAATCCCTGACAGCGGCGTAGATCGCGACCCACTCCTCGACCAGGTCGTCACCGCCGGCGGCCGCCTCGGCGGCCGCGCCGAGGGCGTCGTACGCGTCGATGATCAGCGCTGTTAGCAGCTCGTCGCGGCTGGGGAAGTACCGGTAGAGCGCCGACGAGACCATGCCGAGCTCACGGGAGACCGCACGCAGTGACAGCGCCTCCGCCCCGACGGTCGCGAGCTGCCGGCGTGCGGCGCCCTTGATCTCCTCGGTCAACTCGGCCCGGGCACGTTCACGGGCAGTACGTCCGGCGTTCATGCAGCCAGTGTGCCACAAAACCGAGAGCAGTGCTCTTGACAGTGATCATCGATCTGGTGTTCACTGATCACAACAGAGAGCACCGCTCTCGCAAACAAGGAGATCCTGATGACCGAGTACAAGCAGACCTACGACAGCAAGCGCGTCATCACCGCCTCCGAGGGCAGCATGCGGGTCTTCAACAAGATCGTCGCTCGCCTGACGAAGCTGGGGCTGAGCCTGATGGGCAGCCGGGTGCTGTCGGTCCAGGGCCGGAAGTCCGGCGAGTGGCGCAGCACGCCGGTCAACCTGCTGATCGTCGACGGCCAGCGTTACCTGGTCGCGCCGCGCGGCCACACCCAGTGGGTGAAGAACCTGCGCGCCAGCGGCACCGGGCGCCTGCAGCTGGGCGGCAAGGTCGAGACGTTCCACGCCGAGGAGCTGGCCGACGCCGACAAGATCCCGGCCCTGCGGATGTACCTGAAGAAGTGGGCCTGGGAGGTCGGCGCCTTCTTCAGCGGCGACGTCACCAAGAACTCCCCCGACGAGGTCCTCCACCACATCGCTCCTGGCGTCCCCGTCTTCAAGATCAGCTAGTGGTACGAAGCGGCCTGGATCCGGTACAGCTCGGCGTACTGCCCGTTGTGGGCGATGAGCTCGTCGTGTGTACCGGTCTCGACCACCCGGGCGCCGTCGAGGACCACGATCTGATCGGCCATCCGCACGGTCGAGAACCGGTGTGAGACCAGGATCGTGATCCGGCCGTCGGTGCTGTCCTTGGCCGCCGCCGCGTACCGCTCGAACAGCGCGTGCTCGGTCTCGGCGTCCAGTGCAGCGGTCGGCTCGTCGAGCACAAGCAGGAGTGGCCGGTCCCGCATGAAGCCACGCGCCAGCGCGAGCTTCTGCCACTGCCCGAAGCTGATCTCCGCCCCATCCGGCCAGGTGGAGCCGAGCTGGGTGTCGAGCCCCGCCTCGAGCCGCTCCAGAACATCTTCAGCGCCGGCCCGGCCGACCGCGGTGGTGACAGCCGGTACGTCGTCCAGCCGGGGCAGATCACCCAGCCCGACACTGTGCGCCGCGCGGAACTCGAACCGGAAGAAGTCCTGGAACGCGCCCGCGATCTTCGCCCGCCACGCCTCGGTCGCGATCCGGTCCAGCGGCTGGTCGTCGAGCAGCACGTGTCCGCCGGTCGGCTCGTACAGCTTGCAGATCAGCTTCACCAGCGTGGATTTGCCCGCGCCGTTCTCGCCGACGACCGCGATCACCTTGCCCGCGGGCAGTTTCAGGTTGACGTCTTCCAGCGCCGGCCGGTCGGATCCGGCGTACGTGAACGAGACGTGGTCCAGCCGGATGCCGTCGGTGAGCCGTTCGGGTGCGGCGAGATCGGCGGCGTGGTCGAACGAAGCCGCGTAGTTCTCCAGCCAGACCAGCCGCCGCGACCCGTCCAGCCAGATCCCGCGCAGGAAGCCGATCTCGCCGACGGTCGCGCCGATGTACGACGACAGCCGCGCGCCGGCCGCGAGGATCAGCAACACGTTGCCCACCGAGCCGTTCAGGCCGATCGCCACGAACAGCACCGCGCCGACGTACGCCAGGCCGAACACGGCCCACGCAACGGCATGCCATGCCGCGCTGACCCATCGAGCAGCGGCGATCGGCCCGTACCACTGCTCCCACTCGCGACGACGGCCCTCGACCAGGTCACGACCGATGCCGACGACGCGGACCTCCTTGCCCGGCGATGCAGTCGTTGCGGTCTTGAACAGGTGCTCGGCCAGGCGGCTGTGGGTGGCGTACCGCTCCTCGACCTGACGCTCGACGCCGGGACGCCAGCTAGAGCTGACGACCGTCGGCAGCGCGAACACCAGCAGCAGCGCGAGGGCGGGATGGATCGACATCAGCAGGACGACGGTGATGCCGAGGCGCAGGATCCAGCCGCAGGTCGAGAACAGCGACATGTACATGTGGTCGAGCACGAAGACCTGTTTGCGCAGTACGGACAGGCGATCCAGGTAGTCGCGCCGTTCGTGGTGCTCGACCGTGGCGACGGATGCCTGCAACCGCGCGACATGTGCCTCGAGCATGATCGTCACGCGGTCGCGGAAGCGTCGGGAGATCCGGGTCGACAGCGTCCGCAGGAACCAGGTCGCCGTCACGGACACCGCCAGACCGCCCGCGGCGAGCATCGTCGCCTGACGGTCGTCGTGCAGTACGCCGTCGGCCAGGATCTTCAGCCACAACGCGAGCAACGCATCCGGGAGCGCCGCGAGCAGCGTCATCAGGAAGGCGGCGACCAGCAGCCACGGCTCGTGCTGGTAGCCCAGTTTGCAGAGCCGCCACATCGCGGCGAGGGCCTTCGGCTCGTCGACTTCAGAGCGTGTCATAGCTCAGCCCTTCCTCGTCGACCTCGGCCGTGAAGCGCTTGGCCTGCAGGTCGAACATCGTCCGGTACCGCCCGCCGAGGAGCATCAGTTCGTCGTGGCTGCCGAGCTCGACGACGCGGCCGTGCTCGAGGACGCAGATCCGGTCGGCATGCCGGACCGTCGAGAACCGGTGCGAGATGAGGATCGTGGTGACGTCGCGGGTCGCGGTCAGGATCCGGTCGAAGATTGCCGCCTCACCGCGAACATCCAACTGGGCTGTCGGTTCGTCGAGCAGCACGAGACCTGCGCCCTGCCGTACTGCGCAGAGCGCCCGCGCCAGCGCGACACGCTGCCACTGACCGCCGGAGAGATCGGTGCCGTCGCCGTACCCCGTGGCCAGGCGGGTGTCGAGGTCGGCCAGATGGTCGGCGCCGGCGTCCGCGAGGGCGGCGCGGATGTCGGCCTCGGGAGCGCCGCCCGGTGCGACGTTGTCCCGCAGGGGGAGCTCGAGCTTGAGGAAATCCTGGAAGACCGCGGCGACGCCTGTCCGCCAGGCGTCGGCCTCAAGGTCGCGCAGGTCGATGCCGTCGACGCGGATCGTGCCGTCGTCCGGGTCGTACAACCGGCAGAGCAGCTTGGCCAGGGTGGTCTTGCCAGCGCCGTTCTGACCGACGACTGCGAGCGACGAGCCGGCCGGAATGGTCAGGTCGAGCCCGTCGAAGACCGGCTGCGCCGCCTGTGGATAACGAAAACTCAGACCGCGAAGGTCGAGCTCGACAGCACCGTTCGGGACGGTGCGGCGACCAGGCGTCAGCGCACCGGCCGGCGCCATCGCGGGCTCCAGTCGGTGTACTGCGGCGACCGGCGCGGCGGCTCCGTCGAGCGCCCAGTTCAGCCCGCCGAACGCGATCATGCTGACGCCGATCGCGACCTGGGCGAACACCACCAGGCGGTCGAGCTCCAACCGTCCGTCGATCGCCGCCGCGCCGAGCGCCCAGAACACGAGACCGTTGGCGACGGCAATGATCAACAGGCTCCAGATCATTGGTCGCTCCCGCAAACGGGTCGCGGCGTACTGCAGCTCGAACAGCCGGCGCCGCCGTTCGGTGAAACGCTGCACGGTCCAGTCCGCGAGGCCGAACAGCCGAAGCTCCTTCGCCGGATCCGGCTCGACGGCCAGCTGGTAGGCATAGTTGGCATGCCGCTGCGCGGACCGGACCTCGGCCGTGTTCCTGTCCTTCCAGACTCCGCTCTCGCGGAGCAGCCAGTGCGTCGACGCCCAGGCGACAACCAACAGCAGCGGAGCCCACCAGCTGAACCCGAACAGCACCACCGCGGACGCGACCCCGCCGACCAGCTCGACCAGACTGCCCGCGACGAAGTCGACATTCAGGTACATCGGCGGGCCGGTCTGCCCGTGATCGAACTCCCGCGCAACCGTCAGATCCTCACTCAGCTTCGGATCCTCGAGATGCCCGATCCCTGGCGGCCCGACACAGGCCTCCGCCAGCCGATCGTTCAGGTACGCCGAAACGCGGCTGCCGAGGTTGGCGCTGACAGCCTGATGCACCGGCGTCAGCACCTGCAGCAGGATGAACGTCACGCCCATCAAGCTCAACGGCCCCGCCAGCGCATCACCGTGCTGCACCGCGCCGACCACCAAGCCCATCGCGATCGCGAACACCGCAGGCAAAGCTCCCCGCGCCAGCAACAGCACCCACCAGGCTGCTGTTAGCGGACCGTCCGCCCGCGGCAGTACGGCGAAGAACTGCCACTCGGGGCGTCGACGCAGCCGATTCACCATCCACTCACCATGCCACCGCGCACCGACGAAAATCTTGAACGTTTGCCGGATCGCAAGGCTCAAGCGGCGTGCGAGATCACGACCTTGCCGAAGCCGCCGCCGTCGAGGTAGTACCGGAACGCCTCGGGGGTCTCCTCGAACGGGAAGACCCGGTCGATCACCGGATGCAGGCCGGCCGCGGCGATGGCCTCGTTCATCGCCTGGAAATGCGCCCGGTGTCCTAGGGCGATCGGACGCAGCGTGACCGAGGAGGTGAACAGCAGCCGGGCGTCGATCGGGTCGGCGCCGCCGAGTGAGCCGACGAAGGCGACCTCGCCGCCGGTCGCCGTGGCCCGCAGCGACTCGTTCAGGGTGCCGGCCACGTCCACGACATGGTCGACACCGCGACCGTCTGTCAGCTCGCGAACATGCTTCGCCCAGTCCGGCGTACTGGTGTGGTTGATGACCGCATCGGCACCGAGCTCGAGCAGCCGCGCCGCCTTCTCGTCACTGCCGGCGGTCGCGATCACCCGAGCACCGAGCACCTTGGCGAGCTGCAGAGCAAAGATCGACACTCCGCCCGAGCCCAGGGTCAGCACGTGCTCACCCGGCACCAGTCCCTGCCCGCCCACCAGAGCGTTCCACGCAGTCACGGCCGCACAAGGCAGAGTCGCCGCCTCTTCGAACGTCAGCTGCCCCGGCACCGGTACGACGCCCTCCTGATCGAGTACGGCGTACTCCGTCAACAGTCCGTCGAGCGAACCACCGAGCTGGTCCGCGTGAGCGAGGTCGAAGCGCCCGTCGAACCACTTCTGGAACACCACCCCCATCACCCGATCGCCAACCCGCACCCGATCCACACCAGCACCTACCGCGACCACCTCACCGGCCCCGTCGGACGCCGCGATGATGTCGTCCGCCACCGGCAGCGGGTACCGGCCGCGCAGGATGTTCAACTCCCGCGCACTGAGCGAATTCGCGCGAATCCGCACCAGTACCTCTGTCGGCCCCGGCACCGGCACTGGATGCTCCCGCAACCGCAAACTCCCGAGCCCGCCGCCGTACTGCACGTGATAACTCTTCATCGTCTCCACCCGCCAACAGTGCGTCCCCCGCCCACCCCCCTCAATTCCCGCCCGGGAATGACCCGACGGTCAGTCCTCGTCTGCGGTCGAGGCCAACTCGGCCTCCAACTCGGCCACGCTCGGCAGTGCGGACTCGAATTCCTCAGGCAGCGAGCTGCTGATCGCGTCTGTCCACTCGGCGACTCCGATCGGTGCCTTGAATCCCTTCAAGGCGTACTCCGCGACGACCTTCTTCTTGTTCCGGCAGAGCAAGAGACCAATCGTCGGCTTGTCGCCTTCCTTCGCGAGCACGTCGTCGACCACCGCCATGTACAGACCCAGCTGACCCAGGAACGCCGCATTGAACTTCACTGCCTTCAGTTCGACGACCACATAGCAGCGCAGTTCGAGGTGGTAGAAGAGCAGGTCGCAGAAGAACTCTTCGCCGTCCAACTCGAGCCGGACCTGCTGACCGACGAACGCGAACCCCTGGCCGAGCTCGATCAGAAACTTCCCGACGTGCTCGACCAACTTCTGTTCCAGCTCGCGCTCGCGCCAGCCGTCGGTGCTGCCGAGGAAGTCGAAAAGGTGCGGGTCGCAGGTTGCCTGCTGGGCGAGGTCGGATTGTTCCGGGGGCATCGCGGTCGCGAAGTTGGTCACCGCCTTGCCGGCACGCTCGTGGAACCGGGCGTCGATGTGCATCGCGAGTACGTCGCGGCTCCACCCGCGCTCGACCGCGGCAGCGGCGTACCACGATCTCAGCGCGGCGCCGTTGACCTTCGTCAGCAACGCGAGGTGGTGGTACCACGGCAATTGTGCAAGCGGCGCTTGCACAATTGCCTCCCTCGGCCAGGCAGCGGCGAAGGTTCGCATGTACTTGAGGTTGCGGGGCGAGTATCCGGCCATGCCGGGGAACCGCGTCTTGAGGTCCGTGGACAACCGGTCGATGACCTTGCTGCCCCAACCCTCCTCGTGCTGCCGGTTCAGGATCTCCTGGCCGACCGACCAGGGGCGCTCTCGAAGCTTGGCTTGTCGTTCATGGGAGTAACGCTTTCGTGGCGACACCCCGAAAACCGAGGGCCTTTGCGGGGCATCTCGGGGCAACTTGGGGCAGATTCGGGTGGGGCGCTGCGAAGATGGCTGAATGATCACGCCTGAGGAGTTGAACGCGGCGCCCAAGGTTTTGCTTCATGACCATCTGGACGGGGGGCTCCGGCCGGGGACGGTGGTGGAGTTGGCGGGGGAGATCGGGCATGCGTTGCCGCGGAGTGATGCGGCTGAGCTGGGGGCGTGGTTCGTCGAGTCGGCGGACTCGGGGTCGCTGGAGCGGTATCTGGAGACGTTCGATCACACGGTCGCGGTGATGCAGACGGCCGAGGCGATCAAGCGGGTGGCCAGTGAGTGTGTGCAGGATCTGGCGGCGGACGGTGTGGTGTACGCCGAGGTTCGGTACGCGCCCGAGCAGCACCTGACGCGTGGGTTGTCGCTCGAGCAGGTCGTCGACGCGGTGCGGGAAGGGTTCGAGCACGGGGTGGCGGTTGCCGAGCGGCCGATCGTGGCTCGGCAGTTGCTGACGGCGATGCGGCACAAGGCGCGGTCGATGGAGATCGCCGAGCTGGCGGTCGCGTACCGGGATGCCGGCGTGGTCGGGTTCGACATCGCGGGTGCCGAGGCCGGCTACCCGCCCACCCGGCACCTGGACGCGTTCGAGTACCTGCAGCGCGAGAACGCGCACTTCACAATTCACGCCGGCGAGGCGTTCGGGCTGCCGTCGATCTGGCAGGCGATCCAGTGGTGCGGCGCCGACCGGCTCGGTCACGGCGTACGCATCATCGACGACATCGAGCACGACGGCGACAAGGCCGAGCTCGGGCGGCTGGCGGCGTACGTCCGGGACCGGCGGATCCCGCTCGAGATGTGTCCGAGCTCCAACCTGCAGACCGGCGCGGCCGCATCGATCGCCGAACACCCGATCGGCCTGCTCGCCAAGCTTCGCTTCCGGGTGACGGTCAACACCGACAACCGCCTGATGAGCGGTACGTCGATGAGCCGCGAGCTCGCGTTGCTGGCGGAGGCGTTCGACTACGGGCTGGAGGACTTCCGCTGGTTCGCGATCAACGCGATGAAGTCCGCCTTCATCCCCTTCGACGAACGCCTCGCCATCATCAACAACATCATCAAACCTTGGTACGCCTCACACTGAGCGCTGGTAGGTGCGGAAGGCCCGGGTGGAGAGCCAGCCGACGATCAGTGTGAAGGCCAGTAGGTACGCACAGTGCCGCCAGACCGACGACCAGTCCGGGTTGGCGGCGAGGGATTGGCGGGCGGCGATCGTGGCCCAGTCGACCGGGTTGTAGCGGGCTGCGACGTTGACCCAGTGCGGCGCGACCGACGGGTCGATCATGATCGACGACATGAAGGTCAGCGGCAGCGAGACGAACTGCGAGATCCCGATCAGCGCCTCCTGCTGCCGGGTGAGCAGCGCGACCGCGTTCGACAGCGACCCGAAGGCGGTCCCGATCAGCATCGACGCGACGATCGTGATCAGGTAGCCGCCGACCCCGCCGTCGTACCGTGCTCCGGCGGCGAAGCCGATCGCGAACACCAGGATCGTCTGGATCAACGTGGTCGACGCGTTGCTGAGCAACTGCCCCGCCATCAGTCCGCCCCGGCTGACCGGTGACGCCAGCAGCCGGTCCATCACGCCGCGTTCCATGTCCTGGATGAACGCCGTACCGCTCCAGCCGCTGGTCATCAGCGCGGTCATCATCACGATCCCCGGCGTCAAGAACGCGATGTACGACGAATCCCCGAACCCCGGGATCCGCACGACCCCTTGGAACAACTGCCCGAACAACAGCAACCAGATCGCCGGCTGGATCAGCGTGAACGCGATCAACGCCGGCTGCCGGTACGACGCCCGCGTCCACCGCCCGAAGATCAGACCCGTGTGTGCAACAGACATCACGCAGCCTCCTCGGCGACCTTGAACGAACGACCCGTGTGCTGCAGATACACGTCGTCCAGCGACGGCCGCGACACCGTCACCGCAACCACCGGAATCGCCTTGTCCTCAAGGACTCCCAGTACGGCGGGAACCGCGGTCGCCCCGCGATCCACCCGTGCCCGCAGAGTGTTGCCCTCGACAACGATCTCGCCGACTCCTGGCAACTGCCGCAGCAGGACCCGGACCGAGCCGTCGGTGTCCGGATCGACCAGCTCGACCTGCACCGAGTCGCCCCGCAGCGCCGACTTGAGCGACTCCGGGGTGCCCTCGGCAACGATCTTGCCGTGGTCGACGATCGCGAGCTGACCCGCCAGCCGATCGGCCTCCTCCAGATAATGCGTGGTGAGCAGTACGGTCAGCCCTTCCTGACCGGACAACCGCAGTACTTCGTTCCACAGGTCGGCACGCGCCTCGGGGTCGAGACCGGTGGTCGGCTCGTCGAGGAACAGCACCCGAGGCTGGTGGACCAGACCGAGCGCGACATCCAGCTTGCGCTGCATCCCACCGGAGTACGTCTTGACCGCACGACCGCCGTGCTCGGCCAGACCGAACCCCTCCAGCAACTCGCCGGCCCGGCGGGTAGCGTCCTGCCGCGACAGCCCGAAGATCCGTCCGCTCAGCACGAGGTTCTCGAGGCCGGTCGCCATCGGGTCCGAGCTGGACTTCTGCGGCACGTACCCGATCGCGCGCCGGACCCGATCCTGCTCGCGGACCACGTCGTACCCGGCGACGCGCGCCGTACCGGAATCGGCCCGGGACAGCGTGGTGAGGATCTTGACGGTGGTGGACTTGCCGGCGCCGTTCGGCCCGAGCAGCCCGAGCACGACGCCCTCCGGGACGCTGACGGTCAGGCCGTCGAGCGCGCGCAGAGGTGGTTTCTTCCGGCCGGCCGGGTACGTCTTGACCAGGTCGACCGCTTCGAGGGCATGCGTAACCATCAGGTGACTCCCTTGTGTGCTGGGAGCCGGTCCGAGCTGGCTATCCTGATGGATGCGCCTTGGGTGCCAGGTCTTCGGACCGACTCGAGGAACCGCGGCCCTTGACTCCTGGTGTTGCCGCACCGATGAGTCGAGGGCCGCATCTCTTATTGGGCTTCCGGCGGGATCGCCTTCATCCAGGCGAACTCCTGTCCGAAGTACTTGACCGGATCCTTCAGCTGCTCGGCCGGACTGATGCCGTCGGTCAGGAAGAGCTTCCATGCCTGCCGCCAGAACACCGCCCCGCCGAGAGCGCCGCTGCGGATCTCCTCGGCGAGCTGGTGCACGTACGCCGACTCCGCCTGCAGCAGCGCCAGCCGGAACTCCGACTCGACCCAGAAGATCCGCGGGAACTCCATCGCGGTCATGTGCTCGTGCAGCGCGGTCATCTCCTTGATCTCCGCGTCGACCGTGGCCAGCCGCTGCTCGAGCAGCTCGACGGCACGGTCCGGAGGCAGACCGGGGAGATACGCGAGACCCGCCTCCAACGGGTGGAACTCGCGCGACGGCGTACCGAGCAGCTCGGTCAGCCAGTCGCTGAACTCGGACTGCCCGGCCGCGGTGATCTGGTACACGGTCCGCTCCGGCCGGTTGCCCTCCCGGACCGTCTCCAGCGCCTCGACGAAGCCGTGCTTCTCGAGCGCGGACACGACCGAGTAGAGCGAGCCGTAGTTGACCTTGATGCTCTGGTCCTTACCGCGGGCCCGGAGCATCGTGGAGATCTCGTAGGGGTGCATCGGCCGCTCGCTCAGACTCCCGAGCACGGCGAACGCCAGCGGATTGCCGACCTTGCGCCTGGCCATCACGCCTCCTCGATCTCGATTACTCGAAATCGAGTATTAGCTCGCGAGTATCCGGTGTCAAGTATTGAGCCAGGCGAACGCCCGCGCGCCGAGTCCGCGCACCCGGAGCGCCGCCAACCCGCGGAACGCCGGCTCCTCGACGTACTTCGTCAGCAGCCAGGCCAGCACAGTCACGCCGACCACCGCGCCGGCGATCTGGGTCAGCCGGCCGGCCCCGAGCTCCATCAGCCGGTACGCGATCAGGTAGCCGACCACCTGGTTGAGCAGGTACAGCCCGAACGAGATCCGGGCCAGGAACTGGATCGGCCGGCGGAACCGCGCGAACGCGGTCCAGTCCGGCCCTCGGGCAGCGCCGGCGACGAAGACCAGCAGCAACCCGATACCCAGCGAGGACGGAAGGTCCGAGGTGTGTGCGTGCTGGGCGAACACGGTCGCGACGATCAGGGCGCTGAGGTGCAGTACTCCGATCCGCCGCTGCGACCACAGCCAGATCGCGATGCCGATCGCGAAGAGCTGCAGCCGGTGCAGCCCGAGACCGTTCCACGTCTGCTGGACCCAGAGCGGACTGTGGCCGATCCGGTCGTTCCACTGCAGCACCACCGGGGCGATGATCATGATCCACAGCAGCGTGGTGATGCGCGGCCCGATGCCTCGCGGCCACAGCAGCGCGGCCGCGGCGAACGCCATCAACTGAAGCGGCAGCGTCCAGTACGAGCCGTCGATGAGCTGGATGCTGGAGTCGAACGAGGCTGCCAGCGTCAGGTTGCCCCACAGATCGCGCCGCGTCGGCAGGATCCAGTTGCTCGGACCGAGCAGCACCACGACCGTGTAAGTGAACAGCACAGCGACCAGGTACGGCGGGAGCACGCGGCACACGCGGCGCCACAGCCACCGCGCCGTCGAGCCTCTGCGGATCGTCACGCAGACGAAGTACGCACTGATCACCAGCAGGATGCTGGCGCCGACCTGGAACGGGTACCGACCGAGCGGTGCGCCGAGCTCCGGGTGCAGGAACGGGCCCTGGTACGTCACGTGGGTGAAGACCACCGCGAGCACAGCCACGACGCGCACCACGTCCCAGCTCAACCTGCGTTTCGAGTCACTCACTGCGTTCGACCCTAGCCAGAGCCTGGGGTGGAGACGCAAATCGAACCCGCCACACGTGTGCGGCGTCACGTTCTCCGGTTAGAGCGGCTTCACCCAGCGGGACCACTCGGGCTGCGGCGCGTACCCGGCGGTCGACCAGACCCGGTGGGCCGCCTCGTTGTCGTCGAGGACCATCGCGTCGGCCCGCGTCCCGCCGTACGACGCGAAGCGGGCCTCGGCCTGGGCGACCAACTCGCGGCCGATGCCCTGCCGCCGGTGCGACGGGGCGACCGCGAGACGGTAGAGATGGCAGCGCCAGCCGTCCCACCCGACGATGACCGAGCCGACGACAACATCGTTGTCCACGGCAAGAATCAGCGCTTCCGGATCGCGCTCGATCAGCCGCAGTACGGCATCGGCCGAGTCCGGTGGACGATGTGAATCCTCGGCGGCGCCGGCCCAGAACTCCAGCACTGCAAGGGCGTCCGGCGTTTGGGCGTTGCGGTAGGCAACCATCAGCTGGCGGTCTGGAACGTACGGCGGTAATCCTGTGGCGGCACGCCCACCACTCTACGGAAGTGATGACGCAGCAACGCCGCCGTCCCGAATCCTGATTCGGACGCGATCTGCTCGATGCCCATCCGGGTCTGTTCGAGCAGCGTCCGGGCGCGCAGCACGCGCTGAGTGGTGACCCACTTCAACGGCGTCGTCCCGGTCTCGGCGACGAAGCGCCGGGCGAAGGTCCGCTCGGACATCTGCGCGCGCCGGGCCAGCGCGGGCACGGTGTGCTCGGTGGTGAGGTTGTCGATCATCCAGTCCAGCACCGGCTGCAGGCTCTCCCCCGACGACTCCGGCACCGGGACGTCGACGTACTGGCGCTGGCCGCCGTCGCGCTGCGGCGGGACGACCATCCGGCGGGCGATCCGGGTCGCGACCGCGCTGCCGAGCTCACGCCGGACCAGGTGCAGGCACGCGTCGATGCCGGCCGCCGTACCGGCGCTGGTGATGATGTTGCCGTCGTCGACGAACAGCACGTCCGGGTCGACCTTCGCGGTCGGGAACTGCTGCTGGAAACCTTCGGTGTAGCGCCAGTGCGTCGTACACGGCCGGCCGTCGAGCAGTCCGGCCGCGCCCAGGACGTACACCCCGGAGCAGACGGTCAGCAGGATCGCGCCACGGGCCTCGGCCCGGCGGAGTGCCTCCAGGACCCGCTCGTCGTACTCGTGCCGCCAGGTGGTCGCCGGGATGCCGATCAGGTCGGCGTCCTCGAGCTCCTCCAGCCCGTACGGCGCGATCACCTGCGAGAAGGTGCTGGTGTCCATCGGCCGGCCTGGTGTGGTCGAGCACACCTTGAAGTCGAACGGTGGCACTCCGTCGGCGGTGCGGTCGAGCCCGAACACCTCCGCGAGCACTCCGAACTCGAACAGCGCGACGTCCTCCATGAGTACGACGGCGACCTTGTGCAGCATGCGACCAGTATGGCAGGAATTTGTCGAACTATGTCAATAGTGCCACTGGTGGCAGAATCTCAATGGTAGAATCATTACTGCCATGACCGGATACGTAGTTTTCGTAGTACTCGTGCTGGCTGTGATCGCAGCTCTGGAGATCAGCAACAGGCGCCACGCGACCGGTCCGGCGGCCGGCCCGAAGGGCACCTGGATCGCCGACGACCGCGACGTGGCCCGGACCAAGCTCGACCTGCTGGCGCTCGGCGCAGCGGCCAAGCCCTTTGCCCACAAGCCCGTATCGACCACCGGGACCGTGCACACGATCCGCACCGCCCGGCTGCACCACGGCCGTCACGCGGCCTGATCGATTCTTCGCCAGCTGGGGGCGGTCGCATTCGTGACCGCCCGCAGTGCTCCTTCGACCGGGCCGTAGCGGAAGTTGCCGAGCCACACGTGGCTCAGGATCACCTGCAGGACGAAGATCCCCACCGCGAAGCCCATCGTCTCCAGTGGCGACACCTGGCCCACCAGGCCGAGCCCGACGCCGGTGAAGAGCAGCAGGGTCGCCACCGACTGCCCCAGGTAGTTCGAGAGGGCCATCCGACCGGCCGGTGCCAGTAGGCGCCGGATGTCCTCGCCGCGGTCGGTGTGCATGAACCGCAGCAGCGATGCGGCATAGGCGGCCGACAGGAACGGTGCGGTGAGCACGCTGATCAGTACGCCGCTGGTGTCGCCGTTGCCGCCGAGTGACGCGTAGTACAGACCGCCGGTGATACCGACGGTGAAGCCGACCAGCTGGATCAGGCGCAGTACCGCCTCGGTGCCGTTGAGGTTCTTGAGCAGCCGGTGCCGTCCGAGCACCATGCCGACCAGGAACGCGGCCAGCGTGGTCGGGCCTTGCACCGTCAGCAGAGACAGCCCGTACGTCGGCAGGGCGCGAACGTGCTCGCCGATGACGTCGCTGAACGAGCCGGCGAGGTTCGCAGTCGTCTGCTGGGCGGCGGCGACCGCAGTACTCGGGTCGAGGATCGTTGTGGTGTCCAGGAACAGCGCTGCGGCTGCCAGGGTGACGAACAGGTACGCGTAGATCGCGGCGGCGACGATGAGCGCCGTACGGTCCTTCACTCGGCGCATGCCCAGCAGGACGAGGCCGATGATCGCGTAGACGCTGAGGATGTCGCCGGTGATCAGGAAGACCCCGTGCAGTACGCCGATCACCAGCAGCCCGCCCAGCCGCCGCAGCATCCGCGGCCTGAACGCAGCGCCCACCCGCTGCGCCGCCTCCATCTGCAACTGGAAGCTGTAGCCGAACAGGAACGAGAACAGCAGGTAGAACTTCATGTCCACGAAGGCCGTCGAGAGCCAGCGCACCGACTCGTCGAGCCAGGAGCTGTACGCCGGGTCCTCCGCGACGTGGATCGGGAACCCGGAGGTGGCGAAGGTGATGTTGACGACCAAGATGCCCAGCAGGGCGAAACCACGCAGCGCGTCGATGTCCTGAATACGCGTCCGATCCAGTACCTGGCTCATGCCGTCCAGCACACCAGCCCAGCCCTCCGCACACAGTCACGCTGAATCCTCTTCGAGGGTGGACTTACCTCTACCCCCGAATACCCTCGGACCCGTGACCGACTACAGGGACGTAAACCGGGCCAACTGGGACGAGCGGGTGCCGGCCCACGTGGCATCACCCGGCTACAACGTGCAGCGATTCCTCGCGGACCCGTCGCACCTGAGCGGGGTGGTGCGGTTCGACCGGCCGCGGCTCGGTGAGCTGAGCGGGCTGCGCGGGGTCCACCTGCAGTGCCACATCGGCACCGACACCGTGTCGCTGGCGCGGCTGGGGGCGCGGATGAGCGGGCTGGACTTCTCCGCGCCTGCTGTCGAGCATGCGCAGTCGCTCGCCGAGCGGCTCGGGCTGGTGATGGACTTTCACGTCGCCGACGCGTACGACGCGGTGGAGGTGCTCGGGGCGGGAACGTACGACTTCGTCTACACCGGGATCGGGGCGCTGTGCTGGCTGCCTGACATCCGGCGGTGGGCGCAGGTTGTCGCCGGGTTGCTGAAGCCCGGCGGGCGGTTGTTCATCCGCGAGGGTCACCCGATGCTGTGGGCGCTGGGGGCCGGTCCGGAGGTCCCCGAGGTGCGCTACACGTATTTCGAGACCGCGGAGCCGATCGTCTGGGACGAGGGCGGGACGTACGTCGAGACCGAGGTCGAGTTCGCCACCACGCTCACGCATGAGTGGAACCACGGGCTCGGTGAGATCATCACCGCCGTCCAGCAGGCCGGACTGGTGTTCGATTCACTCACCGAGCACGACAGTGCGCCCTGGGACGCCCTGCCCGGTCTGATGACCGAGGACGCCGACGGTGAGTGGCGCCTGACGGTGAATCCGCACCATCTGGCCGCCACCTACACCCTCCAGGCCCATCGACCGGCTCAGTGAGCGCGGCGCTGCTGAACCTTCTGGAACGCCTGCTTGATCTTCTGCTGGTTCTCCGGCTTGCTCAGCTCACGCTGGGCGACCTGCACCAGCTTGGCGACCACAGCGCCCTTCACCAACGTCTTCACGAACCCCATCAGGGCCTCCCTACTCTGTTGTCCACGACGTTACCGTCCGCCACAACCCCCATCCATGGGTGATCCGCCGGAACTGTCCCTGGCGTCAGGCACACTAGGAGCGTGCCTGAGTTGCCGGAGGTGGAGTCGCTCGCCACGTTCCTGCGGGAGCGTGCGGTCGGGCATGCGTTCGTGCGGGCCGACATCACGGCGATCAGCGCCCTGAAGACGTACGACCCGCCGGTGTCCGCGATGGTCGGGCTGCTGATCGACGACGTCCAGCGGCACGGCAAGTTCCTGGACATCTCCGCCCAGGGCGTGCACCTGGTGATCCACCTGGCCCGCGCCGGCTGGCTGCGGTGGAAAGAGGAGCAGAACACCGGGCTGGTCCGGCCGGGCAAGGGGCCGATCGCGCTCCGGACCGTCCTGGACGACGGCTCAGGGTTCGACCTGACCGAGGCCGGCACCCAGAAGAAGCTCGCGGTCTATGTCGTCCGCGACGTCGACGAGGTCCCGGGGATCGCGCGCCTCGGGCCGGATCCGTTCACGCTGTCGCTGGAGGACTTCAGCGAGATCCTCAAGCGCCAGGGCCGGGTCCAGCTCAAGGGCGTCCTGCGCAGCCAGTCGGTGATCGCCGGCATCGGCAACGCCTACTCCGACGAGATCCTGCATGTCGCAAAGATGAGCCCGTTCAAACCCGCGTCGAACCTGTCGGACGACGAGCTCAAGACGCTGTACGACGCGATGCGCGAAACCCTGCAGGACGCCGTCAACCGCTCCGCCGGCCTCGCCGTGCAGGACCTGAAGTCGGAGAAGAAGTCCGGCCTGCGCGTGCACGGCCGCAAGGGCGAGAAGTGCCCGATCTGCGGCGACGTCGTCCGCGAGGTCAGCTTCGCCGACTCCTCCCTGCAGTACTGCGCGACCTGCCAGACCGGCGGCAAGCCGCTGGCCGACCGAAGGCTGTCCAAGCTGCTGAAGTAGTAGGTTCCCGCCCATGCGGAAGATCTACGTGGCAGCACACGTCTACATGATTCTGGGTCTACAACGCGGGTCTCGCGCTCACGATCGGGATGATGATCCTCCGCGGCACGATGACCGTGCTGGGCCACCAGGCCGGGGCCGCGCTGGACGGCATCTCCGGCCTGGGGCACATCGTCATCACACTCGGTCTGATCTTCTTCTTCGTGAACCTCGGCAAGCGCCTGCCCGCCAAGGAGGTCACCGAGCAGGCCGAAGCGGTCAAGTAGTCATCTGGTCGAACATGGTCTTCACGTCGGGCGTGTTCGGCGTCGACAGAAGGGTCGGCGTACCGCTCGTCGTCCGGCGTGAAGTCACCGCGAAGACGTAGCCGAGGTTGGCGTCGATCCGGTCCTTCAACCACGGTCCGCCGCTGGCGCCGCCGTTCATCGAGCAGGTCAGCGCCGCGTCCGAACCGCCCCACGCGTAGGTGTCGCCGTCGCAGTAGTACGGCACCTCGCCGTTGTACGGCGGTTCGGCCGGCCAGCCCCAGATCCGGGTGCCCGGCTGGTTCTGCCCGTTGCCCCAGACCAGCCCGTTCCCGCCGACCGCGTCGATCAGGTTCGAGCCGTTGCGCTGCTGGAGCGTGACGAAGGCCTGGTCGTGGGTGAAGTCGCTGCTGTTGATCCAGGAGTTGAAGGTTCGCGCCTGGCTCCAGTTCCACAGGCCGTAGCCGGACTGGCCGTTGTAGTACGCCGGCGCGAACACAATGTTCGAGTGCCACGCACCCCCGGCGCCGCTGTGCACACAGTGGCCGGCGGTGATGATCAGGTTCTTGTAGCTGTTGTTGATCGTGGACGCCGAGCAGACGTAGTTCAGCCCGTTGTCGGTGAAGAACAGCTTGCCCGCGGTACTCGGTACTGCGTCGTTGGCGAGCTTGTGGCCCTTCGGTGCGACCGGGTCGGACGCGATACCGCTTGAGGTGGAACTCCCTTGTTTTGCAGGGCTTGCAGAGGCAGGCAGGTCGGCAGGGATGGCGTTCCGCAGCTTCTCGGCGGTCCAGTAGCCGGTCGCGTCCAACGCACCGGCGGGCGCCTTCGACGGCAGCGCGGGCGCGCGTACCGCAGTTGTTGGTTCGATGACGTCAGCCGCGGCCGGGGCGACGGTGGCGCCGGTGACGAGCAGGATCCCGGCGGCGAGCAGGCGGACAGTGGTTCTGCGCATGCGTGAACTCCTCGATCGGGGCGGTAGATCGATTCACTGCCAGTACAGGGGAAGCGCTCTCAGAATGCAAGCGGTCACAAGTCGACGACGTACGGTGAGGAAGCCGACCGTCGGCCCGCCTCCAACCGGACCCGCAACTCGTGCCGGCCGGGTGGACCGGCAACCCGGGTCGCCCATCCGACGGACCTGCCCGGCTCGAGTCCGTCGAAGGCCCACGCCTGCTCGGTCGCGGACCAGCCCGACGGCAGCGGCAGCTCGACCTCACCGCGCGCCGTCGTACGGCCGAAGTTCGTCACGACCACGGTGACCTCGTCGCGGCCCGGGTGGATCGAGGCCAGCACCGCGCCGACCTGGGCGACCAGCACCCGCCGTACGCCGACCGGGATCGCCAGTGGCACGACCCGAAGCGCAGGCATCGGGAACGCGCCGATCGTCGTCCGGGTGAGCTGCTGACCGGTCACGGCGTACCGTCGGCCGGCCAGGCGGATGTGGTGCTGGCTGTCCGGCTCGACCATGCCGACGAACCGTACGGCGACATCCATGGGGCGGCGCGCGACCAGGTGGGCCTTCGCACCGGTCGGAGCGAGATCCCAGACGCCGTCCGCGTTCGCGGTGACCGTGTCCGGCGGGACGATCCGCAGCTTGCCCTGCAACGCCACGCGGACGACCGGAGCCTCGCCCGAGTCGGGCAGCCGGACGACCAGGTCGTCGCCGTCCTGACGCCAGGTCAGCGCACGACCGGTGTGGTCCTCGACGACATGCAGCGGCGTGGTGGCCAGACCAGGCAGGCGTACTTCGTGGTCGGGTGGACGGCGGGCGATCCGGAGCAGCAGGAGCTCACGACTCCGCAGAATTGCCTCACCCCAGGGTTGCGGTTCGAACTCTCCCGGGATCCCCTGAATCAGCGCCACCGCAACCTCCCTTCGAGCCACGGTCCGAAATCCCCCGCCCGGTGTCAATAGCTTTCCGGACTCTGGGCAACCGCCTTCCGGAACCGGCCGCCTGCGGGTACCACCGGTCTGCCATGCTTGGGGCATGTTCCGGAACCAGGAGATCCCCGCGGTGGTCGTGGCCGAGCTCGACGACGAACTGCTCGCCGAGGCGTTCGTGCTCGACGTGCGCGAGCCGGACGAGTGGGACCGCGGGCACATCGAGGGCGCCGTACACATCCCGCTCGGTCAGCTGCAGGACCGGGTCGGCGAGGTGCCGCTCGACCAGAAGGTGCTCTGCGTCTGCGCCGTCGGCGGCCGTTCCGGCATGGCCACCCAGTTCCTGAACCAGGTCGGACGCGAGGCGATCAACCTGGACGGCGGCATGCACGCCTGGCAGACCTCCGGCCGTCCCGTCAGCACTAACTGAGTCGTCCGCCCTCGGGGAGCACGGCCTCGACGCGCCAGCCGTTGGTGATGGGGCCGGCGGTCAGTTGACCGCCCAGGTCCTGGACGCGGTCACGCAGACCGGCAAGACCGTAGCCGGTGCCCGACAGGTGCGGGCGCTCGTTCACCGGGGCGCCGTTCTCTACCCGAACGCTCAGGTCCCGACCTGATCCACGGACGACGACTCGTACCGCAGCACCCGGTGCGTACCGCAGTGCGTTCGTCAGACTCTCCTGTACGACGCGGAACGCCGCATGCGCGACCGGCGCCGACACCCCGTCCCGCGAACCCTCGAACCGGCACGACACATCCAGTCCGCTCCGCGCTGCCCTCGTGACGATCTCCTCGATCAGCGACAGGTCCGGACCGCCGACCTCGACACCACCGAGCAGCTCGACCAGCCGCCGCAGGTCCTCGTGCCCCTGCCGCGCCGACTCCGCCAGCCCGGCGAACACCTGCGACGTACCGACCGGATCCCGATCCACGAGCCGCTGCCCGGCCGCCGCCTGGATCACCATCACGCTGATCGCGTGCCCGACGATGTCGTGCAACTCGGACGCGATCCGCGCCCGCTCATGCCGTACGGCGAGCTCGGCGAACAGCTCGCGTTCCTCCTCGAGCTCCCGCCCGCGCCGTGCGAGTGCCTCGGCCGACTCCCGGTGCAACCGCAGTACCGTGCCGGCCAGGAAGCTCGGCACGCTGAACATGACGAGCGGCACCTCGATGTCGCCCCCGAGCACGATCCAGAGAGTGGCCAGGTACGCCGCCAGCCCGGCCGCAACCACCCACGACGCGCGCCCGGACCAGCCGAGCGCCGCGACCAGCGTCAGCAGCGCGAGGATCGCGAACGCTGTATCCGGGAACCAGCCGTACGCGTTGAGTGCAACCGGCACCAGCAGGAGCGCGCCGCCGCCGATGGCACCCAGCCGGGGACAGGTCCGCCACCACAGCAGCATCAGCCCACTCGCCACGAGCCCCGCGGTGAACAGGTTCCCGCCGACCGACGTCGGCCAGCCGTGGATCGCAGTCGGTACGACGATGGCCGCGGCGACCAGCACCACGATCCCCACCCGCTCGAGCCTGCGTCCCGCGTTCATGTCGCTCAGCCGACCACCGGCAGTTGGGCGATCGCGCCCGCCCGCCCCCTGGTGACCTTCACGTCGACCGAACCACCCAGCAACTTGGCACGCTCCTTGGCCCGGGCAACCGCCGCCTTCAGATCGGCCGCCTCGCCGACCTGCCCGTTCACCCGGATCTCGAGCGCGTCGTCCTCGAACCGCACCGACACCACGATCGGCGCATCGGCCTGATCGGCCAGCGCGGTGACGAGATGCTCGACAATTCGGTACGCCGAAAGCTCAACAGTTGCAGGCAATGCGCGTGGGTCGCCGGTCACGACCAGTTGCGAGTGCGCCGTACGAAGCCGTGCGAGCAATGTGTCGAGATGAGCCACCGTAGGCGTCGGGGCGAACGCGACATCGTCGCCGCGCAGCAGCCCGACGATCTCGCGCATGTCGTCCAACGTCTGCCGGCTGTCGGACTCGATCGACTCCAGTACGGCCCTTGCTTCCGCAGGCGGCAGCCCGTCCGCGGACTCGGCCGCCGTGGTCAGCCCGGCCAGCCGCTCCTGCAGTAAGCCGTCGAGCTGCCGCGAGAGTCGCGCCCGGTCGTCCGCGACGTCGAGTGCGGCCCGCTCGTCGCGTAGTTGCCGCAGCTCCGCCTCGCGGTCCGCAAGCTCCCGGTTCAGCGCCGTACGACGACGGGCCGCGAGCCCGACGCCGAACACGATGCAGACGATCGGCAGCGCGAGGATGATCGCGCCCGGGCCGGTGGTCGCGTCGACGACCAGCACGAGGACGGTCAGCGCGATGCTCAGGCCGCATGCGATCCACGCGGTCGTCCGCTTGGACGCCTGCGCCCCGAGGAACGCGATCACGAACGCCAGCGGGAGACCCGCACCGCAGCGGGTCACCCACCCGAACAGCAGATCGTGCGAAGCCATCGCCAGCACGGCGACCGTGGCGACGGCGAGGATGCCTCGACGCCACCACAGCACCGGAATTGTCGCCGCCGCGAACACCGGGATCATCCAGACCGAGTGCGAGCTCTGGGCGTGCACCATCGATCCCTCCGCGATGGCGTTGCGCACCTGGGCCTCGGAGGTCTGGAGGTTCTCCACCATCAACAGGACGCCGAGCAGGGTGAGACCGCCCGCGATCCCCCCATCGCGGACCTTGACCCCTGTGAAGATCCCACCCATGACCGGCTCCTACTCAAGCGGCCGTGTGCTCGTGGACAACTGCGGCGGACTGCTTGGTGACTCGATTCTGCACGAGTACGCCGATCCCGTAGAAGAGCGCGATCCCCGGCAGTGCGATCGCCAGGGCGCTGGCCACGGTGTCGATCGACGAGTCCCGCCACAGCATCACCAGCTCGAGCAGGACAACGCCCCCGAGGCCGATCAGCTGGTTCAGCCACGAGCCGGCGAAGCGCGCGACGGCGTACGCGAGCGCGAAGCCCAGCGGGATGACGACGCCGCACCGCGTCACCCAGCCGAACGCGAGCACGTGCGCCAGCGTCGTGACGGCAGTGACGCCGACCACCGCGAGGATGTTGCGCCGGCGCCACAGGATCGGCAGCGTCACCAGCAGGAAGACCGGCAGCATCGCCCACGTGGTCGTCGACAGCGGATGCGGCAGGTCGGCATCGGTGGCCGTGATGTTCTCGAGCATCAGCAGTACACCGGCAGCGGTCATGAGGCCGGCCAGCACGTAGTCGAGGGGCCTGATCCCCTTCAAGATCTCGTTCATCGGTTCGTCCCTTCATCCCCGGGTCTTATGACCCCATGCAGCGAAGGTAGATTTCGGCGCCTGTCGTCCACGTCTGGCGCAAGAACGATCCTCCGGACCGGCCGTCGTCCGCAGGGATGACGGCGTCGGCCCCGCGGATGACGCACAATCACCGTGTGTCCGAGAAGATCCGTGTGTTGGTCGCCGACGATCAGACCCTGGTGCGTACCGGGTTCCGGGTGATCCTGGAGGCCGAGGGCGATATCGAGGTGGTCGCCGAGGCCGACACGGGTACGGCGGCCATCCGCCAGGCCCAGCTGGCCGCGCCGGACGTGATCCTGATGGACATCCGGATGCCCGAGCTCGACGGGCTGTCCGCGACCGAGGAGATCCGCCGCCAGCCGGATCCGCCGACGATCATCGTGCTCACGACGTTCGACCAGAACGAGTACGTCTACCGCGCGCTCCGGGCAGGTGCGGCCGGCTTCCTGCTCAAGGACTCGCCGTCGACGCGTCTGATCGCGGCGGTCCGCGCGGCGGCGACCGGCGACTCGCTGATCGAGCCTGCGATCACCCGGCGGCTGGTCGAGCGCTTCGCCGAGCCGGTCGTCGCTCAAGGGCTGCCGCCCGAGCTCGCCACGCTGACCGACCGGGAGCTCGACGTACTGCGGTTGATCGCGCGCGGGCTGTCCAACGCCGAGATCGCGACCGAGCTCGTGGTGGCCGAGACGACCGTGAAGACGCACGTCGCCCGGCTGCTGACCAAGCTCGGGGTCCGCGACCGGGTCCAGGCTGTCGTGGTGGCCTACGAGACCGGATTCGCTAACCGCCGCTGAACGATAGGTGAAAGACCTTCCGATTCGGGCCGTGGGAGGTTAGTTTGTCACAGCTGTCCGTCCGCTGGGGAGGCTCCTGTGACACTCGTCCGTGCTCTGACCACAGCCGTAGGCGTCGGCGGCCTACTCGCCGGCGTACTCGTCAATCCCGCTCTCGGGCAGACATCCGCAGGCATCACGGACGCCGCGATCGCCGAGGACGGCGTCCTGACGTCGCGGGTGGACAGCCCGGTCGCGCCGGGGGTGAACTACACGTCGTTCGAGCGTCTCGACCCGAAGGGCTGGCAGCGCGGCGACATCCTCGACACCGACCTGGACAAGCACGGCGTGACCGTCGACCTGGTCAACAACGGCGGTCATGTGTCCGGCGGTCAGCCGCTCAGCCAGCAGCTCGCCCGTAAGGGCGCGATCGCCGGTGTGAACGGTGACTTCTTCGACATCAACGACACGACCGCGCCGCTCGGCGTCGGTGTGGAATCCGGCAAGCTGACGAACGCGCCGGCCGCCGGCCACAACGACACCGCGGTGATCGGCAAGGACGGGCTGGGCAAGATCGCCGAGCTGTTCCTGCAGGGCACGGTGACCGACGGCGCCACCAAGCTCGAGCTGACCAACCTCAATTCGCCGGCCGTCAACTCCGGCGGTATCGGCCTCTACACCCCGGAGTGGGGCGACGCGGCCCGGACCCGGACCGTGGACGGCCTGCCGACCGTACGCGAGGTGATCCTTCGCGACGGTGTGGTCGTCTCGTCGGCTGCCACTCCGGCAACCACCCCGTTGGCAGCCGGTGAGCAGGCGCTGATCGGCCGCGAGGCCGGCGCCGACGCGCTGACCGCGCTGCAGGTCGGCGACCACGTCGACGTCGCGTACGGCCTGCGTCCCGACGCGGCCGATGTCGCGGCCGCGGTCAGCGGCAATTACCAGCTCGCGAAGGACGGCAAGGTCCCCGACGACGTACCGGACGCGGATCTCGCGCCGCGGACCGCGATCGGGTTCGACGCCGACGGCAGCCGGATGATCCTGCTGACCGTCGACGGCCGGGCGACCGGATCGCGCGGGCTGTCGCTCAAGGAGATGGGCGAGCTGATGATCAGCCTCGGGGCTGACGACGCGCTGAACCTCGACGGCGGCGGCTCGTCCACGATGCTCGCCCGGACGCCGGGCAAGGCCGCGCCGGACGTCGTCAACGACCCGTCCGACGGCGGCGAGCGGCTGATCCCGAACGGTCTCGGACTGCTACCGGTCAAGGGTTCCGGCAAGCTGAAGGGCTTCCGCGTCGAGTCCGTGGGCACCTCCCAGGAAGGCCCCGACGCCGACCTCTCCCGCAGCTCCCGCGTCCTCACCGGACTCAGCCGCGTGCTCACCGCCACCGGGTACGACGAGACCTACGCACCCGCGTCCGGTACGCCGTCGTGGCACGCCGGCAGCAACGTCCGCATCGACCAGCACGGTGTCGTCACCGGCCGCCGAGCGGGCGACGTGGTCGTGACCGCGACCCGCGCCGCGGCGAACGGAAGGTTCCCGATGACAGTCCTCGGTACGCCGACCCGCCTCGCCCCCTCGACCCGCCAGGTCTCGCTGGCCGACTCCACCGGGAAGGGCTTCTTCGAGGTCGACGGGTACGACGCCGACGGGTTCTCCACCTGGATCGAACCGCGGGACGTCGAGCTCAGCTACGACCCGGCCGCCGTCAAGGTTGTTGCCGCGCGCAACGGCTTTGAGGTGAACACGCTGACCGACGACGCGGTCTCGACCGTGATCACAGCGAAGGTCGGTGCCCTGAGCACCCAGTTGAGCGTGACATCGGGCCTGACCAGCACAGTCGTCGACAAGCTCGACGACCTGACCAAGTGGGCGGCGAACGCCGTACCGGTCGGCGCGGCGACGGCGACGCGGTCCGCTGCGGAGGGCCATGACGGCGGGCCGGCGATCGCGCTCGACTACTCGTTGACGGGCAGCACGGCCACGCGGGCGGCGTACCTCTCGCAGACCCCGCAGCAAACGCTGCCGGGGCAGCCGCAGAAGCTCGGCGCCTGGATCTACGGCGACGGCAAGGGTGCGTGGCTGCGGGCGAACGCCTACGACGCCGCCGGCGGTACGGCGCAGACGCTGAACCTCGCGGCCACGGTCGACTGGACCGGCTGGAAGTACGTCGAGGCGGACATCCCGCCCGGGCTGACGTACCCGCTGCGGTTCTGGCGGATCTACGTCGTGGAGACCTCGCCGACCCGGCAGTACTCGGGCCGGATCGTCATCGACGACCTGACCGTGCGGAGCGCGCCGCCGGTGACTCTCCAGCCGCCCGCGAAGGTGATCGACCCGATGGTCGTCACCGACGGGACTGTGCAGACGAGCGGCCGCTGGCGGTTCGCGGTGATGTCCGACGCGCAGTTCACCTCCGACGACCCGAACTCGGACTACGTGAAGCAGGCCCGGCGGACGATCCGCGAGGCGCTCGCACAGAACCCCGACTTCCTCGTGATCAACGGCGACTTCGTCGACCGGGCGTTCGGGCCGGACATCGCGCTGGCCAAGCAGATCATCGACGAAGAGGTGGCCGGCAAGGTGCCGGTGCACTACGTGCCCGGCAACCACGAGACCTACGGGCCCGGCGACCTGTCGGAGTGGAAGAAGGTCTTCGGGGCGGCGACCAGCACGTTCGACCACAAGGGCACGCGGTTCATCCTGCGCGACTCGTCGCTCGGGTCGCTGCGGGCCGGCGGGTTCGACCAGATCCTCGACCTGCGCAAGCAGCTCGACTCGGCCGCTGCCGATCCGTCCATCAAGAACGTCGTGGTGATGGCGCACCACCCGATCGACGACCCGTCGCCGACGCAGAACTCGCAGCTCGGCGACCGCAAGGAAGCCGCCATGATCGTCCAGTGGCTGGCTGACTTCCGCGCGTCGACGGGTAAGGGCGCGGCGTACATGGCGGCGCACGCCGGGACGTTCGCCGCGACGCGGACCGACGGTGTGCTGCTGCCGCTGACCGGCAACTCGGGCAAGAGCCCGGCCGCTGCGCCGGATGCGGGCGGCTTCACCGGCTGGGCGCTGGTCGGGATCGATCCGCACGTGACGGCCGCACCTGCGGGCGAGCGGAACTGGTCGGCGCCGGAGCGGTCCTGGTTCCAGGTCGAACTGCGGCCGCACGTCGACTCGCTCGAACTGGCCGCGCCTGCATCGCTCCGCCGTGGGCAGTCCGCGGCGGCATCGGCCACGGTCGTCCAGGAGGACCGAAGGGTCCCGGTCACCTTCCCGGTCTCTGCGGACTGGTGGGGCTCGACGTTCATGTACATCGGTCCGGCCAAGAGCGCGCCGTTCTGGGCGGTCGCGTCGTACGATCCGGCGACCGGTCAGCTGACCGCCCTGCACCCGGGCACCGCGCAGTTGGGTGTGACGGTGAATGGCGTCTCCAAGAGCACGACGCTGCGGGTGGATTGGTAGCGTCCTCGGCGTGACTGACGTGGTGGTGCCGCAGCGACTGCGGAGTGGTGATCGGGTTGCTGTGGTGGCGCCGTCTGGCCGGGTGGACGGCGCACGCCTCCAGATCGGCTTGGAGCACCTCCGGTCGTGGGGTCTCGAGGTCGACGTGATGCCGTCGGTGCTGGCCGGGCACGAGCGGTTCCAGTACCTCGCTGCGGACGACAAGGCGCGCGCTCTCGACCTGCGCCACGCGTGGTTGGACCCGCAGTACGCAGCGGTGTTCTGCGCGCGCGGCGGGTACGGCGTACAGCGGATGCTCGAGTACGTCGACTTCGACGAGCTGGTCGCCGTACCGAAGTGGTTCCTCGGGTTCAGCGACATCACCGCACTGCACGAGCCGCTGAACGCACGTGGTCTGGTGACGCTGCACGGGCCGATGGCTGCTGCCGTCGAGCAGTTGGAGAACGAGGTCGGCCGGGAACGGCTGCGGGCGCTGCTGTTCGAGCCATCGCAGGTGACCGACCTACTGGCACCCCACGGCGCAGGCACTGTGGTTGGCGGGGTCGCCGAGGGCCGGTTGTGCGGCGGCAACCTCGCGTTGCTGGCGTCCAGCGTTGGTACGCCGACGTACGCGCCTCCTGCCGGTGTGGTCGTGCTGGAGGAGGTCGACGAGGCCGGCTATCGCGTGGACCGGATGCTGACGCAGCTGCTGCGCGCCGGGTGGTTCGACCAGGTGACGGGCCTCGTGATCGGCGACTTCAGCGGCGTCCAGGATCCGCTCGACGTTGTCCGCGAGCGGCTCGAGCCCCTCGGCGTACCGATGGTCGAGGGCGCGGCGATCGGGCATGAGGCACTGAACCTCGCCGTACCGCTCGGATTGCCGGTGCGCTTGGACGCGACCGCCGCGACTCTCACCCCAGGTGCTCTCGCAGGAAGTTGAAGGCCTGCGGGTAGGCGTCGAGGCGGTTCTTGAGTTTGGCGAGGCCGTGGCCCTCGTCGGGGTAGACCAGCAGTTGGCACGGCACGCCGCGGTTCGTCAGGGCCTCGGTGATCTGCTCTGCCTCCGACAACGGCACGCGCGGGTCGTTGGCGCCGTGGATGACGAACAGCGGCGCCCGGATGTCGTCGACCCGGCTGAGCGGGCTGGCTGACTCCAGGAACTCGCGGTCGGTGGCGAGATAGCCGTACTCGCGCTCGCGCATGGCGCGCCGGTAGTCCGAGGTGTTCTCCAGGAACGTCACCAGCGAAGCGATTCCGACGATGTCCACACCGGCTGCCCACAGGTCCGGCTGGAACGCGACGCCGGCCAGCACCATGTACCCGCCGTACGAACCGCCCCACAGCGCGGCTCGCTTCGGGTCGCCGCCGATGGTCGGCAACCAGGCGTTGATCGCGGCCAGGTCCTTGACGGAGTCGAGGCGCAGTTGCCGGTCGTCGAGCGTGTACCAGCGCTTGCCGTATCCAGCCGAGCCGCGGACGTTCGGCACGATGACCGTGTGCCCCTCGCCGGCCAGCGCCGCGATGATCGGGCTCCAGATCCGCAGCGCCGCACCCTCCGGACCGCCATGCACATGGACGACGGTCGAGCCCAGGTCGGCAGCGGTTGGCCGGAAGACAAACACCGGCACCTGCTCGCCGTCGAACGACGGCACCCGCAGGCTTTCCGGATGGCTCAGGTCGACGGGGACCTCTACCGGTCGAACTGCCGTCAGCTCACCGCTCGGGACAAACCGGTACACGGTCGGCGGCGTGACCGGCGAGTTGTAGGTAATGGCCGCGAACGAGCCGTCGGACGACCAGATCGGATCCGGAGTTGCCATCGACAACGCGGCCACACCGCCGGCGGGCAGGTCGAGCGGCGCGATCAGCGAGCCATCCTCCAACCGGTGCAGCGCCAGCGTCACCTCGCCGTCCTCCAGCGCGGCGACCAGCATCTGCTCGCCATTCGGTGAGGGCCACCCAGCCAGGTCGCGAGCGTCATCCACGAGTGCGTCGCTCCACGCCGCGTCGGCCACGTCGTACCGGCGGAGGGCCATGCGGTCGCGGTCCGCGTTTGTCGACACCAGGAACGCCGACGAATCCGGGAGCCAGGCGACGGTGCCCTGGTCGTTGTGCGCGTCCTCTGCGGTGAGCTCGGTGACGGAGCGGCTCGACGTCTCGACCAGTAGCAGCTGCATCGAGTTAGCCGGGGTGCTCGCCTTCATCAGGACGACCCACTTGTCGTCCGGGGACGCGCTGACACCCATCACCCAGCCGCCCTCGTCGTACAGGACGGTGTCGCGACCGGTGGCCAGATCGCGCGTGACCAGGTCGAAGTCGACGCCGTTGCGGCGGTTCGTCGTGTAGAGCACTCGTCCGGTCCGGGCGGCGACCAGGTTGTGGATGTGCTCCGCGTCGTGGACCAGTGGGGTCAGCTGGGGCAGACCGGGCTCGTCGAGGTCGACCACGGAGAGCTGACTGCGCTCGTCGCCGCCGGTGTCGTGCTCGATGACGACCTGGCTGCTGCCTGGAACGAACCGAGCGCCGCGGCAGGTGTCACCAAGGTCGGTGAGCGCTCGCCAGGACCCGTCCGGTGCGACTTCGTTGACCTGGCGGGTGCCGGTGCCGTCATACAGCACGAGCATCCGGCCCTCGTCGTCCACATCGAGGGCCATCGTGGTGGGCAAGGAGAACAGCGTCGTCAGCAGCACCCGTTCATCCTCACACGAGCACGGGTGGATCCGCCGGGATCGCAGTTCATCCTGTGGATAACCGCAGACCCACCCGTCCGAGCGTCAGCGTTCGCCGTGCCAGGAGTTCCAGAGGGCGGCGTAGGCGCCCTGGGCGTCGACCAACTCGTCGTGGGCGCCCAGTTCGACGATCTTGCCGTCCTCGACGACCGCGATCACGTCCGCATCGTGCGCCGTGTGCAGCCGGTGTGCGATCGCCACCACGGTCCGGCCCTCCAGAACGGTCGCCAGCGACCGCTCCAAGTGCCTGGCCGCGCGCGGGTCCATCAACGAGGTCGCCTCGTCCAGGACCAGCGTGTGCGGGTCTGCCAGCACCAGCCGGGCCAGAGCGACCTGCTGAGCCTGAGCCGGCGTCAGCGAGACCCCGCCGGAGCCGACCTCGGTGTCCAGCCCGTCATCGAAGCCGGCCACCCAGCCGTCGGCGTCGACCGAGCGCAGCGCTGCCCACAGGTCGGCGTCCGTCGCGTCCTGCTTGGCCAGCCGCAGGTTGTCGCGAACGCTGCCCACGAACACGTGGTGCTCCTGGTTGACCAAGGCAACGTGACTACGGACCTGCTCGGCAGACATCTGGTCCAGCGCCGCACCACCCAAGGTGATGTCACCGACGCGTGGCGAGTAGATGCCGGCCAGCAGCCGGCCCAGCGTCGACTTCCCAGCACCAGAAGGCCCTACGAGCGCCACGCGCGCACCCGGCTCGACCGTCAGCGTCACACCGTGCAGCACGTCGCGACCCTCGAGGTAGCCGAACCGCACGTCGTCGGCCAGCACAGTCCGGCCGTCCGGCTCGGCATCGCCGTCGGTCGCGGCAGTCTCCACCTCGCGGACGCCGACCAGCCGCGCCAGCGACACCTGGGCCACCTGGAGCTCGTCGTACCAGCGGATCATCATGTTGACCGGCTCGACCAGCATCTGGATGTACAGCGCACCTGTGGTGAGTGCGCCGACCGTGATCCAGCCCTGGATGGCGAAACCGCCACCGATCACCAGCACGGCGGCCAACGCGACCGTATGGGTCATGTTGATCACCGGGAACAGGATCATCCGCAGGTAGAGCGTGTACCGCTCCCACGCGACCCACTGGCCGATCCGGGTGTCACCCAGCTTGATGCGGCGGTCGCCGAGCCGGTGCGACTCCACGGTCCGGCCGGCGTCGACCGTCTCGGCCAGCGCGGATGCGACAGCGGCGTACCCCGCTGCCTCCGACCTGTAGCCGGATGGCGCACGCCGGAAGTACCAGCGGCCACCGATGATCAGGATCGGCGCAGCGATCACGACTGCCACCGCCAGCGGCGGAGCGGTGACCACGAGCGCACCGATCAGCAGACCGGCCCAGATGACCGCGATCGTCAGCTGCGGTACGGCGTCCCGCATGGCGTGCGACAGCCGGTCGATGTCCGTCGTGATGCGGGACAGCAGGTCACCGGTGCCGGCGCGCTCGAGCACGCCGGGCGGCAGCCCGACCGAGCGGACCAGGAAGTCCTCCCGCAGGTCCGCGAGCATCTCCTCACCCATGACCGCACCGCGCAGTCGCGTCAGCCGGACGAAGATCGTCTGCACCACCAGGGCGATGACGAAGCCCGTCACGACGTACGGCAGCTTCACGTCGGTCTTGCCCTGCGAGAGCTTCTCGACGACGTTGCCGAGCAGCCAAGGGCCGACCATGCCGCTCAGCGCCGCCACTGCGTTGACCAGCGTGAGCCAGCCGAACGCACGGCGGTGCCGGCGGAACAGCGTCTTCAGGTAGGCGCGCACAGTCGCGCTGCCTGCCACCGGGAGCCGCACTACTTCCTGTGGGGCTGCCGGGTCGTACAGAGGGCGCTTCACGCCAACTCCTCAACGGTTTGTTCGTCTTCACGGGTCACTACGGCGCGGTACCGCGGGTTGGTGTGCAGCAGGTCGTGGTGCGTCCCGACTGCCTCGACGCGGCCGTCCGGCACGAACACCACTCGCTCCGCCCGGTCCAGCATCAGCGGGCTCGACGTGAACACCACTGTGGTCCGGCCGGCGCGCAGCAGCTGCAGTCCGTCGGCGATGCGGGCTTCGGTGTGCGCGTCCACGGCACTGGTCGGCTCGTCGAGCACGAGGACCTGCGGGTCGACGTACAGCGAGCGAGCCAACGCCACGCGCTGCCGCTGGCCACCGGACAACGAGCGGCCGCGCTCGGTCAGCACCGCGTTCATCGCGTCGGACTCACCAGCAGGCAGCGTCTGCCGCAGTACGTCGAGAATGTCGGCGCACTGCGCTGCGTCAAGCGCCGTCTCCGGAGCGACCGCACCACTGGCCGGCACGTCGAACAGCTCGCGCACCGTCCCCGACAGCAGCACCGGGTCCTTGTCCTGCACCAGCACGACGGTGCGCGCAGACTCCAGCGGGATGTCGTCGAGGCCGACGCCGCCGAGCAGCACCGAGGCCTCACCGTCGGCTGTCGGGCTGTGACCGCCCAACCGGTCGGCCAGCAGACCACCGGCATCCGGGTCGCCGGCGACGACCGCGGTGAAGCTGCCCGCCGGGATGTGCAGGCCGGTGACCGGGTCGAGCAGGTCGCCCTGCGGCAGCTGCGCCTCGGCGGTGCCCTTGGTCTCGTCGGTCCGCTGCAGCGACAGCACCCGCGCGGCCCGCCGGGCCGACACCTTCGAGAAGATGAATGCGCTCGCCGTCTCCTCGAACGTGTGCAGCGGCACCAGCATGAACGTGATGAACCCGTACGTCGTGACGAGCTCGCCGACCGAGATCCGGCCGGACGTCACGAGCCGCACGCCCATCCAGACGACGACCACCAGGAACAGCCCGAACAACAGCACCTGCAGGGCCGCGATCAGCGACCACATCCGAGCACTGCGGACCGCGCTGCTCCGGTACTGCTGGGAGGCCTCGCGGTAGCGGTCCAGGAACAGCTGCTCGCCGCCGATGCCACGCAGTACGCGCAGACCGGCGACCGTGTCGGCAGCCAGCTCCGTGGCACGGCCGCCCTTGGCACGCTGCTCGTCGGCGCGACGCTCCGCAGGCCCCATCAGCGGCACGATCGAGAACGCCAGCACCGGCACGGCGATGAGGACCACCACACCGAGCTGGGGCTCGTAGAACAGCAGGCCGATGACGACCGCGAAGCAGGTCAGCAGCGCGGCGGCGAACCGGCCCAGCACCTCGACGAACCAGCCGATCTTCTCGACGTCGCCACTGCTGACGGCGACGACCTCACCGGCGGCGATCCGGCGGGTCAGCAGCGAGCCCAGCTCCGCAGCCTTGCGCATGAGCAGCTGCTGCAGGCGGGACGCCGTGCTGATCCAGTTGGTCACCACGGCGCGGTGGAAGAACGAGTCGGCGCCGGCCTTGGCCGCGCCGAAGGCCAGCAGCAACCCACCGGCCAGCATGAGCTTGGGCCAGGACAGGTCGATCGCGGCCTGGACGGCCAGACCGACGGCAACCGGAGCGGCGGCGATACCGCCGAAGTAGACAAGCCCCCAGAACACTGCGAGGGCTTGCCCGCGCAGCTGCTGGTGCTCCAGCCAGATGATGAGTCGGAGGCCGGAGCGGGTGTCCGGCACACCCGGGTCGGCGAACGGGATGAGGCGCAAAGACATGACGTCTCACAAACAGGCATAGAGGGATGAAAGAAGGCACCTGACCAGGCGAATAGATCAAGCCTAGGTGGCCCCGCCGACACTCCGTCAAACCGTTTTCCCACCTGGTAGTAAAGTATTCAAGGATGAAGGGAACCGGGTGGAGGAGCTGACGCGGGGGCGGCGGCTGCTGGTTCTCGGGATCTGCTGCTCGAGCCTGTTCATCGTCGGGCTCGACTCGACGATCGTGAACCTGGCGCTGCCGGCGATCCGGTCCGAGTTCGGGGCCTCGGTCGCGAAGCTGCAGTGGACGATCGACGCGTACACGCTGGTGCTGGCGAGCCTGCTGATGGTGTCCGGGTCGACCGCGGACCGGGTCGGGCGGCGGCGGACGTTCCAGGCCGGACTGGTGCTCTTCGGGATCGGGTCGTTGCTGTGCGGAGTCGCGTCGAGCATCGACCTGCTGATCGCGTTCCGGGTGCTGCAGGCCGTCGGCGGGTCGATGCTGAACCCGGTGGCGATGTCGATCATCACCAACACGTTCACCAGCCCGCGCGAGCGCGCGCAGGCGATCGGTGTCTGGGGCGGCGTGGTCGGGCTGAGCATGGCGGTCGGGCCGGTCGTGGGCGGTGCGCTGGTCGACGCTGCCGGGTGGCGCTTCATCTTCTGGATCAACGTGCCGGTGACGGTGGCCGCCGTACTGATGACCGCGTTCTTCGTGCCGGAGTCCCGCGCTGCTGTCCCGCGACGGATGGATCCGGTCGGGCAGGTGCTCGTCGTACTGCTGCTCGGCGGGCTGACGTACGGGATCATCGAGGGCCGGGCGGCGGGGTGGGGCTCGCCGCTGATCATCGGGTGCTTCTCGGTGTGCGTGGCGGCCGCGGTGACGCTTGTGTACTACGAACGCCGGCGCGAGGAGCCGCTGCTCGAACCGCGCTTCTTCCGGAGCGCGCCGTTCTCGGGAGCCACGCTGATCGCCGTGTGCGGGTTCTCGGCGCTGTCGGGGTTCCTGTTCCTCAACTCGCTCTATCTGCAGTCAGCACGTGGTTTCACCGCGCTCCATGCCGGACTGCTGACTCTGCCGATGGCTGCGATGACCGTGGTCTTCGCACCGATCTCAGGCTGGCTGGTCGGCCACCGCGGTCCCCGCGTACCGCTGGTGGTTGCCGGGACGATGCTGACGGCGTCCGGGCTGATCCTGTCGCGGCTGGGGACCTCTACGTCCACTGTGCAGTTGCTGATCGGCTATCTGGTCTTCGGACTCGGCTTCGGCATGCTGAACGCGCCAATCACCAACGCCGCGGTGTCTGGCATGCCCCGGTCCCAGGCCGGTGTCGCAGCGGCCATCGCCTCGACCAGCCGACAGGTGGGCGCCTCACTGGGGGTCGCGATCGCCGGCACCGTGCTGACAGCCCGTCTGGTCGGACCACTCGAGACCGGGTTCGTCGACGCCGCTCGCCTCTGCTGGTACGTCATCGCGGGCTGCGGTGCCTTGGTCCTGGTGCTCGGCCTCATCACGACCAGTGCGTGGGCTCGACGTACTGCGGAGGCTCTCGTCAAGGCTGGATGATGCCGGCGCGGGTCAGAGCCTTGAGGCGGCCGCGGAGGATCTTCTGGCGGCGCTCTTCGTCGGGGAACAGCGCCAGGTAGGCAGGGCCGTTGGCTGCAAGCAGATCGTCGTCGAGGCGACGTACCGTGCCGGCTGGAGCCCTGTGGGTCATGGCGGCCTGGACTGCTTCGCTGTCGATGCCGGTGAGGTGCTCGGTGAGCTGCTCCTCGGTGGTGACGCCCAGGCGGTGCAGGATGCCGAGGATCCAGGCGTAGTGGGTGGTCTTGGCGTGCGGCGCGTCCGGGTAGCGGCGGGTCAGGTACGTCGTCAGCGTGCCGGTCGCGAGGTCGAGCGGCGCCTTGTCCTCGGCAGTCGCCGCCAGTTCGCGGTACAGCCGGTCGATCTCGGTGAACTCGTTGTCGGCCAGTTCCATCAGCGCCGCGGCGAGCAGGAAGCGCCGGTCGAACTCGGGCTTGCGGCCCGGCGGGATGTCCAGCTTGTACCTGATGTCGTGCTCGAACTCGGCCCACGCGTGCTGGACCGCCGTACGGACCTGGATCTCCATCACCAGGTTCTTCAGTACGGCGTACTCCGGCAGCTCCCGGCGGTGCGCGTTCAGCCGTACCAGATAGTGCTTGCTGGCGTACCCGAACACACCCTGCGCCCGGGTGTGCGCACCCATGTCGGTGTGCTCGACGATCTCGAACTCTTCCTCGATCACCTCGCACACCCGGTCCACCGCCTCGACCAGGAACGTGATCACCCGCGCCGCCACCAGGTCGGTGATCTGGTTCAGCGGGTCGTCGTACTTCAGCCTGCTCGGGTCGTCCGGGTGCGGCTTCGACGCCTTCGCCAGGAACGACTCCGGGTCCTTGGCGCGAGCGGTGGCGGTCAGGTAGTTGATGCCCTCTTCTTCACCGATCAGCTCGTTGATCAGCGCCTCGAGCTTGCGCGCGCCACCGACGTACTGCTGGTGCACCCGCTCATAAACCGCCCCCGCCTGCTCCACCATGGCGGCACCTTAGTGGTCTTCGGCTCGCTGGTGGTGTCTATCGGTTTCTAGTGATTTCGCTAGAAAGCTGTAGAGAGCCCTCGCGACACGCTCTGGTCCTTGATTGGTCAATCTACGGAAAACGCTAGACGGGCTCATACAGTGAAAGCATGGATCCGATCCGGAATCCCTATGCGCCCGGCGCCGGTCAGCGGCCGCCTGAGCTGGCCGGACGCGACATCGAGGTGCGGCAGTTCGAGGTGGTCCTCGAGCGGGTCGCGGCAGGCAGACCGGAGCGGAGCCTGGTGCTCAGCGGACTCCGGGGTGTGGGCAAGACGGTCCTGCTGAACACGCTGCGTTCGCAGGCGATCAAGCGGGCGTGGGGTACGGGGAAGATCGAGGCTCGACCGGAGCAGAGCATCCGGCTGCCGATCGCGCAAGCGCTGCACACTGCTATGCGGGAGCTGGGGCACCGGCACCGCGACGACGACCGAGTCGACCAGTTCAGCGCCGTACTGAAGGCTTTTGCACTGCGGACCGGGGCGGAGGACCGGAAGGGGATCCGGTGGCATCCGCCGGTGGACGTAGCCGCGGCGAAGGGGCGGGCCGACTCCGGTGACCTGGAGATGGACCTGATCGAGCTGTTCACCGACGCTGCCGATCTGGCCGGTGACCTGTCTGTCGGGGTCGGACTGTTCATCGACGAGATGCAGGACATCAGTCCGGACGACCTGTCTGCGCTGTGCGCCGCTTGCCATGAGATCTCGCAGCAGAGTGCGCCGCTGGTTGTCGTGGGTGCCGGGCTGCCGCATCTGCCCGCCGTACTGTCGGCCAGCAAGTCGTACTCCGAGCGGCTGTTCCGGTACGTCCGCGTCGACCGGTTGGCACGCGATGCGTGTGACCGCGCGCTGATGGTGCCGGCCGAGAGCGAAGGCGTCCAGTACGACGAGGAGGCGCTCGACGAGCTGTACGCCCAGACCGACGGCTACCCGTACTTCGTCCAGGCCTTCGCCCACTCCACCTGGGACCACGCGCCGACCTCTCCCATCACCATCAAGGACGTCGCAGTAGCCGCCCCCGAGGCCTCCGCGGAACTCACCGTCGGCTTCTTCGGCTCCCGCTACGAACGCGCCACCCCCGCCGAACGCGAGTACATGCGCGCCATGGCCGAGCTCGGCATCGGCGTGGACGACGGCTCCGTCCCCACCGCCGAAGTAGCCAGCACCCTCAACCGCAAACCCCAGTCCCTCTCCCCAGCCCGAGACGGCCTCATCAAAAAAGGCCTGGTCTTCTCCGCCGAACGCGGCACCGTAGCCTTCACCGTCCCCCACTTCGGAAAATTCCTGCGGACGAGGACGGCTTAACGGAACTGGGGTTTCGTGTCGTGGCAGGTAGTGGATAGGGTCGAGTGTCATGACCACCCGGCGGAGCGGCCAGCGTGTGGTGACGCGTGGGCGGCATAGTCGGCGGAAGTCTTACCGGGGGCAGTGGTTCGCGGTGACTGCCTTGGCTGTGTTGGGGACTGTGGTGGTCGCGCATCCGGATGTGGCGCATCGGGCCAGCCTTGCGGCTGAGGTGGTTGCGGGGGCCGACGAACCTGTGGCTGTCGAGACGCCCAGCATGACGCCGACGCCGGTGGTGACGCCGACGCAGAAGTTCACCACTCCGTTGCGGCCGGCACCGACCTTGACGCGGAAGCCGAAGAACGCGAAGCCGAACGTGCTGGTGTCGACCGGGAAGCTCGCCGTCGTGCCGGGGTTCAACAAGGCGAGCGGGGTGCGCGACAAGCTCACCTATCGCGTGGAGATCGAGCAGGGGCTGTCGGTCAACGGAGCCGCTGTCGCGGCGGCGATCCACAAGACGCTGACGGACCCGCGCGGATGGCAGGCGCTGCACCCGGTCAGCTTCGAGCGGACCGACAAGGTCGACGCCGATCTGCGGATCATCCTCGCGACGCCCGCGCTGACCGACAAGCTGTGTCTGCCGCTCGACACCGGCGGTGAGGTGTCCTGCCGGGTCGAGGACCGGGTGGTGCTGAACGCGAAGCGGTGGATGTACGGGATCCCGTCGTACAACGGCAACGTCGAGCTGTACCGCAGCTACCTGGTCAACCATGAGGTCGGTCACGCGCTCGGGCACGGGCACTCGACCTGCACCAAGCCGAAGACCCCCGCACCGGTGATGATGCAGCAGACGAAGGGCCTGGCCGGCTGTCTGCCCAACGCCTGGCCCACCATCAAGGCAACCTGAGAAGCTAGGTACGGACGGGAGGAGCGCAGCGATGTCGTCACAGGACTTCCCGACGTACGGCCGGGGCGATCAGCCCCAGCAGCCCGAGCAGCAGCCCAGCGAGGAGCAGCACCACTACGCCCCGCCGACGCCGTACGGCGGTGGCACGTACGGCGCCGGCCCAGCCGCCCCGCCGGCCGAAGGTCCGTACGCGCCGCCCCAGCCCTACGGCACCCCACCAGGCCAGTACGGCGTCCCGCCGCAGCCGCAGGCTGGTCCGCAGCACGCCCAGCCGCCCAGCTACCGCCCCGGCATGCCGTACGGCGCCCCGTCGAACCCCGAGCCCCACCAGCTCCCCGTATACGGAAGAGAGGAGCAGCCGCGTGACCCCCGTGCAGCCCGGGTCGTCGGCCTGGCCACGGTGATCGCCGGGTTCTACGGTCTGCTCGTCATCTCCGTCCAGCGGGTCTCGCTCCGCGACATCTCGCAGGCGCCGGGCTCGCCACTCAACCACCCGCTCCGCACAGACGTGATCGACGCGATCGGCCAACTGCTGCTCGTGGTCGTCGGCGCAGGAGCCCTGTTCATGTGGATCCGCGACGTACTCGCCCGCCGCAAGGCCGGCCGCAAGCCCGAGCCGGCGGAGCTGGTCGGACTCGGCCTGGTCGCGGTGTCGCTCGTACCGATCCTGGTCTGGCTGATCATGGTGCTGTCCACCGGCCTGGGATCCATCGACGGCGCAGTCGACCGGCTGCCCACGGCGTACGGCTGGGGTGGTGCCGGTCTGCTGATCCTCGCGGTTGGCCTGTTCCTCGGGTACCGCGAACTGAAGCCCGACGTACGCAACCCGGTCGTCCAGGGCCCACCGGTCAAGGCACCCTGGGAGTGAGCGCACCAGTCGTCCTGGTGCCCGGTCTGGGCCTCGGCCCCGAGTCGTACGCCCGGACCGTGGAGCATCTCGTCACGCCGTACCACGTGGTCACACTGCCCGGGTACGGCGAACCCGCCGGCGCCCGCGAGGACCTGCACCCGCGCGCACTGGCCGTCGCCCTCGCCGAGAAGATCCGCGAGCGCTCCGTCCTCGTCGGCCACTCAGCCAGCTGCCAGATCATCGTCGAGCTCGCGGTCCGGTACCCCGAGCTGACCCACGCCCTCGTCCTGGCCGCTCCGTCCGGCGACGCCCGGATGTCGAGCTGGGTCGACCGAGCGGTCCGGCTCTTCGGCTCCGCCATACCCGACGCCCCGAAGCTGGTCCGCACCGTCACCCCGCAGTACGCGCGTACGACGCTGCCGACGATCGCCCGGGCCGGAGAGGCCTCACGGCACCATGACCTGGCCGGTGTCATCAGCCGGGTGAAGGCGCCGGTGCTGATCGTCCGCGGCAAACATGACCTGCTGTCGACGGCGGAGTGGGTCCAGCGCCTCGCCGAACTCAGCCACGGCGAGGCCCGGACGCTCGACACCGGCGCGCACATGCCCGTCGTCACCAACGGCCCGGAGCTAGCCGCTCTCATAGAACGAGCAGCCGCCCTCCCGGAAACTAGCTGACGCGTTAGACTCCGAAGCACAACCTATGCGGGAGCTCGCACCGAACATGCGCGGGCTGAGAGGGCGACAGCTAGGGTCGCCGACCGCCTGAACCTGACCGGGTAATGCCGGCGTAGGGATTGGGGTCACTCATGACCGATACCGCTGTTCGTCCTGCCAGCTCCACCGAGGCGCCGCTTGTTCTGACCACGGATGCGCCGCGGACGCTCGGCTTCTTCGACCAGTTCACGCTGTGGGGCAACTTCGGCATCTCGCTGTTCGGCCCGGTCACCGGTGCGCTCGTGGCGGCGTACACGGGCTCGCTGTGGCAAGGCCTGCTCGCGGTCGTCGTCGGCTGCGGGATCGGGGCGCTCGTGCTGGGCGGCGCGGCCGTGTTCGGGTCGCACACCGGTGCGCCGGCGATGGCCAGCCTGCGCGGGCTGTTCGGCCGTCGCGGTTCGATCGCGCCGACCGTCCTGAACATCGCTCAGAACGTCGGCTGGGCGACGATGGAGATCATCGTGATCTCGCAGGCTGCGGTCGCGGTGACGAGTGAACGCTGGCGCTGGCTGTTCGTCGTACTGGCCGGGATCATCGCGACGACGATGGCGGTCCGGCCGCTGGGCAGCGTGAAGATCCTGCGGAAGTTCATGGTGTGGCTGGTGCTGATCGCGTCGGTCTACCTGTTCGTGCAGGTGCTCAGCAAGCCGGTGCACGCGCTGCCGCAGGACAGCGTGTTCGGCTTCTGGCCGGCCGTGGACCTCGCCGCCGCGGGGGTCGTGTCGTTCGCCCCACTGGCCGCCGACTACACGCGGCACTCGCGGACCAACAAGGCTGCGTTCGGCGGGTCCGCGCTCGGCTACGGCCTGGCAGCCATCGGGTACTACGCCCTCGGCGTCGTCGCAGTCGCCACATTGCAGACCAACAGCGACGACGTGATCACCGCACTGGTCACCCTGCCGGCCGGTGCGATCGCGCTGTTCGTCCTGCTGGTCGACGAGGTCGACGAGGCCTACGCGAACGTCTACTCGACCACGATGGCCGCGCACAACCTGATCGGCCACATCGACCGCCGGTGGATCTCGGTCGCGATCGGCGTGCTCGCCACCGGCATCGCGCTAATGGTTGACCTGGGCAACTACACGCAGTTCCTGTACCTGATCGGCTCGGTCTTCATCCCGTTGTTCGCGGTCGCGATCGCGGACTTCTTCGTGGTCAGCAAGATGAACTGGGACGTCTCCGGTACGGCGAAGTTCCGCTGGCAGCCGACGCTCGCGTGGCTGATCGGATTCGTCGCGTACCAGCTCGTCAACCCGGGCACCGTGGCCGGCTGGTCCCCGTTCTGGACCGACGTACAGCAGGCCGTCTTCAACCACCACGCGGTCCCGACCTGGCTCGGCGCGACGTACACCTCGATCGTCATCTCGATGCTGGCCGCGGTTCTCCTCGGCCGGATCGGTCGGCGGCCGGCTGCCTGAGCAGTACGAGCGCCACCGCCGGGAAGATCAGCACCGACAACAACCCGGCACAGACCAGCGCGGCGGCGGTGACCGGAGTCATCAGCCCGGTCACCACGCCGATCTGCGTAGCGGTCACGATGAATGGCAACGACGTCGCCTGCAACAGCGCAACAGCCGCCGTACTGCGACGACCCAGCGTCCGCACCGACAGGTACGCGGGTACTCCGCGCAAGACGAGCAACGCCAGCAGGAACAGCGGCACCCGCACCAGCGACGCCGGATCGTCGACCAGCCCACGCAGATCCAGCCGCAGGCCACTCGTCACGAAGAACACCGGGATCAGGAAGCCGTAGCCGAGCGCCTCCAGCTTGGTCCGGAACCGGGGGTGCGAGGTCGCATCGCGGTCCACCAGACCGACGACGGCCCCGGCCAGGAACGCCCCGAGGATCGTCTCCAGCCCGAACTGCTCGGCCAAGGCCACAAAGGCGATCAGCAGCACCACAGCAGCCCGGACCCGGATCTCGGCAGTCGTGTCCTGCAACCGCAACAGGACCAGACCGATCCGCTGCGACCTGCCCGCGGTCGCCACTACCAGTCCGGTGACTGCCACGAGCAGGGCGAACAGCCCGACCATGATCAACCGCTCGCCAGCACTTCCACCCTCGGTCGAGAACACCAGCGACAACAGGAGCACAGCCGCGAAGTCGGCAATCGAAGCCGCCGCAATGGTGAACTGACCGACCGTCCCGTCCGCTTGACCGGCGTCCTTGAGCACCGGGACCACGAGCCCCAGTGAGGTCGCCGACAGGGTCACTGCGAGCAACAACGCGCTGTGCACCCAACCGGCGGCCGCGAACGCCGCCCCGGTTGCCCCACCCAGGGCGAGGGTGACCACATAGCCGAGTACGGCGAGCCGCAGGACCCGGCCACGCAGCTGGTGGACGTCGATCTCGAGTCCGGCCAGAAAGAGCAGGAACGCAAGACCCAGCAGGGACACGATCTGCACCGGCAGATCGACGTCGACCAACCCGAGGCCGTGCGGGCCGACGACGATCCCGGCCACGATCTCCAGCACGACGGCCGGCACCCGCAGGCGCGGGGCGAATCCGAGCAGCAGCGGGGCCAGCAGCGCGATCACCGCGACCGCGAACAGATTGGTGAACTCGACGTCCGGCATACCAGGTCAGTGCCGCCAGGCCTGCCGGGCGTTACAGGTCAGTCGCGCGGGAACGCGCGGAACGCTTCGAGCAGGCTGTCCCGGGTCTCGCTGCTGAGGGACTCGGGCTCGACCTGGCCGACCTCGGCGATCGTGCGGCGCATCTGCTCGACGTAGATCTCGCAGCCGTCGCAGACCGCGAGGTGCTCGACGAAGCGTTGCTCGGTCTCCGGATCCAGCTCTCCGTCGAGGAAGGCGGTAACGAGCTCGACGAGCTCCTCGCATGTCATCGCACAGCTCCGAAGTACTCCTCGAGCTCGCTGCGGACGGCAGCGCGGGCGCGGTGCAGCAGGACGCGCTGGTTCGCTGCCGAGATGCCGAGCAGGGTGCAGACCGAGCCGGCGTCCTGTCCGTCGATGTCACGCAAGGTCAGCACCACCTGTTGGCGGGTCGGGAGATTCTCTATGGCTTTGGCGACCGCGGCTCGGACCTCGTGCGCGAGGACCTCGGTCTCGGTGGACGGCCAGCGCTCGGGGAACGCTCGCCAGCCGCCCGGGTACTGGTCGTCGGGTCCACGGAAGCGGGCCGGGTCGACGGTCGGCCCGTGGTCCGGGACCAGACTCGTCCACGGTACGGTCCGATGCTCGCGCGAGCCCCGTTTGCGGGCGATGTTGACCAGGATCCGGTAGACCCAGGTCTGTAGCGACGCCCGCCCCTCGAACCGCTCGATGCCCTGCAGGACCGCCAGCCAGGTGTCCTGCACGACCTCCTCCGCACTGGCCGTGGTCGACACGAACGACCTCGCCAGCCGAAGCATCGAGCCGGACCAGTTGTTCAGCAGGCAGGCGAACGTCTCCTCGTCCCCGGCCCGCAGCCCGGCGACGAGGACGTCATCCGTCGGCAGACCGGCCGCCCCCACAAGCCGACGGTACAACAGCATGCTCAGCGGTACTCCGGGTTCTCGAAGTCGTAGCGGCATCCGGCGTCCCACTCCGACCGCTGGTTGCCGTACGCCGGGATCCCGCCGCTGTCGCGGATCATCCGGGCCAGGTGCAGCAGGTTCCAGGTCATGAACGTCGTGTTCCGGTTGGTGAAGTCGTTGTCCGGCCCGCCGGAGCCCTGATCCAGGTACGACGGACCCGGGCCGGCCTCACCGATCCAGCCGGCGTCGGACTGCGGCGGCACCGTGTACCCGAGGTGCTGCAACGAGTACAGGACGTTCATCGCGCAGTGCTTGACCCCGTCCTCGTTGCCGGTGATCAGGCAGCCGCCGACCCGTCCGTAGTACGCGTACTGACCGTGCTCGTTGAGGATCGAGGAGTTGCCGTACAAGCGCTCGATCACGCGCTTGGTGACCGAGCTGTTGTCGCCGAGCCAGATCGGGCCGGCGATCACCAGGATGTCGGCGGCCATCACCTGCTCCTGGATCGCCGGCCAGGCGTCCGTCGCCCAGCCGTGCTCGGTCATGTCCGGCCAGACGCCGGTCGCGATGTCGTGGTCGATCGCGCGGATCACGTCGACCTGGACACCCTGCTTCTCCATGATCTTCCGGCTGACGTCGATCAGGCCCTCGGTGTGGCTGACCGCCGGCGATCGCTTCAGGGTGCAGTTCAGATACAGCGCGCGCAGATCGTCGTATTCGGGCACGGTTGCTCCTAGAGAAGTTCGGCGTCCTGCTCGATGCAGAGCAGGCCTGGTCCGGTGGTGGCGAAGAGTTCGGTCATCGCGGCGTCGAGGTCCTCGCGGCGGGTGACCCGGATGCCGGTCGCACCGCAGAGTTCGGCGTACGCGGCCCAGTCGGGGTTGTGCAGTGAGGTGTGCCAGACCGGGTAGTCGGCGGCGAGTTGTTCCTTGCTGATCTTGCCGAGCGAGTGGTTGTCGAGCAGGACATGCTTGATCGGGATCCCGTACTTGACCGCGGTGGTGAGCTCGGCGGCGTACTGCCCGAACCCGCCGTCGCCGGTGACCGCGACGATCGGCCGGTCGGGCGCCGCGGCCCAGGCGCCGAGGGCCGCCGGGTAGCCGAAGCCGATCGAGCCGAGGTAGCCGGACATCAGGACCGGCTGTCCCTTCGACTCCAGGTACCGCCCGAGCGAGTACGCATGGTTGCCGACGTCAACGGTAACGACCGCGTCCAGCGGCAAGTGATTGCCTAGGGCATCGAAGACGGCGGCTGCGGAGACGCCGCGGCCGCGGTCGTCCTGAACCCGGCGGGCCTTCTCAGCACGCCAGATCGCCCATCGGTCGGCGACATCGGGACGCTGGTCGGTGGCCTTGGTGTCGGTGAGCCGGTCCGTCAACGCCTGAAGGGTCAGTGCGGCGTCGCCGAGGACGTCGACCGTGACCGCGTCGAACCGCCCGATCGCGGCGTGGTGGTCGTCGATCTGCACGATCTGCTTGTAGTTCGCGATCCCGGTGTGGTTCGAGAACGAAGCGCCGACCACGATCAGCAGATCCGACTCGTTCATCAGCCAGCTCGCCACCGGCGTACCGCTGCGACCGAGCACGCCGGCGCCGAGCGGATGCGTGTCCGGGACCAGGCCTTTGGCCTTGAAGGTGGTCAGCACCGGCGCGTTGAGTCGCTCGGCCAGTTCACGTACCTGCGACTCGGCGCCGCGCGCACCGTGCCCGACGATCATCACCGGTCGCCGGGCGTCCTGAATCACGGAGGCGGCTCGGCTCAGCGTGTCCATGGAGGGCTGGATACATCGGCGGGAGAGCCTGCCGGCTGGTGTCTTGGCGGCCGCGTCGGATGGGAGCACCTGTACCTCGTCGGGCAGTACGAGATGGGCGACGCCGCGCCCGTCGATCGCATGCTTGACCGCGAGCGCTGCGAGTTCGGCGTGGTCGCTGCCCGCCTGGACCGCAGTACTCGACACGGCGACGTCCTTGAAGACTGCGGTCAGGTCGAGGTCCTGGAAGGCGCCGCGGCCGAGAACCTTGGACGGCACCTGCCCGGAGATCGCGATCACCGGCGCGCCGTCGAGCTTGGCGTCGTACAGACCGGTGAGCAGGTTGGTCGAGCCCGGCCCGGCGATCGCGAAGCACGCGGCCGGGCGGCCGGTGAGCTTCCCGTACGCCGACGCCGCGAACGCTGCGGCTCCCTCGTGCCGGATGCCGACGTATGTCAGCTCGCCGCGCTCCTCCGCCCGCCGCATCGCCTCGGCGAACCCGAGGTTGGAGTGACCGACCATGCCGAAGACATGACTGATGCCGTGGGCAACCAACGTCTCGACCAGTACGTCGGCCACCGTGCGCACCGGCGCCGGCAGGTCGGGCAGCTGGACGTAGACGCCGTCGGCCCGCTCGTCCACCGGGTACGACGGCACGCCGTCGGAGAACCCTTCCGGCGGCTGCCCGGTGATCGGGTCGTAGTCGTACCCGTGCCAGGGGCAGCGCAGCAGACCCTTCTCGATCGAGCCCTCGCCCAACGGGCCGCCCTGGTGCGGGCACTTGTTCTCCAGGGCGCCGAGTCGCGCCCCGCAGCGAGCGAGCGCGACGCTCCGCCCGTCGACGACGACGCTGCGGACCCGCCCGTCCGCCGGCACGTCGTCCTGATCCACGCGGTGCCAGTTGCCCGACATGTAACGCCTCCCACCCGTCGCGACACCAACCTTGTGAATGAACAGTGCCGTTCCGCGGCCAGGTGTTACAGGAGGAAACTGCAGTCATGGACGAACGTTCGCTTGCCGTAACCCGTCGATCCCTGCACGGCGTCGCCGAGCTCGTGCTGGCCGGACCGCAGTACCGAAGCGGCGGTGGCATCAGGTTGCGCGTCGTACCGGGCGGCTTCGCCACCCTCGGGGATCCTGGAGTCCGCGTCGACGGCGACCGCCTGGTCACCCCGGCTGGAGAGCTGCCGCTGACCGGGACCTATCGGGCGTTGGCCGAAGCCGCCGGGCTCGAGGCGTCTCGGCTCGACGACGTCTACAGCGGCGGCCCCGGCGTACGGCCCGACGAGGAGCTGGAGGTCGACCCGACCGCCGCACGCCTGCTGGCCGACGCGTTCGCGCGTGGTGACGCGGCGCTACGACAGCTTGCTCCCGACGAGACGCCCGTGCTCTGGCCGGAGCACTTCGATGTGGCCGTCACCGTGGACGAAGTGAACTACGGGGTGTCGCCGGGCGACGAGGCCATTCCCGAGCCGTATGCGTACGTCGGCCCGTGGACGCCGCAGACAGGCGACTTCTGGAACACGTCGTTCGGCGCCGCTCGCGTGCTCGCCGAGCTGACCGACGTACTCGCGTTCTTCCAGAAAGGCAGGGCCCTAGTGACCTGACCCGGAGTAACCGGAATACTTGCCGCATGCTGAATTCCGCATTGCGCAGCCGGGCCGAGTACGCGGAACTGGGGGCCGACGGGCTGGCCGCGCGTACGACGCCTGAGCGGGACGCGCTGATCGTCAAGGCCGTCGAGGAGCTGCTGGACGGCAAGGAGTCGGTGCTCGACCTGTGCTGCGGGTACGGGCGGATCGCGTTGCCGCTGCGCAAGGCCGGGAAGGTCGTCCGCGGTTTGGACATCTCGCCGAACCTGATCGAGGCCGGCCAGGCGAAGGCGGCCGAGGAGGAGCTCGCGATCGACTGGGCAATCGGCTCGATGACCGATCTGCCGTACAAGTGGGACTCGTTCGACGCGGTGATCTGCCTGTGGACGGCGTTCCACGAACTGTTCGCCGAGGACGAGCAGATCTCGACGATCTGCGAGATCTCCCGGGTGCTGAAGCCGGGCGGGATCGCGATCATCGAAGGCCCGGCCTGGGGGCCGGCGACCGCGGCCGAGATCGCGAACGGGATGCGGCAGGGACCGGAGCACCGGATCGTCACGACCGAGTTCAGTGACAACCGCAGCGGCGTGCACTTCATCCACGACGAGATCAGCTACGGACGCCTCTGCGCGGCTGCCGGAATCGACGACTACAAGGTCTACAAACGCGACTGGGGCGGCCGCCGCCGGCTGATCCTCGAGATCCACCAGCCGACAACTTCCTGACACGTCAGGAGGAGCAGATCCCCACTCCACATTGGGGACCTGCTCCTTGTTTTACCGAGTCTAAAACCATTCCGGGAAATTCCGGAAAACTCACCTTTTTGCTTCGAGATTCAGCAAGAATCGTTTGGCGTCCAGCCCGCCGGCGTATCCGGTGAGGGCTCCGTTCGCGCCCACGACCCGGTGGCACGGCAGTACGACGCAGACCGGGTTCGCGCCCAGCGCCGTACCGACCGCCCGGGCCGCCTTCGGCTTGTCGATGTCGGCGGCAACGGTTCCGTACGTCGTCGTCGCGCCGTACGACGTGTGGGTCGGCAGGTCCGTGAGGACGAGCCGCTGGAACGGCGTCGCCAGCGCGAGATCCACCTCCAGGTCGAAGCTCTGACGCGCGCCGGCGAGGTATTCGTCGAGCTGCCGCCGTACGTCGTCCAGCGGGCGGGCCTGGCGGAGTACACGCGGGGACACCGCCCGGGCCAGGCGGGTGGTCATCGTCTCCTCGTCACCGAACGAACTGGCGACGACCCGGCCGTGCGCGATCGCGAGCAGCATCGTCCCGATCGGGGTGTCGTGCAGCGTGTAGGCGACATCGGCGTCGGGGAAAGTGGGGGGTTTCAGGTCAGGCATGGCGAGCCGGGTCAGCCGGCTCTCGAGATCAGTCATCATCTACTCCGAGTTTGCTGCGCAGGGTCGCGAGCGCGTCGCTGACGAGCCGGCGCGATGCGGCGGGCGTGGTGTCCAGAGCGGCGGCCACGCCGTGGTGGTCCAGGTCGCCGACGTACTTGAGGGTGATCGCGAAGCGTTGCCGCTCCGGGAGTTCGTTCACCGCCCGCCAGAGGTCGGGGTCAGGCCACGCGGCGGCGTCCGGGCCCTCGACCGCCACCGGTGGTGCCTCGTCCAGCGGGCGCTGCGGTTTCCGCGCCCGGTGTACGTCGGTCGCGCACCGGGCCGTGATGGTGAGGAGCCAGCTGCGCAGGTTCTTCGCCGACGTCAGCGCCGGGTATGCCGCGTACGCCTTCTCCCAGGCACGCTGCGCCGCGTCGTCGCCGTCGACCGGCCCGGCCATCGCCCGCGCCAGCCGGGCGACGTCGCGCCAGTGCGCGTCGATCAGCGCCTGGAACGGCGGCAGCTCGACCTTCTCCCGAGTCATCACGACAGTAGAACGCATGCGGGCCCCGGCGTGTGAGTCCGGATCACGAGATTGTCTAGTTAGCCGATAGACAATGGTGCGAAGATAGCTGACATGACGACGACCCTCCTCACCCGCCGTCGCGTCATCGATCTGCTGCGGACGGCGAGCGCCACCTGTCGGTGACGCGCTCCTCTGTGTCCTCTGGCGAACTCTCGCCGCTCACCTTCCTCCCAAAGGGAGTGACATGTCTGTTCCCGCCTTGCATCGTCCTGCCCTGTCCGTCGTTCCCGACTGCCCAAAAGACAGCACCGTGGAGCGGGTGGTATCCGCCGACGTCTACCGCTCCGTCTTCCGTCGCCACGCCGCCGGTGTCGTGGTGATCACCGCGGACGCCGGCCACGGCCCGGTCGGCTTCACCGCAACCTCGCTGGTCTCGATCAGCCTGCTGCCGCCGCTGGTGTCGTTCGCGATCGCCACCAGCGCATCCAGCTGGCCGACCGTGAGTACGGCGAACAGCCTGGTGATCAACTTCCTGTCCGCCGACCAGCACGCGATCGCAGGCCGGTTCGCGACCAGCGGGATCGACCGGTTCGCCGAGCCGACCCACTGGTCCCGGCTGGCCACCGGTGAGCCCGTTCTCGACGAGGCCCCGAGCTACCTGCGCGCCCAGGTCGAGCACCGTTTCGCCGTCGGCGACCACTACCTGGTCGTCGCGCGCCTTGCCACCCACACCGAACGCCGTGAACACGAGCCGCTGCTCTACCACGACGGCCACTACGCGAAAGCCCACCATGTCTAGAAAACGCCTCTCCGTCCTTTTCGCCCTCCTCGCCGTCACGGTCGCCGGCTGCAGCGGCAAGGCCGACGCCGACGACGCAGCGAAGCTCTCGCTGGACGCCGCCCTGCCCACCACGGTCCCCGACGGCACGAAGATCGTCGTCGGCGATCCCGCCACCGAGGTCGCACTGAAGCTCTCGGGTCAGTACGACAAGGTCTCGAAGTACGTGCAGTTCGCGAACCTCAGCGGTGGACCGCAGACCACTGAGGCGTTCCGGGCACACGCTCTCGACCTCGGATCGGTCGCCGAGATCCCGCCGATCAACGCGACCTGGACCGGCCTGCACGTGAAGATCGTCGCCTCCAAGTTCCGGCAGGACCCGCTCAACCACCCGATCTACAAGCTCGGCACCGCTCCCGGGGTGTCGGTGAAGACGCTGGGCGACCTGCGCGGCAAGAAGATCGCCTACAGCCCGGGCCAGGCCCAGGGCGCGCTGATCCTCAAGGTGCTGAAGAAGGCCGGGCTGACGAAGGACGACGTGAAGCTGATAGAGCTGCCGTCGACCGGTGACGTCTACTCGAACGCGCTGTCCTCGAAGCAGGTGGACGTCGCCCCGATCGGCGGCGTGCAGATCAAGCGGTACCTGGCCAAGTACGGCAAGGACGGCGCGAGCGCGATCGACCACGGTCTGCGCGACGATGCCGGGCATCTCTACGGACCTGTCGAGTCCCTCGAGGATCCCGGTAAGGCGGCCGCGATCCGCGCGTACGTCGCCGCCTGGGGTGTCGCGCAGGAATGGATCGACACGCACCCCAAGGAATGGATCCAGGGGTACTACGTGAAGGACCAGGGCCTCACCGAGTCCGACGGCCAGTGGCTCGTCGACAACGCTGGTCACCCGGACATCCCGGCGGACTGGAGCGATGCGATCGAACGCCAGCAGGTGACGATCGACCTGCTCGCGAAGGAGACCGGTAACAAGGTGATCCAGGCGAAGGATCTGTACGATTTGCGATTCCAGACCGTCGCCGCCGACGCGATCAAGGCGGGTACCAAATGAGCGCGACCACTCTTCCCGGTCTGCGTTCGCGTGCGGCGTCCGCGCGGCCCGTCGTACGGCGTCGCCGGCTCGGACCAGGGAGACCGATCAAGTTCGGCGCTGCGATCGGGCCGGTGCTGCTGCTGGTGATCTGGAGCGTCGGATCCGCGGCCGGCTGGATCGACCAACGGATCCTGTCCGCACCCTGGACCGTGGTCAGCACGGCCGGCGAGCTGATCGCGGACGGCCGGTTGCAGTCGAACCTGTGGACGTCCGCCCAGCGAGCCCTGATCGGACTCGCGCTCGGGATCGTGCTCGGCGTCGTACTGGCGTTGATCTCGGGCCTGTCCCGCCTCGGCGAGGCCGTGCTCGACGGACCGATCCAGATCAAGCGGGCGATCCCGTCATTGGCGCTGCTGCCGCTGCTGATCCTCTGGCTGGGGATCGGCGAGTCGATGAAGATCGTCACGATCCTGCTCGGGGTGTTCATCCCGATCTACATCCACACCCACAACGGCCTGCGCACGATCGACAGCCGGTACGTCGAACTCGCGCAGACGGTCGGCCTGTCCCAGTGGGAGTTCATCCGGCGCGTGGTGCTGCCGGGCGCGCTGCCCGGGTTCCTGCTCGGGCTCCGGTTCGCGGTGACCGGCGCGTGGCTGTCACTGGTCGTCGTCGAGCAGATCAACTCCACCAGTGGTATCGGCTACATGATGGAACTGGCCCGCACGTACGGACAGACCGACATCATCATCGTCGGCCTCGTTGTGTACGGCGCGCTGGGTCTGCTCTCCGACGCCGTCGTCCGTCTGATCCAGAGGAGGGCCCTGTCATGGCGCCGAACGCTAGCCTCGTGAGCACGGTCCAGGTCCGCGATCTGGTCCGCCGGTACGACGATCGCGCCGTCCTGGACGGATTGGACCTGGACATCGCACCGGGCGAATTCGTTGCCCTGCTGGGGAAAAGCGGTTCCGGGAAGAGCACGTTGCTGCGGGCGTTGGCCGGGCTGGACTACGACGTCGACGGGTCCGGTGAGCTCGCCGTACCAGAGAACGTGTCGGTCGTGTTCCAGGACTCGCGGTTGTTGCCATGGGCAAGAGTGCTCGACAACGTCGTACTCGGTCTGAACGGTGCGTTCGATCGCGGTCTGCGCAGTTTGGACGAGGTCGGGCTCGCGGGTCGCGAGAAGGCCTGGCCGAACGAGTTGTCCGGTGGTGAGCAGCAGCGGGTCGCACTCGCGCGATCGTTGGTGCGAGAGCCGGAGCTGCTGCTCGCGGACGAGCCGTTCGGGGCGCTGGATGCGCTGACCCGGTTGAAGATGCACGTGTTGCTGCGGAAGTTGTGCGCGGCGCATCAGCCCGCCGTACTGCTGGTCACGCACGACGTCGACGAGGCGATCGTGCTGGCCGATCGGGTGATCGTGCTCGATGCCGGCCGGATCGTCGCCGCGGAGACGATCGAGTTACCCGTGCCGCGGAGTGCGGCCGATCCAGGATTCGCCGCGGTCCGGTCGCGGCTTCTCGATGCTTTGGGAGTTTCGGTATGAGCAGGCAGTTGCATCTGAACGCGTTCCTGATGAGCACCGGGCACCACGAGGCGTCGTGGCGGCTGCCGGAGAGCGATCCGTTCGCGAACACGTCGGTGGCGCACTACCAGGCGCTGGCGCAGCTGGCCGAGCGCGGGAAGTTCGACTCGATCTTCTTCGCGGATTCGCCGGTGCTGTTCGGTACGGTCGGGCGGCGGCCGGCAGGCTCGCTGGAGCCGACGGTGTTGCTGACCGCGATCGCGGCCGTGACATCGCGGATCGGGCTGATCGCGACGGCGTCGACGACGTACAACGAGCCTTATAACTTGGCTCGGCGGTTCGCCAGCGTGGATCACGTGAGTGGTGGGCGCGCGGGGTGGAACGTGGTGACGACGGCGGGTCCGGATGCGGCGCTCAACTTCAATCTCGCGGACCAGCCGGCGCATGCGGAGCGGTACGAGCGGGCGGCGGAGTTCCTCGAGGTGGCGTTCAAGCTGTGGGACTCGTGGCAGGACGATGCCGCGATCGCGGACAAGGCCTCCGGTGTGTGGGCCGTCGATGATCGTGTGGTGCCCATCGATCATGTCGGACGGCACTTCCAGGTCCGTGGGCCGCTGAACCTGCCGCGGTCGCCGCAGGGGCATCCGCTGATCGTGCAGGCCGGGTCGTCGGAGGACGGGAAGGGCCTGGCGGCGCGGTACGCCGAGGCGGTGTTCACCGCGCAGCAGACGCTGGCGGACGCGCAGGACTTCTACCGTGATCTCAAGGCGCGTACGGCCGCGCTCGGGCGGGATCCCTCGGGGGTGAAGATCCTGCCCGGGATCGTGCCGGTGATCGGCTCGACGGTCGCTGAGGCCGAACGGCTGGAGCATCAGCTGGATGCGCTGATCCGGCCCGAGTACGCCCGGCTGCAGCTGGCGAAGACGCTCAAGGTGTCGCCCAAGGACCTGCCGTTCGACCAGCAACTGCCCGCTGACCTTCCGGACGAGGACGAGATCGAGGGCGCGAAGAGCCGGTACACGCTGATCGTGACGCTCGCACGGCGCGAGAAGCTGACTGTCCGCGAACTGATCGGTCGTTTGGGCGGCGGCCGCGGCCACCGGACCTTCACCGGCACGCCGGAACAGGTCGCCGACGCGATCCAGCACTGGTTCGAGGCGGGCGCGGCCGACGGCTTCAACATCATGCCACCGGTCCTGCCGTCCGGCCTGCAGACGTTCGTGGACGAGGTCATCCCGATCCTGCAGTCCCGAGGCCTCTTCCGTACCGAGTACACCGGCAGCACCCTCCGCGAGCACTACGGCCTGCCCCGGCCCGCCGGCCGCACCGCGGCGCTGGCGGAGGCAACCGCCTGAACCCGCTGGTGCTGGGCCCGCCAGGTGGCCGGCCCAGCACCAGCGCCACCCTCAGTCCACCCGCACCACGAGCTTCCCGACGGCGCCGCCGTCCTGCATGAGCCGGTGGGCTTCGCCGATCTCGTCCATGGTGAAGACGCGGTCGATCCGGATCGGGAGCTTGCCGGCGGCGACGAGGTCGACGTACTGCTGGAAGGCGGCCGTCGGCAGGTCCGAGCTCTCACCGCCGTACGCCGTGAGCCGGACGCCGTTCGGGATGTAGTCCATCGGGTAGAAGTCCGGGATCGTCCAGTTGTCGCTGAGCATTCCGGTAAAACACACCGTGCCGTGGATCGCGGTTGCTTTCAGTGTGTCCGGCAGGACATTGGTGCCGACGAGTTCGAGCGCTGCGTGAACACCGTCCGGGAGAATCTCCCGCACCTTTTCCGCAACGTTGCCGTCGTCAACGATCGGATGATCGACGCCGAGTTCGCGAAGAACATCCAGCCGGGCGGGATTCCGCGTTGTGGAGAAGACGGTCAGCCCGTGTTCCTTCGCCAGTACGGCGGCCGCGACGCCCACGGACGACGTACCGCCGCGAACCAGCAACGACTGGCCCGGCTCGATCGCGAGGCCCGTGTAGAGCGACCCGTGGGCGGTCTGCAGCATCTCCGGCAGTGCCCCGAGCGTCGCCCAGTCGAGACCGGTGGTCACCGGGATCACCGACGACGCCGGTACGACGGTGTACTCCGCGTACCCGCCGTCGTACTCGCGGCCCATCCCGCCCATCATCGCGACCACCTGCTGCCCCGGCGAGAACTCGCCGCCCGGCGCCGCGTCGACCGTCCCGGCCGCCTCGATCCCGGGGATGACCGGGAAGCGCGCGTTCGTCGCGAAACCCGCGCGGAGGTGGTACTCGGACCGGTTCAGCCCGAACGCCTCCACCTTGATCCGCACCCACCCGTCCCGCGGCTCGGGCACGGCCACCCGCCGTACCCGCATCTCCTCCGGCTCGACCGGCCCGTCCAGCACAACCGCCCGCATGTCCATGCCGCCAATCCTGACGCACGGTGTGAAAGAGTTTCCTTCATGCGGAAGCTCCCGCGCGTCGTGGCTCATCGCGGCGCCAGTGAAGTCAATCCGGAACACACCCTCGCGGCGTACCAGCGCGCGATCGAGGTCGGCGCGGACGGGCTCGAGTGCGACGTCCGGCTGACCGCCGACGGGCATCTCGTCTGCGTCCACGACCGCCGGATCGAGCGCACCTCGAACGGGCGCGGCGTGCTGTCCACGATGAGCCTCGAAGAGCTCGAGTCGTACGACTGGGGCTCGTGGAAGCGCCCGTGGGCCGACCTCGACGAGGAGGCGGAGCTGCCCGGTCTCGACGTACGCAAGGTGCTCACCCTGGACACGCTGCTCGCGACCGTCCGGGACGCCGGCCGGCCGGTCGAGCTGGCGATCGAGACCAAGCACCCGACCCGGTACGCCGGACTCGTCGAACGCCGCCTGATCGAGGCGCTGGACCGCTACGGCTGGGCCCGCCCGAAACTCGGCTCGGAGTCGCCGGTCCGGGTGATGAGCTTCTCGTGGCTCTCCCTGCGCCGGATGCGTACGGCGGCGCCCAGCCTGCGCACGGTCCTGCTGATGGACCGCATCCCGCTCCGCTTCCGCGACGGCTCGCTGCCGACCGGCGTCTCGTACGCGGGCCCGAGCCTGGAGATCGTCACCGCCCACCCGGAGTACGTCGATCGCGCGCAGAAGCACGGGCACCAGGTCCACGTCTGGACGGTGAACGCCGAGGAGGACCTGCGCCGCTGCCGCGAGATCGGCGTCGACGTAGTGATCAGCGACCGCCCGGACGTCGCCCTGAGGGTCCTCGCGGAACCGACGGAAGAAGTAGGACGTCGGACCTAGGCTCTTGGTTTGTGACACTTGCGAACGATTTCGTGTGGCATGTGTCACGTGGTCTGGATACGTAGTGAGGCGAATGCGGGCGGTTATTGCAACGTTCAATTCCGTCGATTTCGTTACGGTTTCTTGGGGTTTAGGCGTGATCTCCGACGCCCTATGTAACGGAATACCTGCAAGTGTTTTCCAGGGCCGGATCGTGGGCAGATGTCACTGTGGCTGAACCGATCATCGAGGAGACCCTGCTTGTCCTCTGCGACCCTGCCCGCCGACGTTAGCGTCGTGGACGTCGTACTGCCGCATGAAGTGTCCGCGGTAGCGGACGCCCGTCGCCGTCTGGCCGCCTACCTGAAGCGCTACCGGGTCACCGATTCCGCATGTGACGACGCGCAGTTGGTGCTCTCCGAGCTGCTGTCGAACGCGATCCGGTACGCGCCGCCGCTGCCGGCCGGTGAGGTCCGCGCGGCCTGGTGGATCGACCGGGCCGGGATCCACGTCGAGGTCACCGACGGTCGGGGAGAGACCGAACCGCAGCGGATCAACGACACTCATCCGGAATCGGTCGGCGGCCGCGGACTGGCGATCGTCGACATGCTGACGTCCGGCTGGGACGTCCGCACCGCCGCCCACCACCGCACGGTGCACGCCATCGTCCCCGGCTAGTTCTGTTCGCCGAGAGCTGGTTGGCTCTGGGGCGCTGTTGGCTGCAAGACTGCGGGGTTATGGGAAAGAAGTCGCGGCAGCGCGCGAAGAACACGACGACTGTCACTCTGGATCCGGCCGACCTGGTGGACGTCGGTCCGCGCGAGCCTTGCCCGTGCGGTTCGGGCAAGCGGTTCAAGCAGTGCCACGGCAAGGACCTGGCCCAGGCTGCGGACGCGTTCGTGGTGCGGCCGTTCGAGGGCCTGCCGGCCGAGTGTGACCTGATCGCGTTCCGCGAGATCGTCCCGTCCGGCACCGTCGAGGTCGAGCTGACCGGCGACAACGCAGGGAAGACGATCAACCTCGTCACGCTGCTCCCGATGGCGATGCCGGGCCTGGTCCGCGACGACGAGACGATCTGGATCGGCCTGCAGACGCACGCGTCGTCGGGCGACCCGAGCCGCGACCTCGGCCACGCCATCACCGCGGCGCTGCACACCGAGCCGGGCAACCCGATCCAGCTCGGCGACCTGATGAAGGACGGCCCGCGGCTGCAGGACCTGATCGACACGTCGAAGCCGCTCGAGGTCAAGGTGCACGAGGGCTTCGACTACTGGGTCGGCGAGAACGTCGAGGACCCGACCGGTGAGGTCGCCGCCGGCCTGGAGCGCGCGAACGCGGCGGCAGCTCCGACGGTGCGGCTGGAGTCGGTCGACGCGGCGTACTGGACGCAGATCGGCGACCGCATCTACCTGCGCTGGGTCATGCCGCACACCGAGGACACCCTGCTCGACGCGCTGGCCCGGCTGCACGCGGCGGGATCGTCCGCGCTGATCGATGGCAGCCGGTTGATCGGCTCGTTCCGTGCCCTCGGAGTGCTCGCGCCCGTCTGGGAGCTCCCGGCCGGCACCGAGGCCGCGGATGTCGAGAAGCCGGCGGCCGACTTCGCTACCGCGCTCGAGAAGGCGCTGGCCACCGAGGCGCCGCTGACCACCGAGGAGCGGGCTGCCCGAGCCGGCCTCGCCAGCCGTCAGCTCACCATTCGCTGACCCAGGTACGACGAACGCCCGGCTGGAGCTCCAGCCGGGCGTTTCGTTTACTCAGAGTGGTCTAGGCCGTGATCGTTAAACCAAGCCCAGAAACGTGGACGGCCCAAGTCCTGCTGACGGGGGAGCAACAGGGCCTGGGCCTAGACAGGAAGAGTACTCACGAAGGTCGTCCGCCACAAGCCCCGATCTCACTCCGCGTGTCGTAGGGCTCACGTGACGGCCGGAGCGACCGCTCAGGCGGTCGCCGGCGCCCGCAGTACGGGGCACGACATGCACCGGGGTCCGCCGCGGCCGGAGCCGAGTTCCGAGCCGGAGATCCGGATCAGCTCGATACCGGATTCCTCGAGGCGCGCGTTGGTCTCGACGGTCCGCTCGTACGCGATGCAGACCCGGGGTGCGAGGGCGAGCGTGTTGTTCCCGTCGTCCCACTGCTCGCGCTCGGCGGTCACCGGGTCGAGGCCGGTGTCGATCCGCCGGAGCGTGTCGATGCCCAGCGCCTTCGCGGCCGCGACCAGGAACGGCTCGGGCTCCGCGATGTGCAGCTGGTCGCCGTCGGTGGTGACCGCCAGCGCCCGCATCTCCTCCGCCATGTTCGGGTACATCAGCACGGCGTCCTTGTCGACCATCGTGCACACGGTGTCCAGGTGCATCGTGGCGCGCTGCTGAGCGATCGGTACGGCGAGAACCGTGTGTGCCAGGTCCTTCGCGAACACCCGTCGCGCCAGCCGTTCCACCCCGGCCGGCGTGGTCCGCTCCCCGACCCCGACCGCGAGCACGCCGGGACCGAGCGCGAGCACGTCACCGCCCTCGACATGCTCCAACTGGTGGTCGTACACCTTGTCGACGCCGGCGAACCGCGGGTGGAACGTGTAGATCAGCTCGGTCAGCTGCGTCTCGCGCATCCGGGCCGGCATCGCCAGCGAGGTGACTGCTACCGAGTCACGGATCCAGACGCTCGAGTCGCGGGTGAAGAGCAGGTTCGGCAGCGGGTCGATCAGGAAGTCCTCGTGTGCGAGCAGCGACGTCACGAGCCCGCCCACCCGGACCTCGTCGTTGCGGACGCCGGCCATCAGCGCTTCGGCCAGCCCGGCCGGATCGAGCTCGCCGAGGGAGGCTCGCAGGTAGTCGCGCAGGGTGTCGCCGAGCCGCAGGTCCTCGGTCGCGCCCACGACCGCCTGCGCCCGGGCCGCGGGATCGGCGAGGGACTCGGTCAGCAGCTCGCCGAGGTACAGCACCTCGACGTCGCGGTCCCGCAGCGCCTGGGCGAACGCATCGTGCTCGTCCTGGGCCCGGCCGACCCACGGGATGCCGTCGAACAGCAGCTTGTCGTTGTTCCGCGGGGTGAGCCTTCGGAGCTCGTTCCCGGGGCGGTGGAGCATCACGGTCCGGAGCGCACCGACCTCGCTGTCGACGCCGTACGCCTTGCCGCTGTCCTGCTGCGCCTCAGTCATCGCCCGCCCCTTCACTCCGTTGTGGCCTACCACGCTACGACAGGCCGCCTGATCTGTCTGATTGTCCGACAATATCCTCTTAATTGGTCAGGAGCGAACGCGGTCGTAAAGGAGGCAGACGGCGCCGGACTCGGTGGGGGTGGAGGCCGTCAGCTTCCAGGAGGTGGCGGGCAGGCCGTCCTCGAAGAGCCGCGCGCCGCCGCCGACCAGCTCCGGATCGAGGGTGATGCTCAGCCGGTCCACCTCGTCGGCGGCCAGCAAGGCCCGGATCACACTGGAGCTGGCCAGGACGATGATGTCGCCGCCTTCCTGACTGCGCAGCTGCTTCACCACGTCGGCCGGCTCGGCGTCCGCGATCCGGGAGTTCTGCCACGGTGCCTCGGTCAGCGTCGTCGAGAAGACGACCTTCTCGGTCTCGTTCAGCCAGCGTGAGAAGGCCCGGTCCTGGGGCGCCGCGTTCTCGTCGTCGGCGACCGCCGGCCAGAAGCCGCCGAAGCCCTCGTAGTTCTTGCGGCCGAGCAGCGCCGTGGTGGCCGGCTCAGTGACCCGGAGCATGTGGTCGCGGGCACCCTCGGTGATCGCGTGCGGGACGATCCAGCTCATGTCGTAGTCGCCGCCTGCGCCGTTCACCCGTCCGTCGAGCGAGAGCGAGATGTTGGCGGTCACTGTGCGGGTCATTTCGGTACCTCTTCCGGTTGCGGCTCGGTGTGCCTGACACCAGAAATCCTGCCGCCGCGGCGTCCGCGGAACATCTGCCACCTGGCTGATATCGGCAGCCGACCGGCTGATCGGCCTGTCGTACGAAAGGACGAATATCCACAGCCGAACGACGCTGACGAGGTCGATCGGCTGCGGAGCAACTAGGCTGCGGTGCTGTGTCCGGTCAAGATTTGTCCCCCGAGCCGTTCGAGCGTGCCGTCGCCTGTGTGATCCCGGCGAAGGACGAGGCCGACCGGATCGCGGCGACCGTCGACGCGGTGCACAAGATCATCGGGGTGGACCTGGTCGTGGTCGTCGACGACGGCTCCACGGACGGTACGGCGGAGGCCGCCGAGCGCGCCGGCGCCGTCGTGGTCAGGCACGAGCGCAACCGGGGCAAGGCGGCCGCGATGGAGACCGGCGCGGCCGCGGTCGCCGAGCGCGACGGCGCCCGCGCGCGCCACCTGCTGTTCCTCGACGCCGACCTGACCGACACCGCTTCGGGCGCGAGTCCGCTGATCGAGCCGGTGCAGACCGGTCGGGCGGACATGACCATCGGGACGTTGCCCGCGCAGGTCCGGGCCGACGGGTCCAAGGCCGGTGGCCACGGCTTCGTCGTACGGCTGTCGCGCGCGGGGATCGACGAGGCGATCGGCTGGGCGCCGGAGCAGCCGTTGTCCGGGCAGCGCTGTCTGACGCGGGCCGCGTTCGACTCCGCCGTACCGCTGGCTGCCGGGTTCGGGGTCGAGACCGCGCTGACGATCGACCTCGGCCGGAAGGGTTTCCGCATTCTCGAAGTGCCGATCGATGTCCGGCACCGGGCGACCGGGACTGATCTGCGCGGTCAGCTCCACCGCGCGAAGCAGTACCTGCACGTCCGGCGCGCGCTCGCCGCACGCAGTGCGCTCCCCGCGGACGGTGGTGGCCCGTCGCTGCGCAGTCTCTTCCCGCGGAAGTCCGCGCAATGAGCACTGATCTCGAGCTCGGCCGGAAGTACGGTCGCCGGGCCGTCGCTCTCTACCTGATCTCCACGGTGCTGATCGTCGCGGTCGGCCTGCTCGGACCGTCCGTGGTCGTGCTCACGCTGACCGGCCGGCACCCGTGGCTCCCGTCGTACTGGTTCGACGCGCACGCCAACGACTGGCTCGTGTCGGTGATGATCTACGTCGCGATCGCGCTCGGCGGATACGGTGTTTTCCTTGCCACCAAGGCGCTTCGGCACGGCTGGGCGCCGCGCGTCGACCGATTGATTGCCCTAGGCATCGGTACGACGGCGGCCATCACGCTGGTGCCGCCGATGGCTTCCGGCGACGTGCTGATCTACGCGGCGTACGGGCGGATCATGGCGCTCGGCGGCGACCCGTACACGGCCTCGCCGGCGGACACGATCCGCCTCGGGTACGACCCGGTCATCGCCGCGACCGAGCGGCCGTGGCAGGGCGCGCGCAGTGTGTACGGCCCGATCGCGACCTGGATCCAGTGGCTGTCGTCGCTGATCGGCGGTGACTCCGCCCAGCTGACGGTGTGGATGCTGCAGCTGTCGGTCGCGATCAGCCTGGTCGTCACCGGCCTGCTGCTGGTCAAGCTGGTCGGCAAGGATCTGCCGGCCCGGCGGCGGGTGATCATGCTCGGCCTCGCGAACCCGTTGATCCTCTGGTCGGTCCTCGCCGGCGCTCACAACGATGCGATCGCGGTGATGTTCGCGGTGATCGCGCTCGTGCTGTTCCGGCGGCACGTGTTCCTCGCCGGCATCATGCTCGGCGTCGCGGGCTGTACGAAGCTGTCGATCGGTCTGGTCGGGGTGGCGATGCTGTGGGCGCTGCGGGCCGACCGCCGTAAGTGCATCTGGTTCTGTGGCGGCGGTGCGATCGCGATGGGCGGCCTGTACGCAATCGTCGGGCTGCAGGCGTTCCAGCAAGCTCGGTCGCAGACGTCGTTCATCTCGACCGGCACGCCGCACAAGGTGCTGCTGAGCTTCTTCACGCTGTTCCTGCCGAACGGACTGGTGCGCACTGTGCTGGCCATCCTCGCGTGGGTCGGCCTGATCATGGTCGCGATCCTGCTGACGCAGGTGTTCCCGAAGTCGCTGGTCCCACAGACGCATCCCGACGACCCGACGCCGGCCGCCATCCGCTACACCGCGATCTACGCGATCGCCTGGGTCCTCACCGCGATGTACTCCCTGCCCTGGTACGACGTGATCGCCTGGGTCGCGCTGGCCGCGGTCGCCGCTTCGAAGGTGGACGGGCTGATGGTGGTCCGTACGACGATGCTCGCGATCGCGTATGTACCGGGCCGCGACCCGAACGCGCGGCAGGTCGCCGCGAGCCTGTCGGACTCGCTCGAGTTCTTCAGCGCCCGGCTGCGGGACACCCTCTGCCCGGCGATCGAGCTGGCGGTCCTGATCGGGTTGATCGTCTGGGCGCGGCGCAGTGGTGCGCAGTGGTGGCCGTACGACTGGCCGCGCCGTAAACAGAAGGCTGTCCCTGAGAAGGCCGAAGCGGTCTAGTTCCAGAGGTCGTGGCCGGCGGCGACGGCCTTGGCGAGGATGGTCTTCACCGGCTTCTTCAGGGCGTTCGCGGCGGCGGCCACGTCGTCGTACTCCGGCTGGACGTTGACCACCTGACCGCCGTACCGCGCGATCTTGACGTGGATGCGCTGGCCCTCGACGTCGACCGTGGTGAACTCGCGGTCCGCGGCGTGCTTGCGGATGCCGAACTCGCGCAGGCCGATCGCGGAGGTCTCGGACAGGATCACGGCCCGGACCATCTCGGCCTTCGCGCTGCCGACGAGGACCGAGAGCGTGTGCGCCGGGCGGCCCTTCTTCATCAGGATCGGGGTCAGCCACGCGTCGGCGGCGCCCGCTTCCATCAGCCGGGCGAGAACCTGTGGCCAGATCCGCGGGTCGAGGTCGTCGACGTTGGTTTCGTAGACGAGCTCGGTGGCGGAACTCTCGGTCGATTCGCCGAGCACGACGCGCAGGATGTTCGGCACCTCGACCGGGTCACGTCCGCCGGCCCCGACACCGGTCTGCTGGATCCGCATCGGCGGGAGGGTCCCGTACTCGTCCGCCAGACTGGCCAGCAACGCGGCGCCGGTCGGCGTGGTCATCTCGTACGGCACTGTGCCGCCGATGACGGGTGCCTGGGCCTCGGACAGGATCGCGAGGACCGCGGGACCGGGGATCGGGATGCCGCCGTGCTGCCCGCGAACCTGCTTCCCGGCGCCGAGCACGACCGTCGACACCACGATCCGGTCGAGATCCAGCGAGACGGATGCCGCGGCCACGCCGACGATGTCCGCGATCGCATCCAGCGCGCCGACCTCGTGGAAGTGCACGGTGTCCGGCTCGACGCCGTGCGCCGCAGCCTCGGCCCGAGCAAGCCGAGCAAAGGTGTCGAGAGCCCGCGCCCGCACCGGGTCGCTCAGCTCCGCCTCCTCCAGCAACCTCCGGACATCCGCCCAAGCCCGCGTAGGCCCGGAATGCGTGTGATCCGCCCCATGCCCATGCCCGTGCCCGGCACCCTCGCCGTGCCCGTGCCCGTGTCCATGCCCATCCGCAGTGTCTGGAATGTTTTCCGGGTGAGGCTCCCCGTTGACCTTGACGGTCGCCTTGGTGGCGGCGATCTGGTGGCGGGCGGTCTGGCTGACGGTGACGGACAACGACGGGTCGACCGCGGCGACGGCCGCGTTCACCGCGTTCAGGTCCGCCCCGGCCGCGATGAACGCGCCAAGGAGCATGTCGCCGGACGCACCGGCCGAGCAATCGAGCCAAGCGACGCGCATCAGGCTTCCTTCGTCTCGCGCGGAGCGGACTGCCGAGCCACCCGAGCCGCGAACACCCCGGCCCCGAACCCGTTGTCGATGTTCACGACCGACACCCCGGGCGCACACGAATTCAGCATCCCGAGCAACGCAGCCAGCCCGCCGAACGAAGCGCCGTACCCGACGGACGTCGGCACAGCCACCAGCGGTACGCCGACCAGCCCGCCGACCACGCTGGGCAGAGCACCCTCCATCCCGGCCACGACGATCAGGCAGTCCGCCGCATCGAGCCGTTTCCGTACGCCGAGGATCCGGTGCAGGCCGGCCACACCGACGTCGGTGATCATCTCCACGTTGGCCCCGAACACACGAGCCGTCGTCGCCGCCTCAGCAGCCACCGGCGCGTCCGACGTACCAGCAGCGACCACGGCCACCGTGCCGCGCAGTACGCCGGGCTCGCCGAGCACCGCCGTACGTCCGACCGGATCCACCACGGCTTCCGGCAGCGCAGCGGTCACCGCGGCCTGCGCCTCCTCGGTCAGCCGGGTCGCGAGGACGGCGTGACCGGGGTGCGTGGCGTGCAGGGTACGCAGCAGTTCCACCACCTGAGACGGCGTCTTACCGGCTCCATAGACGACTTCTGCGTCGCCGGTACGCTCCAGTCGGTCGGTGTCGAGGCGGGCATATCCGAGGTCATGGACGCCAGGTTGTGGCCCCTGATCAGGCAAATGTGTCACGCCGCGAATCTACGTTGCCCCGGCCCGAGGTTCCGCATCCGTCCCGGCTTGTACACGCTGTGCGATCGCCTGAATACTCAGGCATAACACCGGATGCTTTAGGCTCTCGTGCGTGTCTTCGACGTTAGCCGGTGCCTTCGGGGTCGCTGCCCTGTTCGTGGCGGTGCTTGCCCTGGTCTTCGCAATCCAGGCCCTCCGGGCCCGGACTGTCACGTCGGACAAGGCCACGCCGGCCGCCCTCCCGGAGCCGGAACCGCAGGCCGAACCCGAGCCCAAACCCGGTACGGTCAAGTCCGAACTGCGCAAACTCGGCAAGGAACTCGCCGTCACCCGCGGCGAACTCAAGGAGACCCTGCAGCACCTGGCCGTCGTCCGCTACGACGCCTTCGGCGAGACCGGCGGCAAGCTGTCGTGGTCGATGGCAATCCTGGACAACAACGGCGACGGCGTCGTCCTGACCTCCATCAACAGCCGCGCCGACGCCCGCACGTACGCCAAGGAAATCAAGTCCTTCACCAGCGAGTCCAAGCTCTCCCCCGAAGAAGAAGAAGCCATCGACACCCTCCACAAAGAAGCCGGCCCCACAGTCGACTGATGGACGGCTAACGGCGTTTGGGGACTCGGGCGGTGAGGGCGCCGGGCTCGATCTCGCAGGCCAGGTAGCGGCCGGGGCCGATGGGGTCGCCGTCCAGCTGGCGCTGGACATCCACGGCTGCGTGGATTTCGACCTTTCGGCCGGTGAAGCGTTCTAGGTACATGTCGGTGCGGTTGGTGCGGGTCATGAGGCGCCACAGGACGATCGGCCACTGGGTGACACGGCGTGGGGCGATCACGACCACGTCCAGCAGGCCGTCGTCAGGCCGAGCGTCGGGGAGCAGGGGGATGTTGGCCTGCAGCATCCCCACATTCCCGACCACCACCGTCCGCACCCGGCGTTCGATCGGTTCGGAGTCGTCCAGAGCGAGGGTGACCCGGACGGACGGGTGGTTGATGTTCTTCGCGGCCGACACGAGGTACGCCGTCCAGCCGATCTGTTTCTTCAGGTGTGGAGGCGCGTCCGAGATGATCGCGGCGTCCAGGCCGACGCCGGCCATCACCGCGAAGTGGTCGGTGTCGAGTTCGTCGCCGTGGACGCGGACCAGGTCGATCCGGCGGTCGCGGCCTTCCAGGATGCGTTCGAGAGCGTCGTCGAGGTCGAGGGGGATGTGCAGGTTGCGGGCCAGCAGGTTGCCGGTGCCGGCTGGGATCACTCCGACCGGGATCCCGGTGTGTGCGAGCGCCGAGCAGACGACGCGGACCGTGCCGTCGCCGCCCGCGACCAGGACCAGGTCGGACTCGTTCTCGATCGCCTGCTTGGCCATCGCGTTGCCGGCGTCGTCCTCGCGGGTCTCGAGCCAGAGCGGTTCGTCGTACCCGCGGACCTCGAGGGCTCGCGTGACCTTCCGGCGGAACGCGACGCCGTCGCCGACCTTGATCGGGTTCACGATCACGGCTGCCCGCGGCGGAGCCGCCGTACCGTCGCCGTCGGACGCCGTACGTCGACGTCGGCGACGCAGCCCGGGCCGGAGTCCGAACCCGATCGACGTCGCGGTCAGGATGCCGAGGCCGAGCGCCCAGCCGCCGAGCACGTCCGACACGTAGTGGACGTTCAGCGCGATCTGGTCGGCGGACGCGATCCACACCACCGCGATCACCGGCAGCAGGACGAGCAGCCGGAACCGCCGTCGCCAGCCGCGGACCGACGGGAGTACGACGCCCAGCGCGCCGGCCATCACGAACGCAGCCGTGGCGTGACCGGACACGTACGAGAAGCCGTCGCTGTCGACGAGCATCTGGGTCGGCCGCTCGCGCTCGAAGATCGCCTTCACAACCTGGACCAGCACCAGCTCCGCGACCGCCGACGTGAGCAGCCAGAACGTGAGCAGCCGGGCCCGGCGATGCCAGAGGTACGCCGCCACGATCACGATCACAGCCCGTGACGTCCACGGGATCACGATCGCCGCGACCACCTGCCAGAAGTCGACGACGCCCTCGTGGGCGGCGCCGTACGACGCGGCCCGGGCGGCGACCGACTGGTCCCAGCGCGCCAGCGGCGACCAGTGCTCGAAGACCAGCACGGTGAGCACCGTAAACGGCAGCACACCCAGCACGACCGTGAGCACACGGCCGACCGGACTGGGTGGGTGGTGGTTCATCGCCCGCTCAGATCCCCCTCCGTGATCACGTGCGTCCACCACATCATCCCGAATAGACTTCGCCCCCGCAGACACGCCCCGATACCCTCGTCGTGTGATTGACGCGAAACTGCTCCGTGAGAACCCCGATGTCGTCCGCGCGGCCCTGACCAAGCGCGGTGAGAGTACGGACCTGGTCGACCAGATCCTGGTCGCCGACAGTGAGCGTCGATCGTCCATCTCCGCCTTCGAGGCGCTCCGGGCCGAGCAGAAGACGCTCGGCAAGCAGGTCGCCCAGGCCAAGGGCGACGAGCGGGCCGCGCTGCTGGAGCGGACCAAGGCCGTGGCCACGGACGTGAAGGCCAACGAGGCGGCCGCCAAGGAGGCCGAGCAGCGCTTCGACGAGCTCGCGAAGGCGCTGCCGAACCTGGTCTCCGACGAGGCCCCGGTGGGCGGCGAGGACGACTTCGTCGTGGTCGAGGAGGTCGGCAAGCCGCGTGACTTCGCCGCCGAGGGCTTCGAGCCCCGCGACCACCTCGAGCTGGGCGAGCTGCTCGGCGCGATCGACATGGAGCGCGGCGCGAAGATCAGCGGCTCGCGGTTCTACTTCCTCAAGGGCGCCGGGATGCTGCTCCAGCTCGGCATGCTCCAGCTGGCCGTCCAGCAGGCGGTGGAGAACGGCTTCACCCCGATGATCACGCCGACGCTGGTCAAGCCCGAGGTGATGGGCGGCACCGGCTACCTGTCGGCCCACGACGACGTGTACCGGCTCGAGGACCCCGAGCTGTACCTGACCGGTACGTCGGAGGTCGCGCTCGCCGGGTACCACATGGACGAGATCCTCGACCTGTCCGACGGCCCGATCCGGTACGCCGGCTGGTCGTCGTGCTACCGCAAGGAAGCCGGCTCGCACGGGAAGGACACCCGCGGGATCATCCGCGTCCACCAGTTCGACAAGGTCGAGATGTTCTCCTACTGCAGGCTCGAGGACGCCGCCGCCGAGCACCTGCGGCTGCTGGCCTGGGAGAAGGAGATGCTCGACAAGATGGAGCTGAGCTACCGGGTGATCGACACCGCGACCGGTGACCTCGGCGTCTCGGCGTACCGGAAGTTCGACTGCGAGGCGTGGGTGCCGACGCAGGGCCGGTACCGCGAGCTGACGTCGACGTCGAACTGCACCGACTTCCAGGCGCGCCGGCTGAACATCCGGTACCGCGACGCCGACGGCAAGACGCAGCCGGTCGCGACGCTGAACGGGACGCTGGCCACCACCCGCTGGATCGTCGCCATCCTGGAGACGCACCAGCTGGCCGACGGCTCGGTCCGGGTGCCCACAGCCCTCCAGCCGTACGTGGGCGGTCGCGAGGTCCTCGAACCGGTCGGTAAATGAGCGACGGCCCACAATTCCAGCGGCCGACAGCTGTTGCCCTGGACATCGATGGCACGCTGATAGATCACGACGAGGGACTGTCACCCGCGGTCCTCGACGCGGTTCGCCGTACTGCGGCCCAGGTGCCCGTCGTCCTGGCCACGGGCCGGGCCTGGTCGACCACCAAACCGGTGGCCGAGCGGCTCGGCCTGCCGGCCGGCGGATTGGTTGTCTGTAGCAACGGTGCGCGGACGATGCGGTTCCCGGACGGCGAGGTCGTCGACGAGCGCACCTTCGACCCGTCGACGGTGATCACGTCGGTGCGCAAGTACGCGCCGAACGCGCGGATGGCGGTCGAGGAGTCCGACGGCACCTACCTGGTGACCGCGCCGTTCCCGGACGGCGACCTCGGCCGCGACGCGAGGATCCGGGTGGTCGGCGACGACGAGCTCGCGCCGCTGCCGGTGACCCGGTTGATCATCCGCGACCCGGACCAGTCCGAGAGCGACTTCGTCCACCTGGCCGAACGCCTCGGCCTGCACGGCGTCAGCTACTTCGTCGGCTGGACCGCCTGGCTCGACATCGCGCCCGAGGGCGTCGACAAGTCGACCGGGCTGAAGGTCGCGCTGGCGCAGTACGACCTGGAGCCGTCCGGTCTGCTCGCGATAGGTGACGGACGCAACGACATCGAGATGCTGACGTTCGCCGGTCTCGGTATCGCCATGGGTTCGGCTCCTGACGAGGTGAAGTCGGCCGCCGACGAGGTGACCAAGTCGGTCCAGGACGACGGCGTTGCGGCCATCCTGAACCGCTGGTTCTAGTGTCGGCAAGACCTTTCGGCCACGGTCGAAAGGCTTGACCTTGCCCTGGGCAACCGAAAGGCCCGGAACCCCTGTGTGTACAGGAGTTCCGGGCCTGATGTTTCCGATAGTCCGCTGGCGGGCCGAGTATCGGATCAAGCAACCCGGCTGCTGCCGGTCCGGCGTGGCTGGCACTGCTGGTCGACCACGGTGTCGAACGCGTCGAGCACGGCGCTGACCTCGGGCCGCGGCCGCGGCGTCTTGGCTGCCGGGCTCTGGCCGCGGCGCGCACGGCGCAGGTGACGCTTCACCGTCGACAGCGAGCAGCCCAGCCGCATGGCCAGGGACTCCAAGCTGTCGTTCGGGTACTGCGTGCGCAGCCGGAGGACCTCTTCGTGACTCACCGGCCGGCGCGTGCCCCGTGCACCGGCGAGCTGGTCGAAGTCGTCGGCCTGTACCTCGACGTCGAGCAGGTTGCGGATCGAACGCCGTTGCACAGCGGTCGTTCCGGCGACGAAGCCGCTGACGTCGTGCTCGGCGACGGCGCTGTACAGGCAATCGGTGAACAGCGGGCAGGACGCGCACAACGCCTTTGCCTCGCGGACGAGCTGTTCGTACCGCTCCCGCGTACGGCGGGTGGCGGATGCGGGCGGCGGCTCTTCCATCAGGCGGTGCTGAAAGATGTCGGAACGGGCGATGCAGCCGGTCATTGCCCCCTCCTTGATGGAAGATGTGTCGACAGCCGCTTGAGAGCTACTGCCCCCCGGCCCCGCTAGGTTGGCGCTGTTGACGGTCATCAAGGCTCCCCAAGTATCAAGACCCGAGTGAACGAACGATGAACACCGCTCGTCCGCACGGATCCGCTGCTGATGGACCTGCGCTTGGTTGCCGGCCCACCATGGCGTCCCGGGCGCGGGACGCATCGATCCATAACTGTTGACGCCACTGCCGCGGTTTTGGTTGCAGCCAATTCCACAACAGTTTTTCGACGTTTGTGTGTGCTTCCGGAGGCGGGGCGGCATCAGTCGCGCTGATCCAGAACACGCTTAGGACGCGGCCGAACAGCCGCCGGTTCCCCACCAGACCAACGCATGAAATCACGCACCAACCGTGCCGCGCAGGGGAACTTGCTGCCTTTGCAGCATCCTGCCGTAACGGTCTGATGACGTTGTCAAAAGCTCAATCAGATAAGTCAAAAAGGGCTGAAACCGACGTGCAATAGCTTGCGCCCAGGGCGTCGGCAGGAGTAGTGCGACGCCGGCTGCGTCGAGGATACGGTGGCCTCGTGACGGCTTCGCAGTACCCCCGCCTGATAGCCACCGATCTCGACGGAACGCTGGTCCGCAGCGACGGCACCGTGTCCGGGCGGACGCGCTCCGCCGTCCTCGCGGCACAGCATGCCGGAAGTGTTTTCGTGATGGTCACCGCGCGGCCACCTCGCTGGCTGCACGACCTGACCTACCTGGTCGGCGATCACGGGATCGCGATAGTTGCCAACGGCGCTATTTTGTACGATGTCCTTCAGCGTAAGGCGATTCGGACCCGGCTCATCGATCCTACGGTGGCGTTGGAGGTCGCACAGGCGATCCGCGCCGCGATCCCGGACGTGCAGTTCGCCATCGAGCGACCGGACCGCTACGGACAGGAACCGGTCTACCAGAACTTCTACCCGAATCCCGACGGCACGATGATCGCCGCCGTCGAGGAGCTACTTACGGAGCCGGCCGCAAAACTGCTCGTCCGGCACCCGAGCCTGCCCGCTGACGAGCTGCTCGCCCGGGTCGACCCGTTGGTCGGCCGACGAGTGACCGCCAGCCACAGCGGAGGTCACGGTTTGGTGGAGATTTCCGCGAGCGGGGTCTCGAAGGCCGCGATGCTGGCCGATTTCGCCGCAGAGCAAGGGATCTCGGCTGCCGAGACGATCGCATTCGGTGATTCCGTCAACGATCTGCCGATGCTCGCCTGGGCGGGGACGTCGTACGGAGTGGCCAACGCACACCCCGAAGTTCTCGCAGTAGTGGACAAAGTCTGTCCGGCAAACGACGAGGACGGCGTCGCCGCCGTCCTCGAGGAGTTGTTACAGCCTTTGAAATAAGGCGATTACAGATACATCCCGCCGCTGCGCGGGTCTTCGCTGTTGCCGGCCTGCGGTGCGCCGGGGAAGCCCGGGTGACCCTCGGGCAGCTGCTGGCCGCCGGGGAGCGCGCGGCGCATCTGCTCGAGCTGCTGACGTGCGGCCATCTGCTGCGCGAACAGCGCGGTCTGGATGCCGTGGAACAGGCCCTCGAGCCAGCCCACCAGCTGCGCCTGCGCGATCCGCAGCTCGGCGTCGCTCGGGGTGCTGTCGTCGGTGAAGTCGAGGCTGAGTCGCTCCAGCTCCTCGACCAGCTCCGGCGCCAGGCCGCTCTCGAGCTCCTTGATCGACGCTTCGTGGATCGAGCGCAGCCGCGCCCGCGAGGCTTCGTCGAGCGGCGCCGACTTCACCTCTTCGAGCAGCTGCCGGATCATGTTGGCGACCCGCATCACCTTGGCCGGCTGCTCGACCAGCTCGGTCACCGAACGGGGTTCGTCGCCGTGCTCGTCGTGATCGTCATCGGAGCGCGGCGGCCCCTCGACGGCCATGCCGTCGGGCCCGACGATCAGCACCTTGCCGTCCTCGGTCCTCGCCCCGGCCATCGGAACTTCCTGGCCCTCGCTGCTGCTCTCGCTCATCTGCCCATCCTAGGCGTCAAGATGCGCGGGCCCGGTGGCGGCGTACGGCGTCGCGGTTGGCGCAGGTGGGGCTGCAGTAGCGCTGGCGGCCGGTGCGGGACAGGTCGGCGTACACGTTGTCGCAGCCGTCGGTGGCGCAGCGACCGAGTCGGGTGATCCCGCGACCGGCCAGGTGCAGCGCCGTACCTGTGCTGATGAGCGTCGCGACCAGTCGCCCGACCGGGACGTTCATCGGGCGGTAGTGCATATGCCAGCCGTCGCCGGCGTGGTTCGTGAGCCTCGGATGCTCGGTGTACTTCGCGAGCATCGCGTTCACCAGGTCGACCCGCGTCTGCTCGTCCTGCGCGTCCACGACCTGCAGCCACTCCTCGAGCGCGGTCTCGACGGCCGCCAGATCGTCGGCGGTGACCCGCCGCTCGCGCACCAGCCGGTTGTCGACACCGCTCTCCTCGCATCGCTCGGCCAGCTCCTGCGGCGTGGTCGCCGGTCGCGTGGCCAGATTGACCGCCAGCAGGACGGCGTCCGCGCCGTAAGGGTTGAGATGCATAATGCCATTACATCACGATGGGTGCATGACAGAAACCCATCGGCATCGCTGGAGCGCCATCTCCGCCCATCAGGTCAGCGAGGGCCTGGTCGTGTACCAGCGATGCGCTTGCGGCCAGTGGCGTATTGCCAGCACGCCGCCGTACCCCGTCGCGTACCCCGAGGTCGCGATCAGTCCTTCGCGGTAAGACGGCGTACGAGCCGAGCCGTGGTGGCGTCGACGTCGTACGGATGTCCGGTGCCCGGGGTCAGCTGGTCGAGGACGAGGCCGTCGATCGCGAAGTGCAGCAGGCGAATCTCCTCGGCGCCGCCGGGCAGGCCCGCGTTCGAGTTGAATGCGACGTCCGCGTCGAAGCCCTGCCGGATGGTCCGGGAGAGGATCTCGTTGAGGCCCGGACGCCGGGCGGCTTCCAGGCGGAGCTCCAGTAGCGCGAGCGAGAGTTCGGGACGCCCGAGCAGGCGCTCGACGATGTAGCGCACGTAATCGGTCATCAGCTCGACATCGGGCTTGCGTTCGGCGAGGGGCTCGAGGACGGCCGAGTCCGGCGCGAGCCGCTCGAAGATCCGCTCGCCGAGTGCGCCGAGCAACGCGTCGCGGGTCTTGAAGTAGTTGGACGCCGTACCGGCGGGGAGTCCGGCGGCGGCGTCGACGGCCCGATGGGTGAGCCCGCGGGCCCCGGCTTCCGCGAGGACGGCCAGGCCGGCGTCGGCGAGCTGGGTACGGCGTTCCGGATTCCGCGGCATGTTGACAGGCTAGCAGAGTTCTACTACAACTGTCGTACATAATAACGACAGCTGTAGTAGTCAGGAGAGCGTATGCAACCCGCCGCATTCGGCGCGACCGTGGTCACCGACCGGACCTCGGAGGTCGCCGCCTTCTACACGCAGTACCTGGACCTCCAGGTCGGCATCGACCTCGGCTGGTTCATCACGCTTCGCCGGGGTACGGCGGACTGGGAGCTCGCGATCTGCGAGCGCGGCCACCCGACCGTGCCGGCAGCCGTGTCGGCGCAGACCGAGAGCACAAACGTCTTCGGCTTCATCGTCGACGACGCGGACAAGGTCGCCGCCGCGTTGACGGAGGGCGGTGTCCAGCTCGAGAGCGAGCCGGTCACCGAGGTGTTCGGGCAGCGGCACTTCTTCGTCCGCGACCCCGCAGGCACTTGGATCGACGTCATCCAGTTGGTCGAGCCAGACCCGGAGTGGGCCGCGGCGAACCTGCCTGCAGTGTGACGCGGACCGCCCGCACTCACTAACCTCGCTCGAGGAGGCAGGTTGGCCGCCGGTTGAGCGTGAGCCGGGGTCGAGGGAGGGGTTTGGTGAGTGCGGGGTGTCCGGCTACGGCGTCAGCAGGATCTTGCCGAGGTGGTTGGACTGCTCGAGCGCCTGGTGCGCCTTGGCGACCTCGGCGAGCGGGAAGGTGGAGTGGACGATCGGGCGGACCTTCTTCTCCGCGATCAGCGGCCAGACGTGGCCGACGACCTCGGCGAGGATCTGGCCCTTGTTCTCGACCGAGCGGAACCGCAGGCCGGTGGCGATGATCGAGCCGCGCCGGCTCATCAGCCGGCCGAGGTCGAGTTCGCCCCTGGCGCCGCCCTGCATCCCGATCACGACCAGACGTCCGTCGTACGCGAGCGACTTCACGTTGTCGGTCAGGTACTTCGCTCCGATGATGTCGAGGATCACGTCGGCGCCGGCGTTCTTGGTCGCCTCCTGGACGACCGACGCCCACTCGGCTTCCTTGTAGTTGATGGCGACATCCGCACCGAGCCGGGTGCAGAACTCCATCTTCTCCTTGCTGCCGACGGTGGTCAGCACCCGTGCGCCGTGCGCGACCGCCAACTGGATCGCCATCGAGCCGATCCCGGACGAGCCGCCGTGCACCAGCAGGGTCTCGCCGGCCTTGAGGTGTGCGGTCATGAAGATGTTCGACCAGACGGTCGCGACGACCTCGGGCAGCGCGGCGGCGCTCACCAGATCGAGCCCGTCCGGGACGGGCATCACCTGCGGGGCCGGTACGACGACCTTCTCGGCGTACCCGCCGCCGGCGAGCAGCGCGCAGCACTCGTCGCCGACGGACCAGCCCTCGACCTCGGCGCCGACCGCGGAGATCCGGCCCGACACCTCGAGTCCGATCGTGCCGGGGGCGCCGGGCGGCGGCGGGTAGAAGCCCTGCCGCTGCATGAGATCGGCCCGGTTCACCCCTGCCGCGACGACGTCGATGACGACCTCGTCGACGGCTGGTTGCGGGTCCGGGATCTCGCCGACCCGGAGGACCTCGATTCCGCCGGCACCCTCACACACGACAGCTCGCATGGTCCACAACCTACGCCGTCGTGATTCAAGGGCGTCGAGCCACCAGGATGTCGCGCACGATCGCCTGGTCGACCCTATGGACGAAATCGGAGTACGGAGGCTCGTCGAGCGGCTCGAGGCCGGCGTCGGCCAGGATCTCTACCGCGGCCGAGCGGCGTGCGACGTTCGTGTTCCACGCAATGCCCAGCGCTCCGCCCGAGCGCAGCAGCCCGGCCCACGTCGGGACAGCTGCCTTGAGCAGATCGATCGGACTCCGGTGCAGTCCGCTCTCCGCGGTGCGGCTGCCGTGTTGCACGCCGTACGGCGCGTCCGTCACGACCAGATCGAAACTCCCGGGGCGATGGAATTCCAGCGCCTTGGTGGTGTCGGCGTTGACGTACGAGAGCTTCAGCGCGTCGCCCGCTTTCCAGCTCTCCTTCGTCAGTCCGAGCGAGACCTGGAGCCGACGGGCCACCATCTCGTGCTCGCGGCGAACCCGGACGACGGACGCATCGTGCTTGAGACGTTTTCGCTTGAGCCAGGTCTGGATGAACGTGGCGTAGGCGTCGAAGTCCTTGCGGTCCACGTCGAGACCCGCGGCGTCGAAGCCGTACATCAGCGCCTGGTTCATCGTGGTCCCACGGCCGCAGAGCGGGTCGATCACGCTGAATTTGCGATCCAGCATCTGCCCGGCGAATTCCGACGAAAGCAAGGTCACGTTGAGCAGGAGTTTGGTGAAGAGCTCGTTGGTCTTTCCTTGATACTTTTGAATGCTGATCAGATCGCTGTCGAGTTTGTCCAGCGAGTGCAGGTGGACCGGCTCGAGAAGCTTTCCCTCAACGCGGAACAGCGCATAGATCGACGACATGTTCGCGAGCAGGGCGGCGTCCCGGTCGCTCAGGCCGTCGGACTCGAACGTGATGTAGGGGATGCCGCCGATCGACGTCTGGGCGACGTTCTGCACCGCCGAGCCCAGGGCGACCTGACCGAACAGTGCCAGTTCGGCCATCGTCAGCGCGGCCGATGACTCGGCATAAACCCGATTTGTCGCCGGGAGTATGAGTATTGCGTACTCGGCCATCCACTGCCTTTCGTAATCCGATTGTCAAGCCGGTCCGATTCAGTCGTCCAGGTCGGCCCAGGTGTCGACGTCGTCTCCGGCCCGCGTCGGGTCGGTCCAGCTCAGATTGAGTCCAGCGAGGGTACGACGTACCGACTTGTCCCGCGGATCGCCTGCCCGCTGGATGGCGTCGACAAGTGCGGTACGGCGGTATGCGGCGGCGAGTCGCTGTTCCTGTCCGGAGGCGTCGCGCAGCCCGTACCCGTCGTACTCGCCGAGTCCGTCGACGAGCGCGGTCACGTCGTCCTTCGTCAACCAGGGCAGGTCGCAGCTGACAACCACGACTACTGGCGCCGTACCCCGCTGCAGTCCGGCCGCCAGCCCCGCCACTGGTCCGCCCGCCGGCGGGTCCTCAACGGTCCAGTCGACGCCGCGGTACGTCGTACGCACCGGCCCGACCACGACCGTCTGTGCCGCATCTGCTGTCGCAGTCAGCACCCGGTCCAGCAGTGTCACCCCGTCGAGCACCAACATCGCCTTGTCCACCCCACCGAACCGAGTGGACCCGCCCCCAGCCAGCACCACCGCGTCAAACTCCACGGAGGCAGTCTCGCACTCGAGTTGTGCGGCACCATGGAGAGATGAGGATCGCTGTGGTGCAGACCGCCAGTGGCTACGACAAGGCCGCCAACCGGGACCTGGTCAGTCGCCTGGTCGCGGACGCCGCCGCACAGGGTCAGCCTGATCTCGTCGTGCTGCCGGAGGCGATGATGTCCGACTTCGCTGTTGAGGGCTCGGTGGCAGATGCGGCGGAGTCGCTCGATGGCGAGTTCGTGGCGACGCTGCGGAAGGCTGCGGTCGAGCACAGCGTCGCGATCGTGGCCGGCATGTTCGAGCGCAGCTGTGACCAGCACCGTCCGTACAACACGCTGCTGGCCGTCGGTGCGGACGGCGCACTGCTCGGTGCGTACCGCAAGATCCACCTGTACGACGCGTTCGGGTACAAGGAGTCCGACCAGCTCACCGCGGGCGACGTAGCTCCGGTGGTGGTGCAGGTCGGCGACCGGAAGCTCGGACTGATGACCTGCTACGACCTGCGGTTCCCAGAGCTGTCCCGTGCGCTGATCGACGCTGGAGCGGAGGTGCTCGTCGTACCGGCGGCCTGGGTACGTGGACCGCTCAAGGAGCACCACTGGACCACTCTGCTCACCGCGCGGGCGGTGGAGAACACCTGCTATGTCGTCGCCGCCGCCCAGAACGGCAAGAAGTACTGCGGCCTCAGCCAGGTCGTGGACCCGCAGGGGATCGCGCTCGCCTCGGTGGGTGAGTCGGACGGACATGCGTTCGCCGAGCTCACGGGCGAGCGGCTGGCCGACGTACGCAAGCGCAACCCGTCTCTCCAGAACCGCCGGTACTCGGTCACGCCACGTTGATCGCCCAGTGCGCGGACCAGCTGGTCCGAAACGGTCATTGACACGTTAACCTCCTGGCGTGGTGGATGCATTTGATCTGGAGCATCACGGTGATCTAGAGGTCGGCGAGGGTCTTGTCGACCTCGCTGTCAACGTTCGTACGGGTGCTCCGCCGCCGTGGCTGGTCGACGCGATCACGGCGAGCCTGACGGACCTCGCGGCGTACCCACGGCCCGGGATCGCGCTCAACGCGGTCGCGCGGCGCCATGGCGTCTCGCCGGATCGGGTGCTGCTCACCGCGGGTGCTGCGGAGGCGTTCGTGCTGATTGCGCGGGCCTTCCGGCCGCGGCATCCGGTCGTCGTTCATCCCCAATTCACCGAGCCCGAGGCGGCACTGCGTTCGGCCGGGCACCTGGTCGACCGGGTGATCCTGCGGCCCGAGGACGGGTTCGTGCTGGACCCGGCCGCCGTACCCCGGGATGCGGACCTGGTTGTGATTGGCAACCCGACCAACCCGACGTCCGTGCTGCACCCGGCCGACTCGCTGCGTGAGCTGGCGCGGCCCGACCGGATCCTGGTCGTCGACGAGGCGTTCATGGACGCCGTACCGGGTGAGCCCGAGTCGCTCGCGTGTGCGTCGATCCCGGGGCTCGTGGTGGTGCGGAGTCTGACCAAGACCTGGGGGCTCGCCGGGTTGCGGGTCGGATATGTGCTCGCGGCGCCGAGTTTGATCGAACAATTGTCAGCCGTTCAACCTCAGTGGCCGGTGTCCACTCCTGCTCTCGCGGCGGCAATTGCCTGCAGCAACGAGCGTGCGGTGGCGGAAGCGGCACAGGCGGCGCTGGACATTTCCCGGCAGCGTGTCCACCTGCTTGACAAGCTCGGGACGGCGCAGGGCCTTTCGACGTACGGCGTGGCGTCGGCGCCGTTCGTTCTCGTCCACGTTCGCGGTGCCGCGGAGCTGCGGGAATCCCTGCGTGCGCAGGGATTTGCGGTCCGTCGCGGGGACACGTTCCCCGGACTGGGACCGGACTGGTTGCGGATCGCCGTACGGCCGGAGGACGTCACCGACGGGTTCGTGAAGGTGCTCGCGGATCTTCTTCGCTGACCGATCCGGTACCCGCCGCTGAATCGAGTTGGCGCTGTAACGCTGGAGGGGTTTAGCGGAGCTCCACTTTGCGCACAAGATGGCCAGGGTGCCCCATTGATGATGTCCCGGGCATCTTTCTGGCCATTCGCGAAGGGAGCAGCACAATGGGTCTCAGCGACGACGACATGAACACCTCGTCCGAGGGCGGCGAAGGCTTGGCCGACGGCGGCGCGAACGTTGGCGGCACCGACGGTGGAGCCGACGGCGGCGCAGGCGGCAACACCTCCGGCGGGTACGGCGACAGCTCGTCTTCCGACGGCGGCGCTGACGGCGGTGCCGATGGTGGCACCGGCGAGGGCCCGGCTGACGGCGGCGCTTCGCCAGGTGCGCAGGACGGCGGTGCCGATGGCGGTGCGGGTGATGGCGCGGGCGGCGGCTCAGGCAACTACGGCGAAGGCACCGCCGACGGCGGCGCCAACGAGGGCGCACAAGACGGCGGCGCTGACGGTGGCGCCGGCGAGGGCCCAGCTGACGGCGGCGCCTCACAAGGTGGGCACGACGGTGGCGCTGACGGTGGCGCCGGCGGGTATGGCGAGGGCCCAGCAGATGGCGGCGCCTCGCAGGGGTCGCAGGACGGTGGCGCGGATGGCGGTGCCGGCGGCGAAGGTACTGCGGACGGCGGTGCGAACCCCAGCGGCTCAGACGGCGGCGCTGACGGTGGCGCAGACGGCGGCGCCGGCAGCGGAGAAGGCGGCGGCGGGAACTCCGGAAGCTGGTGACCACCATGCCGGACGCCGGGCCCAACCCCGCGAACCCCGCACCCGCGGCGGACGCTGCAGATCCGCCGGACGGGCTGCGGGGTGAGTGTCCGGCGCTCCGGCGTTGTGTGGCGGGGGATCTGGGCGAGTTTGCTAGCTCGTACTGGGGTAGGCGTTCGCTGCTGTCGCATAGCCCGGATCTGCCTGCGCCGTACGACGATCTGTTCAGTCTCGAGGCTGTTGACGAGTTGCTGTCCCGTCGCGGTCTGCGGACGCCGTTCTTGCGGATCGCCAAGAACGGCTCGGTCGTGGGGGATAGCCAGTTCACCGGACCGGCTGGTGTGGGCGCGGAGATCGCCGACCAGGTACGCGACGACAAGGTCGCGGCGCTGTTCGCCAGCGGGCACACCGTCGTACTGCAGGCTTTGCACCGGACCTGGCCCGCCCTGGTCGACTTCTCGACCCAGCTGTCCGCGGACGCCGGGCACCCGGTGCAGATCAACGCATACATCACCCCCGCCGAGTCGCAGGGGTTCTCGGCGCACTACGACGTACACGACGTCTTCGTACTCCAGGTAGCCGGCGAGAAGCACTGGACCGTACACGAGCCGGTGCACGTCGACCCACTCCGCAACCAGCCCTGGACCGACCACGCCCAAGCTGTCGCAGCGGCTGCCCGCGACAACGCACCGGTGATCGACGAGGTACTGCGGCCCGGCGACGCGCTCTACGTACCGCGGGGCTTCCTGCACTCCGCGAAGGCGCTTGGTGGGGTCAGCGCACACCTCACCGTCGGAATGCACACCCTGACGCGCTATCTACTCGTACAAGAACTGGCCGCCCTCGCCGCCAACCAACCAGCACTACGCACCGCACTGCCGCTCGGCTTCGACCCTGGCGACCCAGATCAGCTCGCACAGATCCTGCCCGAGGTAGCCGAGCAATTCGCACAACAGATCCGTTCCGCGACGCCAGACGCACTGGCCGGCCGGCTCCGCCGCCGCACGTGGTCCGGCAACCGCCCAGCACCCCTCCCACCGCTCGCTCACGCGGCGTCAATCGCCTCCCTGTCCGTAGGCACCACAGTCCGCCTACGCCCCGGCCTCCGCTGCCGAGTCGTCCCCGGCGACCCGGTCGTCCTCCAACTCCCCGACCGTACGATCACCTTCCCCATCTCCACCGAAGCAGCCGTAACCGAACTGACCTCCGGCGCCGACTGCAAGGTAGGCAACCTGCCCAACCTGACCGACGCCGACCAACTAGTCCTAGTCCGCCGCCTCCTCACAGAAGCCGTCTTGGTCGCGACCACCAGCTGAGCTTCGTGGCCCGGCTGGTTGAGGTCGCGTGCGCTGCTGTGCTGGTCGAAGGTCGCGTGAGTTGCCGTGCTGGTCGAAGGTCGCGTGAGTTGCCGTCCTGATTGAAGGGCGCGTGAGTTGCTGTGGTGGTTGAAGTTGCCGTGAGTTGCTGTGGAATTGTGAGGTGCCGTGGACGACGGGGACGCTCGATACCGACCGGAAACAGGCTGCGCAGCCCAGGCCGACCTCCGGCACGACTCCCTGACAGCCACCGCCCCACCCGCCCAACGCTGGCTCCTCATCGAATCCCACACCCCCTGGCCCCGCCAGGCCCTCACCACCCTCCAAGCCACTCCCACGCACCCCGTCAGCGCAGACGCGGACGCTGTAGGCCACACCTCCCCCGTCTCCGAAGCCGAGGTGGCGGAGGCTGTTCACCACACCTCCTCCTATCGCGCCGACGGGGCGGGCGGCGGTGTGCGGCTTGGGGACGCTGTGGCGCGGTTGTGTCGGGAGTTGGGGGTTCGGCCGGTGTTGGTTCGGCGGTATGGGCGGGTGGATCGGACACGTGGACGACGGTGGGGGTTGGTGGACTGTCGGCCGGGGCGTGAAGAAGTTCGGTGGGGGCCGCTACCGACAGACGAGCATCTGCTCGACGTACTCGCCGGAAAGGTTCAGGGGACGATCAGCACCGATCCCGTGTACCTCGTCTGCACACACGGGCGCCACGACGCGTGTTGCGCCGTGCGAGGTCGTCCGGTGGCCGCGGCGCTTGCCTCGGCGTACCCGGAGCGCACGTGGGAATGCAGCCACATCGGCGGCGATCGCTTCGCGGCGAACGTCGTCCTACTCCCGCACGGACTGTTCTACGGCCACGTCCCGCCGACCCGCGCCGTCGAACTCGCGCGGCAGTACGACAAGGGCCTCGTCGTACCTGATCTCCTCCGCGGATCAGGTGCCTTCACCCCGCCCGTCCAAGCCGCCCAGCACTTCGCCCGCGAAGCCGGCCACTCACCAACCGTCGACAACCTCCTACCGCAGTCCGTCCAGCAACTCCCCAACCACCACTACCGAATCCTGCTCACCACCACCGCCTCCACACCGAACTCGAACGCGACGTCCACCGGGGCGATCGCCGTCGAGGTGTCGGCTCATCTCGACACCGTTGACGCACGGCTGACCTGCGCCGGTACCTCGCCCGCCCAGGTCCGGCGCTTCGAGCTGCACTCCCTCACGACCGTCTGAACCCGCAAGCGGGCTGGCTCAGGTTGGGTCGATCGGGCGATCCTCGAGGTGCGATCCGTAGAAGGCCGACTGCCGGGCCATGATCTCGCGCAGGGGTGTGCCGCGAGGAACGCCGTACACCGTGCCGGGGAAGTCCAGCTCGCGTTGGACCTGCCACAGCTCTTCGTGCCGGTCCGGGGAGAAGAGCTGTGCCGGGTTGCCGGCCGCGATCCAGCCGATCGGGAGGATCGTGCCTGCTTCCAGGTGCGAGTTGACGTGCAGCACGCTGTTGATCCGGAGCTCTGCGCCTGTGCCGGCGACGGAACCGGGGAACAACGCGGCGCCCGTGGCGATGAAAACTTCGTTCTCGACCGTGGCGCCGTTGACGTGTGCATGAGGACCTACCAGGACCCCGTCGCCGAGCAGTGCGGGATGGTCGGCCCGGCCGCGCACCAGGGCGTTCTCCATCACCACGCTGTTCTCGCCGAGCCTGACCTCGCCGTTCTCCGCGGTCAGCACAGCACCGTGCAGGACTCTGCTGCCTTCGCCAAGGACGACGGCGCCGCAGAGCACGGCCGATGGTGCGACGTACGCGGATTCGGGCACGACCGGTCGTCGGCCGCGGTGTTCGAGCAGCATCTGTCGCTGTCCTTTCGTTGCGTGACCACCTCGCTCCAGCTGTACCCAGTCTTGTGTGTGAACCCTGCGGACTCTCCACAGCCCGGGTCCTCACAACCCCGGGCGGCGGTGTCCTCCGGCCCGTCCACATCGAAGGTGGGAGGCTCGGTCCATCGGACAATCCGGGTGGAGAACCGCGAACTGAGCCAACATTAGAACAGATGTTCGACGCAGCGCAACGCATTCTGACAGGTCAGGAATCGACCCGCGAAACGCAGTTCAGATCCGCTCGGAACTCAACCGCGGCGCGACCCGTGCCAGCACGTAGATCGTCAGGCTCGCGACCAGCGCGAGCCCGGCCAGCGCGACCCAGGGCAGCTCGTGATGGACCTCGAACAGCTGCGCGAAGAACCCCGGCGCCAGCACGCTCGCGAAGGCGAACGAGTACTGCCAGTACGACAGGTACTTCCCACGCCCCACCACAGGCGACACCGCAGCCGACAGAGCGTTGTTGGTCGCCGCATGCAGTACGTCGGCGAACGCATAGCAAGCCGTCGCAAGTACCAGCACCGGCACGACCCATCCCGCTGGAATGTGGATCTGCAGCGCCATCAGCACCGCCCAGACCGCGTAGGTGATCCCAGCGACCACCATGACGTTCGTACGACGACGCCGCTCGGTGTGCCGCACCACCAGCGTCTGACCGGTCGCCAGGACGACGGACGTCGCCGCAATCAGCACACCGACCAGCCACTTCGGCACCGTCAGCGCCTCAGTGACGTACACGGGTACGCCGACGCCGAGCATCATCGTGCAGAGCGCCAGCAACGTGTTCGCGCCGATCAGCACCAGGAACGTTTTGTCCTTGCGCAGCAGCGGAGCCGGACCGCCGTCCTGCGTGGTCCGCTCGTGGTGCGAGGGGTGTAGGCGCAGCAGGAGCAGACCGGCGACGTAGAACGTCACCGCGTTCACGGCCATCGCGACGAGGAACGGTGTGTCGCCGCCGATCGCCAGCAGCCAGCCCGCGACCAGAGCGCCGAGTGCCAGACCGCCGGCCTGCATCATCCCGCCCAGTCCGAACCACTTGTCTCGCTCGCCCTCGTCGGCGACGTCCGCGAGCAGACTGAAGATCGCCGACCAGAACACCCGCTGCCCGGTCGTCGTCACCAGCGAGCACAGGAACAGCACCCAGATCGATCGCCCGAAGAAGAAGCCGGTGAACGCCAGCCCCTGGGCGAACTGCGCGGCCACGACGATGTTGCGCGGCCCGACCCGATCGATCACGACCCCCACTGCGGCCGGTGCTGCGATGGAGAACAGCGTCGCGATCGTGAGCATCAGTCCGGCCGTGCCGAGCTGAATGCCGGCGACCTTGTTGAAGAACAGCAGCAGGAGCGGTCCCGCGCAGCCGCCGCCGAACGAGTCGATCGCCAGGCCGGCCAGCAGCGGTACCCGGCCGCGGACGTTCGGCAGGCCGAGTGACGTCGCTGCGGGCATGGCGGAGCGCTCCCATCGGTCATCTCGGCGGCTGGCGAACTCTAGCAAGCGCTCTCCGGCCGTACCATCCGATTTCAGTCTGCTGCCGACACCCGCCGTACGGCGATATTCCGGAGCGGACGCCACGCGACTGCCGTCATGAGCACCATGGCGACGAAGGCGATCGCGAACGGAGCAGCCAGTCCGAACCGCTGCGCCAGTACGCCGCCGAGCGCCGAGCCGATCGCAGCACCGCCGACCGAGGCCAGCAGGTACACGCTGTTCACTCTGCCCATCAGCGCATCCGGAGTGACCAGCTGGCGCGTCGTGGTCGAGACGATGCCCCACACGACGGCGTGGACGCCGAACACCCCCATAGTCGCGCCGGCGACCCACGGGTTCCGGGTGAGCGCCAGGACGAGGTGGACTGTCGTTTCGATGACCAGACCGGCGCGGAGCAGGGTCACCGGGCCGACGCGCGGTTCCAGGAAGTGGTACATCGGCATGCCGAGCACGCCGCCGACTGCGCCTACAGCTATGAGCAGGCCGAACTGCGTCTCGGTCAGACCGAGCCGTTCGCGTGCGAACAGCACCCAGGTCGCGAACGCTGCACAGAAGGTGATGTTCATGACCAGGATCGACAGTGCAAGCGTCCGTACGCCGGAGTGCCCCCAGAGCCAGCGGACTCCCTCGTGGACTTCGTGCCAGAGCGCTGCACGCGTGGAGCGGTCCGGCAGCGGCGGACGTACGGCGACGCGCGCGATCAGGGCTGCTGCCGCGGCGAAGGTGACCGCATCGAAGACCAGCGGGATGCCGGCGCCCGCCGCAAACAGCAATGCGCCGAGCGGAGGTCCGCCGAGCTGCTGGATGGTGGCGCTGGCGAACAGTCGTGAGTTGGCCCTGCCGAGCTGTTCCTTCGGTACGGCGCTCACGAGCAGCGCGCCGGATGCGTTGTCTGCAAGCGTTTCCGCCGTACCGAGCAGGAACAGGGTGAGGTAGATCGCCCAGAGCGGCGAGGTGCCGAGCAGTACGGCGGCACCCAGCGCGACCAGCACGATCGCGCGAAAGGTGTCAGCGGCAACAATCATCAACCGGCGATCGAGCCGATCGACGAGCACGCCACTGAACAACGCGAACAGCAACCAGGGCAGCTGCTGGATGAACGCCGCAGCCCCCACCGCCGCCGGCTCCGTGGTGATCGAGGCAACAAGCAACGGCCCGGCAGCCGCCATCGCGCCGTCACCGAGATTGGAAATGATCGAAGCCGGCCAGATCTTCCGGAAATCCGACCCGAGCTCAACCGGAAACGCAACAGCGCCAAGCGAACGCATGAGACCCCAGACCCTACCGCCGGCCCCTCCCGCCCGCACTCCAATTCCCCCCACCCACCTGCGCTATCCTCGATCCTCGGCGGCAACGCCGGGAGGGTTCGCATAGTGGCCGAGTGCGCTGGTCTTGAAAACCGGTATGGCGGGTGACCGTCATCGTGGGTTCGAATCCCACACCCTCCGCCTTTTGACTCCGGAAACAGGCGGCTGACCTGCTGAAACACTGCGGAGCGGGTGCCCTGAGCGCCGTCCAGTTGTGTCCGGCTAAGTCCGGCCCCCACGTGTTCAGCCCATCTCTGGCACTGAAGCACCAGAGAGCCATGTGGAAGAAGGTCCGGGAACGGGCCTTCGGCAAGGAAATCGCTGGGCGTTCGCAGCTCGCCAAGCGGCCATCCGATCTCCGGCACGCGGCCGTCTCGACCTGGCTGGCGAGCGGAGTCGGGGCACCCCGCGTCGCCGCCTAGGCAGGGCACAGCGTTGACGTGCTGCTGAGGGTCTACGCCAAGTTCCTGGACGGCCAGGAGGAGGTGGCGCGCAAGCGGCTCGAAGCCAGCGTTTAAGTAGCGCCACAGCAGCGCCAGGGTGGGCCACGGCGTACGTCGGGATGATTCCCGATGTTGATTGCGGCGGCTACACCAGCGCATCCTGTGGCCGTGAACAAGGTTCCGCTGACGACGCCGACCGCGGCGTTCGGGGAACGGGTCGTGGGCGGGGCGGCGATCGCGTTGGTAGCGTCGTTGGTCATCCAGAATGCCGTGTTTGTCTGGACCAGGCCGCCCGGCTACGGCGACCCGATCGAGAAGGTGCTCGCCTGGCACGCGGAGAACCGGGGCGTGGTCGCGATCGCGGTCGGCTCAGAGGCGCTGAACCTGCCGCTGCTGCTCGTGTTCGTGACCGGTCTCCACGGGCTGGTCGGGCGTCGCGGGGGTGCGGGCGCCGACTGGTCGCGCCTCGCGGTGGCCGCGGGCGCGACTCTCGCGGCGGTCTTCGCGTTCTACGCCGTTCTGTGGGACGGAGTCGTATTGTCCGCCGGCGAGCTCGCCGAGCCGAGCCCGCTGTTAAAGCTCGTCTGGCAGCTGCATGCAGGAGCATTCGCTCTGGCGCTGTCGGCGCTCGGCACCACCTTCATCGGCGCTGCGCTGGCGGCGCATGCGAGTCGGCTGGCGGCGCCGTGGCAGCGTGTGCTCGGCGTGGCCGGGGGAGGCCTGGCGATCGCCGCCGGGGTGGCCAACCTCGCGATCGCTGACGGCTCGCCGATCCTGTTCGTGGGGCTACTCGGCTACGCCGCCTGGCTCGTGTGGCTGCTGGTGACCGGCGTACGGCTGGTTCTGATGCCCAGGAAGGTCGGCGCTGCCTAGGAACCGTTCCCGCCACGCGGCGACCGCACTCCCTTGTCAGTCTTTGCTGAGACAGCGAGAATTTGGAAAGCAGACTGCTGGTCTCGATCTGCCCAGCAGATCCGCCGGCTCGCCAGTCCCGAAGTCCGATGTCCAGACGAGTACGGCGGTCAGCCCGCAGCAGCTCACGTAGCTCTGAGTGAGCGCGGGTACGTGGCCTGAGGACGGATTCCGGGACAGGCCACCTGCTGAGGGGGGACGCGGTGCCAGAGGGCCTGTCGCCGAACGAAGTCGGAAAGGAAATCTCCGAGCACCGGGCACGGGAAGGCCCCGGCACCGGGCATGCCGGCCGCGACCGACTGATCACTATCAGCGAGGCGTTCCTGCTTGCTGTCGTAGCGGTGCTCGCGGCCTGGTCCGGCTTCGCGGCGGCGAAGTGGGGCACCGAGTCGTCCTTCCAGCTGGCTCAGGCGTCGGCGGCCAGGTCGGAGGCGAATCGGGCCGCTTACGAGGCCGCGGATCTGCGGAACTTCGACGCGCTGGCATTCAACGCCTGGTACACCGCCTACCTCGCAGACAACGAGCAGGCGATGCGGGTAGCCCAGTACCGATTCCGCCCGGTGTTCCTGGCCGCGTTCAACGCCTGGCTCACGACAGACCCGTTCAACAACCCGCAAGCGCCCAAAGGCCCGACCTATATGCGCCAGTACCACCAACCCGAGCTGGCCCGAGCCGGCCTGCTTGACGCCAGCGCCGACCGCCACTACGCCGCGGGGGTGACGGCGGGCAACAACTCCGACAACTACGTGCGGACCACGATCTACCTGGCGACCGTGCTGTTCCTCGCCGGCATCAGTGGCCACTTCCGGGTGCGCTCGGCCCGCATCGGTCTTATTTGCGTCGGCGGGGCCATCCTCGTGTTCGCGTGCGTGCTGCTGTTCCTCGCCCCGAAACCACCCGTCTGAGGCGGAATGCTGGAACAGTGGTTCACGAAACCGGCCGCGACCATGGCCAGGTATTCACCTGCATCCCACGACGGCGAGCTATCTGGATTGCGGAGTCGCTCTGCCGCGACGGCCGTGGATCTGGCAATCTGGACTCATGGGCGGGGGTGGGTCGAGTGCCCTGGTTCCCGGGGTACAGCAGCGGAAGGCCTATGGCAGGGCCGCCCGCGGTACGGCGCCGCGCCGCGCTCACGCCGACTGGGAACTGTCGCCTGATCGGCCCGACCCGCTCGACATCCTGCAGGCACAGGCCGCGACCCGGGAACCGGACCTGGTCCCGGTGCGCTACGGCCGGATGCTGGCCTCGCCGTTCGACTTCTTCCGCGGCGGCCCGGCGATCATGGCCAACGACCTCGCCGGCACGCCGACCACCGGCATCGCCGTACAGGCATGCGGCGACGCACATCTGGTCAACTTCGGCCTGTTCGGAACACCGGAGCGCGACCTCGTCTTCGACGTCAACGACTTCGACGAAACCCTGCCCGGCCCGTGGGAATGGGACGTGAAACGCCTGGCCGCCAGTGTCGCCGTCGCCGGCCGGCAGAACGGCTTCACGTCGGACCAGCAGCGCGCGGCGGCTCGCGAAACGGTCCGCGAGTATCGCGAAGCCATGCTGACCTTCGCCGAGCTCGCCACGCTCGACCTGTGGTACCTGCACCTGTCTTCCGCGCAAATGACCGACATCATCCGACGCCTGGAAAAGGAGTTCGGAACCACCGCGCCCAAGCTGACACCCACCAGGCTGCACAAGGTCTTCGCCAAGGCGAAGGCACACGACAATCTGCGCGCCTTCGCCAAGCTCTGCCTGCGCAGCAGCGCCGGGGTGCGACTGGCCAGCCACCCGCCACTCCTCGTCCCGGTCCGGGAGCTCTTCGCCGCGGCCGACGCCCAGCTGCTCACCGCCGGCATCCAAGAAGCCGTCGACAGCTACCGGCACAGCCTCGACGACAACCGCCGAGCACTGTTCGACCAATTCGAGATCGTCGACATCGCGCGCAAGGTGGTCGGCGTCGGCAGCGTCGGCACCCGCTGCTACGTCGCCCTACTCCGCGGCAAGGGCATCCACGACCTGCTGTTCCTCCAGATCAAACAAGCCGAAGCCAGCGTCCTCGAGCCGTACGTCGCCACCAGCGAGTTCTCACACCACGGCCAACGCGTGGTCGCCGGACAACGGCTCCTGCAATCGCTCCCCGACATCTTCCTCGGCTGGACCACCGGACCCCGCGGCTTCGACTACTACGTGCGTCAACTGTGGGACATGAAAGGCGCCATCGACCCGGCCAAGCTCACCCCCGGAGGTCTGGGCGTCTATGGCGGCATGTGCGGCTGGACCCTCGCCCGCGCCCACGGCCGAGGTGGAGATGAGATCGCCATCGCCGGCTACCTCGGAAACGCCGACATCTTCGATGAGGCCATCGCCGACTTCGCCCTCGCCTACGCCGACACCAACGCCCGCGACCACCGCAGACTCGCCGCAGCAGTAGACGCCGGCACCATCCCCATCAGCCCCGAAATCTGACGGTGCGCTGTGCCCGCCGCCGAGGCACGTTCCAGACCGGGTGCTTGACGCATGCCGATATAGGCATATGATTGCGGCATGGCACGGGCAGCGACGACGTCGGATGTTTTCAATGCGATTGCGGAGCCGCAGCGGCGGGAGATCTTGGTGTTGCTGCGCGATGGGGAGCGGCCGGTGACTGAGTTGGCCGAGGAGTTGGGGATGACGCAGCCGGGGGCGTCGAAGCACCTGCGGGTGCTTCGGGAGGTCGGGCTGGTGCGGGACCGGAGGGCGGGCAAGCAGCGGCTGTACGGGCTGGATGCTCGCGGGCTGCGGCCTGTCCACGAGTGGACGGGTGGGTTCGAACAGTTCTGGAACGAGAGCTTCGATCGGTTGGACGCGTATGTGCAGGACCTCAAGCAGGCAAGCGAGGAGGAGCAGTAAATGAGCACGGCAAGACAAGGAACGCCGTCGACGGCCGATCGGGAGATCGTGATCTCGCGCGTCATCGACGCACCGCGAGAGCTGGTGTTCGAGGCGTTCACGGAGGTCCGGCACCTGTCGCAGTGGTGGGGACCGGAGGGATTCACCACGACCACGCGAGCGTTCGAGTTCCGCGCCGGCGGCGAGTGGGACTTCCTGATGCACGGGCCGGACGGGACGGACTACACCGAGTGGATCACCTGGACCGAGATCGTCCCGCCGGAGCGGATCACGCTGCTGCACGGTGAGTCCCGCGACGACCCGAACGCCTTCGACTCGGTGCTGACGTTCGAGCCCGCCGGTGCGGGGACCCGGATCGAGATGCACACGGTGTTCCCGACCAGGGAGTTGCGCGACGAGGCGGTCGAGAAGTATCACGCGATCGAGGGCGGTCAGCAGACCGTCGCCAACCTGGCGGCGTACGTCGAGGAGCTTGTTCGGAAGGGAGTTGAGAACTGATGGCAGGCAAGGTGTTCTTCAGCGTGACGATGTCGCTCGACGGTTTCGTGGCGCCGGACGACGTGCCGTTGGACGTCGTGTTCTCGCCCGAGGGCCAAACGGACCCCAGGGTCCAGAGCTGGATGTCGAAGTGGTCGGAACTGCAGGCGTGGATCTTCCCGCAGCGGTTCTTCCGGGAAAACCTGAAGCTCGGTGAGGGCGGCGAGGAAGGGCTCGACAACGACATCGCGCGGGCGACGTACGAGCGCACCGGTGCGAGCGTGATGGGCAAGCGGATGTTCGACGGCGGCGCGCTGGCCTGGCCGGAGGAGGCGCCGTTCCACACGCCGGTCTTCGTCGTGACGCACGAGACGCGTGACTCCTGGGAGCGGCCGGGCGGGACCACGTTCCACTTCGTCAACGACGGCATCGAGAAGGCGCTCGACCTGGCCCGCGAGGCCGCCGGCGAACGCGACGTACGCATCGCGGGTGGCGGTGCGACGATCCTGGAGTATCTGAACGCCGGCCTGATCGACGAGTTCACGATCGCGCTCGCACCTGTGTTGTTCGGCACCGGGATCCGCTTGTTCGACGGCATCAACGACGATCGCGTGGCTCTGGAACAGGTCCGCGCGGACCCCTCGCCGAGGACCACGCACCTGACCTACGTCGTCCGGGAGCGGTAGCCAGGCTGTCCCGAATTCGATTGCTGATCGGTTGTGCCCGCCGGAGGATGCGGGCATGACCATCAGGCAGCTGGATCCGGCGGACGCCGTGGCGATGGGCCAGTGGTACGAGCTGGTCGTCGCGGTCACGCAGTACGACGTGCCCGACTTCCCGACACCCAGCCGGCGGGCACACCTGGCCCGCTTCGAGGACCCGACCCTGCTGGCCTGGGACGGGGACCGAGTCATCGGTGCCGCGTCGTACCAGCTGCCCCAGACGGAGAACCTCAGGTTGATGTACCTGGATCTCGTCGTGCACCCGCAGTACCGGCGCCGCGGCATCGGCACTGAACTGCTCGAGGCTGCCGCGCGGGTACGCCGGCAGGAGGCGGATGAACTGGGACGCGGCTATCGCTCCTACTCGACCGCTGCCCGGCACGATGCGACCGGGCAGATCGTCGCCCGGACCAAGCTGTCGTTCGAGTCCGACGACGATACCCATGCGCGTCAGCGGATCACGATCGTCGAGCCGGCGCACCGAGGCCGGCGTCTCGGTCTGCTGGTGAAGTCGGCCAATCACACGTACACACAGGCGAACGAGCCGGCGCTCCGCTTCGTCGACGCGTGGAACGCCGAGGACAACACGCATATGCGCGCGGTCAACGCGGTGCTCGGCTTCGAGCCTGTCGACGGCTGGGCGGTCTTCCAGTTGCCGGTGCCGGCTGCGTCAGTGGATTGTCAGCGACTCGTCAGCGCACGTCTCTACCGTCCTTAGGTGTTCACACCGAAGGATGGGAGGGCGACCATGCTCGCCGACAGCAAGGACATCTGAGCCGGGGCGTGGAGTTGTACGGCGTCGGGTCGGGGCGCCGTACAACCCGGGGTCAGCGGGACTCGATGGCGTCGAGGTCTCGGGTGGCGAAGCGGAGATGCTCCCATTCCTCCTCGATGATCACGTGCAGGCAGTGGCGGACGGTCTCGGGGTGTTCGGGGCTGTGCGGGTTCTTCCGCGGCTCGTCGAGCTCGGTCGGGGTGGTGGCGGCGATGAAGTCGCGGACCATGGCGACGCGGCCGGCGCGGCCGTCGAGAACCTCGGCGTACGACGGCGGCTTCGTGCCCGGCGCGTCCGTACCGAGGTACTTGAGACCGAGCGGGTGGTAGGGGTCGTCGAGCTCCAGGATGCTGCGGCCGAACCAGGTGTCGGTGGCGTGGATGAGGTGCCGCTCCGTCTGCGCGAACGACCACTCGCCGTCCACCGCGACGTCGACGGTGCCGTCCGGCATGGCGCCGAGGCGCTCGCGGGCGGTCGCCCAGGCCTGCTCGACCTGCGCCCAGGCCGCACGCAGACCGTCCGGATCCTCGGCGCGCCGGTTCTCCCGGCCGGGGAACCGGCGGTTGAGCTCCGCGTCGATGAACGGCACGACGTCGACGCCGTTGATGACCAGGCTGGCGTCCGCCGTCCCCAGCCACGGCGCGTCGATGTCGCCGGCCTGGATGTCGACGCCGCGCATCACGACCCGGGACAGATCGGACTCGACGAACCGAGCCCCGCTCAGGTCCGCCTCCACGAACTCGGCTCCCTGCAGGTCGTCGGACCGACCGAACTTCGTCATGCCATCTCCCAAACTCTCGAGGTTGCAGCGAGCGTATCCGTGACCTGGGACACAAAAGTCGTGCGCGAGACCCGCGGCCCGTGGTGAGGTCGAGGAACTGACCACGCGGCGGAGGGAACTGGTTGTGGATGTTCTGAGTGCGGCGGAACGAGTGGGCTTCTCCGAGCAGGCCCGAACGCGATTCCAGGGCCTGGAGGTGGGCGACGGGCTACGGGTGCCGGACGACGCCGAGGCGTTGATCGAGTACTGCGGTGTGGCCGCAGCCGATCGGGAGGAGATGCTCGCAGCGCGCCCGGACCCGGACGACGACCCCGAGTGGTGGACGATCGCGTCCGCGCTGGCCGGCGAGGTCGAACGGGACATGGGGCTAGCGCTGCCGTCGACAGGGTTCCGGGGCTGGCCCGCAGTACCGCAGGACGCGTCTGCCGTCGGGTTGTTCGCGAACGCCTGGGCGTTGCTCGCCAACCTGCCGCGCTTGCTGGACCTGCATGCCGAGCGTGGTGTGCCGGATTCGGTGAGCAGGGCGACTGTCTCCGCGCTGGGTGGAGTCATGAGTACTCACCGGCATGTCTTCGGTCGTCCTGGTGTCGGACTGATGCCGCTGTGGGGTCCACCGCTGCGGTTCCGCGGCGCGGACTACGAGATCGGTCGGCACGACTTCACTCGGGCCCAGCTGGGTCTGGGCGACGGCGTCTCCGGGCATCTCTTGATGATTCACATCCCGCCGAACGGGCCACTCGACGCACAGGAGTCGGAGGAGTCAGTCGCCGCGGCGGTCGAGTCCTTCAAGCGCTGGTATCCGGAGGAACCGGTCCACGCGTTCGTCTGTCACTCGTGGCTGCTGGATCCGCAGCTGGCCGAGTATCTGCGTCCGGAGTCCAACATCATCCGTTTCCAGCAGCGCTTCGACCTGCTACCGCTGCTACCACCGGAGGACCCGGCTGAGGGCGACCGCGAGCTGATGCGGCTCGGGCTGCACCTGCCAGTGCCCGACGGGCCGCCTGACCTGGACAGCATTCCCCAGGACACGTCCCTGCAGCGGGCGTTCGTGTCGCACCTGCGCGCCGGGCGGCACTGGTACGGGCGTACGGGCATGCTGAAGGGATGGAGCTAGGGATTCCGGTTGGACCAGACGACCTGTGGACCGAGCATCTGGCCGGGGACGGCGTACCGGTCGTCTTCCTGCATCCGGGCACCGGGGACTCCCGGGTGTGGGACCTGGTGGTGGCTGGGCTCAGCGGACGCCGCATCATCCGGTACGACGTACGCGGTTATGGGCGCTCTCCGCTGCCGACCGAGGAGTTCTCGCTGCTGGACGATCTGGTGACGGTGCTGGAGCAGCTGGATCTGCAGCGGGTCATCCTGGTCGGTTGCTCCATGGGCGGCGGTACTGCGCTCAGCTTCGCGCTCACACATCCGGACCGGGTCCACGCCCTCGTCCTCCTCTGCCCAAGCGTCCATGGCTTCCCCGCACTGGACGAGCCGGAGCTGAACGCGCAGTACGACGAGCTGATCGCCAACAGGGATGTGGATGGCCTGGTGGAGTTCGGCCTGCCGGTGTGGGCGCCAACCGTCACTGACGACGCCGTGGTCGCCCAGCTCCGTGCTGCCGCCCCAGCCTGGTTCGAACAAGGCATGTACCTCAAGGCCGAGCCACCTGTGTACGACAGGCTCAGCGAGATCCACGCCCCCACCACGGTGATGGTCGGCGACAAAGACCGCGCAATCTCCACAGCCTCAGCCGGCGCCGCAGCAGCCCGCATCCCAGGCGCCCACTTCACCTGGATCCCCGGCGCCGACCACTACCCCAGCCTCCGCAACCCACAACTAGTAATCGATGCCATCAACAACTATCTGGGCGGGTGACTGGTCCAGGTCGTCAGGACTCGTGCTGCCTGGCCGGTGTCCACGGCGCGACGACAGCGCTCCAACGCATCTGCCAGCAGGTCGACGAGTGGTGCCTCGCCTAGGGACAGGGTAGTTATGGCGGCTGCGGCGTTGAGTAGGACTGCGTCTCGTAGGGGGCCTGGTGTTCCGTGGACCAGGGATTGGAGGGCGTGGGCGTTGAAGGCTGGGGGGCCGCCTTGGAGGTCGGCCAGGGTTGATGGGGGGAGACCAAGAGAGCGGGGATCGAAGACGGTCTCGGTTGCGGAGCCGTTGTGTACTACCCACAGGCGTGAGTAACCAGTCGTGGTGAGTTTGTCGAGACCGTCGTCGCCGCGGGCCACTAGGGCTGACTTTCCTTGTTGGGCGAGTGCGCCGGCCAGGACGGGCAGCATCTGGGCGTTGGCGACGCCGACGAGCTGGTGCTTGGGGTTTGCTGGGTTGAGCAGTGGTGCGAGGACGTTGAATGCGGTGGGGACGGCCAGCTCACGCCGTACGACGGCGACCTGGCGGAGCACCGGGTTGAAGCGTGGGGCGAACAGATAGGTCAGACCTACCTCAGCTGCGACGGCGGCGGCTTCGGAAGCGGACAGGTCGAGTGGCACGCCCAGGTGCTCGACCAAATCACCAGATCCGCCGGCCGATGAGGACGCGGCCCGTCCGCCGTGTTTGACCACGGTGACACCAGTGGCGGCTGCAACCACGGCAGCCATGGTGGAGATGTTCGCCGCGCCGGTCCGGTCGCCGCCCGTTCCCACGATGTCCACGAACGGCCCACGGATCCGCACCGGCGTCGCATGCGAACGCAGTACGTCGGCCAGACCCGTCAGCTCGTCAGGTGTCTCCCCCTTGGCCCGCAGGGCGATCAGGAACCCGGAGATCTGGGCTGGTGACGCCTCGCCCAGCACCAGTTGGTCCATCGCCCAGCCGGTGTCCTCCGCTGACAGGTCGGAGCCGGCCAGGAGCGCGGAGATCAGGCCGGACCAGGTCCGGAGTGTTGTCGCCATCGGGTGTCCTCGAGGGTGCTGGGCCGCCCACGAGGGGACATCACAACGGCCGCCTCGCAGGAGACGGCCGGGTGGATACGCGCGGAGTCAGGCCGTCAGTCGACGGCCCACCACATACCTGCGCGCTGGAACATGACACTGACCTTAGTCAGGCCACCAAAGCCTCCGCAACGTTCCATCCACGGACGGAGTCGACGGTGAACGTGGGGACATGCGCCCCACCGCCCCCTTCAGGGAAGTCGAAGACGGCCAGCATCAACTGCAGCGGGTACGTCGGTGCGCCCTGGCAACTCCGGATCGCAGCCCCGTCCACGAAGAACGTCGCCTCGCCGCCGGTCCACTCGACGGCGTACGTATGAAACTCACGCAGGTCGATCGGGAGCCGGACCGCCTCGAAGTCCTGCGGTACGGCGGGGTCGCGGATCGTCTTCAGGCCCATGCCGACGTCCGTCGACCGGCCCGGTACCAGAGCGTCGCCGAACACCTCCATGACGCAGATCTCGCCGGACTGCTCCGGCTGCTCCTCCAGTCCGACCATCCAGAGCGACACCATCGACCGTGGACTCAGCTCGGCCCGGGCGCGCAGTTCGACGTACCCGCCGTTCGGAGTCCAGCCCCAGAACGGCTCCTGCTCCTCGCGGACGACCAGGCCCTCGCGATACGGCTGTTGCCCGACCGCGCTGTCCACCGGGCCCGAGTAGTTACCGGACTGGATGCCGGAGACTCGCAGGTTGGGTTTGTGGTCGCCCTCGCACCACAGACCCTGGTCTGCCGGGATGCTGAGCGTCAAGCACGAGTCACCCAGCTGGTACGTCGCTGCCGAGGTCGCGCGCGAACTCCACTGCGGCAGGTAGTACGGCGACCAGACGGACCGGTCGAGCGACGACGCATCGAAGTCGTCCTCGAACACCAAGTCACCGCGCACCTGACTCATGACCCCATCATGAGTGGATCGGGCACGCTGTCACATCATGGTGCTCCCATTCGTCAGGGAAGTGATGCGACAGGAGACAGCACCGGTGGACGACCACGAGCAGCTGGCGCGGCAGTTCGAGCAGAACCGCGGGCACTTGCGCGCGGTCGCGTACCGGATGCTCGGGTCGGTGGCCGAGGCGGAGGACGCCGTACAGGAGGCCTGGCTGCGGCTGAGCCGGACCGACGTGAGTGATGTCGGCAATCTGGCGGGCTGGCTGACCACAGCGGTGTCGCGGGTCTGTCTGGACCTGCTGCGCAGCCGGAAGTCGCGGCGCGAGGACTCACTGGACACGTACGTGCCGGACCCGATCATCGGCGAGCCGGGGCCGGAGGACGAGGCCGTGCAGGCGGATGCGATCGGGCTGGCGCTGCTGGTCGTACTGGAGACGCTGTCGCCGGCTGAGCGGCTGGCGTTCGTGCTGCACGACATGTTCGGTGTCGGGTTCGACGAGATCGCGACGATTGTGGACAAGTCCCCCGCTGCGACGCGTCAGCTGGCCAGTCGGGCGCGGCGGCGGGTGCAGGGGGCTCCTGCGAGTGACGGGGATGTCAGTCGACAGCGGGTGATCGTCGAGGCGTTCATGGCGGCGTCGCGTGGCGGTGACTTCGAGGCCCTGCTCGAGCTGCTCGACCCCGACGTACTACTCCGCGCGGACGCCGGTGCTGCCAGTGCGGACTTCGCTGGGCCGGCGGTGTCGAAGCTGGTGCGTGGTGCGAAGGCTGTTGTGGAGCAGGCGCTGCTCTTCAGCCGGATGGCGCCCTACAACCAGGTGGCGCTGGTCAATGGCGTGCCCGGGGTCATCACCGTGGTCAACGACCGTCTGATGGGGGTCATGGCGGTCACGGTCACCGACGGCAAGATCACCCAGATCGACATCCTGGCCGACCTGGAACGCCTAGAGGTCATCCCGCTACCAGCGTGAGCATCCGCGCCGACTGCACCTCTGCGGTGCCAGGTGGGTTGCGGTGCGCGCTGGGTCCGCCCGGTCCGATCAGCGTGAGCCAGAAGCCGGCCCACAGGCAGCGGGCCGCCCGGAAGCGCTCGGCGTCCGGGGCGAAGCGTCGTACCAGCGGGGTCCAGTCGGTCTCGCGTCCGGACAGGTGCTCGACCAGGTTGGCCAGCTCGACTGTGCGGTCGCCCAGCCCGGCGTCCTCGAAGTCGACGATGCGGACACGCGTGCCGTCCCAGAGGTAGTTGGCGAGGTTGGGATCGCCGTGGGCAACCACAGGTTCGTGTACGGCGGTGAGGTCCGGCGGCTCGTTGTCGAGCCAGGCCGAAGCGGCCCGAGCAACAACGCCGTCGCCATCCTGCAGCGTAGTGAGACCGGTGCGGGTGCGGTCGACAAGAGCAGCAAGATCGATCGGTGCCAGGGTGCTGGACGGGATGAACCAGAGTGCCTCGATCGCATCGCCCAGAGCTGTCAGTTGGGGAGGGTGCAGAGAGCCGGTGAGGGGATGGCCGGGGACGGTGGTCATGGTCACCGACGGGGCGGAGGTCCTGGAGATGGGGTGCGGGACCAGGTCCGGTACGGCTTCGGACAGGAGGGTGAGGGCGGCCCACTCCCGGTCCGGCTCGTTGCGGGACCAGGAGGTGTAGTGCTTGGTCAGAACCGAGCCGGAGACCGAGATTGTGTGGGTCATCGGGAAAGTGTGTCGATAACGGGGTCCCCTCTTCGACGTATGGGCAGGAGCTGATACGGCGAGGGAGTGGGATCGGATGTCTACGCAGGCGATTGCAGCGGTTGTCAGTGACGTTGTTGCGGGGCTGCTGGGGGCCGGGTTCAACGGTGCGGTCCGGCTGCCCGGAGAGGTCGAGTACGACGAGCAGCGTCGTTCCGTCATCCCGTCGGTGGACTCACGCCCGCTGCTGGTTGCCGAGGCCTACACCAGGACCGACGTACAGGCAGCGGTCCGCACCGCGCGCGACTACGGCGTACCGATCGCTGTGCAGGCGACCGGTCACGGGACGCGCGTACCGGCGGACGGTGGGATCCTGCTGAAGACGACGCCGATGACGTCGGTGCTGATCGACCCGGAGCGACGGATCGCCAAGGTCGCGCCGGGTGCTCGCTGGGGCGCGGTGCTGGATGCGGCGAGACAGTTCGGACTCGCCCCGTTGTCCGGCTCGCACCGAGACGTCGGCGTCACCGGGTACACGCTCGGCGGCGGTGTGGGCTGGCTGGCCCGCAAGTATGGGTTCGCGGCCGACAGCGTGATCCGCGCCGAGGTTGTCACCGCCGACGGACGTACGGTCACCGCCAGCGCGGAACACCACGCAGACCTGTTCTGGGCGATCCGCGGCGGCACCGGCAACTTCGGTGTCGTCACGTCACTCGAGTTCCGCCTGTACCCGGTCCGCCAGATCCACGCCGGCATCGTGTACTTCGGCATCGACCGCGCCGCCGCGATCCTGCGCGCGTACCGCGACTGGACCGCCACGATTCCCAACGAGCTGAGCACCGCCGTCCTTCTGACCCGCGTCCCCGGCACCGAGCAGCGCGCCGTCGCGATCAAGGTCATGTACGCCGGCCCCGCCGACCTCGCGGAGCACCTGCTCAAGCCGCTCCTCGCAACGGCCGGGCAACGCCTCGCCGGCGAACTGCAGACGATCGAGTACGCCGATGCCGCGATGGGCGGCACCCCCGCCCGCCACCTCGACTTCCTGGACGCCCTCACCGACGAGGTGATCGACCTCGTCACCGAACTCGAGGACGCCACGGTCGAGATCCGGCACTGGGGTGGCGCGATGGCGAACCCCGGGCCGGGTGCGGGACCGGTCGGCCACCGGCAGGCGTCGTACTCGCTGATCGTCGACCGTGAGGTCGCCGGCCTGCCGAGCTCCGGTCGCACGTTCGTGAACTTCCTCGGCGACCTGGGCCGCGCGGATACGGCGTACGACGCCGACGATCTGCGCCGGCTGCGCGAGGTCAAGCGCGCCTACGACCCGGCGAACTTCTTCCACCTGAACGCCAACATCCGGCCATAACAAAGCGATCCGGTCCCCAGGAGGGTCAAGGGACCGGATCGCTCAGGGCGCCTCAGGAATTCAGACTGTGCCGGAGTTGCCGTAGACGGAGACGTGGACGTGGTCCATGTGGTTCGCGGTCGCGCTGCCGCGGTCCTCCATCGCGCGCCAGCCCTCGCTGCTGCGCTGGACCGTCCAGATGTGCTGCTCCCAGATCAGCTGGCTGACGCCGAGCTTCTTGTAGTTCGCCTTCAGCCAGTCGGCGATCTCCTGGCCCTCGGACGAGCTGTTGATCATGATGTCGACCGCGCGGCCGCTGGAGTGCTCCGAACCGCTGTCACCGGACCGCAGCCCGCCGTACGACGTGATGTCGGGGAACATCGCGCAGATCGCCCGGTGCACGCGGATCGCGTCCTGGGTCAGACCGGACTCCATCGCCGAGCCGGACTTGCAGGCCGCCTGCGAGATCGAGCCGCCGCCGACGCTCGCGACCGGCTTGGTGGCGGACAGGTACTGCGCCTTGACCCAGCGAGACTTGCCGTCGCTGACGACCTCGGCCCAGATGCCGTCGATCTTGCCGGTGACCGAGACCTTGGTGCCCTTCGGCAGCACGTCCAGCAGGCTGCCGGTCAGCGGGATCGACCAGAGGTTCACGTCGGTGGTGGTGTACTTCGTGCCGCTGATCTTCGGCGGCGCCGCGTTCAGATCCGCGGCCGCGCGGGTCTTCGCGGAGGTCGGCGTCGGGATCGGCGCCTGCTTCTTCAGGTGCTTCGCGGTCGGTGACGCCTTCGGCGTCGGAGACGCACTGGGGGTCGACGACGTGGCGCCGATCGGCGGACGCAGAGCGTCCCGGCTGATCGTGGTGTCGCGCGACAGCTGCAGGGACGAGCTGGCGATCGACGGGTCGAGCTTGACGTGCTGGGCGGGGAGTGCGGCGGCCGAGCCGGTGGCCACCAGGGCCACTGCCGCGCCGGGGATCACAACCTTTGCGAGACCTGGCTGGATCACCTTCTTGCGCTGCTGGCGGTGCCGCGCCTGTCTATGCCGTCCTTCAGCCACTTGTCGAACCCAATCTGCCGAGACCAAAACGTTATCGACCGGAGGAGTCAAGCACACTTCGCCGCGCCGGTTCGAATCGGCCCTCGGTCTTAACGCATTACGAACATCCACAGACTCGCCGGCACCGTGATTCGCCCGGTATCCGGATGTAATCGCCCCGAGATCAAACGCTTGGTCGACAAATCGCCGCCGTGATCGCGGTCGTGATCGGCTGGCGATCCGGGTGTGGCTCAGGGCGCGGCGGTTCGGTGCTTGTTGCTGGTTGACTGCGGGCGTGGAGTTTCGGATCGAGCGTGGGGCGGTCGCGCGGCTGGTGATCGATCGGGTCGAGAAGCGGAACGCGCTGACCCGGTCGATGTGGGAGGCGTTGCCGGGGCTGCTCACGGAGTTGGCGTACGACGACCACGTGAAGGTCCTGCTCGTCACCGGCGCCGGCTCGAGCTTCTCGGCCGGTGCGGACATCCGGGAGCTGATCTCCGGTGACGATCCGGCTGATCCGATGGCCGAGCTGCGGGCATTCAACCTGCGGGCCCAGGCGGCGTTGCGGGAGTTCCCTAAGCCGACGATCGCGGTCGTCCGCGGGCACTGCATCGGCGGCGGTCTGGAGATCGCGGTCAACTGCGACTTCCGGTTCGCGGCGCGCAATGCGAGTTTCGGCGTCACGCCGGCCCGGATCGGCGTCGTCTACCCGCCGGCCGCGATCAAGGTCCTGCTCGACCTGGTCGGTCCGGCAACCACGAAGTACCTGCTGTTCAGCGGCGAGTTGCTGACCGCGGTCGAGGCCGAGCTGAAGGGGCTGGTCGATCGGGTCGCTGACGATCCGATGGCGGCGGCCGAGGCGTTCGCGGAGACGTTGGTCTCGCGGTCACAGCTGACGATCCGCTCGGCCAAGGAGTCGGTCAACGCGTTGCTGGCGGGCGAGAACGCCGATGCGGCAGCGGTACGGCGGTACCGCGAGACCATCGCGTCCGGCGAACTGGCCGAAGGGATCGACGCCTTCACGCAGAAGCGGTCACCGGAGTTCCGCTGGCATCCCCGCTGAGATCAGCGTGCCGCGGAGCTCGACCCGGTCGCCGACCGCGGCCGAGACCAGCGACGCGATCGCCCGGGCCCGCTCGTCGTCGACGGCATCGACCAGGAAGTACCCGGCGAGCTGCTCCTTGGCCTCGCCGAACGGCCCGTCGGTGACGACCTGCTCGCCGTCGCGGATCTGCACGATCCGGCCTTCCTCGGGCGGCAGCAGGCCCTCGGAGCTGACCAGCTCGCCGGACTCGTCGAGCTCACGCTTGAGCCGGGTCAGGCGGACGACGGCCTGCTGGTCCTCGTCGGTCCAGACGCGGTCGAGGTTGCGGAAGATCATCACGACGTACTTCATGGGTTCACCGTAGCCATCGGGACGGACAGAACCCCGCGGCCTCGTGGTCCGCGGGGTCCGGCCGTTCAGGTCCGGGGGTGGATCAGTACCAGTGCCGGCGGCCGCCGACAGCACGGCCCGTCGATCCGAGCAGGAAGAGCACCGCTCCGACCACCAGCAGCACGATGCCGATGGTCCACAGGATCGGGATACTCAGCAAGAATCCCAAGATCAGCAGGATCAAACCGAGGATGAGCATGAAGCCTCCTTCGCAAGGGCCGGCTGGCGGTCGCCGGCGGCCACACGAACCAGGTGCCCACGCCTAACCTCCAACGGGTGTTTGAGTTTCAGGACGCGACCGGCTCGAGCCGCAGTGAGCGTTTGCGGGTGAGCAGGAGGCCGCAACCGGCCAGACCGATCGCGATGAACAACCACACTGTCGCGAAGGCGATCCGGTACCCGTGTGTCAGGTCGACCGGCGACGTGCCCGACGTACTGGCGGTTGCGACAGCGGAGACTGCCGCAACACCCACTGCGCCGCCGATCTGGAAGCTGGCGTTCTGGAGACCCGACGCGACGCCGGAGTCCTCCCCCGGTACGTCGCTGAGCGCGGCGATCGAACCCGCGACCGTTCCAGCCCCCAGTCCGGCGCCAAAGATCGTCAAACCCCAGAAAGCCAGCTCGAAGTACCCGGAGTCCACGGTCAGCTGCGTCATCAGCATCGTACCGACTCCGGCGATCAGCAGCGACACCGAGGCGACCCAGCGTGGGCCGACGCGCGTGACGAGGTGCTGGCCGATGATCGAGCCGACGACCGCGGCGGCCGCGAGTACGGCGGACATGAGGCCGTAGCGGATCGCTGACGCGCCCAGAGCGAGCTGGGCGTACTGCGTGTAGACGAAGTTGAGTCCGAACGCCGCCAGGCCCCAGGCGATCGTGATGAGGTTGCCGCCGACCAGTGCTCTCGAGCGGAAAATCCGCAGTGGTACGAGCGGTGCCGCGGATCGCTTCTCCACAAGGACGAACGCTGCGAACAGGACGGCCGACAGCACGACGAGCAGTGCGGTCCGGAGCCCCGACGACTCGGGTGCCTCGATGACGGCGTACACGAGGACGATGAGCGCTGCCGTCACTGTGACCGCGCCGGCGACGTCGAAACCGCGGCGTCCTGGTCCGCGGCTGTCCATCAGCAGCGTGGGTGCGAGTACGACGACCAGCAGGCACACCGGCACGTTGATGAAGAAGATCCACTGCCAGCCGAGTCCGTCCGTCACCGGTCCGCCGATGAGCGACCCCGCCGTACCTCCGACCCCGCTGGTCGCGCCCCAGATGCCGAGCGCCTTGTTGCGATCCGCACCGGACGGGAACGTCGTCATCACGATCGACAACGCACTCGGCGCCAGTACGGCGGCCGCCGCGCCCTGCAGCCCGCGGGCGAGGACCAGCGCGTCTCCGCTCCACGCGAACCCGCACAGCAGCGAGGACCCGGCAAACAACAGCAATCCGGTCATGAAGACCCGCCGGCGACCCAGCAGGTCCGAGATCCGCCCGCCGAGGAGCAGGAGCCCGCCGAACATCAGCGCGTACCCGCTGGGCACCCACTGCACGCCCCCGGTCGAGAACGTCAGCTCGCGCTCGATCGACGGCACGGCGACCAGCACGATCGACGCGTCCAGGATGATCATGAACCCGGTCAGACACAGCAGTGCCAGCGCCAGCCAGCGCTTCGAATGCGAAACCATCAGGAATCTCCAGTACGCCGGGACGCCCCGGCTGAGCGTCACTCGGTGGAGACGTCGGTGCCGGCCGGGCGGAGTTCGACATCCTCGATCTGTCGAAGTTCGGTGGGCTTGTTTCGACGTAGCAGGTGACAGGGGGTCACAGGGGCCTCCGCAAGCGACAGGATGGTGCCTGTGAAGTACATGCTGCTGATCTACAGCAACCCGGAGAGCTGGGCGAGCCTGTCCGCCGAGCAACGCGACGGACTGGCCACCGCGCACGAGACGCTGGCCCGGGAGCTGACCGAGCAGGGCCTCCTGGTCAGTGCGGCCGGGCTGGCCGACCCGATCACCACGCGGACCGTGCAGGTGCGTGACGACACCACGACCACGACGGACGGGCCGTACGCCGAGGCCAAGGAGCACCTGGCCGGGTTCTACCTGGTGGAGTGCGACGACATCGACCAGGCGATCGGGTACGCCGCCCGGATGCCTGACGCGGAGTACGTCGCGGTGGAGGTGCGGCCGGTGATGGATGCGTCCGGGCTGGAAATGTGACTGACTTCGAGCTCCTGCTTCGGGAGCAGGCGCCGCAGGTGCTGAGTGCGCTGGTCCGGCACTACGGGCACTTCGACCTGGCCGAAGAGGCGGTCCAGGAGGCGCTGCTCGCGGCGACGCAGCAGTGGCCGAGTGAGGGCCTGCCGGACAACCCGCGGGGCTGGCTGATCCGGGTCGGGTCGCGGCGGCTGACCGATCTGCTCCGCAGCGAGTCGGCACGGCGACGGCGTGAGGAGAACGCGGTCCAGCTCGCCGCACCGGAGGAGTTCGTTGCCTCAGGCCCGGAGATCGACGATCCGGGCGGCCGGGACGACACGCTGACGTTGTTGTTCCTCTGCTGTCACCCGGCGTTGTCGCCGGCCTCGCAGATCGCCCTGACGCTGCGTGCTGTCGGCGGTCTCACCACCGCGCAGATCGCGGCGGCGTTTTTGGTGCCAGAGGCAACGATGGCGCAGCGGATCAGCCGGGCGAAGCGGAGCATCAAGCAGGCCGGGAGTTCGTTCGAGATGCCGCCCGAGGCGGAGCGGGACGAGCGGATGGGCGCAGTACTGCATGTGCTCTATCTGATCTTCAACGAGGGCTACACCGCCTCATCCGGTACGTCGTTGCACAGTGCGGAGCTCACTACCGAAGCGATCCGGCTGGTGCGCGGCGTCCGGAAGCTGCTGCCGGATGACGGTGAGGTGGCCGGGCTGTTGGCGCTGATGCTGCTCACGGACGCCCGTCGTCCGGCCCGGACCGGGCCGGACGGGGCGCTGATTCCGCTGGCCGAGCAGGACCGGTCGAAGTGGAACAAGGCGACCATCGTCGAGGGCGAAGCGCTGGTGACCGATGCGCTGTCGCGGTCGCAGCTGGGGCCGTACCAAGTGCAGGCCGCGATCGCTGCGGTGCATGACACGGCTGAGGACGCTGACGACACGGACTGGCGGCAGATCGTCGCGCTGTACGACGTACTCGAGCAGTTGGTCGACAACCCGATGGTGAAGCTCAACCACGCGGTCGCTGTCGCTATGGCAGTCGGTCCGAAGGAGGGGCTCGCCGTACTCGAGCCACTCGAGGCCGACGACCGGATGAACCACCGGCTGGAGGCTGTGCGCGCACACCTGCTCGAGATGTCCGGTGACACTGCTGCTGCTCGGGAGAGCTACCTGCTCGCGGCCCGCCGTACGACGAGCGTGCCGGAGCGCAACTACCTCCAGTCGAAGGCTGACCGGTTAGCCTGAGGTGTGGATCTGACCAGAGCCTCGCTCCTCCGGGAGATGCTGAGCGGTACTGAGCTTGGGAGCCGGACGACGCAGTTCGGCTACGCACTGCGAAGGTTCACGACCAGACGCAGTGGGCTCATGCTGTTCGGACCGGTCGACGACGAGCCGTGGCACTTGACCGCGCATCTGGACGACGAGCTTCACCGAGCGGGCATCGAGGACGCACGGCCGTCACTGGTTCGCTGGGCACCGCCAGCGGGCGCACCGCCACACCTGGCGATCGGTCTGGACCGGCTGCAGGACGCTGGCCGCGGCGAGTCGCTGCTGGTGGTCGCCGAGGACAATCCGGCCGACACGTTGCTGGAGCGGGTCAGCGACGTACGTCGACGTGGTACGACGATCTTCAGCATTGGCAACGGTGACAAGGACCTGATGTCGCTCAGTCACGAGACGCTCGTGCCGGAGCTGCTGGTACCGGACGGGTTCGGGTGGAGGAGCAGGTCGCTCGGGTACGACCATGACGAGCCGCAGTCGGCGTTGACCGACGTAGAGCCGCAGACCGACGAGAGCTTCGAGATGGCGCAGCACCTGGTGAGCTTGGCCGCTGCAGATGAGGAGGCCGGCCAGTCCGGTTGGCGCCGCCGCCTCCGGACTGCCATCGAACGCCTCAGCGGCGAACCGGCCTAGTTGTCGAGGTAGAGCGCGGCCAGCCGGGGCAGGTGAGCCTCGAGGTCGTCTTCGTCGTCGAAGTCGATCTCCGCACCGGCAGGCATGTCCGGTGTGTCCGGGGCATCCGCGTCAACAGCCTTCCAGTACGCCGCTTCGTCGCCGGTCACGTTCTTGTACGCGTGACTGCCGACGTGCAGCATCCCTTCGCCGTCGAACCCTTCGAACCCCTCCGGCCGATCCTCGTCGACCACGTCCGCGAGCGAGTCCGGCCCCGCCAGCGCGGCGTCCCAGACCTCACGCCCCTGGGCGATCAACCACCCGCGGAACGAATCGAACCCGTCCTCCGATGCCCCGGAGTTGATCAGGTACGCCGCCGCCCACAGGTCCCACCGGTACGACTCGACCTGCAACCGCGCGAGCTCGACCCCGAACCCCGCGATCTCCCCGGCCGCCGCCGAACCCAGCACCTTGGTCAACGCGTCCGCAACCCCGTCCGGATCAGCCACGGTGTCATCCACCGAGGCCCGCGCCTCCTCGACAAGACCCCAGAAACCATCCCTGTCCACCCATAAACCATCTCACCGACCCGGGGTCCAACGGGAGGGGTCAGAGGCCGCCGGCGAAGGTCCGCAGTACCGGAGCGAGCGTGCTGGGCTCGGTGCTGTGGTTTTCGCCTGGGATGGGGGTGAGGGTGGCGGTGGGGAGGTGGTTGGCTACGGCTTGGGCGCCGGAGGAGAGAGCTGGCCAGGTTTTGTCGCCGTGGAGGACGAGGACGGGGAGTTTGACTGCGGACCAGCGGTCGTCCGGGAGCGGGTTGCCGGACATGGTGGTGCCCATGATGCGGCCGTCGTAGGCGATGGTGTGGGCGATCTCCTCGACGGGGGCCCAGTACGGGGACTGCTTCATGCCGGCGACGGCTTCGGCGGGCAGCCCTGCGGCGGCGGTCATGAAGAGTTCGGCGGCCTTGTCGCGGCGGCCTTCTGCGACGAACGCGTCCAGTTGCTCGACGTAGTCGGAGGGGAGCGGCGGGCGGACGTCGTCCACGACGACGGGCGGCTCGAAGAGGACCAGGCCGTCGATGGGGAGGCCGGCTGCGGCAGCATCCAGGGCCAGCAGTGCCCCGGACGACCAGCCGAACAGGATGGCCGGCTGACCGGCGTCCTCGATCAGGGCAGCGATGTCCTCGATCTCGCGCTCGATAGCGTACGGCGCCGTGTCGGTGCTCTGGCCGCGGCCGCGCCGGTCGTACACGTACGTGCGGAACTCGTCGCTCAGCAGCTCGCCGACCTCGGCGTTCGCCGGGTTGACGGCGCGGTGTGCGGTGGCTCCATCGATCAGGATCAGCGGCCGGCCCTCGCCGTACGCGTCGAAAGCGATCGTGGTGCCGTCGGCGGATGTCACGGTGCTCATCGGTCTTCTCCTCAGTGGCAGGGAACTAGACCGTACAGTACTCGCCAGAGAACTGGACTGTCTAGTATGATTTCCGGATGGAGCAGGTAGAGCTCGAAGGACGGACGCCCCGCAAGCGCCGCGCGATCCTGGCCGCCGCGACCACGGCCTTCCTCCAGCACGGGTACCTCGGCGCGAGCATGGACGAGGTCGCCGCGAACGCCGGCGTCTCCAAACAGACCGTGTACAAGCAGTTCGAGAACAAGGAACGCCTGTTCGCCGAGATCGTCCTCGGCACCAGCGACCAGCTGATGGACGGCCTACTACAGGCGTACGTCGAAACCCTCGACGGAGCCGCCGATGCCCGGGAAGCCCTGCGTGCGCTGGCTCATCGCCTGCTCCAGAGCCTGACCGCCGACAGCGTCCTGCAGCTGCGCCGACTGGTGATCGCAGAGGCGGACCGCTTCCCGGAGGTCTGCGGAGCCTGGTTCAACCGAGGCTTCGAGCAGTCGCTGGACGCACTCGGTGAAGCGCTCACGAGGCTCAGCGATCGCGGTCTGCTGAAGGAGCTCGAGGACCCCACGCTCGCGGCGTACCAGTTCGCGGGCCTGGTCATGTACAAGCCGATGAACCGCGCGATGTTCGCCGGCACACGCCAGCGTCCGAAGCCCGGCGAGCTGGACAAGCTCGCCGACCAGGCGGCCGACGTCTTCCTCGCGGCGTACGGCGTCTGACGGCTACTGGTCGTCCCGAGCCGGCCGGGTGATGTGCAGGTGGATCCGCCAGCCTGCCCAGGCCAGGAGGCCCAGCGGGATCGGTAACCAGAAGGACGCGAGCCGATACAGGAGAGTCCCGATCAGCGCGGCGTCCGGGCTGACTCCGATCAGGACGAGAAGCGCGGTCAGACCCGCGTCGACGAAGCCGAGACCGCCTGGCGTGATCGGAATCATCGCGAGCGCCTGAGCCACGACATAGGCCAGCAGCACCATCGAAGGCCGAACGTGAACGTCCAGCGCGGCCAACGCGGCCACCAGCGCGGCGTAGTCGAACATGCGGTTCGCGGCAGCAGCCAAGGCCGCGGCCCACCACCGGCCCTCGAAGGCGGCGGCAACTCGCTCCCGCTGAATGACCAGCAGGGCGGCGCAACTGTCGGCGGTCACACTGCGCTTCACGAGGTGGATCACGTGTCCGGCCCCGCGACCGACCAGCACGACGAACCGTGGCCACTTGAGGGCGGCCAGCCCGAAACCGACGATGAGAATCGCCATGATCAACGAGACCAGGAGACCGAGCTCGAGCTGCCTGGCCGGCGGCGGACCGATCAGGACGGCGGGAATCGTCAGCACGGGCAACAGCAGCAACACGCCGGTCGTGATCAGGCCGATCGCGGTCAGTGCGGAGGCGACGACTGCGGCCGGCTGCCCGGCCTGGATCAAGAGCCTGGCCTGGAGGACGCTGCCCGCAGCCGCACCGCCGGGTATCACCTTGCTGGCCGCGTTCCCGGCCAGCTGGGCGGTCGCGATCGTGCCCCATCCCGCGTTGGACTGCTCTGCGCTGTCCTGGTCGAGAGCCAGTCTGGCGAGCCACCACAGAGCGGCGAAGCTACAGCCCTCCAGGACCACGAGGATCGGGAACCACCAGGGATCCACGTCCGCGAGGCGCGGCCAGGCCCCGAAGAGTGACAGGATGCTCGGCGCCACGATGTACAGGCCGACACCGGTGATCGCCAGGCCGACCGCGCGGCCGCCCCATCGCCGTACCAAACCCCCGCCAGCGACGCGCATGACTCACCTCGCCCAGAGAACCCCTTGCCCCACCATAACGCCTGCTTACAGCGTCCCGCGGGTGGAAGTGCGCACGACGAGCTCCGGCGTGAACGTGACGCGCTGGTGCTCGTGGTCCGGGTTCGACGACTCGTCCAGCAGCAGCTCCGCCGCGGTCCGGCCGAGCAGCTGTCGCGGCTGACGCACGGAGGTCAGCGGTACGGCGGCAGCCTCGGCGAACTCGATGTCGTCGTACCCGACGATCGCGAGATCCTCCGGAACGCGTAGCCCCAGACTCACGCACTGTTGCAGCAATCCCAACGCCAGCAGGTCGTTCGCGCAGAACGCCGCGGTCGGCCGGCGATCAGCCGGGAGCCCGGCGAGTCGTTGCCCTGCGCCCCTACCTTCGGCGACGGTGAGCGCGCCGGTGGTCAGCTCGATCAGATCCGCCGCCGGCCTCCCGGCCGACTTCAAGGCCCGGCGAGCGCCTTCGCGCCGGTCGACGACCTGACCGATCGTGTTCGGGCCGCCGACGTACGCGATCCGTTGGTGGCCGAGCTCGAGCAGATGCGAGATCGCGAGCTCGCCGCCGAGGACGTCGTTCACCGCGACCGAGCAGTGCTGGCCCTCGTCGAGAGCGCGGTCGACCACGACGACCGGCGTACCGCGGGAGGGCAGTTTGCGCAGGCGGGACGAGTTCTGGTCGATCGGCGTGATCAGGATGCCCTGCACCCGCTGCTGCTCGAGCAGATCGAGGTACGCCGCCTCGCGGTCCGCGTCCTCGCTGCTGGTGCACAGGAACACCGACAGGCCGGCCGCCTGGGCCGCCTCCTCGACGCCCTTCGCGACATCGGTGAAGAACGGGTTGCCGGCGTCGAGCATCAGGTACGCGAGGATCCGGCTCGAGCCCGCTCGCAGCTGCCGCGCCGACTCGTTACGGACGAAGCCCAGCGACGCCATCGCCGCCTCGACCTTCGCGCGGGTCAGCGGGCTGACCACCTCGGGCCGGTTCAGCACGTTGGAAACGGTCCCCAGCGAGACGCCGGCCGCCGCGGCCACGGCCTTCACGCCGGCGGCGTGCGGCTTCGGCGTACGGCGTCGCCGCGTGCGCTCGGGCAGGGCTTCCGCATCGTCGACGGACACGAGAACCTCCCCTGCGCAACTTGAAACGTGTTAGCTGCCGAAGAATACCCGGTTCCTGCGGATTCTCCGCGTCGGCAGTCCGGGATCGGTCGCAAAAGGTGGGCAGGCACTTGACGGCCGCCTGTACACCCGCTTAGCGTCATGAGACGTTCTTGAAACCTTTCATAGCCTTCCCGCCCGCTCAGACACAGGTGCCGCCGTGAATCGTTACTGCTTCTGCCTGCAGGTCCGGCCGGACCGGTTGGCCGAGTACGTCGACCGCCACCGCAACGTCTGGCCCGACATGCAGGCCGCGTTGCGGGACTCCGGGTGGCACAACTACTCGCTGTTCCTCCGCGACGACGGTTTGCTGATCGGGTACGTCGAGGCCGAAGACCTGGACGCCGCCCAGAAGGCGATGGCGGCCACCGAGGTCAACACGCGCTGGCAGTCGGAGATGACCGAGTTCTTCACCGGGATCGATGGCAGGCCGCCGGACGAGTCCTTCCTGCTGCTTCCCGAGATCTTCCACCTGAGAGAGGGCTGACCCATGACGACCGATGCCGTGAAGGCCGCGCTGAGCCGCCAGGAGATCGAGCTCCCCTCGTGGGCGTTCGGCAACTCCGGCACCCGGTTCAAGGTGTTCGCCCAGCCCGGCGTACCCCGCTCGCCGGAGGAGAAGATCGCCGACGCGGCCGTCGTCCACTCCTACACCGGGGTCGCGCCGAGCGTCGCGCTGCACATCCCCTGGGACAAGGTCGACGACTACGCCGCGCTGGCGGCGTACGCGAAGGAGCAGGGCGTCCGGCTCGGGGCGATCAACAGCAACGTCTTCCAGGACGACGACTACAAGCTCGGCAGCGTCACGAACCCCGACCCCGCGGTCCGCCGCAAGGCCACCGACCACCTGCTCGAATGCGTCGACATCATGGACGCGACCGGCTCCCGGGACCTGAAGCTGTGGTTCTCCGACGGCACGAACTATCCGGGCCAGGACGACATCCAGGACCGGCAGGACCGGCTCGCGACCGCGCTGAAGGAGGTGTACGACCGGCTCGGCGACGACCAGCGGATGCTGCTGGAATACAAGCTGTTCGAGCCGGCCTTCTACACCACCGACGTGCCGGACTGGGGTACGTCGTACGCGCACTGTCTCGAGCTGGGGCCGAAGGCAACGGTCTGTATCGACACCGGGCACCACGCGCCGGGCACGAACATCGAGTTCATCGTCGCGTTCCTGCTGCGGACCAAGAAACTCGGCGCGTTCGACTTCAACAGCCGGTTCTACGCCGACGACGACCTGATGGTCGGGGCGGCCGACCCGTTCCAGCTGTTCCGGATCATGAACGAGATCGTCCGCGGCGACGCGCTCGACCCGGACCGCGGGATCGCGTTCATGCTCGACCAGTGCCACAACATCGAGGAGAAGATCCCCGCGATCATCCGCTCGGTGATGAACGTCCAGGAGGCGACCGCGAAGGCGCTGCTGGTCGACCGCGACGTACTGCGCGCGGCCCAGGCCTCGGGTGACGTGCTGGGCGCGAATGCGGCGCTGATGGACGCCTACAACACCGACGTCCGTCCGCTGCTCGCGGAACTGCGCGAGTCGCAGGGACTGGACGCCGACCCGGTCGCGGCGTACAAGCGCAGCGGCTACTTCGAGCAGATCACCAAGGATCGCGTGGGCGGTCAGCAAGCCGGATGGGGAGCATGAGTGTGAGTGACACCGCAGCCGAGCTCGTTGCGCGTAGCAACCGACTGGGTGCCGATCCGCGGAACACCAACTACGCCGGCGGCAACACGTCGGCGAAGGGTACGGCGACCGATCCGGTCACGCAGAACCCCGTGGATCTGTTGTGGGTCAAGGGATCCGGCGGCGACCTCGGCACGCTGACCTCGGCCGGGCTGGCCGTACTGCGGCTCGACCGCCTGAGCGCGCTCGTCGATGCCTATCCGGGTGTCGACCGCGAGGACGAGATGGTCGCCGCGTTCGACTACTGCCTGCACGGGAAGGGCGGCGCGGCGCCGTCGATCGACACCGCGATGCACGGGCTGGTCGACGCCCCTCATGTCGACCACCTGCACCCCGACTCCGGGATCGCGCTGGCGACCGCGGCGGACGGTGAGAAGTTGACGGCGGAGTGCTTCGGCGACCGGGTGGTCTGGGTGCCGTGGCGGCGGCCCGGGTTCCAGCTCGGTCTGGACATCGCCGCGGTCAAGCGCGAGAACCCTGCGGCCATCGGCTGCGTGCTCGGCGGTCACGGCATCACCGCGTGGGGCAACACGTCCGAGGAGTGCGAGGCGAACTCGCTGGAGATCATCCGTACGGCGGAACAGTTCCTCGCCGACAACGGCAAGGCGGAGCCGTTCGGCGCGGTCGTCCAGGGTTTCGAGGCGCTGCCGGCCGATGAACGCCGGGTGCGTGCGGCCGCGCTGGCCCCGGTGATTCGCGGGCTCGCGTCGACCGACAAGCCGCAGGTCGGACACTTCAACGACTCCGACGTCGTGCTCGAGTTCACTGCCCGGGAGAGGCTGGCCGAGCTGGCTGCCCTCGGCACCTCCTGCCCGGACCACTTCCTGCGGACCAAGGTGCGTCCGCTGGTACTGGATCTGCCGGCTTCCGCTTCTTTGGAGGACGCGGTCGCGCGCCTCAAGGAGCTGCATGCCGCCTACCGCGAGGACTACGCCGCCTACTACAACCGGCACGCCGAGTCTGACAGCCCGGCGATGCGGGGCGCCGATCCGGCGATCGTGCTCGTCCCCGGCGTCGGGATGTTCAGCTTCGGGAAGGACAAGCAGACCGCGCGGGTGGCCGGCGAGTTCTACGTGAACGCGATCAACGTGATGCGCGGCGCCGAGGCGGTGTCGACGTACGCGCCGATCGACGAGCGGGAGAAGTTCCGGATCGAGTACTGGGCGCTGGAGGAGGCCAAGCTGCAGCGGATGCCCAAGCCGAAGCCGCTCGCGACCCGGGTTGCGCTCGTGACCGGCGGCGGGTCGGGCATCGGGAAGGCGATCGCTACTCGACTCGCGGCCGAGGGCGCCTGCGTCGTCGTCGCGGACCTGGACCTGGCGGCTGCCGAGGCGGTCGCGAAGGAGCTCGGTTCGTCCGACGTGGCCGTTGCCGTGGGCGCCGATGTGTCGTCGGCGGAGGCGGTCGAGGCCGCGCTGCGGGACGCCGTACTGGCGTTCGGCGGGGTGGACCTGATCGTCAACAACGCCGGGCTTTCGATCTCGAAGTCGTTGCTGGAGACAACGGAACGGGATTGGGACCTGCAGCACGACGTGATGGCGAAGGGCTCGTTCCTGGTATCGCGGGCGGCCGCGAAGGTACTGATCGACCAGGGGATGGGCGGCGACATCATCTACATCTCCAGCAAGAACTCGGTCTTCGCCGGCCCGAACAACGTCGCGTACGGCGCGGCGAAGGCGGACCAGGCACACCAGGTCCGGCTGCTCGCGGCCGAGCTCGGCGAGTACGGGATCCGCGTCAACGGCGTGAACCCGGACGGCGTGGTCCGCGGGTCCGGGATCTTCGCCGGCGGTTGGGGCGCACAGCGGGCCGCGGTGTACGGCGTACCGGAGGCGGAGCTCGGTGCGTTCTATGCGCAGCGGACCCTGCTGAAGCGTGAGGTGCTGCCGGAGAACGTCGCGGCCGCGGTGTTCGCGCTGACCGGCGGCGACCTGACCCACACGACCGGTCTGCACGTGCCTGTCGACGCCGGCGTGGCAGCCGCCTTCCTGCGGTAGGCGCTGCCATGAAGCGGGTCGCGGCGGTGGATCTGGGTGCGTCGAGCGGTCGGGTGATGCTCGGCGAGGTCGGCGCGCACGTCCTCGAGCTGCGCGAGGTGCACCGGTTCTGGAACGGCCCGGTGCGCGTCCACGGGCGGCTGCACTGGGACATCCTGCACCTGTATCGGTCGACGCTGGACGGGTTGCTGGCGGCCGGCGCCCTCGACGGAATCGGGATCGACTCGTGGGCGGTCGACTACGGCCTCCTCGACGCCGACGGCCAGCTGCTGCACAACCCCGTCCACTACCGCGATTCCCGCACCGACGGCGTGATGGAGCGTGTGCTGGAGAAGGTGCCGGCCGCGGATCTGTACGTCGCGACAGGTCTGCAGCAACTGCCGTTCAACACGATCTACCAGCTGGCCGCGGAGCCGCTCGAGGGTGCGACCAGTCTGCTGATGATTCCTGATCTGCTTGCGTACTGGCTGACTGGCGAGATCGGGGTGGAGCGGACGAACGCTTCGACCACGCAGCTGTTCGACGTGCGCTCGCGGGAGTGGAGCGAGGAGCTGATCTCGCGGGTGGGTCTTCCACGCCGGGTATTTCCGGAGCTGCGGGAGCCGGGTGATGTGATCGGGACTGTGCTGCCGGACGAGACCGGGTTGGCGCCGGGGATCCCGCTGATTGCGGTCGGGTCGCACGATACGGCTTCGTCTGTGGTTGCTGTGCCTGCTGCGGATGAACGGTTCGCCTACATCTCGTCCGGGACCTGGTCGCTCGTCGGGCTCGAGTTGGACGCGCCGGTGCTGACCGATGAAGCGCGCGAGGCCAACTTCACCAACGAGGGCGGCGTCGACGGGCGGATCCGGTTCCTGCGCAACGTCATGGGCCTGTGGATCCTCCAGGAATGCCAGCGGGTCTGGGGCGACGACGACCTGGACGGGCTCCTGCGAGCCGCTGCCGCCGCCCCGTCGTTCGCGACGCTCGTCGATCCGGACGCACCCGAATTCCTTGCCCCGGGCAACATGCCGGCGAGGATCGAGGAGCATTGTCGCGCGACCGGGCAGGAGCCGCCGCGGTCGCGAGGTGCGATGGTGCGCTGCATTCTGGAGAGCCTCGCGCTGGCGTATCGGCGTACCTTGCGTGCGGCGCAGTCGATCGCCGGCCGCGAGGTCGACGTACTGCATGTCATCGGGGGCGGCTCCCAGAACGAACTGCTGTGCCAACTGACCGCCGACGCGTGCGGGCTGCCGGTCCTGGCCGGGCCGGTCGAGGCGTCCGCGCTCGGCAACGTACTCGTCCAAGCTCGCGCTCTCGGCGAGCCCCTGCCGGACCTGGCCGCCATGCGCGCGCTGGTCCGCTCCACCCATCGCCTGCGGACCTACACCCCGCAGGGCAAACCGGCCGACTGGGACGCCGCCGAGTCCCGGATGTTCGGAACCAGGTGATCTGTATGACCGTTCTCCCCCAAGAACTTCGACCGCTCGCGCGACGGGTGCCGCCGCGCGAGATCAGCCATGACGATCTCCAACTCCTCCGTCTGCTCGCCACCGGACTGCCGGTCGATGCGGTCGCCCGCCGGCTCGAACTCTCCGAGCGCACGGTCCGCCGCCGTACCCGGCTGATCTGCGACCGCCTCGGCTTCAGCACCGCGATCGAGGCGATCGTCTGGGCGGCCCGCCGCGGCCTGGTCTGACGTACGCCGTTAACCCGCGCCCGGCCCGGGTACCGGGGGTTCTGATCATCGAGCCGAGGAGGAGCGATGAACGGAACAACCATCATCTGGATCGTCGTCGCAGCCGCCGCGCTGGTGATCGTGGCGGCCCTACTCGCCGGCGCCCAGTCGAAAACCCCCAAACCCCGGGCCGAGGCGCGCCCACCGTCCCCCGACCGCAGCGACCACCACCAACGCCCCAACCCAACCCAAAACCTATGGCCCGAAAACGACGACCCACCGCCCAACCCACGCCAGTCCAAACACACCAAGCACTAGCGGGCTGATCTTCCTGCCGTCGCCTTTGTCTCTGGTCAGATCAGGTATCTGAATTCGGGGGAGTTGGGGTTGATGCGTTCGATGTCGAGGGGGGCGGCTTCCATTCGGGTGAGGAGGCCGGGGAGGTCGGCTCGGTTGCTGATCTCGAGGCCTACGAGGGCTACGCCGGTTTCGCGGTTGTTGCGTTTGACGTACTCGAAGAGGGTGATGTCGTCGTCCGGGCCGAGGGCGCCGTCGAGGAAGGTGCGCAGGGCACCGGGCTCCTGCGGGAACGTCACCAGGAAGTAGTGCTTCAGCCCCTCGTACACCAACGAGCGCTCGAGAATCTCGCCGTACCGGCTGACGTCGTTGTTGCCGCCGGACAGCAGGCACACGACGGTCTCGCCGGGCCGTACGTCGAGACCGTTGCCCAGGGCACTTGTCGACAAAGCGCCCGCGGGCTCCGCGATCAACCCGTCGGTCTGGTACAGCTCGAGCATCTCCGAGCACGCCAGTCCCTCGGGCACGGACATCAGCTCCACACCGGCCTGCTGCACCAGCGGCAGGGTCACCTCACCCACCCGCCGTACGGCGGCGCCGTCGACGAAGCTGTCGAGGTGCGGCAATGTCACCGGCTCGCCGGCCTCCAACGCCGCCGCCATACTCGCCGCGCCACCCGGCTCGACCCCGACGATCCGCACGCCAGGATGTCGTGAGGCGATCCACGTTGCAACCCCTGCAACGAGACCGCCGCCGCCGACCGGAACCACGAGTACGTCGGGCGCGTGGCCGAGCTGGTCGACGAGCTCGACGGCCACGGTCCCCTGTCCTGCAACGGTTCGCGGATCGTCGAAGGCAGGCACCATCGTTGCCCCGGTCGCGCGGCCTTCGGCAAGAGCCGCCGCCGCGGCGTCGTCGTACGTGTCGCCGGTGACGATCACCTGGATCTGCTTGCCGCCGAGGGCCGCGATCCGGTCCCGCTTCTGCCGTGGCGTCGTGCGCGGGACGAACACCTTGCCCTGGACACCGAGGATGTGGCACGAATACGCCAACCCCTGACCATGGTTGCCTGCGCTCGCACAGACCACACCGGCCGCCTTCGCGGTGTCGTCGAGCTGGGCGATCAGGTTGTACGCGCCGCGCAGCTTGTAGGAACGGCCGATCTGCAGGTCCTCCCGCTTCAGCCAGACCTGCGCGCCGGTGCGCTCCGACAGGCGGAGGTTGCGTTGCAACGGTGTGCGTACGGCGACACCGTCCAAACGGTCGACCGCCGCCTCGATCGCGGCCGCGTCAACGGCGCTCGATCGAGCGACTGAACTACTGCCCTGCATGACGTTCCTTCCCGTGCATCTGCACGATCTTCCCCGATTCGCTCGCTGCACAAGACGATCCGCGTCCACAGTCCGGACCGGCGGATACCCATTGCGCATCAGACTCTTGCACCATGCGTGAAAGAGCCTTTCACTGGGCAGTCTAGTTTTCATACGCTCACTCGGTGTAACGACCAGGTCCCTGGAACAGATGAGCCGAGTAAAGCCGGTCAGTGAGGACTGGAGGGCAAGAATGGAACTGATTCCGTTCAGTCTGTGGGGAGACGCCCTGTGGTGTGGTCAGGAGGTCGTGCGGGAGGCTCCGCACGAGCAGGCGATCCGTAGCCTGTTCCCCGACCCCATCCCAGCGCGTGGCGCAGATCTGGACACCGAGGCGGACCTCGTCCCGGAACCGCACAACCGTTTCGACCCGCGGTCGATCGCCGTCCGGGTGCAGGGCAAGGTTGTCGGCTATCTGCCGAGGGACGACGCGCACCGGTACCACCCGGTGCTGTCAGAACTGGTGGCCCAAGGCCTGCAACCGCAGGTCCCGTGTCACCTGTGGGTCAGTGAGTGGGAGCCGGCGGACTGGGACGGCAAGGGCGTCCAGGGCACCGAGTTCCACGCCAGTGTCGCGGTCGCCCTCGGGCAGCCGCACATGCTCGTGCCGGTGAACCTGCCCCCACCGGGCAGTTTCCACCTGCTACCGCCCGGCAGCGGCATCGTCGTACCGGGCAGCGAGGTGCATCCCGACGTACTGGCGCCGTTCTTCCGGGCGGAAGGCGAGTGCTGGGTGTACGCCACCATGCATGCGGTCGAGGAGGAGGACGGTATCCAGGACCGGCACCGGATCGTGGTCGAGATCCGGCTCGACGACGAACCCGTCGGCCGGCTCAGTCCACGGCTGAGCGCCGAGTTCCTGCCCGCGATCCACTACCTCGCCGACATGCGAGCCGAGACCGCCGCACGTGTCGCCGTCCGCGGCGATCGCACCGCATCGGAGGTGATTCTCTACGCGGCGCGGAGTCATGACCTCCCGGCCACCTGGCCGGACGGGCTGGCCCGCTCCCCAGTCGCTTCCCCGCAATGGCACTACTGGGCAACCAAGGAAGCCAACTAGGCGGCTGCGCAGTACTGACCATGCCTCACCAGGCCGGTACTGCGGAGCTACTTGAACAACTGCAGGTTGTCGCCGCACCAGGCCGCGAACGTTCGTGGTTCGCGCCTGGTGAGGCGGCGTACGGCGTCCGTGCGGAGGCCGACCGTGTCGGCACGCATGAGCTGCAGCCCCTCGACGATCGCGGCTGCCAGGTCCGGCGGTGCGCCGTCGGGGTAGCGGAAGCGGACGGCCTCTTCCGGGGTCTCGATCGGGCGTACGTCGAGCCTGCGGCCGATCGCGTCGCCGAGGATCGCGACCTGCTCGGCGAGCGTGAACGCCTCCGGCCCGGTCAGCGTGTACTCCTGCTTCTCGTGCCCGTCCGCGGTGAGAACGGTCGCCGCGACGGCCGCGATGTCCGCCGGATCGATCGGTGCGGACCGGCCCGGGCCGATCGGGTCGAGCACGTAGCCGCCGGCGCGGATCGTCGGCAGCCAGTCGACCGCGTTCGTCATGAAGCCGGTCGGCCGGAGGAACGTTGCCGGGATCCCCGAGTTGCGGATGAGCTGCTCGCGCTCGTGATGCCAGCGCCCCATCGCCGGGACCGGCTCGCCGAGCACGGCGTACGACGAGACGTAGACGAGCTGCCGTACGCCGGCCTCGCGGGCGGCGGCGACGACATTGACGGTGTGGTCGAGGCCGGTGCCCGGGACGAGCAGGAACACCTTGTCGACGCCGCGCAGATCGAGCGGTCCGTCCAGGTCGCCGAGCTGTTGCTCCGCAGGCAGCTCCGGACGCGCGCTGCGGACCAGGGCGCGGAAGTCGGCGCCGCGGGTGTTGAGCTCGTCGACGAGGCGACGGCCGATGTGCCCGGTGGCGCCGGTGATGAGTAGCATGGCAGACTCCTTTACCGGTTAACGATTTCTCGAAAACGTTAACCGGTAAACGATCTGATCGTCAAGGAGTGCGTCGATGCCCGAGTTCCTCGAGTTGCACAGCAAGACGTCCAAGCTGCTGCGCGCCGCGGCGGACGCCGCCGTACAACGGCACGGGCTGCGGCTCGGGCAGGATCATCTGCTCGCGGCGTTGTGGGCCGAGGACGGACGTACGCCGGGCGAGATCGCCGCCGCCGTCAACGTCACCACCCCCGCCGTCACCAAACTCGCCACCCGTCTCGCGGAGGCGGGCCTGCTCGAGCGGCGCCCCGATGCACACGACAACCGCCTCGTCCGGCTCTGGCTGACGCCGGCCGGCCGAGCCTTGCAGAAGCCGATCGAGGCCGAACGCCAAGCGCTCGAGGACCGGATCACCGCGACCCTCACGAAGACCGAACGCGCCCAGCTCATCAAGGTCCTGACGAAGATCCAGCAGGAGCTGTTGTCCGACCTCGCCTGAGCCCGGCCGCGTAGGCTGGGGACATGGCGAATGCACCGGAGTGCCCGGTTTGCGGGCAAAGAGGAGTGCCGATCCTGTACGGCCTCCCGACCCGCGTCGCCCGCGAAGCGGCAGCCGCGGGCAAGGTCCGCCTGTTCGGCTGCGTCGTACCCGCCGATCCGGATCAGTGGATCTGCCCGCAGTCACACACGTGGCAGGCCGATGACGACGACGTTCTCATCGCCGCCATCGACGCTGCCATGCAGGACGCTAGGCGCTAGCCGGCTTGATGTTCTGGTTCAGGTGGAACAGGTTCGTCGGGTCGTAGGTGTTCTTGACGCTCACCAACCGTTGGTAGGTCGCCGCCGGGTATGACGCCCGGACGATGTCCTCGTTGGTCTCGCCGGTGAAGTTCACGTACGACGCCGCGCTCGGGTCCAGCGAGCTCCCGGCTGAGCGAGCCCAGTCGACGGCCGCGTCGTACCCGGCCGCATCCTCGCTCCGGGCGACGACGTTGAGGATGTACTCGCGGTCGCGGGTGCCGAACGCCGTCGCGTTGGACGGAACCCGGCCCATCGCACCCCCGAGGTGGTGGACGTGGAGCTCCGACAGACCGTTCGGTACTGCGGCGTGCGCGGCGACCAGCGCGTCGACGGTCGTCGGACCGAGGTCGGCGAAGAACGCCGAACGGAAGTAGTTCCGCAGGCCCCGCGGGAACAGCGGATCGAGCAGCGTCTGCATCGCGTTGTACGGCATCGGCCCGAACAGGTCCGCGACGACCGGCGCGAGTTCGCGGAACGGCCGGGTCGCGGCGTCGCCCGCCTCCGGCTGCCCGGACCACATCCCCAGTACGGCGACGATCGGCTTGCCGTGGACCTCTTCCGGCAGGAACGGCAACGGCGGCGCGGTCGTCAGGTTGATCGCCAGGGACAGGTCGTCCGGGGCGCCCGCGGCCGCAGTACCGAAGCCACGCAGTACGTCGGCAGCCCGATCGCCCGGGTAGAAGACGAGGCCCGCGAAGACTGTCGGACCGACCTCGTACGCCTTGAACTCGAACGACGTGACGACACCGAAGTTGCCGCCGCCGCCCCGCAATGCCCACAGCAGTTCGGGGTTCTCGGTCTCACTCGTGTGCAGGTACCGGCCGTCCGCGGTGACGACGTCGGCGCCGACGAGGTTGTCGCAGGCCAGGCCGGCCTTGCGGACGAGCCAGCCGATCCCGCCGCCGAGCGTGAAGCCGGCGACACCGGTCGACGACACCAGACCGCCGGTGACGGCCAGCCCGAAGGCCTGCGCCTCGGCGTCGACGTCTCCCCACGTGCACCCGCCCTGCGCCACGATCCGGCGTCGGTCGGGATCGATCCGGACCGAGTTCATCGGCGCGAGATCGATGACGATGCCGCCGTCGGTGGTCGAGAACCCGGGGATGCTGTGACCGCCGCCCCGGACGGCCAACGTCAACCCCTCGCTCCGGGCGAACTCCACGGCCCGGATGACGTCGGCCACCCCCTTGCACCGGACGATCAGCGCCGGTTTCTTGTCATGCGCGGCGTTCCAGATCGACCGCGCATCGTCGTACGACGGGTCGGACGGGCGGATCAGCTCGCCACGAAGTCCCTCGGCGAGTTCACCGAGTGTGGCCTCCCCGAGGCTGTCCTGCCGCGCTTGCGTCGTTGTCATTTCCACTCCTGATTCGTTCCCCATGCCGGGACGTTTCCCGGCCTGCCAACGACATTAGGAAGGACTGCTTCGCAATCGCTTAGCGTGACTTAGCGTCCGATGAGCAGGGCGGCGCGCGGCGTACCGATGCGGCAGTCGAGGCGGGTGAAGACCTCCAACGCTGCCGAGGCGTGCCGTTCCACTACCTCAGTGTCACCGTCCGCGACGGCGAGCTCCGCCGCGAGCAGCCGCGTCCAGGCTTCGAGCCGCAGATAGCCCTGCGGGTGAAAGGCTTCGACCGCCTGCTCGGTCAGGATCCGTGCCGTACGGCGCTCGCCGGCGTACAGCTCGACGACTGCCAGGTTCAGCAGAGCGCCGCCCGCTGCGGGTGCATCGTCGACCGCCTCGCCTCGATCGAGGGCTGCCCGGGTGAGCCGTCGTCCGGTCCCGGGATCGCCGGCCGCCGCGGCGAGCAGACCTAGATTGGCCAGCGTCAGGCTCTCCCCGCGGCGATCGCCCAGCTGCTCGCGGATCCGGAGCGCCTCGCGCAGGTGCTTCTCGGCCGGACCGAACAGTCCTTGGTCACGTTCGATGCAACCGAGGTGGTTGAGGGCGTGGCCGAGCCCGGACGCGTCGTCGATGGCGGTGAAGGTCTCGACGGACCGCCGTACGGCGTCGTGTGCGGCGTCGAGGTTTCTCGTGAGGCGGTGAGCGTCGGCCAGGCCCGACAGCGCGTAGCCGGTGCCTTGGACGGCGCCGACCCGTCGGCCGATCAGGAAGGTCTCCTCGAACACCGGGATCCACGAGTCGTGGATCGGCGCGAGCGGCAGGCACATCGTGACCGCCGGGAAGAACCGGGTCGTGTTCGGATCGATCTGCCCGAGCCGGCGCAGGCATTCTTCGAAACGCTCCTGCGCGAGTCCGGCGTTCTCGCGGAAGAGGGCGGTCATCGCGCCGAGGCTCTGGGCGGCCGCGGCGAGGGGGTCGGCTCCGAGAGAGTCGGCCGCCGCGAGCGAGTCTTCCGCAGTCTGTTCGATCTCGTCGAGATCACCGCTCCCGAGCAGCAGCGTGCCGCGCAGTACCCGGGTGGTCACGAGGTCGACCTGGTCTCCGGACTGATAGGAGACGGCGACCGCCTCGTCGCCGAGCCGTGGGAGCCGGTCGGCCAGCCCGCTCCGGGCGAGCAGGATCGCCAGCGCGAAGATGGCCCGCGCTCGCTCGCGGGACGGTTCGACCGCGACGTCGAGAACGCGTTCGAGCCAGCCGGCGCCTTCAGAGAAGTGACCGCGCGCCAGCCAGTACGGCGACAGGCTGAGCCCGAGCAGCAGGGCCCGCTCGTGATCGTGGCGGAGCGCCCAGTTGAGCGCGGCGCGGAGGTTGTCGTGGTCGGCGTCGAGCAACTGGGGACGCTCGACGACGACGCCGGCCCGCTCGGGATCCTCGTCGGCGGCGAGTTCCAGGAAGTGCCTGCAGTGCGCGGCGTCCATCGGTGCGGCCTCGTGCGCCGCGGCCAGACGCTCGCGCGCGAACTGGCGAATGGTCTCCAAGAGTCTGTAGCGAGAACGCTGCCCGTCGTGGTCGACCAGCAGCAGGGACTTGTCGACGAGGCGGCCGAGGATGTCCAGAACGTCCGAGCTGGGCAGCCGTTCGTCGGCGCACACCTGCTCGGCGGAACGGAGCGAGAAACTGCCGGAGAAGACCGCGAGCCGGCGCAGCAGCACCTGCTCGTCGTCGGACAGCAAGGCGTGGCTCCACTCGAGGGTCGCGCGCAGCGTCGCGTGGCGGGTGACCTCGCCGGGACGGCCGAGCAACGAAAGCGCCTCGCCCAGACGCGCGGCGATCTCTGCGGCCTCCAGGTGCGAGGCGCGGGCGGCGGCCAGTTCGAGGGCGAGCGGGATGCCGTCCAGGCAGCGACAGATCTCTACGACGGCGGATGCGTTGGTCGCGTCGAGGACGAAGCCGGGGCGCACGTCCTGGGCTCGGTCGACGAACAGTCTGACCGACGACAGCGTTTGCAGGCGGTCAAGTGAATCCGTTGGCTCGGGAAGCTCGAGAGAGGGCACGCGGAAGGTGACCTCGCCCGGCGCGTGCAGGGGTTCGCGGCTGGTCGCGAGCAGGCTGACGCCGGGGCAGCTTCGTCGTACGGCGCTTGCCAGGCCGGCGCAGGCGGCGAGGAGATGTTCGCAGTTGTCGAGCACCAGCAGGAGATTGCGGGGCGCGAGGCGGGTGATCAGGGTGCGGGTCGAGTCCGAGCCGGCTGCCGGGTCGAGGCCTAGCGCGGCTGCGACGCTGTCGGCGACGAGGTGCGGATCGGCCACCGGTACGAGGTCGGCGATCCAGACGCCGTCGGCGTACGAGTCGACCAGCCGTCGCGCAGCCTCCTCGGCCAAGCGGGTCTTGCCGGCGCCGCCGACGCCGGTGAGGGTGACCAGGCGGCCCTGTTCCATCAGGCGATGGACGTCGGCGATCTCGCGCTCCCGGCCGACGAAACTGGTCAACGCGGGCGCGAGGTTGTGCCGCGGTTGCTTGTCGGCGGTGACCGTGCCGGTGAGCAGTTCTTGGTACAGGCGCTGGGTATCGGGGTCGGGATCGGTGCCGTACGCCGTACGCAGGTCGGTTCGCAGACGTTCGTACTGCGCCAGCGCTTCCGACGAACGGCCCGTTGCCGCGAGCCGTCGCATCAGGCTTCGGACGCCGTGCTCGTGCAGCGGATCGATGGCGAGTGCGCGCGTCAGGGCGTCGAGCGCCTCGGCCTCATGTCCATCCGCTGCCGCCGCGTCCGCGAAGTCGACGAGAAGGTTGCCGAAGGTCGCGCGGAGTTCCTCACGCGGCCGGACAGCCCAGTCCTCGAACCTGTCCTCGGGCAGCAGATCGCCTGTGTACGCACCTACTGCGGCGCGCAGGTCGGCCAGGTCACCGCTGGTCCGGCCCACAGCCGCCAGCCGCTCGAACGTCCGTACGTCGACCTCGACGAGGCCGTCCGCGAGCAGCACCACGAAGTCGTCGCGCAACTCCAGCAGACCGTTGCTCGGCTCGTCACCCGCGAGCGCCCGCCGTCCGACGTGCAGCGCCTGGTGGAGGTTGTTGACCGCCGACGTCGACGACCGGTCCGGCCAGAGCGCCTCGAGCAGTACGTCGCGATGCAGCCGCTGGTCGCGCGTCAACGCGAGCAGCTTGACCAGCGTCCGCGCCTTCCGCAGCCGCCACACCGTCGGATCGACGGATCGCCCCCCGCGATCGACAGCGAAACCACCGAGCAGTTGGATCCGCACCTTCAGCCTCCCCCACCGATCGTAGGCCCCACCTTCGGCGAGGATGGGCGGATGAGCCAGCGGTGGAACCACAACATCCACTACCACCCGCGCATCCTGCGCGCCGTCCCGCCCGGCGCCTCGTCCGCGCTCGACATCGGCTGCGGCGAGGGCATGCTGGCCCGCGAGCTGCGCCGCGTCGTACCGGCCGTCACCGGCATCGACCTCGATACGCCGAGCCTGGAGCTGGCGCGGGGGTACGGCGACGACATCTCCTACGTCTGCGGCGACTTCCTGGAGTACCCGCTCGAACCGGCGTACGACGTCGTCGCGTCGGTCGCCACCTTGCACCACGTCGACGCCCGGGCAGGCCTGCTGCGCATGCGCTCGCTGGTGCGTCCGGGCGGGGTGCTGGCCGTCGTCGGTCTGGCCCGCGAGTCGATGCCGCGCGACCTGCCTCTCGCTCTCGCCGCTGCCGCCGTGGGTACCGCCCACCGCGTCGTGAAAGGCAAGTGGGACCACCCCTCACCCATCGTGTGGCCGCCGCCCGTCACCTACCCCGACATGCAGGCCCTGGCCGCCGAACTCCTCCCCGGCTCGACCTACCGCCGCCACCTCCTCTACCGCTACTCAATCCTCTGGAGCCGCCCCAGTGCCTGAGATCGTCACCCCCGACACAGCCCTCCTCACCCGCGCCGTCCACACCTTCCTGAACCGCGACGCCGACCGTTAACTACTGGTTCCTGTTGTAGGTCGCTGCCTAGCATCTGGTTGTGGAGAAGAAGGTTGGTGGGGGCTGGCTGCCTTTGGACATCACCGGGGATGCGCGGTACTCCGAGGAGCGGGACCGGATCCGCGCACTGCTGCAGCCTCTGCGTGCCTACAACGGCGCGATGCTGTGGGACTTCGAGGCAGCGACGCTGACGATCCAGATGACGACCGAGGAAGCCCTCCAGCAGGCACGCCTTCTACTACTGGTCACCAGCCCCACCTGGCTGCGTGTCCTGTTCGTGCAGGTCCAGTACTCCGCCGAAGAGCTGCGCGAACTCTCCTCCCGGCTGCTCGAACACCAGCCGGCGTGGACCGGCACCTCAGGTCTCGGCGGTGGCGTCGACTACAGCGCCAACCGCGTCGGGCTGGTCCTCGACCGCAACCACCCAGACGCCGCGACCCTGATCCAGGCCGTCAACAACCTCAACGACCCGCGAATCAACCTCGAGCTCTACGGCTAGAGCTTGGCGCCGATAAGTTGGTAGATGTCGTCGTGGGCGCCCGGCAGGTCGTCGTGGCCGAAGTCGGGGTAGAGGCGGGTTTCCTTGACCGACGTGAGCTTGTTGTAGACGGCGAACTGGGTGGACGGCGGACACACCTGGTCCTCCAGCCCGACGAACAGCGTTACCTCGGCCTGGATCCGCGGAGCCAGGTTCTGTACGTCGATGTAGCCGAGCGTCGTGAACACCTCGTCCTGCCGCAGGTGCCTGGGGTCGCGCTTGCGGAACCACGTGACGATCTCGTCGTACGGGCCGGTCTCGAGGTTCAGGTCCCAGGTCCGCTGGTAGTCGCACAGGAACGGGAACACGCTGGCCGTGTACTTGATCGACGGCGTCAGCGCGGCTGCCACCAACGACAGCCCACCACCCTGGCTCCAACCGGTGGTGGCAATCCGCGTGGCATCCACCTCCGGCAGACCGCCGATCAGGTCGGCCAGCCGCCGCGTGTCCAGGAAGATGTGCTTGTACAGCAGCCCGTCCGGCCCGGCATCCAGCCCGTGCACCAGATGGTGCTGCAGGGAGAAGCTGTTGCCCTCCTGCGACGGAGTACGGAAGCCGACCTGCTCCCGCACGTCCAGCGCCGCGACCGTGAACCCCCGAGCCGCGTAGGGCAGGAGCTCCACCCACTTCGGCTGCTCACCGCCGTACCCGTGGAAGAGCAGCACCGCCGGCCCGGTCGGCTCGGCCGGCCGCAGTACTTTCGCGTGGACCCGGTACCCGCCGGTCCCGGTGAAGTACAGGTGCTGCGCGGTCGCCGTGGTCAGCGGGAAGTCGGTCGCGTCCACGAACTCCGCATCGGCAGGGACCTCTTCCAGGGACAACAGCGCCTTGTCCCAGAACTCGTCGAAGTCCGCAGGCCGCGGGTTCGTGCCCTGGTAGGTCAGTAGCTCGTCGTACGAGAACTCGAAGGAAAGCACCGGATCATTCTGCGCTGCCGGTGTCCTCCGGCACAGTCCCGTCCCAGATCGTGTACCCGTGGGCCGCGTTCAGTTTGTCGCGCAGCGTGGTCTCCAGAGAGGGGACCTGCTTCGGAGCGAGCCAGGACAGCGGCAGCAGGATCGGGTGGTCGGGCTGCTTGGTCCGCAGCACGATCGCCTCGCCGTGCGTGGTCTCCACCCGGCCGACCTCGGTGATGTCGGTCCACGGCGTCCGTACGCCGCGCACCTCGATATCGCTGTCCCGCAGCCGCGCGACCTTCGGCGGCCGGGCCAGGATCCACAGGCCGGCCAGCGTGATCACCCCGCCGAGCGTGACGAACACGGAGACGGCGACGGACGGCAGCCCCAGTGCCCACAGCACCGCGGCCACCCCGAGAATGATCAGCCCGGCGGCCAGGATCCCGAGGAACCGTCCCGACCGCATCCGGTACGTCGTACGCATCGACACAGGATCTCATCCGCCCCGGGTGACCACGTCAGAAGGATTCCGTCTCCGAGGACGACGCGTTGCCGAGCGGCGTCTTGGCCAGGCTGATCGTCCAGTTGTACGACCCGTCGAAGACGTCGTCGAACTTCTGGTACGAACAGTTCTCGGTGAACCGGTGGTTCCTCGCGTCCCAGTCCGTCCCGGACTTGAAGTAGACCCAGTAGTCCTGGCTGCGGATCCCGTTCAGCGTCGCGGTCTTGTCGGCCCGGACGTAGATCGAGGCCTGCGGCTGCCGCGGGTTGCTGCCGGCAATCACGATCACCACGTCGTCGCCGGCGTTCTTGATCTCGAGCGAGCCCGATCCGCGCGAACCGGACCGCTGGAACACGTCACCGTTCTCGCCCCGGCCCGCGATCACGGCCGGCTGGGCCAACTTCGGCGGCACCGACAGCGCGCCGTACTTCACACCCCTGCCGATCGACTTCTGCACGCTCTGCGCGAGCTCGGAGTACGCGAACCGCAGGCCGCTCTTCGCCTCGTACAGCCGGACCTCCAGCGACTTCGGGAACCCGCAGCCGGTCTTCGTCCCGCCGGCCCTGGTCAGCTCGGTGGCCACGTCCCCGGCGTACGCGTCGAAGGCATCGAGTACGGCGGGATGCGCGGTCGCCAGCCCTTTCGGCGGAGTGATCTTCGCCAGCTCGCCCCGCTCGAGGACGACTGCCTTCGCGAGGTAGGCCCGGGACGCGTCGAACGCGGCGACCGTCTGCGCGTTCATCACCCGGCCGATCGACGGCTTGAGCACCTTCTCGACATTCGTCAGCGCCCGCTGGTATATCGGCACCGAGAGCGCGACCGCACTCGGAGTGGGCTTGGGCGCCGCCGACGTGGGCGGTGCGCTGGTCTTCGTCGTACCGCCGGGGGCCGGCGCGGCGCCCTTGTCCGGCTCACTGCTGCAACCCGCACACGCCAGAACCGCAGCACTGACCGCAACCGCCAGCGAACGCCTCACAGTCACCCCCAGGTGTGACTCGATCTCGTTGAGTCGTAATGATTCCGCTGCGGGGGTTCAACCAACCGAATTTGTCTCAGTTTCCGGTCTGGCTCGGGTTGTAGGCGCAGGCGTCGTTCAGGTTCTGTGCGGCGCCGGGAGTGGCCGTCGTCTTCGACGGGGTCGGCTTCTTCGTCGATCCGGAGGTCGGCTTCTTGGTCGGCTTGGCCGTCGGCGTCGACGCGACCGGGTTGGTCTGCGCGTTCAGCGCCTTCTGGATGATCTCCTGCATCGCCGTGTAGTCCGGGTTCTTGCCGGTCGGGAAGTTCTTGTCCTTGTCCAGGTCGATGTTGGTGACCTTGGCGCTCTTCACCTTCAGCCCGAGCTGGATGAACGCCGGCAGGATCTCCTGCGGGATGTCGGTCCGCAGCAGCTGCTTCCCGGCCGAGGCGATCTGCTGGTACTTCGTCACCAGGGTCGCCGGGTTCACGCTGCTGACCAGCGCGTGGATCGTGCAGCGCTGCCGCTCCTGCCGCGACGGGTCGCTCAGGCCGTACCGGCCGCGGGCGAACCACAGGGCGTGGTAGCCGTCGAGCTTCTGGTTCGGACCCGGCTCGATGTACCCCGACGGCAGGTGGTGACCGTTCGTCCCCGGGCCTTCGCCGTAGTCGCCGCCGATCGGGACCCGGTAGTTCACGTTCACCGTGATACCGCCGAGCGCGTCGATGATCTGCCGGAAGCCGGCCAGGTTGACCTGCATGTAGTAGTCGATGTCCAGCCCGAGCGCCGCGCTGGCCGCGAGCTTCACCGCGTCCGCGCCCATGTTGTCGGTCTGGCCGAGCACCCCGGGGTGCTGCTTCGGGATGTTGTCGTACATCGAGTCCAAGTAGTAGTCCGGCTGCTCCACGTTCCCCTTGCTCGGGTCCCAGTAGCCGTCCGGGTAGATCTTGTGCAGCGGCGAGTCCTCCGGGAACGGCATCCGCATCCAGTTCCGGCTCAGCGAGATCAGCGCCGTGTTACCGGTCTTCGTGTCGATCGACGCCACGATCACGGTGTCGGTGCGGACACCGGTCCGGCCCACGCCGTCGTCGGCGCCGAGCAGCAACAGGTTCAGCCGCGGGGTCTTCGCCCACGGGTCGCTCGCGTTGGTCACCTTCGGCCGGGTCGCGCTCTTGGAGTTGCCCTCGGACTGGAACACGCTGCCGACCAGGTCGCGCTGCGCCATCACGGTCTGCGCGGCGACAGTCGTCGGTACGGCGATCCCGAAGCACAGCAACCCGACGAACATCGAGCCCGCCAGCCGGCTCGTGTAGGTCATGCTCACCGGGCGGAGCAGCTTGTGGGAGGCGACCACGACCCAGATCCACAGGACTCCGAGCAGCACGACGGCGCCGGTGGCGATCAGCAGCTGCCGCGGCGACACCGCGAGCGCGAGCACCGAGTCGCGCTGGGTGAGACCGACGTACGCCGCGATCAGCAGCAGGCCGACGCTGATCGTCAGCACGAACGCGCCGAGCTTCTTCCGGCCGCCCATCAACAGGCCGGAACCCGGCACCAGGGCGCTGAGCAGGGTGAGGCCGATCGCCTTCGAGGCCGTCCTGGCCCGGTGCGAACGGGCCCGGGACCGGCTGGCACGAGGCGCTGCCCTCCGACCGGCTGCGCGAGTACTCCGCGACATGGCTCCGTTCCCTGATCGACGACGTGGCGACCCTGCATCGGCCGCACGCAGCGGCCCACGGTACTTCAGACGCCTACCACACCCAGTTGGTTGACGCGTGATGCTGGCGACCCCCGTCGATGTCGCCACAGTACAGGGGCCGTGGGCTACTGCCCCAACGTGCCGCCCCGGCCACCGAGAGTGTCGACCCACCCGCTTTGCCGCCGGGCCGGTCGAGCAGATAGTCTTGGCCGTCGTCGTGTCCCCCGCGTGGGGATCGTCGGAGGAGGCGTCGCCTAGTCCGGTCGATGGCGCCCGCCTGCTAAGCGGGTTGAGGGTAATCCCCTCTCGCGGGTTCAAATCCCGCCGCCTCCGCTCTGGGAGCTCCCTGCCCGCTGGAAAGCGCGGGCGGGGAGCTCCGGCCTTTTCCGGGGGTGCAACCCCCGGGCCCCGCCCGGAGGGGCTCCGCCCCCCGGACCCCCCGGTGGGTGCGTGGCTGGGTTTGTTGTTAGTGGCCCTTTGATTGTGCGATTTGCTCGATTGTTTTTGGGGTCATCGGTTCTGGGGAGATGATGAGGTGTTCTACTCCGCGCTGCTCGTAGGCCTCGATTGCTGCTGGTAGGTCTTTTACTGGGATTGCGTTCTTGCTTGGTTCGGGTACTTCTTGGTTTGGGTCTCTGACGATGATTCCGGCGGTGGGGGTTACTGAGGTGCCTGCTGTCTTTGTTGCTTGGTTTAGGGCTGCTAGGCGTTCGTCGAGTTTTTCGTTGGGGGTGCCGTACCAGGCGGTGTTGTACATGTCGGCCCATTGGGCGGTCAGGCGCATCATGCGGGGGCGGGCGCCGGCTACCAGGATCGGGATGCGGTGGGGTGGGGCTGGATCCAGGTTTGCTTCGCGGACCTCGTAGTACGTGCCTTTGTAGGTGACTGTTTCTCCGCGCACCAGGCGCGCGACGATTTCGAGCCATTCCTCGAAACGGCTTACTCGGTGGTCGGTGGGTAGGCCGAAAGCTTCGTATTCGGGGTCGTGCCAGCCGGCGCCGACGCCGAGAATCAGTCTTCCGGCGGATACCTCGTCGAGGGTGGCCGCCATTTTGGCGGTCAGGCCGGGGTCCCGGAATGAAGCGCAGAGGACCATGTTTCCGAGTTCTACCCGGGAGGTGACTGCGGCGACCGCGGTCAGCAGGGTCCAGGACTCGTGCATGCCGTAGATCTGGTCCTGGGGGTCGCGGTAGAGGAAGTGGTCGGCGATCCAGACCGAGTCCAGGCCGCCCTGTTCGGCCGCCTCGGCCACTGCTCGGACGTCGTTCCAGGTGGGCATACCGCCGTCGGGGCCGTCGCCGGCGCCGGGGGGGAGCATCGCGCCGAGTTTCATGCCCATGGTCCTACGCCTCCGATTTTGTCTGCGGTGATGTGGGTCAGGTAGCCGGGCGGTGTGTCGCCTGGCAGGAATTCGGCGTCGGGGCCGATGTAGGTCTTCGCGAGGTTCCGCAGTACGTCGGCGGCGCCGCCCTCGGTGATCCGCGCGGTGCCGGTGATCACGAGGTACTCCGTCAGGCCCATCTCGTTGAGGTTGCCGGTCTCCAGCGTGAGCGCGACCCGGCCGTCGCGGCGGATGTTCTTCACCTTCTGGTTGTTCGGGATGTGGGCGGCGATGATCTCGTCGCCGTCCAGACCGACCCAGATCACCGAGACCTGCGGGCTGCCGTCGGGGTTGATCGTCACCAGATGACCGAGGGCGTTCGACTCGAGCACGGCTCGCGCGCTCTCAGGGATTCGCATGGGGTCAACGTAGTTGGATCATGGCGGGATGAGGAGGCCGTATTTCGATCGGACGGCAGCCGGCGAGGTGCTCGCCGACGAGCTCGGCCAGGTCGCCGGTCCGGTCCTGGTGCTCGGGCTCGCGCGCGGCGGCGTGCCCGTCGGGGCGCCGGTCGCGGACGCCCTCGATGCGGAGCTCGACGTACTGATCGTGCGCAAGCTCGGGTTGCCGGGGCAGCCGGAGCTGGCGATGGGCGCGATCGCCGGCGTCGGCGAGGAACTGCATGTCGTACGCAACGAACCGATCGCGCGCGAGGTCGACGAGGCGGTGATCGAGGAGGTGCGGCAGCGCGAGGTCCGGGAGCTGCGCCGCCGCGAATCGGCGTACCGCGGGGACCGGCCGCCGATCGACGTCCGGGACCGGGTGGTGATCCTCGTCGACGACGGGCTGGCCACCGGCTCGACGATGCGCGCCGCGGTGGAGGCGGTACGACGCCAGCAGCCGGCGCGCGTGATCGTCGCCGTACCGGTGGGCGGGGTGGAGAGCTGCCGGCGGCTGGCGCGGATCGCCGATCAGGTGGTGTGCGTGTGGATCCCGCGGTACTTCACCGCGGTCGGCCAGGCGTACCGCGACTTCTCCTCGGTGAGCGACGACGAGGTCCAGCGAGTGCTCGCAGAAAGCACAGCGCGGCGCCCCGGCAGGTGACCGGGGCACCGCGCTGTCGGTCCGGCCGCCGGCTTCCGACTCGGCGGCCAGACGTCACTAGCCCAGCCGGGCCTTGAGGTTGTCGAGCTCGACCTTGAGCTCGGTGGGGACGGTGTCGCCGAGCTTGGCGAACCACTCCTCGATCAGCGGGATCTCGGCCTTCCACTCCTCGACGTCGACGTCGAGCGCGATCTCGAGGTCCTGCGCGGTCAGGTCCAGCCCGGCGACGTCGAGCGCGCCGGCGGCCGGCACCCGGCCGATCGGGGTCTCGATCGCGTCGGCCTGACCCTCGATCCGGTCGATGACCCACTTCAGCACGCGGCTGTTCTCACCGAAGCCCGGCCAGACGAACTTGCCCGCCTCGTCCTTGCGGAACCAGTTCACGTAGAAGATCTTCGGCAGCTGCGCCGCGTCGTGCTGCTTGCCGACGGTCAGCCAGTGGTCGAAGTACTGGCCGGCGTCGTACCCGAGGAACGGCAGCATCGCCATCGGGTCGCGCCGTACGACGCCCACCTGGCCGACCGCGGCCGCGGTGGTCTCCGACGACAGCGTCGCACCCATGAACACCCCGTGCCCCCAGTCGCGCGACTCGGTCACCAGCGGGACCGTGGTGGCGCGGCGGCCGCCGAAGATGATCGCGGAGATCGGCACGCCGTTCGGGTCGTCGTACTCGTCGGCGATGATCGGGCACTGCTTGATCGGCGTGCAGAACCGGCTGTTCGGGTGGCTCGACAGCTCACCGTTGTCCGGCGTCCACTCCCGGCCCTTCCAGTCGGTCAGGTGGTCCGGCGGGGTCGGCGAGTAGCCCTCCCACCAGACGTCGCCGTCGTCGGTGAGCGCGACGTTGGTGAAGACCGAGTTGCCCTTCTCGATCGTCCGCATCGCGTTCGGGTTCGTCTTCCAGCCGGTGCCGGGGGCAACGCCGAACAGGCCGAACTCCGGGTTCACGGCGTACAGCCGGCCGTCCTTGCCGAACCGCATCCAGGCGATGTCGTCGCCGAGCGTCTCGACCTCCCAGCCGTCCAGCGTCGGGTCGAGCATCGCCAGGTTGGTCTTGCCGCAGGCGCTCGGGAACGCGGCCGCGACGTAGTGCACCTTCTTCTCCGGCGAGATCAGCTTGAGGATCAGCATGTGCTCGGCCAGCCAGCCTTCGTCGCGGGCCATCGCGGAGGCGATCCGCAGCGAGTAGCACTTCTTGCCGAGCAGCGAGTTGCCGCCGTACCCGGAGCCGTAGGACCAGATCGCCCGCTCCTCGGGGAACTGGACGATGTACTTCTCGTCGTTGCACGGCCACGGGACGTCCTGCTGGCCCTTTTGCAGCGGGGCTCCGACCGAGTGCAGGCAGGGCACGTACGGTGCGTCCTCGCCCAGCTTCTCCAGGACCTCGGCGCCGGTACGGCACATGATCCGCATCGAGGCGACGACGTACGCCGAGTCGGTGATCTCGACACCGAACATCGGCTTCTCGGCCGTCAACGGGCCCATGCAGAACGGGACGACGTACATCGTCCGGCCGCGCATCGAACCGCGGTACAGCTCCGTCATCAGCGCCTTCATCTGCGCCGGGTCCATCCAGTTGTTGGTCGGACCGGCGTCCTTCTCCTCGACGGAGCAGATGAACGTGCGCTGCTCGACCCGCGCCACGTCACTCGGATCCGTGCGGACCCAGAACGAGTTCGGCTTCTTCTCCTCGTTCAGCCGGACCATGGTGCCGGCCGCGATCAGCTCGTTCGTCAGCGTGGCGTACTCCGCGTCCGACCCGTCGACCCAGTGGATCCGGTCGGGCTGCGTGAGCTCGGCGACCTCGGCCACCCAGTTCAGCAGGTGGGCGTGCTGCGTCGGGGCCGTGGTCAGGTCGTACCGCGTCGAATTTTCGCCGGGGAGGGGATCCTTGGCGGCTGCTGAGGTGGCGGTCTCGGTATGGGTCGGGCTGGCGGTTGTCGTCATTCGCGGCTCATTCCCTCTCGGCTGGTCGGGCCCGGCACTCGCCCGGCCCCTCGACGCTGAAAGGCGGTACGGCGACGGCCGCCGGGGTCTCCGGCGGTTCGATGCAGCTGGCTGGCGGTGTAGTCGCTCGCATACCAGTGAGTCCAGTGGACGTATACCAGTGTGCAAGTGGTACTACGGTACGCGAACGACCCGGGGGCTGTGAACCGCCAGAACGTGAACCCGGTCACAAAGTTTTCGCGACAATCGCTTTCCGGTGTCGCTTGTGAAAATGAGAACGGCCCGCGCTGTTCGCGCGGGCCGTTGCAGCAGATTTTTCGGTCGATCAGCTGGTCTGCCGCCAGATGTCGTTGACGACCCGCTGGACATCCGGCGCCTCGGCCACCTGGCCGTAGACCATCGCGCCGACCAGCCACCACTGACCGCCGCTCAGGAACGCGTGCGTCATCGTGATCGTGTACGGCGCCTTCGTCGACACCGTCAGCCAGGTCCGCGCGTCCTTCGCGGTCGCCGGCGCGGTCGTCTTGTAGATCTTCGTCCACAGCTGGTCGAACGACGGCCGGTCGGCCAGGCACTGCGCCAGGCTCACGCACGAATGCAGCGCGAGCTGCGCCTGGAACGAGTTCTTCAGGCCGTTCGCCGGGTCGTACTCGGTCGCGGTGACGATCTTCCGCAGGATCAGCTGCGAGGACTCACCCTGCCGGATCACCTGCGGCGGCCGCGGCCAGCCGAGCGCGAACGGCAACTCGGCTGTGTTGACGACCTGGAGATCGGCGCCGGCGGCGTACGTCGCGCCGAAGATGCCGGCCGAACCGTCGGGGCGCTTGTACGGCGCTGTCGTGACGATGTTGATCGGCGGGATCAGCACCTTGGCCGGTAACGGCTCGGGGCTGACCGCCGGCGCCGCGACCTCGACCGGGTCGTCCTTCTTCACGGCGCTGCCGATCGCGGAGCCGATCGAGTACGTGATGCTGAAGACGATCAGGACGACGACCGCGACGACGGCGTAGATCCACGAGCCGATCTTGCGGCTGTACTGGCGGGCGACGTCGATCTTGGACTGTTCTGTTTGCGTCTGGGCAGGTGGCTGGCCGGGGCGGTCGGCGTAGGACGGGATGGCGGCGGTGCTGCCTGGTGCGTGGCCCGTCGTGCCAGCTGTCGTGTCAGCGATGGGGAGGGTCGGCGGCATGGCGCCGTACCCGCTGAGCTGCCGGCGGATCGCCTGGAGGGAGACGTCGTCGTTCCCGATGATGCCGTCGAGCGGGTCGATCAGCCGCTCCGCGCCGGTCTGCCCCGGGATCAGCTGGGTGACCGCGTACGGGCGGCTGGAGTTGAAGTTGGCCGCCCACAGCGGCGTCTCCTGCTGGCCCGGCACGAGCGCGGCGTCGCGGCTCGCACGGGCGAGCCGCTCCACGACGGTCTCGTCGCGCGCGCCGTCCTCGCTCAGCACGAGCGCGATGATCTCCATGCCGGTGAACGTGCGTCCGTGCCACAGCTCGGCGAGCGGGTGCTCGAGCAGTCGCTGATCCAGCTGGTAGCCGGGGATCTCCGGCGTACTCATTTGCTCTCCCAGATGGCGCGATCCGCCAGCGCCAGGGCCGCCTTCTGCGCGACCTCGGCTGCCACCGGATTGGCTGTGTACTCCACTTGTACGACAACGTCCGCGCGCTGCACGAGCGCGCGGACAGCCCACGATTCGCCGGCCATGCCGCTGGCGGTCCGGCTGATCTTGGTCGGGTACGGCCGGTCCTCGTCGAGCGTCTTCATCGGCGACCGCGTGAAGACCTTCTTCGCGGTCTGCGTCGGCGTGAACGGCTTGTTGCCGGCGCCGGCGTCCTGCCCGCCGTACGGCGTGATCGTGACCTTCACGCCCGCGGAGGTGTAGGCGCGGACCTTGGCCCGGGAGCTGCCCGCCTCGCAGGTGATCGTCGTACTGCCGACCTGTGTCATCGTCACCGGCCCACTCGATGCCTTAGGCAACAGGCTGGAGATGTCCCCGATCCGCGCACACAGATCCGCCGGCATCGTCCGCACCGGCACGATGTCCGCAGGCGTCACCGGCTGACCGACCGCCCACCCGATCCCCCCACCCGCAATCGCAGCCACCCCACACCCGATCGCCGTACCCCGCACCAGTCGACTACCCATGCCCGCGACCTTAACCACGCGGAGGTCCTCCCTAACCCATCAGGCAACCCCCCTTAGACGCAGACCCCTCTACCCCGGTTCCCGCCCCGGGTGAGGTGGAGGTGGTGGGATGTCCCCGCGCGTGCGCTACACGCGGCTCCTTCGTCGCCGTGCTGGCGCCCGCTCCCGCCCGCCCTGGTGGTGCGCGCTATCGCGCGGTGCACGGCCATCGCCGCGTCGACTACGGCGCGGTGAGTTGTGCTCCTGGTCGGTGAACTTGAGGTGCCGCCGGGTCGAGTGCGGGGTGGTTGGGCGCTGCTGGTGGGGATGGTGGGGACGGTTCCCACGCGTGCGCTACGCGAGGCTTCTTGTCGCTGTGCTGGCGCGCTCGCTCCCGCCCGGTGTTGCGCGCTACCACGCAGTGGGCGGCTGCCGCCGCGTCGACTGTGGCGTGGTGGGTTCTGCTGCTGGTGAGTGAGCTACGAGTTGGTGTCCTCCACGCGCGCGGCTCCTTCGTCGCCGTGCCGGACCGCACGCTCCCACCCGCGTTGAGGCCGACTCGAGCCCCACCTCGCACGACTGCGGCTGTGGCCGAGTCTGTCGTCTGCTGCCGCGTGCTCGTGATGGGCGAGCTGTCCGTGAGGGCCGTTCGTGTCCGCTTAGCCGTCCCGGACATGGTTGCCGATGGCACCCGACTGCGCGGCCCCGCCAGACCGCGGGATCCGCCCGGCGCGCTCCCGACGTGCAGGAACCTCACGCGCGCCCCGGCGTCCGGCTAACTCATCAGCGTCTTGACCGACCCGCCCGACTCCGTGAGCTTCGTGCCCAGGCCCTTCAGCGCATCCCCGACCGTGCCGAGGATGTCCGACAGGTCCTGCAGGTTGCCGGCCAGGCTTTCGACCTCGGTCGCGACCCCGCCGATCTGCCCGCTCCCGTCGTTGAGCCTCTTCGCGGCCGCGTCCCCGATCCCGGGAATCTTGTCCAGCTCACCCGCGAGCCCGGCCAGCATCCCGGCCGCATCCTTCAGCCGGTCCTTGGCCGCGTTCATCGTGCCCGCACTGCCGGTCAGCGCCTTCCGCGCGCCACCTTCGCCGTCATCCCCGACCAGCGCCCCAGCCGCCTTAGCCGCCTGCTCACCGGCCTCGGCCAGCCCGGTCCCGATCGTCTTCAGCAGCTCAGGCAACTGCCCGATGAACCCAACCGCCCCGTCCGGCAACCCCCTCACCAACTCCAGCACCTTCTTGAAGTCGTCCGAGTTCTCCATCACGAACCCGACCGCTTTCTTGACGTCCCCCAGATCCCGCCCGCCCAGCAAATCCTCGATACCCATGCGCGGATCGTAGGGCTCACAACCCCCGCAGTACCCGCCACCGCGCCGCCCCCCAGAGCCGATTGGCCTACACCCACCCCCTCCATGTATCGTTACTCGACGTTGTCCAGCGCTCGTAGCTCAACGGATAGAGCATCTGACTACGGATCAGAAGGTTGGGGGTTCGAATCCCTCCGAGCGCGCTTCGTGAAAGCCCAGGCAGACACTCTCTGACCTGGGCTTTTGTGTGTTTGGAGGCAACGGCAAAGAGGGCGGCCGTCATGCTCCCCGCCCTTTGAACCCCCCAGAATCGACCCCAACGTCACCCCTCCGGCTCCCCGAAGAGGGATCCCGGCGCGGCGACGAAAGGGATGTGCGTTGAGGCGGTGATCCCGGCAGGATGCCTGCATGGTTGCTGCGCCCTTGGACGTCCCTCGCTTGGCTGCTGGGGACAGGCACGTACTCCGCGCTTGGAGCCTCGATGATCTGCCGCTTGTTCAGGAGGCGTCGGCCGACAACTACATCCCGTTGGTCACGACCATTCCCTCGATGTACTCGCGGGCCGCGGGCGAAGCCTTCGTTCGACGGCAGTGGGAACGGGCGTCCAGTGGTGCCGGCTATCCGTTCGTCATCGTGCGGGTCGAGGACGAACGTCCGCTCGGGATGGTCGGCCTCTGGCTGAAGGACCAGGGCCAGGGACGGGCGTCGCTCGGGTACTGGCTCGTCGGGTCGGCCCGTGGCCAAGGGGTTGCGGCGGCAGCCCTCCACGCGGTTGTCCGCTGGGCCCTCAGTGACCTGCGGATGCCTCGTCTTGAGCTGTACGTCGAGCCATGGAACGCGGCGTCTCGGCGGACAGCTGAGCGCGTCGGCTTTCAGCGAGAAGGCCTGCTCCGCAGCTGGCAGCAGGTGGGCGACGAACGCCGGGACATGATCATGTACTCGATGTTGGGTGTTGACCTGTCCCGATCCGCTGCTGGCTGATTTCGGCGTGGGTGCCCAATATGCTCACGAGGATCGGGGCGGAACTGCATGCCTGTTCCTGAGATAAGTCAGAGTCTCTGCGCGTGCCAACTCGTATTCGCGGAACGCGAACTGCGTACGCCGGAGAAGTTTAATAGCGTCTGCCGCACGTGTTCGTCCACGTCGACCTGTAGCAGCGTGTTCAGGACGAAGTTGGACAGCCGGCAATCCTTCTCGCTGCTGAACCCCGACATGTCCCTGACGGACGCGGCTGTGAACTGCGACATCTCCGGCACGACGGAGTTGTCCTTGGAGTGGTTCGACAGGAGCGCGGCGGCACAGTACGCCGCTGGCTGCAACGTGGCCCGTGGATGTGATCGGCCAACAGATCCGCGACACATTTCCGCCAACTGATGTGCGACAAGCTAGACGACTAGCGACCAGCTGAGGGAGCCGGAGGCTCAATGGTCGGCGACAGGACCGAGGCCATGTCGCACTCCGTAATCTCATGCACGTCCCTCGAAGGCATGCTCAGCAAGTGAGCCCTTCCCTCGACAGACACGGTGAGTTGGGCGGCACCACTCGGTGTACCGGGCCATGGACAACCATTGGTGCCTTCGAGCTTGTAGGCCTGTACCAAAGCAGCGCCCGGAGGTAGTGCACCGGCAGCAGGGGAGGGTCCGGGGCCCACGATGCGCCACCACGGCAGCTCCACCGGATGACTCCCGGAAAGGTTGCACGTGCTGGTGCCCGTGTTGACTGCCTTCACGGTGAGATCAGCGAAGGTGACTGACAAGGGAGCACTCGCGCATGAGACCAGGGCGGTCGTCGAACCCTGCGTGGAGTCACTGGCAGGGGCACTACACGCGCCAAGACCTAGACACACGACCGCCAGCAGCGCCGGGGTAGTGCTCGAGTTCGTTGTCACATCCATAAAGACGCTCGTCACCACCCAACCGTTGCGCGCCCGGGTTTGCCGCACCTGCCGCGATCCGGTCCAGCTTCCTACTGTCGCAGATGACCTGGCGGACGAACGTGTCGACGGAGGACACAGCCTTGCCTGTCGCGGGTGCAGGATTGGCCTCTTATGGATCAGAGGCGCGCCTTCGGCGCAGGGTGGGCGAGCGCATGCACCCTCCTGCCGAACCTCGCCCACCCAGCGCGGAGATCGGCACCGAGGACTCTTGTTCGCAGGGGCGTCCGGTGCACTCCAGGTCCTGGCGTCTGGCCGCCGGTTAGCCACGTTCCCCTGGTCGCTCGATTCTCCAGCCACCACGACACACGTCAAGAGCGCTTCGCGTCCCGCGGATCGGCAAGTCGACTCTTGACGTGCGCCGCGCTGACCTGGGTTGGCAACTATCAGGAGGACCGGGCAAGTATGGATGTCGGCGCAGTTGGGAGGCCGAGTCCTCACACCTACATCCCATGCAGACGCTCGGGAGTCCTACGGCCAGCAGTCGTTGAGGATGCGGGCGGTTGTGGCGTCGAGGCTGTCGTCGGCCGTGATGATGCTTTCGTCGAGGTTCGCGATTGGTTGGAGTCCGCGGTACCACTGGCGCATCTCGGCTTCGCCGAAGGCCGTTGCGACTGGCTTTGTCGAGTGCCTGCGGACGGTTTCCTCGAAGGACAGATCGTAGATGTAGCTGCGGGATACGCCGCGATGATCTGCAACCAGGTCCGGCAGGGCCTGCGAGTACCACATGGCGTTCAGGATCCCCTCGATGATCACGTCGAAGCCTCGATCGAGGAGGTATCGCGCGGCAAGGTCGATGAGCCCGATCGGGTGGCCTCCTGCGTCTTCCCCGGTTCCCAGGATGTCGCGCCTGATGACGTCCTGGCCGAGGATGGCAACCGTGCCGGATGGGCGCGCGGCACGGATGGCGGCGGCCACCACCGACTTCCCCGACCCGCTGTTGCCTCGCAAAGTAATCAGCCGTGTCGAACTCGAACCAACGGCTTCATTCCCCACCCGGCGCTCCTCTCATGCCTAAATGCTCTGTAGCTCAACGCTCCGTCGGGCCGAGCACGGTCTGGATCAGCAGGTAGTCGCGTGACGACTGCAAACGTCTTATCCGTGGTCATCATGACGATAGGTGAGATTGGGCTCAGCAAGACCGCACCGACCTGGGTCGCGCATCACCACGCGAGGACGTCGCGACAGGCAGCGAACGGGGAGTGCAACACCGTGTCGAGATGCGGGTGCACAGCGATGGACGACGGGGCGCCCATGCACTGCCTAGATGCCCGTGGATCGGCCGTACTCTGGCTCGATGTTCTTTGCTCCTGGTCGGTCGATTGCTCGTCGCGACGTTCACCTGAACGGGATGATCGCGGCGGTGCAGACCACGCGGGTCGTGCGGGACGATGCGGAGGCGCTGCTCACGTGGACTGCGGCTGGATCGGATTGCATGCTGCGCGGTACTCGGGACGGTGCGTTGATCCGGAAGATGTCGCTGGCAGAGCGCGACCGTACGCCGTCCATGCTGTGGCCGCGGCAGTGGGAAGGCCGGCACGTGCTGATCCGCACCGAGCCCGGGGCCGACCATTCGGTGTGGTGGTTCTTCGACCTGGAGATGCGGTTCGAAGGCTGGTACGTGAACTTGGAGTCGCCCGTACGTCGCTGGTCGGCAGGCACCGACATCCTCGATCACGCGCTCGACATCCTGGTCGCGCCCGATCGCAGCTGGTCGCTGAAAGACGAGGACGAGCTGGACGAGCGGATCGGTCATCCGGCGTACTGGACGGCAGCCGAGGCGGACCGCATCCGCGCCGCCGGCGAGCGCATCACCGGTGACATCGAGGCGGGCCGGTTTCCGTTCGACGGCCAGTACACGGACTTCCGTCCCGACCCGTCGTGGGCACCAGCCGACCTGCCGCCGTACTGGGACTGCGAGGTGGCGTCCCGCTGATCGTCGGCGGCAGGTGTCCGATCCGGATGGCGGAAGGCCAAGCAACTGGGGATGCCGAAGGACATGGGCATCGTCGGGCTGCTGTACGGCGATCGGCTCCGTGGGCAGCTAGCTATGACCACTGGCGACGGAGCCGATGAGCAGCGAGTAGGCCCGGTCGAGTCCCACTGAAGCCCAGGTCAGTACGACGGCCCGGCCTTGCGTGGTGACGAAGACGTTGGTGACGAGCACGCCCAGGACCAGGCCTGTGATGCCGCCGACGACATCAACCTCGACACCACCTGTCCGCCCCGGTGTCGCTGGCGCGACGAAGATCTGCGTGCGCGGTGCCTAATCGGTCTTCCCGCAACACCTCGCAGGCCCCTCAGCGTTCGCTGCTGAAGAACCGTAGCAACAGCGGGCCGACGGTCTGTGGATCGACGACGTGATCCCGCCCGTCGAGGGTCTCCCGTTGAGCGTGGGGTAATTGGTCTGCAAGCTCGTCGGCTGCGCGGTCGAAGAAGTCCGAGGGCAGGCCTGCCATATAAGGGACCGTGATCGGCCCTCCGGTGGTGACCAGGACCGGTTGGGTGACCGTTGCCAGTCGATCGGCCGGCAATTGGTAGCGGTTGAGGAAGACGCTGTCGTGGACCAGCGTGGGCGCGAGGGCGACCGAATCCGCCCAATGCGCCGTCTGCTTGCCTGCCGCTTTCCTGGCCGCGATGTTGTCGTCGGAGGCGCCGCTCAAGCGCATGAACAGTTCGAGAACCTCCTCGTCTCGCCCGGCGTCGAAGGCGCGTCGGGTGTCCGCGACGTACTCCTCGAATCGTGGGCGTATGTCGTCCCCGACCGCGTAGGGCACCTCCCACACGGCGATCGTGTCGATGACTGACCCGGCCGCGGCCGCTTCCAGCGCCAGCGCGCCACCAGAGGACGCCCCGAACAGGTGTGCCGAGCCGCCCGCCTCCGCGATCAACGCATCCAGGTCCTCGATCTCCCTTTCCACGGCGTACGGCTCGGTGAAGCCGCTCGCGCCGCGTCCCCGACGGGCATAGTTGTAGACCGTGAAGTGCTCGGCGAGAGCCGGCGCCAAGGGAGCGTTCTCCACCCCCTCGTCGAGTGCTCCGCCCACCAGAATGACGGCCGGACCGCTTCCCTTCCGGTCGTAGGCGATGGTGGTGCCATCGTTTGATGTCACGCGAAAGGCCATCTCGTTCATCTCACATCTCCGTTCGAGAGGTTTGTCTCAGCGCCTGAGCAGCGTGCCGACGACGGCCTCGGTGCGCGACCACCGCGTCCTTGCGATCACGGCCGCCACGACGAGTAAGGCGAGCGGCAGCCAAGGGCTCTGCTCGAGCACGAACTGATCGGTGATCACAGCACCGGTCAGCAATGCCGCCAACCCAAGACTGGCCAGGCCCGCCAGAGCCGGGATCAGAAGTCCAACCCCTCCCGCGACCTCCAGCGCTCCGACCAGGTACCGGAGCCACTGGCCAGCCCCGATGACGGCGAACATGTCCACCATGACCGGGTCGCCGGCCAGCTTCGAGATTCCGCCGCCGGCGATTACCGCCGCAAGCACGACGTGCAGAATCCAGACCCCGATGCTGCTCGCCCGCCCGAGCGCGTGCGCAACGGTTGCCGAGTTGTTCTTGGGGATGGTGCTCATTCGGCTCTCCTCGTCGTGTCCGGGCCTGGTACCGGTGATGGCGTTGGCCGAATGGGCCGGGTTGTCGGAGTTGATTCGACCAAGTGCTCGCGGGAGCGGCATCTACTTCTTGTTGCGGTAGAGGACCATGGTGATGGGACCGAAGACCGCGACGAGCAGCGCTGACGAGACGAGCACCCAGCCGATTTCCCCGGCGGGCACCGAGCCGTGCATCAGGCCGCGTACCACGGTCGCCAGGTGGGTGATCGGGTTGACCTCGACGACCGCCTGCATCCACCCGGGCATCGTCTTCGGGTCCACGAAGATGTTGCTCCCGAACGTCAGCGGGAACATCACCATCATGCTGACCCCCGCCACCGAGTTCGGCGTGCGCAGGATCAGGCTGAGCATCGTCCACAGCCACGACAGGCAGAACGAGAACACCAGCAGCAGCACCACCGAGAGCACCACCCCGACGGCGCCACCCTCCGGCCGGAACCCCAGGACCAGTCCGAGCGTGATCACGATCGCCGACCCGATCGAGTAGCGCATCACATCGCCGAGCAGGGCGCCGACCAGCGGCGACGGTCGCCACACCGGAAGTGACCTGAACCTGTCGAACACCCCCTTCTGGATGTCGGTGTTCAGCGTTATGCCGGTGTTCATGGTGATCATGACGTTCGCCTGCACCAGGATCCCGGGCAGCAGGAACTGCAGGTACTCCTGAGTCGACCCGGCGAGCGCGCCACCGAACAGGTAGGTGAACATCAGTGTGAACATGATCGGGAACATGGTCACGTCGACGAGCTGCTCCGGGACGTGTTTGATCTTCAGCAGAGCGCGCCAGCCGAATGTCAACGAGGTGCGCACCGGGCCGGGGCGAGACGGCCGCTCACCGGCCAACAGCACGCTGCGCAGCGCGTCCTCAGTGACCGGCGCCGACGCCTGCTCCGCGGACGTGGCGGTCATGCGGCATCCTCCTCGGGTGTCTCCTCGGCGGCGTGTCCGGTCAGGGTGAGGAACACCTCGTCCAGGCTCGGCTGACCGAGCGCGAACTCGGTGACGTCGATGCCGCTGCGGGACAGCTCGGCCAGGGAACGGGCGACCCGCTCGGGGTCGGAGACCCGCGCGGACAGCGCGGCCGGGTCAGCGGACGGCTCAGCCGGCACCTCGAGGACGCCGGCGAGGACCCGCTCTGCCTCGGCCCGCTGCTCGGGCGCACGTAGCCGTACGTGCAGCGAGCCGGCGCCGACCGACGCCTTGAGCTCGCCGCTCGAGCCCTCGGCGATGACCTTCCCGTGGTCGATCACCGCTATCCGGTCGGCCAGCTGGTCGGCCTCGTCGAGGTACTGCGTGGTCAGCACCACGGTGGCGCCCTCGGCGACCATGCCCCTGACGATCTCCCAGACCTGGTTCCTGCTGCGCGGGTCGAGCCCGGTCGTGGGCTCGTCGAGGAAGATCAGTTCGGGGGTGACGACCAGGCTCGCCGCGATGTCGATGCGCCTGCGCATCCCGCCGGAGTACTTCTTCACCTGCCGGTCGGCCGCCTCGGCAAGACCGAACGCGTCGAGCAGGTCGGCCGCCCGCTCCCTGCCTCGGCGGCGTGAGTAGCCGAGCAGCCTGGCGAGCAGCAACAGGTTCTCCGCCCCGGTGAGGTCGTCGTCGACCGACGCGAACTGCCCGGTGAGGCCCACCCTGCTCCGCACCGCCCGGGCGTCACGCACGACGTCGTAGCCGAGCACCTGCGCCTCTCCGGCGTCGGGGCGCAGGAGCGTGGCCAGCATGCGGATCGTGGTGGTCTTGCCCGCCCCGTTCGGACCGAGCACGCCGTACACGCCCCCGGCGCTCACGGCCAGGTCCACACCGGCGACCGCGTGGGTCGTGCCGAAGCTCTTCTTCAACCCTCTCGTCTCGATCGCGAGCTTTCTCATGGGTTCGATTCCTTCTCTCGGTGTTGCTTCTCTCGGTGTTGCGAACGGATTGGTGAGCTAGTCAAGTTTGACTACTTGGCCAGAGCGGACGAGGACGAAACTTTCTGGTCAAGTTGATTAGGCGCGCATCTTGAGGTGATCGGGGACCGTTCGCCACGAACCCGGATCATCGGCCATGGTGTAGGCGCCGTCGGACAGTCGTTTGCTCAGGCTCTTCGCCCACTCCAGTTCGGTGCGTGCCTGTCCCGCCCACAGTTCTGCCTGATCGCGGACGTGCTCGGGGGCGTCCCTATTGGGGTGCTCCCGCCACTCGGCCTGCACTACGAGCTCCGCTTCCAGGCGCGCGACCCGCTCGTTAACCTGCGCGATGGCATCTGTCCTGGTCAGCATGGGCAACATGGCGATGGACGCGTTGAGCATGTCCGGGTCGTGGGTGCGCCGCAGACCGTCGCGGACCAGTTCGACCATCTCGTCACGTCCCCGAGCTGTCGCGCGGTACAGAACGCGCTCCGGCCCGGAGTTGCCCGGCTCGGCGTGTTCGGTGAGGAGGCCATCGGCCGCCGCCTTCTTCAGCGCGTGATAAATCGAGCCGGGCTTGATCTTGGCCCAACTCTCCGCACCCCAGCTCTGTAGTTCGGACCGCACCTGGTAGCCATGCGCGCCGCCGGAGAGGTGCACGATACCGAGTACCAGGAGCTTCGTCGCCGACACACGCCCACCTCCGCTCAACCCTCTCGTCTCGATCGCGAGCTTTCCCATGGGTTCGCTTCCTTCTCCCGTGTTGCGAACGGCTTGGCAGAGACTAGTCCAGTTTGACTACTTGGCCAAAGTACACGAGGAAGAAACGTCTAGTCAAGGTTGATTAGGCGCGCATCTTGAGGTGATCGGGGACCGTTCGCCACGAACCCGGATCATCGGCCATGGTGTAGGCGCTCTCAGACAGTCACTTGCGGTGCTGGTGGAGACCTCCAAGATCACACCAGCGAACATCGGACAATCGAGCATCATGATCAACAGTGCACTGGGCAACAATGAGCTTGGCCTGGCCGCTATGGGTGCGATGCTCGCCTTGGTGTGCCTGCTGATCGCCGTCGATCCTGTCGCCCGGTCACACAAGGGCTTGGCCGGCGTGGTCGCGGGTGCTTGGTGCGCGTTGGCTCCGCTGGGTTTGTTGAGAGGCTCGATCGTCAGAGATCCGCTGGCGATGTCTGCGTGGGCCGCGGCCGGCGTGTATCTGCTTGCAATCATCGGCACGCTCGGTCGGCCTCTGCTGATCGCAACGGACCTGGTTGAGCGGGAGCACGGATACCAGGCACTTAGCAACGGTGAGTACCGGCGGGCGAGAGCCGGTCAGGTTGTACTGATTGTCGGGATCGTGTGCCTCGCGCTGCTTTCGGTGTGAACCGAGCCCGACCCCGACGATCGCCCAAGTCGGGCACGTGACTGCCAGCTGTGTGGTGTATCGCTCGTGGCGGCAGGGAGCTAGTCGAGGTTTCGGTAGCGCCACCAGTTTGCGATTCATGTGAAGCGCCGTGACGTGGCGCGAGCCGATGAGGCTGCTAACCGACCCGGTGCTGGCTACTCCGTGCCTGCGGTGTCGGGCTGATCTCTCGTAGGCGTGAGGTGGTGTCTGAGGGGTGTGGCGTGGCCGTCGTGGTGGGGATTGAGGTCGATGCGGGTGGTGGTGTGGATGTCCGGTGGGGTGACCGGGAAGCCCCAGTCATCGAGGAACAGGTCTTCGCCGGTGAGGTCTGCGCCGTACAGGGCTTTGGTGATTTGGAAGGACTTGCAGAGCTTGCCTGGGGAGTTGGCCAGGGCGGTGGTGGGGTGGGGTTGTCCCATTGGGCGGCCATTAGGTCCATGCCTTCTACGGGGTCGACGGCCCGGATGAAGACTACGTCTGGGATGTCGGCCTGGTTTACGACGGCAGCGAACTGGTGCCAGATCCCGTAGATCAGGTAGACGTACGCGACGCCTCCTGGTTCCCACATGATGGCGGTGCGCGGTGTCTTCTTTGTTCCCGTGGTGGACGTTGTCGACGAAGGCCGGGTACGAGTCGACGTCGTGGATCACTCCGGAGATGCGGCCGGCCACCGTACGCCGGGCCGAGACCTTGCCGAGGAAGTCAGTGGTGCAGTCGGCAGCGGGTCGTAAGTAGACATCGCCGCGCACTCGCCTGGCTGAGTCAGGGCGGACGATCCGCGTCCCACTCACGCCGTTGTCAGGTCGCGGTTGGGGACGAAGACGTTGAGCCTTGCCAGGTAGTCGGGTGTTTGCTCGATGATCTCGGCCTGGTCCAGGAATGGGTGCTTGGGAACCCACGGGGTTCGGGAGCGGATCGACCTGGGTGGTTCTCTGCCGGCGGCCTGGAATTCGTGGGCGGCCAGGGCGGCGAGGAGTGTGTCGAAACCGGTGTGACCGGTCGGGCCTGGTGCTGCTTCCCAGGCGGCTTCGGAGCCGTCGCGGCGGGAGAGGAGTAGTCGCAGATGATCGCAACCCTGGAGGAGCATGCGCCAGGCCCAGTCTTCGTCGGTTGCCTCACGTATGGCTGTCGCGGTGGCGGGAGCGGTCATGATCCGATGCTCGTGCGCAACCTGCAGGGCGTGAGCGATCCTCGCTGAACGTGCCGTCATCTTCGCTGCTCGGCGGGCGGGCGGAGGCCGAGCCATTGTTCGGTGTTCCAGGCTTCGAAGCGTTCTAGTTCGGTGAAGCCTAGGTGGGTGGCTAGGCGGATTGAGGGGGTGTTGGCGGATTGGGTGGTGAGGATGATGGGTTCGCCGGGGAGGGTCTGGTCGAACCAGGTGAGGGCGGCGGTGCAGGCTTCGGTGGCGTAGCCGGCGCCCCAGGTGTGTGGGAGGAAGAGGTAGCCGAGGTCGGCCTTGCCGGTGGCGGCGGGGCGGCGGTGGGTGGTTGCTCTTCTGAGGAGGATGTGGCCGATCATGGCGCCGTCGAGTTCGACGACGAAGCTGCCGGGCCAGCGCTCGGGGATCGTGGGAAGCTCGCGTTCGAGTTCGGTGCGTGGGCGGGGGCCGCCGAGGTACTCGTTGACCTCGGGTGAGGCGAGCAGGTCGATGAACGTCGTACGGTCGCGTGCCTCGGACTCACGCAGTACGAGGCGCTCGGTCTTGATCGGTGCCGGCGGCCAGGTCGCGAGGTCCAGGGGTTCCATCGGCGCACGCTAACAAATGGCGAGGATCAGTCGGAGCGGCCTTTCAGGCGGCGCTGGAGGGCGCGCTCGGCCTCGCGGGTCGCCTCGCGTTCGGCGAGGGCGTGCCGCTTGTCCCAGGTTTTCTTGCCGCGGGCAAGGGCGATCTCGACCTTCGCGCGGCCGTCCTTGAAGTACAGGAGGACCGGGACGATCGTCAGGCCGCTCTCGTTGACCTTGCGCTCGATCTTGTCGATCTGGGCGCGGTGCAGCAGCAGTTTGCGCTTGCGGCGGGAGCCGCCGTTGAACCAGCGGGACTGCGAGTACTGCGGGATGTGTACGCCGTGCAGCCAGATCTCCCGGTTCTCGATCTGGGCGAATCCGCCGACCAGCGAGGCCCGCCCGGCCCGGAGCGCCTTGACCTCCGGCCCCTCCAGCACGATCCCCGCCTCCCAGGACTCGCCCAGCTGATAGTCATGCGCAGCCTTCCGGTTGCGCGCAACCACGGGCTCGACCTCAGACTTCTTCACCCATCGATTGTCCCCCGTCCGCACTACCCTTTTTCAGATGGCCGCGGAAGTGATGCCCCTCAAGGACGAAGTCCAGACTCCCGTACCGCATGCTTGGCGGGACGTCCTCGGCGAGATCGTCCGCTCCATCGTGCGCGGAGACGCCCGCATCGGCGAAGGCATCGAGAACGTTGATCCGATCTCAGAAGCTGTCTCGGACCAATGCCGTGAAGTTGTCACGAACTATGGATCGGTCACTCTGACCGAGCTGCCTGAGGCCGCATGGGACACCTCGGTCGCGATGTGGCAAGGCAACCACTGGGACTGTCTCGTCGACCTCTGGACTGCCGAGGAAGGTCGCAGCGACCTCGTCCTCGAGGTCGCGGTCGCCGAGGAAGGCGAGACGGCGTTCCGATTTCGCCCCTATCTCGTGTACGTCCCATAGGTCAGTGCCTAACTCGGTGGCCCGGGAGGTTGGGGCGGACGTAATGTCGCCGGCATGGCGACATGGAGCATGCCCGAGCGGGTCGAGCCACCGATCAACCCGGTTGACGAGCGGTCTGCTCTTGATGACCGGCTCGAGTTTCAGCGCACGACGTTGCTGCAGAAGTGTGGCGGGCTGACGCCGGAGCAGCTCGCGGTGCGGTCGGTGCCGCCCTCGACGCTGTCGCTGCTGGGGCTCGTCCGGCATCTGTCCGGCGTTGAGGCGTGGTTCCACGCGTACGACGGTCAGCCGGACCACCATTACTTCTGGGACTACGTGCCCGGCTCGAGGAACAGCGGCGACATCGTCGACATCACGCGGGCCGCGGACGACCTGGCCAGCTATCAGGCGAGTGTCGCCCGGTCACGTACGGCGGTGGCGGGGCTCAGCCTCGACGCGGTCAGCCCGGGTGAGGATTACACGCTGCGGTGGATCTACCTGCACATGATCGAGGAGTACGCACGCCACAACGGCCACGCGGACTTCCTCCGCGAGCGCATCGACGGCGCCACGGGCGAATAGCTGGTCAGTCCAGGGCTGCTGCTTTGTTCAGTAGTACTGAGCGTTCGCGGTCGTTGGTGCAGAGGCGGGCTGCCAATTCCAGCTCGGCGCGGGCCTCGCGGAGCCGGCCGAGGCGGGTGAGGAGTTCGCCGCGTACGGTCGGAACGAGATGCGAGCCGGGGAGCCGGTCCGAGGCGATCAGCTCGTCGACCAAGGCCAGGGCTTGAGCCGGATCGGACGCCATCGCAACGGCGACGGCGCGGTTGAGCTCGACGATCGGCGAGGGCGCGACGCGGCCGAGGGCCTCGTACAGCAGGACGATCCGGTCCCAGTCGGTTGCCTCCACGGATGGAGCCGACGCGTGTACGGCGGCGATCGCGGCCTGCAGGCCGTACGGACCGAGCCCGCGAACCGACGCCTTGGCCAGCTCCTCCAGCCCGCGCTGGATCGCCGAGAAGTCCCATCGTTGCCGGTCCTGGTCCTCGAGCAAGATCGGCGAACCATCGGCGCCAGTGCGGGCCGGGAAGCGCGCGGCCGTCAGCTCGCACAGCGCGAGCAGACCGTGGACCTCCGGCTCGTCGGGCAGTAGCGCGGCCAGGGTGCGGGCCAGGCGGATCGCCTCGTACGCGACGTCCCGGCGTACCAGAAGGTCACCGGACGTCGCCGTCGAGCCCTCGGTGAAGATCACGTAGACGACGCTGAGTACGCCGCCCAGCCGCTCGCGGCGCTCGTCGGCCGGTGGCAGCTCGAACGGTACGCCGGCTGCCGCGATCGTCTTCTTCGCCCGGGTGATGCGGGCCTGCACCGTCGGCACCGGCACCAGGAACGCGCGGGCGATCTGCTCGGACGACAGCCCGGCGACCAGGCGCAAGGTCAGCGCCACCCGGGCCTCGGGCGAGAGGACCGGATGGCAGCTGATGAACATGAGCGCGAGAACGTCGTCGTCGATGCGGTCCGGGTCGATGTCCTCGTCGACGACCGGGTCGGCTGCCAGCATCGCGTACCGGTCCTTCAGCGCAGTACGGCGGCGGATCGCGTCGATCGCCCGGCGCCGGGCCGTGGCCATCAGCCAGCCGGCCGGGCTGTCCGGCGGGGTGCGCGGCCACGACACCAACGCCTCGGCCACCGCCTCCTGCGCAGCATCCTCGGCCAGCGCGAAGTCGCCGGTGAACCGGGTCAGCGCGGCAACAATCCGCGCCGACTCGATCCGCCAGACCGCCTCGACATCCGCCGCATCCATCAGAACGCCTCGTCGTCAATCGGACCCGACCGCCGCCTGCTCCTCGTGGCCCGGTGGCCGCTCGTCCTCGCCCGCGACCCGGCGTACCTCGATCTTCGAGCCGGCGACAGACGGAAGCCGCTTGGCCCACTCGACCGCCTCCTGCTTCGACGCGACATCGAGCATGAAGTAGCCCCCGAACAGCTCCTTCGTCTCGCCGTACGGCCCGTCCGTCACCACCGGCGCCTCGCCGCTGAAGTCGATCACGACACTCTCCGCCGCGTCGTCCAGCCCCTCCGCGGCGATGAACACCCCGGCCTTCATCAACTCCTCGATGAACTGGTACGTCGAAGCCGCCAACTCCTCGAACCCAGCCATCACCGCCGCGTTCGACTCGTCCGTACCCCGCATGATCAGCATGTACTTCGCCATCGCGCTCTCCTCGTCCCACGAACCGCCTCCCGGCCCGCACTACCCCCAGGTCGAACGACAAACCCCCAGATCGACAACACCCCGAAGAATCTTCTCTCGCCTCACGACACGTCCGAATCACCCTGCCCCGGGGCGAGGATCGAGCTCCGGAAACCGGCGGAGTGCTTCGACGACCAATGGCGAGAACATCCGGGCATCGTCCGCTGTCGCGAGCACCACCCCTCCAACATCCTCCGCCACGATCCCGTGTACGACGTCGCCCGCCACCTCCACCCGCGAAATCACCCCCGAATGCGTGAAGTCGATGGGCTGACCGGACGAGTCCTGGTCGACCTGCAACTCGAACGCAGCTCCGTCGACCACCCGGACAAGCTCCACCCCGCACTCTTCCCGCAGCTCGCGCCGGAGCGTCGTGACCTCGGATTCGCCAGGCTCGGGAGAACCACCCGGCAGGTCCAGAAGTCCGTCGTACGGGCCGCGCGCCTTTCGCACGAGAACGATCCGCTCTTCCTGCCGCCAGACGGCGTAGACGCCGAAATGCTCCGTCACTCGCCTAGTTCACCATCGCGAGACTCCGCCAGCGCCGTGATTGCGGTGAGGTAGGAGTGGGGGATTTCGGCTCGGGCGCGGAGTTCGAGGGGGTCGGCGTGGGGGAGTAGGCGGTGCCAGGAGACGAGGCGGTGGACGTTGGTCAGGGGCTGGGTGGCGGTGAGGTCGGAGCGGAGTACGTCGGGGTCTGCGTCCAGGTGGTCGCGCCAGACGGTGAGGTAGGTGGTGAACAGTTCGTCGCGGTCCGGGCCGGGTAGCGGGGCGCGGGTCCAGTCGGCGACTGCGTCGAGGAAGCCGTGCAGGGAGACGAACGGGTGGGCCCACAGGGCGTTGCCGAAGTCGAAGAAGCGCGGGCGGAGTACGCCGGTCGAGCGGTCGGCGAAGATGTTCGCCGGGTAGATGTCGTTGATCTCCAGGTCGAGCGGGACGGTGTCGCTGACGGACGCGGTTCGCCGGTCCAGTACGTCGGCGGCGCGCGCGACTCGTCGCAACAGCTCCGGGTCGAACCGCAACGGCGCCCACTCCTCCGCCACGGCGCGCACGCGGTCTCCAGCGGCGTGGGGTGCGAGCTCGACGATCCCGTCGTACGCGGTCGGGTCGAGACGGCCGAGGACGGCGCATTGGAGGCGGGCCAGCGCGCGTACGACGCTGCAACGGACCCGCTGATCGGCGACCTCGGCATGCGTGAGCGTCGTACCTTGATCATCCGTGAGCAGCCACCGGCGTTCGTGATCCACCGCGAGCGGCACGATGACGTCGTACGGCGCGAGCCGGGCCAGCGCGGCGACCAGCGCGGCCTCGTACGGATGGCCGGGGTTGTTCTCCTTGAACCAGACCAGGCCCTCGACGGTCGGATAGCACCGTACGACGGACCAAAAGCGGGCCCGGTAGGTGACGGGTACGCCGCTGATCCGGCGGCCAAGCTCGGCGAGTCGGCAACCGACCCAGGCGTCCGCGGCCTGCGTCCACTCGGGCGATGTCCAGCGGCGGACCCATTGGCCTGCGGCGTCAGGGCCGAGCGGTCTGGCGGGCGGCGGCTCGTGCATCCACGGCACGCTACCGGGCGCGCGAATATCCGGTTGCCTGAGCGTGACCGGTCTCGGAGACTGCGGTCGCATGGATGATGCCGAGCTGGACGTGCTGCTGAAGAACGAGCGCTACCCGCGGTCGGCGGCGTACTCGGGCCGCTGGATGGTTGACGGCGGGATGGGGCCCAACCCTGTCTGGCAGGCGGAGGCGCTGGGGGAGGTCATGGCGCTCGAGCCCGGGATGCGGGTGCTCGACATGGGGTGCGGCGCCGCGCTCAGCTCGATCTTTCTGGCCAAGGAGTACGGCGTTGAGGTGTGGGCGACCGACCTGTGGATCAAGCCCGACGAGAACCTGCGCCGCGTCGCCGACGCTCAGCTCGAAGACCAGGTCCACCCGATCCACGCCGAGGCCCACGCCCTGCCCTTCGCCGAGGACTTCTTCGACGCGCTCGTCAGCATCGGCGCGTACCACTACTTCGGCACCGACGACCTGTACCTCGGCTATTACTCACGCTTCGTGAAACGCGGCGGTCAGCTCGGCATCATCCAGCCGGGCCTGGTCGCGGAGTACGAGACGCTTCCGCCGCCGCACCTCGCGCCGTACTGGAAATGGGACTTCTGCGCCTGGCACAGCCCGGCGTGGTGGCGCCGCCACTGGGAGAAGACCGGCCTGGTCACCGTCGACCTCGCCGACCAACTCCCCAACGGCTGGCACGACTGGCTCCAATGGAACGAAGCCTGCGACCAGGACGCCGGCGAGCCAGGCCGCGAAGAAGCCCAAATGCTCCGAACCGACGCCGCCCAATCCCTCGGCCTAGTCCGATTAGTTGCCCGGCGCAACTGACTAATGCCGTGCCGGTGGAGCATAAGTCCGGCAGGATGTTGGGGTGGAGCGCGAAGAGGTGCTGACGGGCGGGAATGTTGCGGATCGGGTTGTTCGGGTCGGGGCGACCGTGCGGAAGCCGGCGCTTCCGCAGACGGCTGGGGTTGAGGCTGTGCTCGAGTTCCTCGCCGAGCGGCAGTTCGACGGTGCGCCGCGTACGTACGGGCGTGACGACAGGGGACGACACGTCCTCGAGTACGTACATGGAGAACTCGCACACGCAATGCCGCCGTCGACCCTGGATGAGCTGCACCGTGTCGGTCGGCTGATTCGCGAGCTGCACGACGCTCTCGAGAGCTTCGAGCCGCCTTCGGACACCGCCTGGAACGTGCTCGTCCCCGACCCGGCCGGCGGCGACCTGATCTGTCACAACGATCTAGCGCCTTGGAACCTGGTCCGCAACAACGAGCGCTGGGTCTTCATCGACTGGGACAACGCCGGCCCCTCGTCGCGACTCTGGGATCTCGGGTACGCCGCAACCGCGTTCCTCCCGTTCGTCGCGGGAGGCGCGGTGGACGTCGACGGCCCGCGGTTGCGCGCACTCGTGGACGGCTACGGCCTCGACCCGGAACAGCGCCGCGCCTTTCCGGCGCGGATCGCGGCCCGCACGCGCGGCATGTACGACCTGCTGATCCGCGGCCACGAGACCGGCGAACAACCATGGGCACGCCTCTACGACGAGGGCCACGGCGACTACTGGGGCCCGGCCGCCGCGTACATTGCCGAGCACCACGACGCCTGGGTGGCAGCACTAGTCAAGTGAGATGACCTGCTCAGCCGCGAGGATGCTGGGCATGGGGAGCATCACGGGGCCGGCCAAGTTGCTTGGCGCGGGGTTTATCGTGGGCGCGGTACTGATGGCCGCCGTTGCCTTGGGCATCGGGCCGGAGTGGCCGTTCAGAATCGACTCGGGCGACCTGCCCATCGTGTACGCCGTCCTCGGCGCATGGTTCGTGATGTACCTAGTCCTCGCGCTCATCGCCGTCGCCGATGCCACGCGGCTGACCCGGCGCGGCGATTTAGGCGCCGCTCAGGAGTCGGCGAACTTCGTGAAGCTCGTCGCCGTCCCGTACTTCCTGCTCAACTTCGTCGCACTGACCGAAGTCGTCGCGATCGTCGGAGTCAACGACCGGGACCGGCTCGGTCTCGACGGATTCCTCGTCGCGGTGCTGTTCGTGATCCTGACGTACGTCGTGCTCCTGCCGACGTCGGCGTACGGCGTGGCGTGCCTGCTGCTGATGAAGCGGAACGATCAGATCGGGCGGATCTTCTTCGGCCTGAATCTGGTGCTGCAGTTCCTGTTCGTCGTCGATGTCCCCAGCACGATCGCGGTGGTCGAGGTCGCTCGGGACCGCCTCGGCGCCACCCGCCGCGCCGGGACGCTCTCGAGGAACCTGCTGGCCGGCGTCCTCATCGCGGGCTCGTCGGTCGCCGTCGTCTGGCTCGCCTGCGTTGCGATCTTCTGGCTGCTGGATCCGCCCGGGACGTTCGTCCGCGATGCGATCTACGTGCTCACGATCGCATCGCCGGTGGAGTTCGTCCTGCTGGTGCTTGTGCCGGTCGTGCCGCTGGCCACGTTCCGGACCGCCGTACGGCTGTTGCTGACCGACGACCTCGACGCTCTGCGGCGGTCGGCCCGGATCGTCAAGCTGGCCCTGATCCCGCTGTTCGTCCAGAACTTCGTCCTCTGCGCGATCGCCGTACTCGCGACCACATTCCTCCCGATCGTCGCCACCCGCGGGACGCTGATCCTGCTCGGTCCCGGCGCGCTGGTGTTCCTCGGCGCGTTCGGCACGACCGGTCTCGTCTGGGCCGTCATCACGACGTACCTGATGATGCTGCCAACCTCGGTCTACGGCCTGACGATGCTCGCCCTACTGATGCGCCACCGAGCCATCACCCCGAGGTTCTGCGCCCTCCACGCCGTCCTGCACCTCGTCTTCGTTGCCGACATCGTCAGCACCCTCGTCGTCGCCCACCGCGCCCGCCAACTCATGGCGGCACCGTCACCCGCCCTGCAGGCCGATCCAGCGGTGGTACGCGGGTAGGTCGACGTTGCTGCCGCAGATGATCGTGAGGATGTGGCGGTCGGCGAAGCGGGTCGGGTCTTCGAGGACCGCGGCAAGGCCGAGTGCGGCGGAGGGTTCGACGATGAGGCCGGCCTGGTTGTAGAGCAGGCGCATGCCGTTGATGATCGACTGCTCTTGCACGAGTACGGCGTCGTCGGCGACAAGGAGCAGGTCGTCCAGGACCTCCGGGATCGGGAAGCGGCCGGCCACTCCGTCGGCGATGGTGTTGGTCGACTCGGTGGTGATCACGCGGCGCTGGTGCCACGAGCGGGTCAACGCCGGCGCGCCGTGCGGCTGTACGCAGATCACATCGATCTCGGGCGCAAGCTCCTTCACCACCTGACCCACGCCGGTCGCCATCGCTCCGCCTCCGAGCGCGATCAGCACGGTGTCGAACGTCGGCGTACCCTCCATCAGCTCGAGCCCGATCGTCGCCGCACCCTCACAGGTCTCGAGGTCGAGGCTGTCTTCGAGCAGACGAATTCCTTCGTACTGCGCGATCGCCGCCGCCCGCTCACGCGCCAGCTCGTGGTCGCCGTCGACAAGCTCCAACTCGGCTCCCAGCGCACGAATCCGATCAAGCTTCGCCTTGGTCGCGAACCGCGAAGCCACCACGGTGACGTCAAGCCCGCGCCGCCGACCGGACCAGGCGAGCGCCTGCCCGAGGTTGCCCGCGCTCGCACAAACAACCGCCCGCGCCCCCGCCTCAGCCAGCTGACTCGCAACCAGCTCGGTCCCGCGCCCCTTGAAGCTGCGCACCGGATTCGCCGTCTCGAGCTTGATACTTACCCCACACCCAAGCTCCCCCTCCAACGCCTCACACCGGTACTGCGGCGTATCCAGAAACACCGGATCTATAAACCCACGAGCCGCCCGAACCCGCCCCGTATCAACCCGACTCTCACCCACAACCCAAAACCCTAACCGGCACTCACGGGCACGGAGGCTAATGCGGGGTCTCGAGGAGGTCGAGGTAGGCACTGGCGGCGGCGAGGCTTTCCGGGTGGGTCAGCGGGTCGAACTGGGTGAGGAGTTGGCGCAGCGCGGCGAGGTGGTCGGACCAGGTGCCCTCGGGGTCGCCGCCGAGGAACTCGATCGTGCGCGGTGCGTCGGCTGAGTTGCGGGCGAGCTGCTTGGCCGCGATCGGGATGAGCGCGAGCCGCAGCGCGTCGTGCTCGTCCGGGGTCTTGTGCGTGGCGGACTCGAGGTCGCCGCTGTACTCCGAGAGGGATCGGTTGATGCCACGTCGGTCGAAGATCACGGTGCTGTCGGGTGGCCAGGTCGCCCGCGAGACGGGATGGATGTACCAGTCGACCCAGAGCGGCAGGCCGTCCACGACGTACTGCGCGCTGACCGCTCGTGTGCCGACCGGGCCGTTGTGGCGAGCATCGATCGCGAACACTCGGCGACCGGGTCCGCTGGGCAGGCGATCAGGTACCGCGTAGTCGTCGAGCTGCTCGTCTTCCACAACGAGCAACAGATCCACGTCGCTCCAGTCGTCGGCCCGCCCCGCACCCAGCGACCCAACCAGCGCAGCGCCGACCACCGACGGATCGTGCTCGAGAGCCGCGGTCACCGCACTCAGCCATCGGTCCCGGATGCCGGCCAGGCGGGGTTCGGGTGGTGTGGTCTCGTCGGCTGAGTGCGTGGTCATTCTTCGCCGGAGAAGCGTTCCCAGGCGGATTGGCGGCTGATTCCTAGGGATTCGCCGATTCGGGCCCAGGTGACGGAGCGGGAGCGGAGACGGAGTACGCGGTCCTGGACGGCGGCTTCGACCTGGCTGTGGGAGGCGTTGATGCGGGCCATGTCGGCCAGGAGTTCTTCATCGCTCTTGCCGTCCAGGGGTGGGAACTTCGGCACGGGCTTGCCGCTGAGCAAGTGGTCGCAGAGACCGACGCACTCGTTGCAGATGAAGACGCCGGGGCCGGCGATCAGATGTTCCACCTCGTCCTTGACCTTGCCGCAGAACGAGCAACGCATCAGGTTGTCCGACATCCTGCCTCCCGAGATTTGTCAGGTCCGTCCTGACAACGCTTGTCAGGCTATGCCTGACAAGCGGGACTGGTCAAGGGTCGGGGAGAATCCGTGCATGGCGACGTACGTGCGGTACCAGAGCCCCGTGCCCGATCGACGCGGTCGGCGGATCGGAATCTTCGGGCTGGTGAACATGCTGGGCAATCGCGGGTGGCTGAGTGCTGAGGAGGAGCAGTTCCGGCGTACGACGAACGCCTGGTACGACGCGACGTACGTGAACCCGTCGAGCGTCGATCCGGCGATCTACGAGGACAATCCGCACGCCGCCGCGTGGTTCATCCCGACGGCCCGGCATCTGCTGGAGCCGATCCCCGGCTACCTCAAGATCCTTGCCGCCCACAACCTTCCGTGCGAGCGCTACACCTCCGCGTCCCCGGGGCGCGTCCTCTACGAGGATCCGCACCAGGTGGTCGTCGTACCGCACGAGCCGGAGGACCTCACCAAGGCGACCACGTTCATGTGGCTTCCACCTCGTAAAGCAGACTGATAGTGGTACGTCCTATGACAGCTGAATGGGAAGCCTCGGAGTTGCCGCGCGGGATCGTGACGTTGCTGGCGGAGCCGCGGGCGTTGGGCGAGATCGCCAACCGGCTCGAAGTGACGGACGCGCGGGTGCTCTGGTACCTCGGCAAGCTTCGCGACACAGGTCGGGTCGTCGAGGACGCCGGCGTGTGGCGGCGTACGCCGGCTGGGGCGGAGCTCGCCGCGAGCCCGACGACGGACGACGAAGGCAGGACCGAGCTGCCCGGGACGAGTGCGCAGGACTACGTCCAGGCGTACGCCGATGCGGCGGCCGGCATGTTCGGGACGGCGTACGTGCAGGACATGGGCGAGCACGCCGGGCGGGTGCCGGGGGAACGGGTCGCGGAGTTCCACGAGCGGTTGTTGAGTCTGGTCGGCGAGTACTTCGCACCGGACAAGGTCGACCGTGCGGCGAGCCCGAAGTACGGCTTCCGCTGGGTGCTCACCCCGGTGGATCTACACCCACTGGACGGCTAGGCGGGGACCCAGCAGAGACAGAACGGGTGGCCCGCGGGATCGGCGTACACCTGGACGCCGCGGGCGGCCGCGGGGTCGTCGGCGGGTTTGAGGAGCCGCGCTCCGAGGGCGATGGCTTTCTCGTGGGCGGCGGTGTGTGCGTCGACACCTTCGAAGTACAGGTCGAGGTGAATCTGCTGCGGCGCGCCGTCAGGCCACTCCGGCGGCACGTGATCGGGCGCGAGCTGGACCCCCAGCGCCCATCCGCCGTCGGCCCAGATCGCGCGCCAGTGATCGCCCCAGTTCTCGACGGTGCCGTCGAGGAAGCCGGCCCAGAACGCGCTCTCGGTCTCGATGTCGGCTGCGTCGAAGACGATCATCCGGTGCTTGATGTCCATACACGCCAGTCTGACCGCCGAAGTGGCCAGGTGGATCACTTACGGTGAGATACATGGCGTTTGCTGCGAAGGGGAGCAAGGGAGAGTCGTTCCTTGCGGTGGTGGTCGGTGGTGGGGCCGCGTTCGGGCTGATCGTGGTGACGTCGCGGGCGTGGAAGGCGTGTCATGTCGACGTGACCGGCAGCGTGCCGAACGGGCTGACGTTGCTGTTCCTCGGACTGCCGCTCGCGCTGATCGTCAACCTGGTGCTGTTCACCATCGTCTTCCGGTACGCCGGGAAGGCGTTCCTCTTCTCGCTGATCGCAGCCGCCATCGCGATCGCGATCGCCGACCTCGCACTGTTCTCCTGGCAAGGCACCCCGGCCGGCTCACCCGGCACCTGCCCGGGCAACGTCCCACCGTGGTGGCCCACCTGGATCCCGACCTAGTCCAGGAGTCGCAGTAGCGCGGCGGCGCGCTCGGGGTCGCCGATGTGGGTGGTTGCGGGGAAGAGGCGGCCCCAGGAGCTGGCGCGGGTGAGGTGGCTGAGGCGGCGGGCGAGCGTGGCTGCTCGGCGCAGATCCGAGCGCGGGTGCTCCGCGGTCCACGGCTCCAGGTACGCGTCCTCGAGCCGCGGTACGACGTCCGGTCCGAGCTGCTCGGCCGCGCGGTCGATCGCGACGAGCAGACTGCAGAACGGATGCGCGACGTTCGCGTCACCCCAGTCGAAGAACGTGTACCGCGCCGGGCCTGCGACCAGGATCTGCCCGTCGTGCAGATCCGCGTGATCGAGCGTTGCAGCGATCCCGAACCCGTCCAGCTCAGCGCACCACTCCACCAACCGCGGCCGGAACGCCTCCAGCCGCTCACGATCCCCCACACCAAGCGTCTGGTTGTCAGCCACCGTCGAGTTGAAGAGCCGCACCAGATCCCGAGCATCAGGTACGCCGAGACGCAGCAGCTCATCGACCCGCGGCACCAGCGCCCGCTGCAGCTCGGCGTACTGCGCGAGCACCTCTTCCCAGTGCCGCGCATCCAAGGTCTGCGCACGCAGCAGCTCTCCGCCGTCCGGGAGGAGCGACCACCCGCGGGCGCAGTCGACGGCGTACGGCGTGAGCACGTGTTCCGGCGTCCAACGAGACAACGCCTCGGCCAGCGCCGGCTCGAACGCGCTGCCCGGCGACGTCGCCTTGAACCAGATCGGACGCTCACCGCAGACCCGCACGATCACCGACCACGGCCGAAGCCGCACCCGGCGCTCGCCCGCCTCGCGGACACCTAGTGCCTCGAGCTCCCGGTCGAGCCAATCGAGGGCCGCGGAGCGCCAGGACAGGTCCTCCCAGGGTGTCTGCGCATCCGGGTACGCCCCGCGGTCGATCTGCACAGGGACCATAATCAGGGGATGACCCGCTGGCCGGACACTCAATTTAGGGTCGGCATCTCCGGGTGGCGCTACCCGCCGTGGCGCAAGGTCTACTACCCCGACGGCCTCCCGCAGCGCGCCGAGCTCGAGTATGCGTCCAGCCGGTTGAACTCGATCGAGCTGAACGGCTCGTTCTACGCCCTCCAGCGGCCGTCGTCGTACCAGCGCTGGTACGACGAGACGCCGGACGGCTTCGTCTTCTCGGTCAAGGGCCCGCGCTTCGTTACGCATATGAAGCGGCTGGCCGACGTGGATGCGCCGATGGCCAACTTCTTCGCCTCCGGAGTGCTTGCGCTCGGCAACAAGCTCGGTCCGGTGCTGTGGCAACTACCGCCGAACTTCCAGTACGACGCCGAGCGGTGCACCACCTTCTTCGCTCAGTTGCCGCGGTCAACGTCTGCTGCGGCGGAGGTTGCCAAGGGCCACGATGAGCGGATGGAAGGTCGCGCGTTGCTCGAATGTGCCGTCGACATCCCGATCAGGTACGCGATCGAAGTACGCCACAACAGCTTCAAGAACAGGGAGTTCGTCGACCTGGCCCGGGAGCACGACATCGCGGTGGTGTGCGCCGACACGGCCGGCAAGTGGCCGATGTTCGAGGACGTCACGGCGGACTTCGCCTACGTCCGCTTGCACGGCGCCGACGAGCTCTACGTCAGCGGGTACGACGACAAGTCGCTCGACCGCTGGGCACGGAAGATCCGCTCGTGGAAGTGCGATACCTACGTGTACTTCGACAACGACGTGAAGGTGCACGCGCCGTACGACGCGGAACGGCTGGCGGGTCGGCTCGGGATCAGTTCGGCCGACGCCGAAGTATGACGGGCTTACCGTCGGCGGCATGACTGAGAACCCTGGAGAGCTCGTCGAGCAAGCGGTGGAGCGGTCGCTCAAGCTGGTCGTCACCTGGCCGGCGTGGGACGGTGAGCCGCTGACCTCCGATGACGGGCGGACGTTCACCCCGCACAAGGCGGTCCGCCGGATCGGCGACCACATGGTCGATCACCTCGCCGAGGTCGAGGCGCTGCTGGCCGGCGTACCGACGCAGCCTGACGAGTGGCATGCGAGCGCGCTGATGTCCGCCGCCGACCTCGCGCCGTTCTCCGAAGAGGACGTACGCGAGGCCGAACAGCGGCTGCGTCGGCTCGGGCAGACCTTCGTACTGCGCTACGCCGCCCTCGACCCGGCCGAGTGGGACAAGGACCGCAGCCCGAACTGGACTCTCCGCCAGATCGCCGAACACCTGACCGAGCTCGACTGGTACGCCGAGCAGGTCGGCGACCAGTCACAAACGGACTAGTCACAACCGAACTAGTTACTAGAACAGCCGAGCGCCCACCGGTTGCTCCAGGTCGAGCAGGAACTGCTTCCGTTTCAGCCCTCCCGCGTATCCGGTCAGCGAGCCGTTCTTCCCGATCACCCGGTGACACGGGACCACGATCGACAACGGGTTCTGCCCGACCGCCTTGCCGACGGCCTGTGCCGCGTGGGCCGGTTCCCCGAGCCGCGCGGCGATCTCGCCGTACGTCGTGGTCTCGCCGTACGGAATCTCCTCCAGCACCGTCCACACGCGGCGCTGGAACTCGTCACCGTGCAGCCGGGTCGGAACGTCGAAGCTCGCCCGGCCGCAGGCGAAGTACTCCTCCAACTGCTCGACGACCGCGGCGATGAACGGGTCGGTGGCTTCGACCCGCTCACCCAGCGTCTCCGCGGTCGGCTTGACCCAGTGATGTGGGAAGTAGATGCCGACCAGTACGTCGTCGTCGGCGACCACCGTGAGGTCACCAATCCGGGTGCTGACAATCGCGTGCCTGTTCATACAGGTAGAACGCGCCAGCACCCGGACTTGTGAGGGCCTACGAGCCGACGCGCTCCCGCGTCCGCTTCCGGAACGCACGGCCGATCTCGCTGAAGTCGGCCCGGTCGACGTCGGTGACCACAACCGCCGGCGTACTGTCCGACGGCCCCTGGACGGCCCACTCGCCACGTGGGTTGATCACGCCCGCGTCGAGCCCGGCGTTCGGATTGGCCGGAACGGCGAGACTGATCCAGCACGTGTGGATCGCCGCGATCCCACGCGCCTGGATCCCGATGTGGTCGTTGCGGTTGTTGCCGTTGCTGCAGTACGACACGAGGACGCCGTCGGTCTCCAGGCGGTCGTACTCCGTGAACACCTCCGGGAAGAGCACGTCCAGCCCGAGCGCGAGCCCGAACCGGTACCCGTCCACCTCGAATGTGACCGGGTCCGTGCCCGGCGTGTACATCCAGGTGACCTTGGTCGTCGACAGCATGCGTTCGTCGTACCGGGCGACGACCTTTCCCTGGTCCGACACGACGTACATGCTGTTGTGCGGCCGGGCGTCGGGCAGTTTGTGGACCGCCGGGAGCACGGTCCAGATCCTGAGTTCGCGGGACAGGGCCACGATCTGGTCGACTTCGTCCTGCAGGACCGTCCAGTTCGCCTTGGTCCAGTCGGACGGACCGACCTCGTCCGGGCCGAGCGAGGACATCACCCGCTTGCTCGGGAAGCAGGTCGCGCCCTCGGTGAAGTGGACGAGGCGCGCTCCGGCGGCCGCGGCGTCCCGCATCAGGCGACGGACCTCGGCGCCGCTCTCGCGGAGCAGCGTGGGGTTCGTCGGGTCCTCGTGAACGGTGCTCTGGGCGACGGCGATTCGTAAGGTTTCCGGCATGTCTTCTCCTGGTGGAGTCGGACGGAAGTGCCGGAGGGCAGACGTGTAGGACTCACCGGTTTTCGCGGCGCGGGCTCGGACCCGTTGCTTGAAGTTCCTGTGCGCTGTCATCTGGCCTTCCACGCACTCGCACGCGATCCCCCAGCGATCCCGTCGAGGCGGATGACCAGGACGAGCGGCCCGAGACAGGAAGTCCCTTTGCCTTCTCGCTGTGACCGCGCTGGGGCCGGTCGACGAAGGTGAGGCGCGGACCGCGCCGGACCCACATCCTGTCCGAGCCCCCGCTGCAGAGTCAATCGGACTCGCCGCCCACGCAGGCATACCCATTCCGTCCGTACCATACGGTTTGGTACGCCATACCAAACCGTATGGTACGGCGGGTGTTCAGCGGCGGAGGTGGTCCGCGGCGGCGTCCATGGCTACGCCGACAAGTTCGGGGCTGAGGTCGACGACCGTGTTGCCGTCGGCGTCGAGTTTGCCGGACTCGGTGATCGACAGACCGATCAGCGCCAGCGCTCCGGCGCGGTGTCGTTGCAGGCGTGTGGCTGGGTCCTCGGCGCGCGGCAGGACCCGGGCGTCGTCCAGCCCGCCGCGGTCCAGCGCGGCGGCGTTCTGTTCCCAGGTGTCCTGTTGCCACGCGGCGACGGCGCGTTCGGCGAGGGCGGCCGGGACGGTGACCCGGATGGCGGGCAGTCCGGCCGTGCGGAACGTCGTACCGATCAGGCCCAGCACGCGGGCGTCGTCCGTATACACGCGAAGGATGGTAGCGACCAGGGGCGGCATAAAGTCGGACCTGCACGCGGTTGTCCTCCGGAGTACGTGCAGACGACGTTTGGAGCAGAGGGTGAGTATTCGAGTCGGGTACAAGGCTTCGGCGGAGCAGTTCGGGCCGCGGGAGCTGGTGGAGTACTCCGTCCGGGCCGAGGAGCTCGGGCTCGACAGTGTGACCGTTTCGGACCATTTCCTGCCGTGGCGGCACGAGGGCGGCCACGCGCCGTTCGCGCTCGCCTGGATGGCGGCGGTCGGTGAGCGGACCAACCGGGTGCTGCTCGGTACGTCGGTGCTCACGCCGACGTTCCGGTACAACCCGGCCGTGATCGCGCAGGCGTTCGCGACCCTCGGCGTGCTGTACCCCGGGCGTGTCATGCTCGGCGTCGGCAGCGGCGAGGCGCTGAACGAGATCGCCGTGTCCGGGATGGAGTGGCCCGAGTTCAAGGAGCGGTTCGCCCGGCTGCGTGAGTCGGTGCAGCTGATCCGCGACCTGTGGACGAAGGACGGCGTCAGCTCCGAGGGGCCGTACTACAAGACCGTCGACGCGTTCATCTACGACCGCCCCGAGACGCCGATCAAGGTGTACGTCGCCGCCGGCGGACCGCTCGTCGCGAAGTACGCCGGGCGTGCGGGCGACGGGTTCATCGCGACCTCCGGCAAGGGGATGGAGCTGTACACCGACAAGCTCATGCCCGCCGTCCGCGAGGGCGCCGAGAAGGCCGGGAAGAAGTTCGAGGACGTCGACCGGATGCTCGAGGTGAAGATCTCGTACGACCGGGACGCCGACCAGGCTCTGGAGAACACCCGGTTCTGGGCGCCGCTGTCGCTCACGCCGGAGCAGAAGCACAGTGTGACGAGCGCGACCGAGATGGAGCGGCTGGCCGACGAGCTGCCGATCGAGCAGGTCGCGAAGCGGTGGATCGTGGCGTCCGACCCCGACGAGGTCGTGAAGCAGTTCCAGCCGTACCTGGACGCCGGCTTCAACCACTTCGTCGTCCACGGTCCCGGGCACGACCAGGAGCGGTTCCTGACACAGTTCACCGAAGACGTTCTGCCGTTGCTGCGCAAACTGTCTTGAGCTGAGGAGTCGGGCGGTCGACAATCAGCGGGTGCCCGATTATCAGATCGTCCGCGACGACGACCCGCGGTGCGCCGAGCTGGAAGCAGCCGGCTACCGCGTGGTCGCCGAGTCGTGGGCGGTCCGGTTGTTCGACCCGGACCGGGAGTTGCTCGAGTCCGCCGTACGCCGGGTGACCGCCGGCGGACTCACGATCCGTGAGCTCGGGCCCGAGTCGGCCGAGATCCTGCACAAGCTCGAGAAGGCGAACGAGCCCGACTACCCGTACACGCCGGCGACTCATCGGGTCGTGGGTGAGCTCGCCGACATCCGCGCGCTGTGGCCCGGCTACCGCGTCTTCGGCGCGTTCGACGGCAACCGGCTGGTCGGCGCGACGGCGATCCGCCAGAAGGACGGCTTCGGCGACACGTTCTTCACCTCGGTCCTCGCCACTCATCGCCGCCGCGGCGTCGGCCAGGCCGTCAAGGCCGCCTCGATCCTCGCCTTCCTCGACATCGGCATCAAGCGCTTCTCCACCGGCGGCGCCGCCGCCAACCAGGCCAGCCTCCAGGCCAACCAGTCCCTCGGCTACGAACTCACCGAGCACTGGCGCACATACGCACCCGATAGCTAGTGCAGGTCTTCGGAGAGGGACTTGGCGGCTTGGGTCAGGAGTGGGACGGCGCGTTCGACGAGGTCCTCGGTCATCCGGCCGGCCGGGCCTGAGATGGAGATCGCCAGCGGGGTCGGGGCCTCGGGGACGGCGACGGCGACGCAGCGGACGCCGACCTCCTGTTCGCCTTCGTCCATGGCGTAGCCGTGGTCCGAGGTCTGGTGGAGTTGGGCGGTGAAGGCGTCGGCGGTGGTGATCGTGTTGTCCGTGTGCTGAGGCATGCCGGTACGGTGCAGCAGCTCACGGACCTCCGACTCCGGGAACTGCGCGAGGATCGCCTTCCCGACAGCGGTGCAGTGCGGCAGGACGCGCCGGCCCACCTCGGTGAACATACGCATCGAGTGACGAGAAGGGACCTGGGCCAGGTACACGATCTGGTCGCCGTCGAGCATTGCCATGTTGGCGGATTCGCCGAGTTCGTCGACGAGGTGTGCGAGGTGCGGACGGGCGAAGACGCTCAGCATGTGCGACGAGCTCTCGCCGAGCCGGATCAGCTTCGGACCCAGCACGTACTGCCGCGACGGCTCTTGACGCAGGTAACCGAGGTCGACGAGGGTTCGGACCAGCCGGTGGATCGTCGGGAGCGGCAGGCCGGAGGCCGTGGCCAGCTGGGACAGGCCCATCATGCCGCCCGCGTCGGCCATGGTCTCGAGCAGCCCGAAGGCGCGCTCGATGGACTGCACACTGCCAGTACGGCCCTTGCCGCCGTTCGTCTCCGCCATGAAGACCGCCTTTCCGGATGACGGAAGTTTAGCGCCAGATCGTGGAAACGCTAGATGCTTGTGTCTTCCGCACTGTAGAGATTAGTCTCCACAATACGGAAAAGGAGGCCCTATGGACGACCTGCTGGCTGAGCTGGACCGACGCCTGGCCGCCGCCGACGCGGCGCTCGCCGCCGATTACCGAGGTGATCGCGGCGTCCGCCAGCCGATCCACACGGTGTACGTGCCGGCCGATCGGTACGACGTACGCACGGTAGGCGACTGGGGTGCGCAGGCGCGCGCGGCGCTCGACGAGTACGGCGGATCGGCCGCGGATCTCGCGAAGGTGCTGGACCTCCCGGACGAGTTCGCCGCCGACGTGTACGACCGGGTCCGCGCGAAGCTCGAGCGCGAGCCGATCGAGGACCTGCGGATCGATTTCGAGGACGGCTACGGCAACCGCCCGGACGACGAAGAGGACGCCGCCGCGATCGCTGCCGCGCACACCCATCCGGGGACGCCCTTCTACGGTCTGCGCATCAAGTCGCTCGAGGCCCCGACCCGGCGTCGCGCGGTCCGCACGCTCGAGCTGTTCCTCAAGGAAGCCACGATCACCGACGGCTTCGTCATCACGCTCCCGAAGGTGACGTCGGTCGAGCAGGTCGACGCGATGGTGCTCGTCCTGGAGACCCTCGAGCAGCGGTACGACGTACCGCGGCTGACGTTCGAGATCCAGGTCGAGACCCCGCAGGCGATCCTCGGCGCCGACGGCACCGCGCTGATCGCCCGGATGGTCAAGGCCGGCGGTGATCGCGTCACCGGGCTGCACTACGGCACCTACGACTACTCCGCTTCGCTCGGCGTCGCGGCGGCGTACCAGAGCATGGAGCACCCGGTCGCCGACCACGCCAAGGACGTGATGCAGCTGGCCGCGGCCGGCACCGGCGTGTTCGTATCCGATGGTTCGACCAACGTTCTCCCGGTCGGCGACGCCGTCCACGACGCATGGCGGCTGCATTTCCGGCTGGTACGGCGTTCGCTCGCGCGCGCCATCTACCAGGGCTGGGACATGCACCCCGCCCAGCTCCCGACCCGGTTCGCGGCGACGTACCTCTTCTACCGCGAGGGCTTCGACCAAGCGGCTCGCCGACTCCGCGCCTACCTGGGCGACGGCGAGTCCGGCTACCTCGACGAGCCGGCCACCGCGACGGCGCTCGCTGCGTTCGTACTGCGCGGCATCGAGTGCGGCGCGATCGACACAACGGAGTTCGACACCACAGGTCTCGCCAAACTGGCCCGCAGGGCGGTCCCCGAGAGTTAGCCTCGCGACATGAGACTCGTTGCGGAGTTCACCACGGAGCCCTTCGATGTCGAGGGTTCGCCGCCCGCGCATGCGACCGAGGCGTTGCGGGCGGCCGAGGAGGCCGGGCTGGAGTGCGAGTTCGGCCCGCTCGGGACGCAGGTGAGCGGCGAGCAGCATCTGCTGTTGCCGGCGCTCCCGAAGGTGCTCGAGGCGGCGTTCGCGGGCGGCGCGAGCCAGGTGACCTTGCAGGTACGTCGCGATGCCTGAGCAGCATCCGCTCGTCGAGGCGATCACTCCGCTGGTCGAGCGGCTCAACGCGGAAGTCGTCGCGCCCGGCGACGCCCGGGCCGACGACATCCCGCTCGTGTGGGAGGGAAAACCGGTAGCAGCCGTACGGTTGCCGCCCGCAGCCGCGGGCGAGGCGCGCCGGGCGGGAGAGGCGCGCCGGGCGGGAGAGGCGCGCCGGCCGAGCGCCGACAGCAGTCCGGCCGGCGCGAGCACCGCGGGTGGGCCTGGCGGCGTCCAGGGGCTGCTGACGGAGGTGGCCGCCGAGCTGGGCGGGCCGCTCGACCAGCTCTCGCGCCACGACAAGCAGCAGGCTGTGCTGATGCTCGAGGCGCGGGGTGCGTTCGAGTTCCGGAAGTCGGCCGAGATCGTGGCCGAGGCGCTCGGCGTCACCCGCTTCACCGTCTACAACTACCTGAACCGCGCCCGCTGATTTTCAACAAACTGTTGACGCCGGGCGGGTCCGGTGTCACGCTCTCGTCATACGGAAAGTCGATTTCGGGATTCGAGAAGGTGTGTGATCCGTGGACCTGGAGGAGTTCAACTCCACTCCGGCTGACCGGCTGAGGCCGGCCCTGGCGGCCTGCTGCGACGTACCCGAGTGGGTCGACGGGATCCTGGCCAAGCGGCCGTACGGCGACCTCGCCGCACTGACCGCGGTCGCGGACCAATCGCTGCGGGAGCTCGACGACGACGAGGTCGATCGGGCGCTCCAGGCGCACCCGCGGATCGGTGACCGGCCGCAAGGGGCGACCACGGAGGCGTCCTGGTCACGGAACGAGCAGTCCGGGGTCGGCGCCGACCCGGGCGCCCGCCGAGAGCTTGCCGAAGGCAACCGTCAGTACGAGGAGCGGTTCGGCCGGGTGTTCCTGATCTGCGCCACCGGGCTGTCCGCGCAGGACATGCTCACCAGTCTTCGCGAGCGTCTCCGGCACGACGACGTGACCGAGGCGAAGGTCGTTCACGAGGAGCTGCGCAAGATCGCGCTGCTCCGGCTGGCCAAGGTGGTGGACGCATGAGCTCTCTCAGCACCCATGTGCTCGACACCGCACTGGGCCGGCCGGCGCAGGGTGTACCGCTGCAGCTGTTCCACGGTGACGTCGTACTCGCCACCGGTGCGACGAACGAGGACGGGCGGCTGGCCTTGACCCAGACGCTCGCGCCGGGCACCTACCGGCTCTGGTTCGACGTCGCGTCGTACGCCGCCGCGACCGGTCAGGACATCTTCTTTCCCGAGGTCTCCGTGACCTTCACGGTCGCCGACGAGCGGCACTACCACGTCCCCCTGCTGCTCAGCCCGTTCGCGTTTTCCACCTACCGAGGGAGCTGACCCCATGGCCATCCACCTGGGCGCCAACCAGTACGGCAAAGCCGAGAGCCGCGTAGTCCGGATCTACCGGGACACGCCGCGCCACCAGATCCGCGACCTGAACGTCTCGACCGCCCTGCGCGGCAACTTCGAGGCCGCGCACACGACCGGCGACCAGAGCGACGTACTGCCGACCGACACGCAGAAGAACACCGCGTTCGCCTTCGCCAAGGAGAAGGGCGTCGGGGCGATCGAGGACTACGCGCTGACGCTCGGCGCGCACTTCCTCGACGCGTCGCCGGCCGCCGAGGGCGCGCGGATCGAGGTCGAGGAGTACGCCTGGGACCGGATCCAGGTCGACGGCCAGGACCACGACCACTCGTTCGTCCGGACCGGCGGCGGGGTGCGTACGACGGTCGTCAACGTCGAGGGCCGCGGCGCGGATCGGAAGTCGTACGTCGTGTCGGGGATCAGCGATCTCGTCGTCCTGAAGTCGACCGGGTCGGAGTTCCACGGGTTCCTCAAGGACAAGTACACGACGCTGCCGGAGACGAACGACCGGATCCTCGCGACGTCGCTGGTCGCGCGGTGGCGGTACGACCACACCGACGTCGACTGGGACAAGTCGTACGACCAGATCAAGGGCCTGCTGCTCTCGCGGTTCGCGACGATCCACAGCCTCGCCCTGCAGCAGACGCTGTACGGCATGGGCGAGGCTGTGCTCGAGCAGCACCCGGAGGTTGCCGAGATCAAGTTCTCCGCGCCGAACAAGCACCACTTCCTGGTCGACCTGTCGCCGTTCGGGGTCGAGAACCCGGGCGAGGTCTTCATCGCCGCGGACCGTCCCTACGGCCTGATCGAGGCCACGGTGACCCGCGACGACGCGAGCGACGCCGGGAGCGCGTGGCACGCCGTACCCGGATTCTGCTGACCATGGCGAGGATCGTGATCGAGGCCGCCCACGTGGCGACCCTCGATCCGTCCCGGCGTGAGTTCACCGGGCATGTCGTTGTCGAAGGCAAGCAGATCGTTGCGGTCGGCCCCGGTCCGGCACCGGCGTACGACGGCGCCCGGGTCGTCGACGGCTCGGGATGCCTGGTCACGCCGGGCTTCGTGAACACGCATCAGCACCTGTACCAATGGGTGACGCGCGGTCTCGCCGCGGACGCGACGTTGTTCGAATGGCTGACGACGCTGTACCCGGTCTGGGCCCGGATCTCCGAGGAGACCGTGTACGTCGCCGCGCAGGCGGCGCTCGCCCAACTGGCGTTAACTGGATGTACGACGGCAGCCGACCACCACTACGTCTTCCCGCGTGCTGGCGGCGACCTGCTCGCGGCGGAGATCGCTGCGGCCGGCGAGATCGGGTTGAGGTTCCATCCGGCTCGAGGGTCGATGGATCGCGGTCAGAAGGACGGCGGACTGCCGCCGGACTCCGTCGTCGAGGACCGCGACGAGATCCTCGCCGCGACCGAGGTCGCGATCGACCGCTGGCACGATCCGTCGCCGGACTCGATGCTGCAGATCGTGGTCGCGCCCTGCTCGCCGTTCAGCGTGAGCGGCGAACTGATGCGCGACTCGGCCGAGCTGGCGCGGCGCCGCGGCGTACGGATGCACACCCATCTCGCCGAGACGACGGACGAGACGGACTGGTGCCGGGAGACGCACGGCTGCACGCCGCTCGAGTACGCCGACAGCCTCGGCTGGACCGGGTCCGACGTGTGGTTTGCCCACGGCATCCACTTCGACGACACCGAGATCAAGCACCTCGGCAGCACCGGGACCGGCGTGGCACATTGCCCGAGCTCCAACGCTCGCCTGGGCGCAGGCATCGCCCGTACTGCGGACCTCCGTGCCGCCGGCGCTCCGGTGGGACTGGGCGTAGATGGTGCCGCCAGCAACGAATCCGGCAGCCTGGTCGAGGAAGTCCGCCACGCCCTGCTCTTCGCCAGAGCCCGCGGCGGCCCCCAGTCCCTGACGGTCAGAGCCGCCTTGGAAATGGCGACCCTGGACGGCGCCCGCATCCTCGGCCGTCAGGACCACATCGGTTCGCTGGAGCCGGGCAAGCTCGCCGACCTGGCCGTCTGGAACCTGAACACCCTGCCCCACGCCGGCATCCCCGATCCGGTGGCCGCCCTCGTGCTCTCAACGCCACCCCCGCTGGCACTCCTCCTCGTCAACGGCCGCCCCGTCGTGGAGAACGACGTACTCCTCACCGCCGACGCAGCCACTCTCGCCGCCGGCGTCGCCCGCACCCAGGCCAAGCTCCTCGACTGAGCACCAGCCCTGGGGACTGCCGATAGGCAATCGCTTATCGGCAGTCCCCGGCGGTTATCCACAAACAGGCAATCATGGGCCGAGGGGGGCTGCGGCGCGTGCATGTTCTTGGGCATGAACAGGAGATTGGAAGTGATCGCGGCAGGGCGGGGTGGGTGGTTCACCCGCCCGGACGCGCTCGCCGCCGGGTACAGCGACAGCCAGGTGCGGCAGCGGGTGCGGAGCGGGCAGTGGGTCCGGATGAGCTTCAACTCGTACGTCGATCCGCGCGGCTGGCCCGCTGACGAGCCGCCGTGGGAGCGTGCGATCCGGCTCCATCGGCTCAGCGTGCGAATGGCTCGCGAACGACTCGGGGCCGTCGTGGTCAGCCATCAGTCGGCGGCGCTGCTCCACGGGCTACCGGTATGGGGCGCTGACCTTTCTGCCGCGCATTTCACCCGATTGGGGACCGGGCAGTCCCGCTCCGGTCGCCGGATCCGTGTGCATCGCAGTGCGCTCGCCGCCGACGAGATCGTGGAGCTGAACGGGCTGCAGGTCACCGCGTGCGAGCGCGCTGTCGTGGAGACCGCGTGTACGACGTCGTACGAGGTCGGCGTCGTCCTGGCCGACGGCGCATTGCGATTGGGGTTGTCGACCCGCGATCGACTCGCGGCCGTCGTACGGCGTCATCGTCACTGGCACGGCCTGCCGGCAGCGCGTGCGGCCGTGGAGTTCGCGGACGGCCGCAGCGAGTCGGTCGGCGAGTCTCGCCTCCGTGTCCTGATGGCCAACCACGGACTGCCCGTGCCGCAGCTGCAGGTCGAGATCCGCGACGAGGCCGGCCGCTTCATCGGCCGCGTCGACTTCCTCCTCCTCGGGACCCTCACGAAACGGCCGCGCGCCTCTGGCGGGCGGTGTCGAGGTACACCGTGGGGACTGGCGATAGGCAATAGCTTGTGGTCAGACACAGGCTGCGTGGGTCAGCCGCACCGGCCGGCCTTGGACGAGTAGCAGCTGGTCCAAGGCCGGCCGGCGGTCAGTGGAGGAGGGTGCCGTTGATCCACACTGCCTGGACGTCCGCGGGCGTCCCCAGGGTGAAGATGCGGGCCAGGGCCTCTTCGGTGTCCTCGGCGTGGGTGATGGCGACGGCGAGCGGGGAGCCGTCCGCGGGGCGGAGGAGCTGGGCGTCGAAGTGCTGGCCGACGCTCAAGTGGCCGACGTGCGGGAGATCCAGAGCCTCGGCGCCGGCGGCAGTGGAGAGGTAGAGCAGGTGGGCTGCTGTCAGCGGGCGACCTTGGTCTGCCAGGAGTTGCTGGCAGAAGTACGCCTGCAGACCTTCCTTCAAGAGGGAGAAGCCCGTGCCGGCGCCCACATCCGATCCGAGGGCCACGCGTACGCCGTACTGCAGGTGGCGGCTCAGCGGGAACAGGCCGCTGCCCAGCGCCGCGTTGCTCGTCGGGCAGTGGGCGACGGTCGCGCCGCTGGTCGCGAGCATCTTGAGCTCCACGTCCGTCGGGTGGACGTTGTGAGCGAGCACGGTACGGCGATCCACCAGGCCGTGCCTGTCGTACGTCGTGACGTAGTCGGCACCGCCGAACAGGTCGGCGACCGACGCGATCTCGGCCTCGTTCTCGTTCACGTGGGAGGTGAACAGAGCGCCGGGGATCGCTTCCATCAGCTCGCGGCAGGTCGCGAGCAGGTCGTCGGTGCAGGACAGCGAGAAGCGCGGTGTCACGGCGTACCGGTTGCGGCCGACGCCGTGCCAGCGGTTCGCGAGGGCGAGCGACTCGGCGTACGCGCGGACCGGTGTCGTCAGGAGCTCCGGCCGGAGCAACCGGTCGCTCAGCACGAGACCGCTCGTCACCCGCAGGCCGACGCCGGACGCGGCGTTGAACAGCGCATCGACCGCGTCGGCGTAGTGCGCGCCGAAGACGAGCGCCGACGTCGTACCGGCTGCAGCGAGGCCGCGGACGAACTCGTTGGCGACACCGGTGGCGTAGGAGACGTCCGCCATCCGAGCCTCTTCCGGCAGCGCGTACCGGTCGAGCCACTCGAGCAGCGGCAGCCCGAGACCGCCGACAGCGCGGATCTGCGGGAAGTGGACGTGGGTGTCGACGAAGCCCGGGAGTACGACACCGTCGGTCAGGTCGACGACCTGCTCGGCGGGGTGCGCGGTCCGGATCTCCAGGAAGGGGCCGCGGGCAACGATTACGCCGTCCTGGACCAGGAGTCCCGTGTCGCTGTCCACGCGCAGGTTCCCGCCGTTGAACGGGTTCTCCGGCGTGTCGATGAACGTGCCACGGAAGATAGTCATGCCTTCGCCTCACGATGAGCCGACGCGGGGCGACGTTCGGCAGGATGGGCCGACACGGGATGCCGGTCGGCGGTAAAACGTTCGAGCAGCCAGGCCGCGACACTGACCGCGATGACGGCCGGTTCCTTTCTGGTCACGCCGGGAATGCCGATCGGCGTAGTGATCCGGGCGATCGCGGCCGCGGAGTTGCCGTCCTCGGCGAGCTTGCGCTGGAAGCGGGTCCACTTGGCGCTGGAGCCGATCAGGCCGATCGTGGCCAGGTCGTCGTTGCGGATGGCAACGTCACAGAGGGCGGCGTCCTCGGCGTGGTCGTGCGTCATGATCACTGCGTGCGTACCCGGCGGCAGTTCGCCGACCACGAGCTCCGGCAGTACCGGCACGTTGTGCACGTGGACCTGCGCCACCGCATCGTCCAACACAGCAAGGCGATCCGCGGTCAGCTGGTCCGGCCGTGAGTCGACCAGATGCAGCTCGATGTCGTGCCGCGCGAGGATCCGCCCCAGCTCGAGTCCGACGTGCCCGACCCCGAAGATCGCCACCGAAGGCACCACAGGCAACGGTTCCAGCAACAGCTTCACCTCTCCACCACAACACTGAACCCCGTGCTGGTACGGCGCTTTGTCCGACAACGCAGCCGTCAATTCCTCGGGAACCGTGATCCCGTCCGCGATCATCTCCCGCGAACGCTCGACAGCCAACGCTTCGAGGTTGCCACCGCCAACAGTCGCCCAGACGTTGTCAGCAGCAACCACCATCTTGGCGCCGGCCTCCCGCGGAGCGTGCCCGCGCACGGACATGACGGTCACCAGTACTCCGGCCTGCCGGCCGGCCCGCAACCGTTGAATCGCCTTCACCCACTCCATCTCGATCACCCTCCCGTTCCACGGGGAGAGATAGATCGCGCCGCAGTCGAAGCCCCGCCGGCGAAGCCGGACGGCGCCAGGCCCGGCGGTGTGGAGGCCGGGGGTGTGGAGGCCGGCCCTCTCGCGTGAGTCCAGTCCGGTTCGCCCGAGCGGGCGCGCTCGAGCGCCCAGTAGACCGCCTCCGGCGTAGCCGGGGATGGTAGGTCGACGCTGGTTCCGGCTGGGCCGAAGGCCGCGGCTGCTTGGCGTAGGGCCTCGCGGACCGAGAAGGCGAGCATGAGTGGCGGTTCGCCGACGGCTTTCGAGCCGTAGACGGCGCCGTCCTCGTGGGCCTTCTCCAGCAGCCGGACGTTGAAGACCTCCGGCATCTCCGAGAAGCTCGGCAGCTTGTACGTGCTGGCCGCCTGCGTGGACAGCCGACCGCGCCGATCGCCGGTGCTCTCGTCCCAGCGCAGGTCCTCGAGCGTCAACCACCCGGCGCCCTGCACGAAGCCGCCCTCGATCTGCCCGATGTCGATCAGCGGGCTCAGGCTGTCGCCGACGTCGTGCACGATGTCGACGCGCCGCACCGTGTACGCCCCGGAGAACCCGTCCACCTCGACCTCGGACGCGGCCACGCCGTACGCGAAGTACTTGAACGGCTCGCCGCGCATCGCGTTGGCGTCCCAGTGCAGCCCTTCGGTCCGGTAGAACCCGGCTGCCCACAGCTGCACGCGCTGCATGTAGGCCATGCCAACGAGTTCGTTCCACGGCAGACCGTCGCCCGACAGGCCAGTCACAAGACCATCTGTAAACCGCACGTCCAACGGACTGATCCCCAGCCGCCCGCCGGCAACGACAGCCAACCGCTCCCGGATCTGCTCACAAGCGTTCTTGATCGCGGCCCCGTTCAGGTCGGCACCGGACGATGCAGCAGTCGCGGACGTGTTCGGCACCTTGTCCGTTCGGGTCGGTGCCAGTCGCACGCGCGACAGCGGCACCCCAAGCGTGGTCGCGGCGACCTGCAGCATCTTCGTGTGCAGACCCTGGCCCATCTCGGTGCCGCCGTGGTTGATCAGCACCGACCCGTCCTTGTACACGTGGACGAGCGCCCCGGCCTGGTTGAACGCGGTCAGGTTGAACGAGATCCCGAACTTCACCGGAGTCATCGCCAGCCCACGCTTCACATGCTCGTGCGACGCGTTGAACGCCTCCACCTCAGCAACCCGCGCAGCGACATCCCCGCCGGCGATGACCTGACTCCAGCACGACTCGAGCCGGTCCGCGTGCCGCACCGGCTGCCCGTACGGCGTGGAGTCGCCCGGCTGGTAGAAGTTCCGTCGCCGCAGCTCCAGAGCGTCGTACCCGAGAAGCGGCGCGCACCGACCGAGGATGTCCTCGATGACGAGCATGCCCTGCGGGCCGCCGAACCCGCGGAATGCGGTCTGCGACGTCTTGTTGGTCTGCGCGATCTGCCCGTCCACGCGGACGTGGGGGATTTCGTACGCGTTGTCGATGTGGCACATCGCCCGCGCCAGCACCGGCTCCGACAGGTCGAGACTCCACCCGCCGTCCGCGGTCAGGGTCGCATCCAGGGCGACCAGCTTGCCGTCGTCGGAGAAGCCGACGGTCCACGACGAGTGGAACCCGTGCCGCTTGCCCGACATCGTCATGTCCTGCGTCCGGTTCAGCCGCAACCGCACCGGCCGGCCGGTCAGCGTCGCGCCGAGCGCCGCGATCGCGGCGAACCCGTGCGGCTGCATCTCCTTACCACCGAAGCCGCCGCCCATCCGCAAGCACTGCACGGTGACCGAGTGACTTGCCAGCCCGAGGACGTGCGCGACGATCTCCTGCGTCTCCGACGGATGCTGCGTACTCGACTGCACGAAGATCTGTCCGTACTCGTCCACCAGCGCCAACGCCGCGTGCGTCTCTAGGTAGAAATGCTCCTGGCCGGCGAACTCGAACTCCCCGCTGAACACATGCGAAGCGCCTGCCAGCGCAGCTGACACGTCGCCACGTTCCAGATGCCGCCCGATGCCCTGGAAGCTGCCCGCCTCGATCGCCTCGCGCACGGTCACCAGCGAGGCCAGCGGCTCGTACTCGACCTCGACCGCCAATGCCCCGAGCCGCGCAGCCTCCAACGTCTCCGCGAGCACCCAGCACACCGCGTGCCCGTTGAACATGACCTCGCCCGGGAACAGCGGCTCGTCATGCTTCACGCCGGCATCGTTGATGCCCGGTACGTCGTCCGCGGTCAACACTCGCACGACGCCAGGCACGTCGTACGCCGGCTTCACGCGCAGCGCAGTCACCCGTGCGTGCGCATGCGGCGACTGCACCGGCCACGCATGCAGTACGTCGCGGGTGCGCATCACCAGATCGTCGGTATATAAGGCAGTTCCGGTCACATGCAGCGCAGCGCTCTCATGCGGCAGCGGTACGCCGACGACGGCAACAGCAGGCCGTTCCGACAGCGAGCTCATGCCTCGACCCCCTTGAAGTAGAGCCGCAACAACGACTGCCCGAGCATCGCCGAGCGGTACGCCGAACTCGCGCGGTGATCGTCCATCGGCGTACCCTCCGCGGTCATCACCCCGGCCGCCGTCCGCACGGTCGTCTCGTTCCACGGCTGACCGATCAGCGCCGCCTCGGTCTCGCGGGCCCGCAACGGGGTAGCTGCGACACCGCCGAGACCGATCTTCGCGTCCCGCACCACCCCGTCCCGGACGTCGACGGCGTACCCGATCGCGACGCTGGAGATGTCGTCGAAGCGGCGCTTGGCGATCTTGTGGAACGCAGTCATCGGTGCCAACGGCAACGGTACGACGATCGTCCTAATCAGCTCGTCGGCAGCCTTCACGGTCTGCCGATAGCCGGTGAAGTAGTCGGCGAGGGGCACAGTCCGCTCACCGCGGCTGGAGGCGAGGACCAGAGAAACATCCAGCGCCAGGAGCGCGGGCGGGGTGTCGCCGATCGGAGATCCGGTCCCCAGGTTCCCGCCGATTGTCGCGCCGTTGCGGATCAGCCGCGACGCGAACTGCGGGAACATCTCGGCCAGCAACGGCACCCGGCCCGCCAGCCGTCGCTCGATCTCGGTGAGCGTCAGCGCCGCTCCCAGCCGGACCTCGTCGTCGCCGAAGGAGAACTCGCGCAGCTCCTCCAGCCTGTCGATCGCGATGGTCAGCGGCGGCCGGGACCCGAAGATGTTCACCTGTACGCCGAGGTCGGTCGAACCGGCCACGACCTGCGCATCGGTCCGTTCGCCCAGGACAGTCAGCGCGTGGTCGAGCGAGCTCGGGCGGATGAACTCGCCCTCAGGGGAGGCCATGCCGGTCGGCGCCGGAGCGGGCGGCGGCGAGTTCCGGCGTACGGCGAGAGCGTCGTTCTCGGTCGGGTCCTCGAGCGCATACGCCGCGTCCCGGATCGGGCGATAGCCCGTGCACCGGCACAGGTTCCCGCTCAACGAGTGCAGGTCGAAGCCGTTCGGACCGTGCTCGTGATCGCCTTCACCGCACGACCGGCCCGGACGGTAGAACTCGGCCGCCATGCTGCACACGAAACCTGGTGTGCAGTAGCCGCACTGCGAACCCCCGCGGACGGCCATCTCGCGCTGCACCGGGTGAAGGTCGGCCGGTGAGCCGAGACCTTCGGAGGTGACCAGCTCCTGGCCGTCCAGTGAGGCGATCGGCAGCAGACACGCGTTGACCGCGGTCCACTCGGTCGGGGTGTCGGTGCCGGCGCGGGCGACGAGGATCGAGCACGCGCCGCACTCGCCCTCGGCGCACCCCTCCTTGGCGCCGGTCAGCCCGCGGTCGCGCAGCCAGTCCAGCACCGTGGTGTGCACGGGGATGTCGCCGAGAGCGGTGAGTTCACCGTTCACCGTCACGGCCGGGGCTCGCAGTGCTTGGGTAGTCATCGGTTCGTGCTCCAACGGGTTCGTGCGCTATGGATCGGGTTGGCGTCGGACACGAAGTCGTCGAACCGGTAGCCGGCGATCTTCGCGATCTCGAGCAGCGCGGCGGCGTGCTCCTGGTTCTCGCAGTTGCCCAGCCGCTCACGGCCCTGCTCGACGATCCGGTCGTACGACTCGGCATCGCGCACCGAGATCACCAACGGGAACCCGAACCGCTGCTCGTACTCCGAGGTGATCGCGGCCAGCTGGTCGCGCTCCGGATCGCCCAGGAACGTCAGCCCCTTGTCCGACTGGTCCCGCAGCGACGCCTCGCCGCTCAGGCCGTCGGCGACGAGCTGCGAGCCGAGCTGCGGGTACGCCTGGATCAGATCGCGCTGCTCCTCGCGTGAACCGGAGAACAACGCCTCCTGGAACGAACGTCGCAGCGCGTGGGTGTCGGCGTACGGCCGCATGTCCCAGGCCCGCTCGACGGCCCAGCGCGGACCCTGGAACAGCCCGCCGAAGGTCTCGACGAACTCCTCCCGCGTCATCTGGTTCACCTGGTCCAGCCGCACCGAGTCACCCGGCTGTCCGGCGACCGCGGGGCCGAAGTTCTTGCCGACGTGGTGGAACAGGATGTTCAGCAGGATCGCGGTCAGGCTGCCCAGCGTGATGCCGCTGCCGAAGATGATCTCGGCCCAGTCCGGCACGGCCTGCGCGACCTGCGGCTGCGCGGTCACGTACATCGCCAGACCGACGCTGGTCGCGACGATGACCACGTTGCGGTGGTCGTGGAAGTCGACCTTCGTCAGGGTCTGGAAGCCGACCACCGCGACGGTCGCGAACATTGCCAGCGCCGCGCCGCCCAGGACCGGATGCGGTACGCCGGCCACGATCGCGCCGGCCTTCGGCAGCAGCCCGATCAGGATCATGATCGCCCCGGCGGTGGCGACCACCCAGCGACTGCGGACCCGGGTCAGCCGGACCAGGCCGACGTTCTCGGCGAAGCAGGTGTACGGGAACGAGTTGAAGACGCCGCCGATCGTGGTCGCCAGGCCGTCGGCCCGCAGCGCCCGGGCGATGTCCTCGCGGCCGATCCGCTTCTCGACGATCTCACCGGTCGCGAAGACGTCACCGGTGGTCTCGACCGCGGTGATCAGCATGACCACGATCATCGAGATGATCGCCGCCACCGAGAACTTCGGCCAGCCGAAGTAGAACGGCGTGGTCACCCCGGCCCAGGCAGCGTCCCCGACCGCCCCGAAGTGTGCGTCGCCGAGTGCCCAGGCAACCAGGGTCCCCACGACCAGGCCGATCAGCACGGCGATCGTCGCCATGAAGCCCTTGAACACCCGCTGGATCAGCACGATCAAGGCCAGCGTCCCCAGCGCGTAGGCCATGTTCTTCCCGCTGGTCGGTGCGGCATCCGGGCCGGCCCCGCCGACAGCGTCCCCGGCCGCGACCGGCAGCAGCGCCAGACCGATGATCGTGATCACTGAGCCGGTCACGACTGGCGGGAAGAACCGGATCAGCTTGCTGAAGTACGGCGCGATGAAGAACGTGGCCAGCCCGGCGACCAGGACGGCGCCGTAGATCACCAGCAGGCCGTCGGTACCGCCGCCGGCCGCGAGCCCGATCGCGATCATCGGCGAGACCGCCGTGAACGTGACGCCCTGCAGCAGCGGCAGCCGGACGCCGACCTTCCAGAAACCGACCGACTGGATGATCGAGGCGATACCGCAGGTGAAGAGGTCCGCGTTGATCAGGTGGATCAGCTGCTCGGTGGTGAGCCCGATGGCGCTGGCGAGCAGGATCGGTACGATCACCGCCCCGGCGTAGAACGCCAGCACATGCTGAGCGCCGTACACCGCGAGCTTGCCAGGTGGCAGCACCTGATCGACGGGGTGGCGGCTGGACCGCAGGTTTGCCTTCATCGGGGACACGCTCCTCGGGCTGCATGGGGCGGCGGGGGATTTGACCTGCCCCTGAGCATCGGCTCATCGAGCCCCGGATTGCACCCGGTGAACCTCCGAAGATGAACGCCCGGAGAACACTCCGCTTTGTGTGATCACACAATCAGAGCGATTTGAGCGCCAGGAACACGTCGACCCGGTCCTCCAGGCTCGACAGATCGCGACCGGTCAGTTGCTCAACGCGTTCGATCCGGTAGCGAACGGTGTTCACGTGCAGGTGCAGCGACTCCGCCGTGCGCGTCCAGGAACACGAGCAGGCGAGGAACGCCTGGAGCGTGGTGAGCAGGTCGGCATGGGTACGGCGGTCGTGCTCGAGGACCGCTCCGAGGACCCGGTTGGTGTAGGTACGCCGTACGTCGTCGGGCAGTGTCGCGAGCAGGAGGACGTGGGACGCGACCTCGTCCGAGGTGACCACCGAGACCGGGGCCCGCCCGGCCCCGGCTGCACGCTGCGCGAAGCGGGCTTCTTCGAGGGCGCCGGCGAGCGCGTCGACCGAGGTCTCGCCGCTGATTCCCACCGCGAGCCGACCTCGGCTCAGCCCCGGACCGAGACGGCTGAAGCTTCGCCGTACGTGCTCCGGCAGGCCCGGTGTGTAGGGCAGGAAGCCGACCAGCAAGCCGTCGCGTCCGGGCGCGACGACGGCCGGGCCGACGGTCAGCGCAACGTCCTCGAGCAGGCTCAGCGCGACCTCGCTCGGCCCGTCGTCGCGCAGCTCGGCGACCGCCACGACCATCGGTCGCTCCGAGTGCGCACCGGCCTGCTTGAGCCGGGCTGCGACCTCGGCCTGCGGAGCGCCGGACTCGACCAGCGCGAGTGCGTCGGCGACCAGCGGACGCAGCGCCCGGCGGCCTTCGTCACGGCGGGCGCGGTCCAGCGCGGCGATTGCGCACAGCTCGTGCACCGCCTCGACGTGGTCGCGGGACCATTCGTTGTGGTCGCCCTCGATCACCAGCACCCACGCGGTCAGCCGGTTCCCCAGCCCGGATCCGACCGGGAACAGGCTGTACGACGCATCGATCGTCATCGCGACCGCAGGCGTGCGATCCGCGGTCAGGAACTTGCGGGTCACGGCGTCGGTTGCGGCCGCGTCGAGCTCACCCGGCCCCGGTACGACGTGGCGCCCGGTCGGGGTCAGCACGCGACAGTCGTGCCCGATCTCCGCGGAGATCCGGGCCGCCAACTCGTCGAGGCTGCGCCCGGCCGCGATCGACGACAGCAGCTGCCGCTGGCGGACCAGACTCGCCGACAGCCGGGCCCCGGTCTCGGCTGATCCCGCCGCCGCGGCGTACTCCGTCACGTCCGCGAACGCGATCTCGATCGGCACCTCGATCAGTGTCACCTCGTGCCGGCGGCACGCGTCCAGCAGGTCGCCCGGCACATCCCCCAGCTGGGCCTTACCGGCCAGGATCGTCGTCGCGCCACGTCCCGCCATCGAGGCCACGAACACCTCGCTGTCCATCGGCCGTCGCCGCCAGACCAGCCCGGTCAGCACGACCTCGCCGCCGTTCAGGTACCGGCCCGGCTCGAGCAGGTCGGTGGTGACGAGTCGCCCGATCGGGCGATCCAGCACCCCGCCCGCCGAATGCAGCAGTCGCAACCCGAGCTCGGGCGCATCCAGCAGTTCGGACAGCAGCACGGCGTACCTCCTTTAGAGGAACGTACAACGCGCGCGCCCACGTGAGACAGCCCCTCGCCGTCCCGGACCCAGACCTTGACGCTCTCGCCCCGGCCAACCTATGGTTTTCGCAGAACAGAAACGAACTTCCGCAATACGGAAATTGGAGTCAGGATGAGCCACCAACTGCGGTACACGGTGAACTGCTCGTTGCTCTTCACCGAGTTGCCCCTGCTGGAGCGACCGGCCGCCGCTCGCCGGGCCGGGTTCAGCGCGGTCGAGTTCTGGTGGCCGTTCGTCGAGGCGGTCCCGCCGGACCGGCAGGTCGACGCGTTCGTCAACGCAGTGACCGACGCCGGCGTCCAGTTGACCGGCCTCAACTTCTTCGCCGGCGACATGCCCGGCGGCGACCGCGGGCTGGTGTCCTGGCCGAAGCGGTCGAGCGAGTTCCGCGACAACGTCGACGTCACCGTCGGCATCGGCGAGCGGCTCGGGACCCAGGGCTTCAACGCCCTGTACGGCAACCGGGTGGACGGCAGCAGCGAGCAGGAGCAGGACGACCTCGCGGTCGAGAACCTCGCCCTCGCCGCCCGAGCCGCCGCGCGGATCGGCGCCACGGTCCTGGTCGAGCCGGTCAGCGGCGCCGAGCGGTACCCGCTGAAGACGGCGGCCGACGCCCTCACCGTGATCGACCGGGTCCGGACGGCGTACGACGTACCGAACGTCGGACTGCTCGCCGACCTGTACCACCTCGCGGTCAACGGCGACGACGTGAACAAGGTGATCGCCGACAGCACCGACTGGGTCGCCCACGTGCAGATCGCCGACGCGCCGGGACGCAACGAGCCCGGCACCGGCACGCTCCCGCTCGACCAGCAGCTCACCGCTCTCGAAGCGAACCGCTACGCCGGCTGGGTCGGACTCGAGTACAAGCCGTCCACCACCTCAGACGAAAGCTTCGGCTGGCTGCCGTTCGAGCGCCGCTGACACACCTAGGAGACGACACATGACGAACATCGCCTTCATCGGCCTCGGCATCATGGGCAACCCGATGGCCGTTCACCTCGCCAACGCCGGCCACAGCGTGGTCGGGCTGGATCGCAGCCCCGAGCGGGCGAAGGACCTGATCGCAGCCGGCGGCCGCGCCGCGACCTCGCTGACCGAGGCCGTCAAGGGCGCCGACGTGATCTGCGTGATGGTGCCCGACTCACCCGACGTCCAGGACGTGCTCGAGGGTGAGGACGGCGTCTTCCAGCTGGCCGAGACCGGCACGCTGATCATCGACTTCTCCAGCATCCGGCCGGACGTCACCCAGCAGCTCGCGGAACGCGCGCGGGCGCTCGGCTTCCACCTGCTCGACGCGCCGGTGTCCGGCGGCGAGGCGGGCGCGAAGAACGCCGCGCTGTCGATCATGGTCGGCGGCGACGCGGACGACTTCGCGAAGGCCAAGCCGCTGTTCGACGTGGTCGGCAAGACCGTCGTCCACGTCGGCCCGAGCGGTTCGGGCCAGACGGTCAAGGCCGCCAACCAGCTGATCGTCGCCGCCAACATCCAGGCCGTCGCCGAGGCAGTCGTCTTCCTGGAGGCGTACGGCGTCGACACGAAGGCAGCGCTCGAGGTGCTCGGCGGCGGCCTGGCCGGGTCGACCGTGCTCAACCAGAAGAAGGAGAACATGCTGTCGCGCTCCTTCCAGCCCGGGTTCCGGATCGACCTGCACCACAAGGACATGGGCATCGTCACGGCCGCCGCGCGCGAAGCCGGCGTCGTCGTACCGCTCGGTGCTCTCGTCGCGCAGCTCGTCGCGTCGGCGCGGGCGAACGGCGACGGCGGGCTCGACCACTCGGGTCTGCTGCGCGGCGTCGAGCGACTGTCCGGGAAGGAGATCGGCTGATGGCACGGATGCGTGCGGTCGATGCCGCAGTACTGATCCTGGAGAAGGAGGGTTCGACGCAGGCGTTCGGGTTGCCGGGCGCGGCGATCAACCCGTTCTACAGCGCGATGCGCGCCCACGGCGGCATCAAGCACGTCCTCGCCCGCCACGTCGAGGCCGCCTCGCACATGGCCGAGGGCTACACCCGGGCCCGCGCCGGAAACATCGGCGTCTGCATCGGTACGTCGGGGCCGGCCGGCACCGACATGATCACCGGCCTGTACTCCGCGGCCGCGGACTCGATCCCGATCCTGTGCATCACCGGCCAGGCGCCGGTCGCGAAGCTGCACAAGGAGGACTTCCAGGCCGTCGACATCTCGGCGATCGCCAAGCCGGTCGCGAAGTGGGCGGTCACGGTGATGGAGGCCGCGCAGGTGCCGGGCACCTTCCAGAAGGCGTTCCAGGTGATGCGCGAAGGCCGTCCGGGTCCCGTGCTGATCGACCTGCCACTCGACGTACAGCTCGCGCAGATCGACTTCGACATCGACACCTACGAGCCGCTTCCGGTGTCTCGTCCCGCGGCGACGCGGGCGCAGGCGGAGCGGGTGCTGCAGATGCTCGGTGCCGCCGCTCAGCCGTTGATCGTCGCCGGTGGCGGCGTGATCAACGCGGACGCGTCCGAGCTGCTGGTCGAGTTCGCGGAGATCACCGGGATTCCCGTCGTACCGACGTTGATGGGCTGGGGCTCGATCGCCGACGACCACCCGCTGAGTGCGGGCATGGTCGGTCTGCAGACCTCGCACCGGTACGGGAACGCGACGATGTTGGCCTCCGACGTAGTGCTCGGCATCGGCAACCGGTGGGCGAACCGGCACACCGGCGGTCTGGATGTGTATCGCGGTGAGCGGAAGTTCATCCACGTGGACATCGAGCCGACCCAGATCGGACGGGTGTTCGCTCCGGACTACTCGGTCGTGTCCGACGCGCGGGCCGCGCTCGAGATCTTCGTCGAGGTGGCGCGCGAGTGGGCCGCCGACGGCAGGCTGGCCGACCGTACGGCGTGGGCCGCGGAGTGCCGCGACCGGCGTACGGCGCTGCAGCGGAAGACCCACTTCGAGAACACGCCGATCAAGCCGCAGCGGGTCTACGAGGAGATGAACCGGGCGTTCGGGCCGGACGTGCGCTACGTCAGCACGATCGGGCTGTCGCAGATCCAGGCCGCGCAGATGCTGCACGTGTACCGGCCGCGGCACTGGATCAACGCGGGCCAGGCCGGGCCGCTCGGCTGGACCGTACCGGCCACGCTGGGGGTCGCGGTCGCGGACCCGGAGAGCACCGTGGTCGCGCTGTCGGGCGACTACGACTTCCAGTTCCTGATCGAGGAGCTGGCGGTCGGGGCGCAGTTCAACATCCCGTACATCCACGTGGTCGTGAACAACTCGTACCTCGGGCTGATCCGGCAGGCGCAGCGGAACTTCGACATGGACTACTTCGTCCAGCTGTCCTTCGAGAACATCAACAGCCCCGAGGTGAACGGGTACGGCGTCGACCACGTCAAGGTCGTGGAAGGCCTTGGCTGTAAGGCGCTTCGGGTGTTCGAGCCGGACGGCATCCTGCCGGCCCTCGAGCAGGCGAAGAAGCTGATGGTCGAACACCAGGTCCCGATCGTCGTCGAGGTGATCCTGGAACGCGTCACCAACGTCTCGATGGGCGTCGAGATCGACAACGTCGTCGAATTCGAAGACCTGGCCATCTCCCCCGAAGACGCGCCAACGGCGCTGGCCCTGCTGGACTGATGGTCCGGGTAGTAGTTGCCTCCGACAAGTTCAAAGGGAGTCTGACCAGCGCCGAGGTGGCGGCTGCGGTTGGTGTTGGGGTACGACGAGTCCACCTCGACGCCACCGTGGTCGCGGTGCCGGTGGCCGACGGCGGCGACGGGACCCTCGCCGCCGCCGTCGGGGCCGGGTACGAGCTGGTCCCGGTTGTTGCCTCGGGCCCCACGGGCGAGCCGGTGAAGTCCGGGTACGCCCGCCGCGGCGACACCGCGGTAGTTGAGCTCGCGGACGTCTCCGGGCTCGTCCGCCTCCCCGGCGGCGTACCGGCTCCGTTGACCGCCACGTCGTACGGCACCGGCGAGCTGATCGCCGCAGCCGTCGCCGCCGGCTGCACCCGCATCATCCTCGGCATCGGCGGCAGCGCCTCCACCGACGGCGGCGCCGGCCTCATCGCCGGGCTGGGGGGTCGGCTGGAGGGCGTGCAGGTTGTCGTGGCCTGCGATGTGGACAATCCGTTGACCGGACCTCGGGGTGCGGCTGCTGTCTATGGACCGCAGAAGGGCGCCACCGCCGAGCAGGTTGTCGAGCTCGACCGCAAACTCAGCGTGTGGGCCGACCTGGTCGCCGAGCAGACCGGCCGGGATCTGCGGGACGTGCCTGGTGCGGGGGCCGCGGGCGGAGTCGGCTTCGCGGCGCTTGCGCTCCTGGGTGCCGAGCTCCGGCCGGGGATCGAGTTGGTGCTGGAGATGGTCGGGTTCGAGGAGCAGCTTGCGGGTGCCGACCTCGTGATCACCGGCGAAGGGGCGCTCGACGAGCAGACCCTGCACGGAAAGGCCGTAGCCGGTGTGGCCGCCGCCGTCCGCCGCCACGCCGTCGGCGCTGCCACCATCCCCGCGATCCCGGTAGTCGCCGTCTGCGGCGTCAACAAACTCGAGTCGCACGAGCTACACGACGCCGGCGTGCACGCGGCGTACGCGCTCACCGACCTCGAGCCGAACGTCGAGCGCTGCATCGCCGAACCGAAGCCGCTGCTCGAACAGCTCGGCGAACGGATCGCGGCCGAGCACCTTACGATGGCGAGAAGGGAGAGAGGGATCGCATGAACGCTCTTGATCTGGTGATCCGGGCCCGGCGAGTCGTGCGCCCCGCGGGCGAGCAGCCGGGCGCGATCGGCGTCCGGGACGGGCGCGTCGTGGCGATCGCGCCGTACGACGCCGACCTGCAGGCGACCGCGGAGGTCCGCCTCGCCGACGACGAAGTACTGCTTCCGGGCCTCGTCGACTCCCACGTGCACGTGAACGACCCCGGCCGGACCGACTGGGAGGGCTTCACGTCGGCGACCAAGGCAGCGGCCCGCGGCGGCGTCACGACGATCATCGACATGCCGCTCAACAGCATCCCGCCGACCTGCGACGTCCCGGCGCTCACGCTCAAGCGCAAGACCGCCGAGACCCAGGCGTACGTCGACGTCGGGTTCTGGGGCGGCGCGATCCCGGGCAACGTTCCCGACCTGCGCCCGCTGCACGACGCCGGCGTGTTCGGGTACAAGTGCTTCCTGCTGCACTCGGGCGTCGACGAGTTCCCGCCGCTCGACCATGCGCAGCTCGAGGCCGCGATGCGTGAGATCAGCAGCTTCGACGGTCTGCTCATCGTGCACGCCGAGGACGCCCACCGCATCGACGAGGCGACCGAGCCCGACGGCGCGAGCTACGAAGCCTTCCTCAACTCCCGGCCGCGGACCGCCGAGAACGATGCCGTTGCCGAGGTCATCGATCTCGCCCGCGAGACCGGCTGCCGCGTCCACATCCTGCACGTCTCCAGCGCCGAAGTGCTCCCGCTGCTCGCGAAGGCCCGCGCGGACGGCGTACGGATCACCGCGGAGACCTGCCCGCATTACCTGAGCTTCAACGCCGAGGACATCGCCGACGGCGCCACGCAGTTCAAGTGCTGCCCGCCGATCCGCGAGGCCGCCAACCGTGAGCTGCTCTGGGAGGGGCTTCGCGACGGCGTCATCGACCTGGTCGTCTCCGACCACTCGCCGTCCACGATCGACCTCAAGCACCTCGACACCGGCGACTTCGGCACGGCCTGGGGCGGGATCGCGTCGCTCCAGCTCGGCCTGCCCGCCGTCTGGACCGAGGCCCGCCGCCGCGGCTGCACCCTCTCCGACGTCGTCCGCTGGATGTCCGCCGCGCCCGCCGCGAAGACCGGCCTGACCGCCAAGGGCAGCCTCGAGATCGGGTCCGACGCCGATTTCTGCGTGCTCGCCCCGGACGAGACCTTCACCGTCGACGCGACGCAGCTCCAGCACAAGAACGCCATCACGCCGTACGACGGACGCACGCTCACCGGCGTCGTCCGCAGTACCTGGCTCCGCGGCCGGCCCGTCGACATCGCCGTCGACCCACGCGGCCGCCTGCTGACCCGAGGAGAACGATGAGCTACTACGCCCCGAAGGGCGGGCTGCCCGCGCAGACCGACCTCACCACCGATCGCGCGGTATTCACCGAGGCGTACGCCGTCCTGCCGCGCGGGACGATGCGGGACATCGTCACCAGCCGGCTGCCGTTCTGGGACGACACCCGGTTGTGGGTGATCGCGCGGCCGCTGTCCGGGTTCGCGGAGACGTTCTCGCAGTACATCGTCGAGGTCGGGCCCGGCGGTGGCAGCGACAAGCCGGAGACCGACCCGGCCGCCGAGGCCGTGCTGTTCGTTGTCTCAGGCAACGTTGTGCTGACGGTCGCCGGGGAGAAGCACACGCTGACCGAGGGCGGGTACGCGTACCTGCCGCCGGGCGGGGACTGGACGGTGCGGAACACGAGTGACGCGGTCGCGACGTTCCACCTGGTGCGGAAGGCGTACGAGCGGGTCGACGGGATCGACGTACCGGCGGCATTCGTCACCAACGAGGCGGACGTCGAGGGCCGGGAGATGCCGGGCACCGAGGGCCGCTGGAAGACGCAGCGGTTCGCCGACCCGGACGACGTACGGCACGACATGCACGTCAACATCGTCACTTTCGAGCCGGGCGGGGTGATCCCGTTCCCGGAGACGCATGTGATGGAGCACGGGCTGTACGTGCTGGAGGGCAAGGCGATCTACCTGCTGAACAAGGACTGGGTCGAGGTCCAGGAGGGCGACTTCATGTGGCTCCGCGCCTTCTGCCCCCAGGCCTGCTACGCCGGCGGCCCCGGCCGCTTCCGCTACCTCCTCTACAAGGACGTCAACCGCCACCCGAAACTCACGCTCTGAGGTCCTTCCGTCGGCGCTCGGCTCATCGGTTAGCACGACAGTGAAGGTCATGCCTTTGGACGCTAACCGCCGCCGCCGACATCTCGACAGGTAGTGCACTCCCGGGACGCTGTACGCGCACGCTCAGGCGCACTAGTGGCGAGTGGACACCTCCCGTCGAGATGCCGGTTTGGTCAGTCGGTGATGCGGACCGGGCGTTGGGGTGGGGTGAGCGGGTCGGTGACGAGGCGGGCGTGGCGTTCCACGTCGTACCGGGTGCCGTCGAAGGCCAGGCGTTGGCGTTCGATGCCTTCGGAGAGGAAGCCGGCGCCCTCGGCGACTGCGCAGGAGGCTGGGTTGTTCAACTGGTGACCGAGCTCCAGTCGGTGCAGCCCGGCCTGCTCGTGCGCCCAGCCGGCCAGCGCGCGGAGCGCGTCCCGGGCCACGCCGTGGCCGCGGACGTCCGCCAGCGTCCAGTACCAGGTCCAGCCGACCCGGTGGCGGTCGATATTCGTCACGGCGACGCATCCGATCGGGTGATCGTCGGCGTCCGCCACGGCGTACACATGCCCGTTGTCCAGGTCCGCGACCCGCCCGATCCAGTCGACCGCGGACGCCCGGTCCACGATCCCGCCCTGGCTCACCATCTCAGGATCCGCATGCGCCGCGACCAGCCGCAACGCATCACCGGTCCGCCACCGCCGCAGCCCCAGCTCCCCGAGCGCGTATCCCATCCATCGAATCTACCGCCGGGTCAGTCTCAGCGGACGCGCGTACGGCGCGTTACGGCGGCAGGAGCAGGAGAGGATAGGGGTCATGGGATATCTGGATTTCAGGGATCAGGTTGTTGTGGTTACCGGGGCCAGTAGTGGGATCGGGGCTGCGGCGGCGGTCGGGTTCGCGGAGAGTGGGGCCGCGGTCGCGCTGCACTATCACCAGAACGAGGAGGGGGCGAAGCACACCGTCGGGGCGGTGCAGACGGCCGGCGGTACGGCGTCGCTGCACCAGGCGGACCTGGCCGACCCGAAGTCGGCGGACGCGTTCATCGACGAGGTGCTGGCGCAGCACGGGCGGATCGACGTACTCGTGAACAACGCCGGCGACCTGGTGCACCGGTCGCCGATCGCCGACGTACCGGACGAGGAGTTCCACCGGATCCTCGACGTGAACCTGACCTCGGTGTTCGCGCTGAGCCGGCGGATCGTGCCGGTGTTCCGGGCGCAGGGCGGCGGCTCGATCATCAACGTCACGTCGATCGCCGGGCGGACCGGCGGCGCCGGCGGCTCGGTCGTGTACGCGACCAGCAAGGGCGCGGTCAGCACGTTCACCCGCGGCCTGGCCAAGGAGCTCGCCCCGGAGGGAATCCGGGTGAACGCGATCGCGCCGGGCGTGATCAAGACCCCGTTCCACGAGCGCCACACCGCCGACGCCCAGATGCAGGCCATGCTCGCCACCATCCCGATGGGCCGCACCGGTACGCCGCACGAGTGCGTCGGCACGATCCTGTTCCTCGCCTCCGACCGGATGTCGTCGTACGTCACCGGCCAGATCATCGAGATCAACGGCGGCCAATTAACGCCCTAGGCAACCATTCCGCCGCCCACGACATCATCACAGGCTGCATCTCCACGCCAACGGGCGCTAGCGAAAGTCCGGTGCGCCTGTCCGGCTGCCTACCCGAGCCTGTGGCGACCGTGGTGAGTGCTACCGCGACAGCGTTCGGTAGCGGTGGGCGCTGAGTGGGAGGAAGACCGCGGTCAGCAACAGCGGTGCGATGACGGCGGCGAGTGTTGCGTGGGTGCCTATCCAGGTGGCGGTGGTGGAGGGGTCGGGGTTGCCGAAGAGGGTTCGGGAAGCGGTGGCTGTTGCTGACAACGGGTTCCACTGGGCGATGGTGCCTAGCCAGGTGGGCATGGTGGAGGTGGCTACGAAGGCGCTGGAGAGGAAGCCGACGGGCCAGACGAGGACCTGGACCATGGTCACGCTCTGGGCGTTCTTCACGGAGAGGCCGATGAAGATGCCGACCCACAGCAGCGCGAACCTCAGCAGCAACAGCAACCCGAACGCTGCCAGCGCGGACGGCAGCCCTTCGTGCCAGCGCCAACCCAGTGCGAGCCCCGTCGCGGCCAGGACCAGCAGCGTCACCGCCGAGTCGAGCATGTCCGCGATGCAGCGGCCGAGTACGACGGCCGTCGAGCTCATCGGCAGTGAGCGGAACCGGTCCGTCACCCCCTTCGACACATCGGTGGTGACCGCCGTCATCGTGCCCTCGAGCCCGAACAGCATCGACAACGCGAAGATGCCCGGCACCAGCAACTCGTAGTACGACGAACCCTCCGGGAACTCCATCGCCCCGCCCAGCAACCCGCCGAACATCAGCAGCATCAGCACCGGGAAGAACCACTGGAACAGCACCAACCCGGGCTGCATCCGCCAGTGCGTCAGCGTCCGCCGCGTGATCGTCCAGCTGTCCGCCAATACCCACATCACGCGGCCACCTCCGCCCCGGTCAGGTGCAGGAAGACCTCGTCCAGCGTCGGCCGCCGCAACGTGATGTCCTCCGGCTCGATCTTTGCCTCATGCAACGAGTTCGCCATTACCACCAACGCCTTCGTCCGATCCGCCACCGGCACACTCACCCGTCCGTCGACCACCGCGATCGCCCCGTCCGCCAACGGCCCGGCCAGCTCCGCCACCCGCCGTACGTCGGCCAGATCCGCGAGTACGATCTCCAGTCGGTCCGACCCGAGCTGCGTCTTCAACTCATCAGGGGTGCCCTCGGCAACGACCTTCCCCGCCTTCAGCATCGAGATCCGGTTCGCCAGCTGATCCGCCTCCTCCAGGTACTGCGTCGTCAGCAACACCGTCGTACCGCCGTCGACCAGTTGCCGTACGGCGGACCACACCTCGAGCCGCCCGGCCGGATCCAGCCCGGTCGTCGGCTCGTCCACGAACAGCACCCGCGGCGCCACGATCAGACTCGCGGCGAGATCCAGCCGCCGGCGCATCCCGCCGGAGTACTTGCTCACCGCCTGCCCCGCCGCCTCCGTCAGACTGAACCGCTCCAGCAGCTCGTCCGCCCTGCTGCGGGGGTTCCGCAGATGATTCAGCCGCCCGAACATCACCAGGTTCTGCCGCCCGGTGAGCACCTCGTCGACAGCGGCGTACTGCCCGACGAGCCCGATCCGCCGACGGACCTCCGCGCCCTGGCGGCGGACGTCGTACCCCGCGATCCTCGCCGTACCGGAATCCATCTCGAGCAGCGTGGACAGGATCCGCACCGCCGTCGTCTTGCCGGCGCCGTTCGGGCCGAGCAGCCCTGTCACCGTGCCGGCCGTGACCTCGAGGTCGAAGCCGTTGAGGCCCGCGCCCGCCGTACCGCCCTTGTAGTGCTTCCGGACGTCGACGGCCTCGATCACTGTTTCCGTAGTCATTCCCACCTCTCGGGTCGTTGAGCCGTAGAGTGTACCGTACATTGTACGGCTCAGGTACGATGCGTTCAACGACGAGCGGTGGAAGAAGGTTCCGGTGGCGGGAAGGAAGGCGGCTGCGCCCGATCCGGCGCGCAGTCTGGCACTGCTCTGGGGGAGTCACGCCAAAGCCGGCCGCTCCGGTCTGACCGTGCGCGCGATCGTCGACGCCGCGATCGAGCTCGCCGATGCCGAAGGGCTCGAGGCGCTCTCGATGCGGATGGTCGCCGACCGGCTGAAGGTCGGCACGATGTCGCTCTACACGCACGTTCCCGGCAAGGGCGAGCTGACCGACCTGATGTTCGACCGCGCGTACGGCGACCTGTACGCCGACGCCGACGAGCCGTCGCAGCAGCCCGGCGGCTGGCGGGGTGCGCTCGAGTTCATTGCCCGGCGCAACTGGGAGATCCTGACCGCGCACCCCTGGATCCACGAGGTCCCGACGATGCGTACGGCGCTGGGCCCGAACATCACCCGCAAGTACGAGGCCGAGCTACGCCCGCTTGACGGCCTCGGCCTGACCGACGTCGAGATGGACTCCGCGCTCACGCTCGTCCTCACCCACGTCCAGGGCACGGCTCGCGCCGGCGCCGAACAACTCCGCACCCAACGCGACTCCGGCCTGACCGACGAGGAGTGGTGGCGTCAGATCTCCCCGACCCTCACCACGGTCATGTCTGGCACCCACTTCCCGGTCGCCGGCCGAGTAGGCACCGCCGTAGGCGAACACTTCCAGTCCACCCTCGACCCGTCCCACGCCCTAACCTTCGGCCTAACCACAATCCTCGACGGCCTCACCCAGCTTGTTTCTGCGCGTGCGCAGGACCAGCAGGATCACGCCGGTTAGCGCTGCGGCGGCTCCGGCGATGGACCATCCCCAGACGCCTGCGCGGTTTGGCCCCAAGCCCGCTTCGCGCGACCACACGTCCTGCCCGTCGACGGCGTACTGAACCGTGATCCGTGCGCCTTGGCTAGGAGCGGGTACGTCGTAGAAGTTGTGCGTCGACGACTCCACGGTGCTGCCGTCGGGCAGCTCGATCCGCAGATGCAGGACCGTACCGCCCTTCGTCCAGCGGTCGATGTCCGTGATGACTGCCGGCGCTGTCGGCGCCCCCTGCAACTGCCGGTTCTCGTAGTCGTCGAAGTGGGCGATCGTGAATGCCAGCGCTGCCCACGCCAGAAAGCCCAGCGCCCAGCGCCGTTGAACAACCCACGTCCACACGGACTGATGATCCCGCAGGTTCAGCTGTTGAGTAGGTCTTCGAAGGGGGTGGGGTTGGTGAAGGGGTCGGACTTGGTGGGGGGCTCGTGGTGGAGGGTGGAGACGAGTTCGCCGGCGGCCTGGGTGATGCGGGGGCGGAGGGTGGCGGCGTTGGGGCCCCAGTCGGTCGAGGCGGCGTAGACGCCGGTGGGGACCGGTAGGGCCTTCAGGTAGGCGAAGAGCGGGCGGAGGGCGTAGTCCAGCACGAGCGAGTGGCGTTCGGTGCCGCCGGTTGCGCCCAGGAGCACGGGCTTGCCGGCCAGGGCCTGGTCGTCGAGTACGTCGAAGAACATCTTGAACAGACCGGAGTACGACGCGCTGAACGTCGGGCTGACCACGATCAGCGCGTCCGCCGCCGCAACCGTCTCCAGGACCTCACGCAGCTCGGCCGACGGGAAACCGGTGAGCAGGTTGTTGGTCAGGTCGTGTGCGTGGTCCCGGACCTCGATCGTCTCGATGCGGGACGCGATGCCGCGGCCCGACAACTCGTCCGCGACCGCGGCCGACAGCTGGTCGGCGAGCAGCCGGGACGACGACGGTGTCGTCAGCCCGGCCGTCACCACGGCAATCACGCGTTCGTTCATCGCGTCGGCTCCTCGGCGGTCGGCTCGGCCACCACGGCCGGCTCCTCGATTGTCTCCAGTGCGCGCGCCCGCTCGGCCGCGACCTTCAAAGACTCGTGCGTCGGCGCGTCCGGAACGTGCGCCGGCTTCAGCGCCGCGAACTCCTTCCGCAGTACCGGAACGACCTCTTCACCGAGGAGGTCCAGCTGCTCCAGCACGGTCTTCAACGGCAACCCGGCGTGGTCGATCAGGAACAACTGCCGCTGGTAGTCACCGAAGTGCTCCCGGAACGACAGCGTCCGCTCGATAACCTCCTGCGGGCTGCCGACCGTCAGCGGCGTCTCCCGGGTGAAGTCCTCCAACGACGGCCCGTGCCCGTAGACCGGAGCGTTGTCGAAGTACGGCCGGAATTCGCGCACCGCGTCCTGCGAGTTCTTCCGCATGAAGACCTGGCCGCCGAGCCCGACGATCGCCTGGTCCGCGGCGCCGTGCCCGTAGTGCTCGAAGCGCCGGCGGTAGAGGTCGATCATCTGCTTGGTGTGCGACATCGGCCAGAAGATGTTGTTGTGGAAGAACCCGTCACCGTAGTACGCCGCCTGCTCGGCGATCTCGGGCGACCGGATCGACCCGTGCCACACGAACGGCGGTACGCCGTCCAGCGGCCGCGGCGTCGCGGTGAACCCCTGCAGCGGCGTACGGAACTTGCCTTCCCAGTCGACGACGTCCTCACGCCAGAGCCGGCGGAGCAACGCGTAGTTCTCGACCGCGAGCGCGATGCCGTTGCGGATGTCCTGACCGAACCACGGGTACACCGGACCGGTGTTGCCGCGACCCATCATCAGGTCGACCCGGCCGTCGGCCAGGTGCTGCAGCATCGCGTAGTCCTCGGCGATCTTCACCGGGTCGTTGGTCGTGATCAGGGTCGTCGACGTGGACAGGATGATCTTCGACGTCTGCGCCGCGATGAACCCGAGCTGGGTCGTCGGCGACGACGGCACGAACGGCGGGTTGTGGTGCTCACCCTGCGCGAACACGTCGAGCCCGACCTCTTCGGCCTTGAGCGCGATCGCCACCATCGCCTTGATCCGCTCACCCTCACTGAGCGTGACCCCGGTCGTCGGGTCCTCGGTCACGTCCCCAACGCTGAACACCCCGAACTGCATCGGCTCTCCTCGGTCTAAGTAGTTCACTATTAAACTACACAACGCCGATCCTGCGCGAGTCATTCCGGGCGGCGGACCGCCACCACTCATCAAACAGCAACGCCGACCCGGCACCGCGCTCAGCGCGGTGGGGTCGGCGTTGCTTCTTGCGGGTTGGTGAGTGGTGGCGGTCCGGGGTCAGTGCCGTTCCAGTAGCTCGTCGTCGCCGGTGAGGGCGGCGGCGATGCGGCGGTGCTTGCCGGCCTCGTCGCGGCGGGACTGGCGCTCGAGTGTCCGCGCCAGCATCAGGTGGGCGTAGTACTCCGTCGGCTGCCGCTCGATCACCTCGAGCAGATGCTCCTCGGCCGGCTTGAGCAACGCCGCGTGGTAGTAGGCCCGGGCCAACAGGAGTCGCGTCCCGACATCGTCCGGCGTCTCATCGACGATCGGCTTCAGTGCCCGGATCGCACCCCGGTAGTCCCGCTCCTCGAAGTACTGCTGTCCCAGTCCGTAGCTCAGTGCACGCATATCCTCCACGCGGCGCAGAACGCCGGACGTGGCTCCGGTTATTCCGTGGCGTCGAGTACGGCGACCTGGTCGGCCGTCAGTTGCAGGTCCACCGCGGAGTACGAGTCGCGGATGGTCTCCGGGCGGCTGGAGCCCGGGATCGGGATCACGACCGGCGACTTCGCGAGCATCCAGGCAAGCGTGAGCTTCTGTGGGCTGACGCCGAGCTCGGCCGCCAGGGTCTGGAAGGCCGGGTACTTCGCGCCGAGCTCGCTCGCGCTGGAGATGCCGCCCAGCGGGGACCACGGGAGGAACGCGATGCCCAGCTCGTCGCACAGCTCCAGCTCCGGCTCGCTCGAGCGGAACCGCGGCGAGAACTGGTTCTGGACCGAGACGAGCCGGCCGCCGAGGATCTCGTTGGCCTGCTTGATCTGGGCCGGGTTCGCGTTCGAGATGCCGGCCATCCGGATCTTGCCCGCGTCGAGCAGGTCGCGGATCGCGCCGACGGAGTCCTCGTACGGCGTCTTCGGGTCCGGCCGGTGGAACTGGTACAGCCCGATCGCCTCGACGCCGAGCCGCTTCAGCGACGCCTCGGCCGCCTCCGCGATGTGCTTCGGGGAGCCGTCGAGCGTCCAGCTGCCGTCGCCGGGGCGCAGGTGGCCGCCCTTGGTCGCGACCAGCACGTCGGAGGTGTCACCGCCGTACGACGCCAGCGCCTTGGCGATCAGGCTCTCGTTGTGGCCGTCGTCGGTCGCGGTCAGGTGGTACGCGTCGGCCGTGTCGATCAGCGTGATCCCGGCGTCCAGCGCCGCGTGGATGGTCGCGATCGACCGGGCCTCGTCGGGCCGGCCCTCGATCGACATCGGCATTCCGCCGAGTCCGATCGCGGATACCTCGACGTCACCGATCCGGCGGGTCTTGTTCGTGTCAGCTGCCATGCGTCAAACCTCCCGCGCGAGGACTACGAATTCCAACAGGAATATCCGAACACACTCAGCAGTGCAGCTACTGAATGTCGGCCACCGCGTCCAGCGCCGCCTTGAGGTACGGGACGAGTTTGTCGACGTCGTCGTTGAGCACGGTCGAGCCGAGGACGGTCCGATTCAGCATCATCCCTGCGCAGATGGCGATCAGCAGCGCCGACCGCCCGGTCCGGTCGGGTCCGGGCAGTGCGTCGGCGAGCCGGGCCTGGTAGTTCCGCTCCAGGCTGTCCCGCATGATCGCGGCGGCCCGCGGATTCGCGACCGAGCGGAGTGTGAGCAGCATGCCGTCGGTCGCGTGCTGGTCCTCACCCGTCAGCAGCGCCTTCGCCGCCTCGTGATTGAGCTCCGGCGTCATCATCATCGACTTCTCGTACGCCACCTCGACGACCTCGGCGAACAGGCCTTCCTTGGAGCCGAAGTACTTGCCGATCAGCCGCGGGTCCACCTCGGCCGCGCGGGCGATCTCGCGGACGCCGGCCCCGTCGTACCCGCGCTCGGTGAACGCGGCCTGGGCCGCCCGCAGGATCGCCGCCCGGGTCGCGGTCGCGTCCCGGCGCCTGGTCGCGGGCTGTTCGTCGGTCATGGGAGCCAGCGTACGAGGTGGCCTCTTGCAAGTCCACGAGTGTGGACTTACCTTAGTCCACAGCTGAGGACTTATCTCAGCCCGACAGACTCCCGACCACCTCGAAGGAACTTCGTCATGCCCATTTCACAGCGCACACTCGGTTCGGCCGGTCCCGCTGTCGGCGCCATCGGCTACGGCGCGATGGGGTTCGCCCGGCCGTACGGGCAGACCGCCGAGCAGTCCGGTGACGACGCCGCGGACGCACTGATCGGCCGCGCACTCGACCTCGGCGTCACCCTGATCGACACCTCCGACCGGTACGGCGACAGCGAGGAGATCATCGGCCGGGCGATCGCCCGCCGCCGCGACCAGGTCGTGCTGGCGACGAAGTTCGGCATCGAGAGCGGCTCGAACGAGGATGGCCCGGTCGTCAACGGCCGCCCGGAGTACGTGCGGCAGGCGGTGGAGCGCTCGCTGCGGCGGCTCGGCGTCGACCACATCGACCTCTACTACCAGCACCGCGTCGACCCCGGCGTCCCGATCGAAGAGACCGTCGGTGCCATGGCCGAGCTGGTTGCCGAGGGCAAGGTTCGGTACCTCGGTCTGAGCGAGGCGGCGCCGGACACGATCCGCCGGGCGCACGCCGTCCACGCGATCACCGCGCTGCAGACCGAGTGGTCGCTGTGGTCGCGCGAGATCGAGGACGAGATCTTCCCGCTGACGCAGGAGTTCGGCATCAGCGTCGTCCCGTACAGCCCGCTGGGTCGCGGCATGCTGACCGGCAACCTCACGTCGTACGACGACCTGCCCGCGGACGACTACCGGCGCCGGATGCCGCGGTTCTCCCGCGAGGTGTTCGACACCAACCTGGCCGCTGTCGAGGTCGTCCGCGAGATCGCCGCGGCACACGAAGCGGCGCCCGGCCAGGTGGCTCTCGCGTGGCTGCTGGCCAAGGCGCCGAACGTGGTCCCTATCCCCGGCACGCTGCACGTGCGCCGGCTGGAGGAGAACGCGGCCGCCGCCGACCTGGTGCTGACCGCCGCGGACATCGAGCGGCTCGACACCCTGAAGGTCGTCGGCGAACGCGAGATGCAGATCAGCGACAACTGGCTCAGCGGCGTCACCCCGCCGCTGAGCTAGCCGTGCCGGCCGTCAGGCGGAGTGGACGTGCGGGCGGCGGTCCTCGACGACGTACGTCGCCCGCGTGGTGATCGGGGCGTCCGGAGTCTCGACGTACGGCACGACACGGAAGTCGGACTTCCACTGCTTCTGGTCGACCGTGACCCGGACGTACCCGCGCTGGGAGTTGAAGAACTTCAGGTGCGGGTTGGCTGCCAGGAACTGCTGCCCCTGATCGGTCATGTCGGCACCGTTGCCGCCGCTCGTGATCGACGTACCGACGAACTCGGTGCCGACGGTGGACGAGTCCGGGTTCGCGTAGTCGCGCTTGAGCTCGAGGGCGTAGTTCTGGTGCCGGTCGCCGGTGATGACTACCAGGTTGCGGACCCCGCTGTCCTGCGCGGCGCCGAGCACCTTGTTGCGCTCGGCAACATAACCGTCCCAGGGGTCCAGCCAGACATGGGTCTCCGGACCCGGCGTCCAGTCGGTCTGGCCCATCGGGGTCTGGTTGCCGATCACCTGCCAGCGGGCCTTCGACTGCCGGAACCCGTCCAGCAACCACGCGCGCTGCTTGCCGCCGAGCATCGTGTTGTCCGGGTCGAACCGGTCGTCGCAGGTGGACGAGTCGCCGTCGCCGCACGGCTGGTCGGTGCGGTGCTGGCGGGTGTCGAGGATGGTGAAGTCCGCGAGCCGCCCGTACGGGAGGCGGCGGTGGTAGCGGATGTCGGGACCGGACGGCATCTGCGCGTGCCGCAGCGGCATGTTCTCGTACATCGCCTGGAATGCCGCCGCGCGACGCTGCCGGAACACGGCCGGGTCCTGGTCCGGCTCGGTGTCGATCTGGGAGATGTCGCCGGCCCAGTTGTTCTCCACCTCGTGGTCGTCGAACGTGTGGATCCACGGGTGCGCCGCATGCGCGGCCTGCAGCGGCGCCTCGGTCTTGTAGAGGCTGTACTGCAGGCGGTAGCGCGCCAGGTCGAAGGTCTCGGTGTCGAACCGCGGATCGGTGGTGACGCCGCGCTTGTTGGTCTTGATCCCGGACTCGTAGATGTAGTCCCCGAGGTGCACGACCAGGTCGAGGTCCTCGTTCGCCATATGGTCGTACGCGGTGAAGTACCCGTCCTGCCAGGCGTTGCAGGACGCGAACGCGAACCTCAGGTCGCGGGGAGTGCTGAACGGCAGCGGCGCGGTCCGCGTCCGACCGGTCGGCGAGACCTCGCGGCCGGTGCGGAAGCGGTAGTAGTACACATGGTCGGGCAGCAGACCGCGGACCTCAGGGTGGACGCTGTGGCCGAGCTCGGGCGTGGCGATCACGCTCGACCGGCGCACGACGTACCGGAAGCGGTCGTCGAGGGCGATCTCGTACTCGACCCGGACCGGCTTCGCGGGCATGCCGCCCTTCCCGTCGACGGCGTACGGGTCGGTGGCGAGGCGGGTCCACAGCACGACACCGTCGTACTGCGGATCGCCCGAGCCGACCCCGAGCGTGAACGGGTTGCCGGCGGCGGCCGGGGTGGCGTACGTGGTCGAGGCGTCCCAGGCCCCGGTGCCGAGCAGTACGGCGGCGGCGCCGGCACCGCCGTACCCGAGAAAGCGACGGCGTGACACGGACATGGTTCCTCCAGATGAAGGGCGGTCAGGTGGGGGAAAGCGGTGTCAGTGTTTCGACGGCAGATGGCGGTAGGGTTAACGGACTTCGTCGGTAAATTAACGCGTGTCGACGGTAGAAAACCCGACTTCGCTACGCTGGGCCGATTGCTAGCTACTCGGGGAGCTGACTGATGGCCTACGAACCGTGCCGCTACGCCCAACGCTGGCCGGAGTTGTTCGAATCGCTCGACGACGACCAGAAGCAGCGGGTCAGCGACGCACTGGCGAACAACCAGCTAGAAGGCTGGGAGCCACAGCGCGACGACGTCGCCGACCTGGCCGATCGCGAGGCCGGGCGCATCGACACCGCGGAGTACATCCGCCGCATGATGTCGAAGGTCACCGGCGACCCGATCTGACAGTCGGCCGTCAGGCGCGGTGCAGGATGGGGACATGCAGACCGACGAACGGATTCGCCGTGCCCGGCCGGAAGACATCCCGGCGATCGTGGAGCTGGTGTACGCGCTGGCGGAGTACGAACGCGCGCCCGACGAGTGCCACCTGACCGCTTCACAGCTGGAGACCGCGCTGTTCGGTCCTGACCCCGCGGCCTTCTGCCATGTCGCGGAGCATGAAGGCGAGGTGGCTGGGTGCGCCATCTGGTTCCTCAACTTCTCCACCTGGCGCGGCGTCCACGGCATCTACCTCGAAGACCTCTTCGTCCGCCCCGAAACCCGCGGCACCGGCCTCGGTAAAGCCCTGCTGACCGCGTTGGCCCAGGAATGCGTCCGCAACAACTACGAACGCCTCGAATGGTCCGTCCTCAACTGGAACACCCCCGCCATCGACTTCTACAAATCCCTGGGCGCCACCCCCCAATCCGACTGGACCGTCTACCGCCTAACCGACACCGCCCTCACCAAGCTCGGCTCATAAAACTCTCTCGTGCGGCGGGAAGGAAAGCCCGCGCGGTGCTACGCGCGGCTCCTTCGTCGCCGTGCTGCGCGCCGCTCCCGCCCGCCCGGCGCTTATCGCGCCTTGTGGCGCTTATCGCGCGTGAGTGCGGCGTGGTGGGTCCCGGCTGCTGGTGAGTTGAGGCGGATGTGGCCCCGTGCAGGGGTCAGCGCGTGCCCGCCGGGTCCGTGTGTCGGACCGGTGACTTACTAGGCTGGGCCGGTGGAAGCTCAGGACTACGGCTGGTTTGCTGGGACGCCCTTGGATTACGGGTATTGCGTCACGCTCGTACGAGGCCTGGACTGTGATGAGGCGCTCCGCCGGATCGGTGGTGAGCAGTTGGAACGCCGTGCCGGCTTGGCTGCCTTCTCCGACTTCGCCCAGCGGAACTTTCCGTGGGCCGGCCGGGATGATCAGCGACACGCCATCGGCGCAGTGCCGCTCGACGGATGGACTTTGCTGCTCGAGTGGAACGGGTTCCTTGGCGTGACCAAGCGGATCCTCGAACCGCTGTCGGCCGGGACGCAGGTTGTGTCGCACCACAAGAACGTCGACGGTGAAGACCGGTTCTGCTGGATGGTGGACGGCGTGATGCGGTTGAGTTTCGAGCCGTTCCTCGCCGATCGACGCTCCGGAACTGACCCCGACGGTCTGATCGACGTGATGGCACAGGTGGGCTACGACCTCAGACCACTCGAGGAGCGAGACCCGTCGATGCGCACGGGAGCCACGTTCGCACTTGCCGAGCATCTGACCGGCGTGAGGGTGACGCAGGAGTCGCTCGACACGGCCGAGTATGTCTGCGCGAAGGCTCCCATCCGGTAGCGCCGGGCACGCCCATCCTGCCGGCGCTTACACGGTCGGATTGGAGAGGAACCGTTCGTGCAACTCGGTGAGTAGCCGCGTCTTGTCGGGGAACGGTTCGGATGCCAGCCAGACTGTCTCGACTGCGGCCGAGAAGGAGTCGACGTTGAACGTGGCGCTGACCACCGTGATGGTGTTGTCGATGGGGTCGCGGTCGGCGAACCAGCCGTAGGCTTGCGTGATGAACTGGTGGACGGTGGCGCTCGCCGGTCCGCCCGGTTCGACCTGTCGCGGGGGTCCGTTGAGGGTTTCGAGCCAGTCGGCGCCACGGTCCATGCGGTCCAAGATGCCGGCGATCCGCTCGTCGTCGGCGTACCCGGCTTCCTCGCAGGCGCGGCGTGCCGCCCACCGCGCGATCCAGCGCAACGTCTGCGAGTCGGTCTGTTCGAGCTCGTCCACCAAGGCCCGGTCGAAGGACGCCAGCTCCTGACCGTTCATGGTGCGCTCCAGCCGCTCGCCCGGGAGAGCTCCGCCCCAGGCTGCCGCGCGCTCGGCAAGGCGTCGTGCTTCGTCCTGCCGCGCATTCTCCAGTTTCCGCGCGGCGATCTCGGCGGGAAATGGCTGCTCGCGCGCGAACTCGTGCCAGTACGCCGCTTGCTTGCTCGTCACCTTGACGACCCGGTCCGGGGCAGGCGGTGCCGGCCAGAACTGCAGAAGGTATCGGTCCACGGGTGGCTCGCCGTCCTGCTGTCCGTTCCGGTGAGCCGCGTCCATACCCCAGCCGCAGTACCGGACGCGATAGTGCACGAGGTCCAGATCCAGTGTCCAGCAGTCCCTCGCGTCCAACCCGGACAACGTTGGCCGTGCCAACGGACGGTACGACGTCTCGACGGTTTCTTCCCAGGTGTCGTCGAGGGGCGGCTCGCCGTCGTGCAGTTCCGCGGTGAAGTCGACGGTCCCGGTGTGCAGGCCGGTCATCAGGCGCAGGTGCCCCTCGATCGTGGCTCCGCACAGGCCGTTGCGCTGCCCGCCGAAGCACTCGCCGAGCTCGGCGAACTCGCCGGTGCTCTCCACCATGATCTGCCCGTACGACAGCCAGACCGGGCCTGTCATCAGCGTGCGCAGCATGAATCGATCCCCCCACAGGTCGTTGGATCTCCTTTGAACCACAGCCGATCGCCGCGTTCAAGCCGCGCGGGTTGCAGGTTGATGCAACTAGGCGCGGCGGTTCTTGGCGGTGTACATGGCCTGGTCGGCTTCGTGGAGGAGGGTGTCCAGGTCGGTGGTGGTGGGGGTGATGGGGACGGTGCCTACGCTGGTGGTGACCTTGACGGCGATGTTGGGTAGGGGGCGGCTGACGGCCGACTCCAAGCGAGTGATCAGGGCGACGAGGTCCTCGCCCGCGATGTCTTCGGCTAGTACGGCGAACTCGTCGCCGCCGAGCCGGGCGACTGTGTCGCCGTGGCGGACGGCTGTGGTCAGTCGGTTCGCGATCTCGCGTAGCGCCCGGTCGCCCGCCTCGTGACCGTATCCGTCGTTGACGAGTTTGAAGTGGTTCAGGTCGCAGAAGAGCAGCGCGCCCGGGCGGCCCGTCGTACGCGTTCGCTCCAGTACCTTCGTGAAGCGGTGCTGCAGCAGTCGGCGGTTCGGCAGGCCGGTGAGCGGATCGTGCGCGGCATGGTGACGCAGCTCGCGTTCGGCGTCCTTGCGTGCGGTCACGTCGTCGATCTGGATGAGCATGATCCGCGGCCGCTCGGCGCCCTGTTCGACGATCGCCGCCGTACCCCCGAGCCAGATCGCGGTCCCGTTCGGCTGCGTGAAGACCCGCTCGAACCGGTACGTTCCGTTGCTGGCAGCAACATCTTCCAAATCGGTCCGGGTCGACCCGGGCTCCTCGTCGCGCAGGAACTGTGCCAGCCGGGCCCCGAGCAGCTCACTGGCGGTGTACCCCGTGATCCGGCAGAACGCGTCGTTCACGCGCAGGATCCGGCCGCGCTCAGGCCCGTCGAAGCCGATCGTGGCCATCCCGTTCCCGGCGCCTTCGAAGACCAGCCGGAACGTCGCCTCGCTCGCCTCCAGCCGGGTCTTCTCGGCGAGCAGCTGATCGGCCAGCCGGGCCTTGTCGATCGCCAGCCCGGCCTGTGTCGCGAAAATCTCCAGCAGCTCCCGGTGGATCGGCCCGGGCCGGCGCTGGTCCTCGGGCAGGTCGACCGAGAGCATCCCGACCAGCTCACCGTCCGAGGAGTACAGCGGCGCGAACAGCGCGTCGAGCGGATGCCACGCTCCCGGATCGTCGGACACGGGTACGTCGGGCACCCAGCCGACCACCTCGCCCTCGGGCAGCCGCTCGTGCGGCACGAACCGGAGCTTGCCCCACGCGTCCGCGATCGCGAACTCGGTGTCGAAGATGTCCGGCGCGCTGACCCGCCCGAGCAGCGCCTCGCGCGCCTCGGGTGAACCTGCGACCGCGATCACCTCGAACTTGCCGTCCGCGTGCCGCAGGTTCAGTACGGCGATCCCGAAGCCGAGCCCGTTCACGACCCCGTCGACGACGGCCTGCAGGGTTTCGGCAAGGCTGCGCCCAGCACCCATCCGGGCGCTCACCTCGTACAGGCGACGGACGGCACTCAGCCGCACCGTTGGATCGTTCTGCACCCGTTGAGAATAGGCCGATCTCACCAACTGTGAGCAGGCGTAACCGAAATTGATCCGGTTAAGCGTTCGTTCTCACAGTTCTGAGAACTTCTCAGTACCGGATCTCGGTCAGGCCGCGGTAGCTGCGTTCGGCCGACTTCCAGGCGTCGGTGGGCTTGTCGTGCTCGACCAGCCACTGCTCCACGCCGCCCGCCCGGGCGTGCTCGAACATCGCGCCGAAGTCGAGCTTGCCGGCGCCGACGTCCTCCCACGAACCGTCCTCGGCCATGTCCTTGACGTGCAGCGCGGGGAACCGGCCGGGGTGCTCCTGGAACAGCTTCGCCGGGTCGTGCCCGCCGTCGACCGCCCAGTACAGGTCCAGCTCGAAGCCGAGCAGGTCCGGGTCCACGCCCAGCAGGATGTCGTACAGCACCTGCCCGTCCACCTCGTCGAAGTCACGCCCGTGGTTGTGGAACAGCAGCTTCAGCCCGGCGTCCCGCGCGACCTTCCCGGCCTCGGTGAACGCGGCCGCCGCGGCCTTGAAGCCCTCGACCGAGTGCTGCTCGTACGGGATCGACGGTACGACGGCCCACTGCGCGCCGAGCGTCTTCACGTCCGCGAGCGCGCCCGCCCAGTCGTCGGCCAGCCGCTTGTACCCGACGTGCTCGAGCACGATCTTCAGCCCGGCGTCGTCGGCGTACGACCGGATCTCCTCGGCGCTGTGGTCGAACCGGCCGCTCACGCCGACCGTCTGATAGCCGATCCCGGCGAGGCGCTTCAGCGTCCCCGGGTAGTCCTCGGCCAGGACGTCCCGCATCGTGTAGAGGTGCATCCCGATACCACCGGCGGGAATAGTCATGCAGACAGCTCCTCGGTAACTAGATGACGTGTTCCTTGTACCGCGCCAGTGCCAGGTCGAAGACCTCCTGGCCGGGCGCGTCCCACAGTTGCTGGTTGAAGATCTCGACCTCGATCGGCCCGGCGTACCCCGCGGCGTCGCACGCCTCGCGCAGCCGGCGCAGCTCGATCGAGCCGTCGCCCATCATGCCGCGCCCGAGCAGCGTGTCCGCGGGCAGCGGGACGACCCAGTCGCTGACCTGGTACGACAGGATCCGCTCGCCGGCCCGCTCGATCTGCCGGTACACGTCCGCGTCCCACCACAGGTGGTACGCGTCCACGATCACGCCGACCTGCGACGCGGGGAACTGCTCGGCCAGGTCCAGCGCGCCGCCGAGCGACGACACCACACAACGGTCCGAGCAGAACATGGGATGCAGCGGCTCGATGCCGAGTTTGACCCCGCGTTCCGCGGCGTACGGCGCCAGCTCGGCGAGGCCGTCGCGCACCATGCCGCGTGCTCCGTCGAGATCACGGGAGCCCGGGGGCAGGCCGCCGCTGACGAGAATGACGACCGACGTACCGATGGTTGCTGCTTCGTCGATCGCGCGCCGGTTGTCGTCGATTTTCGCCTTGCGTTCGGCCGGATCGGTCGAGGTGAAGAATCCGCTCCGGCACAGCGACGAGACCTTCAGGCCGGCGTCGGCGACGAGCTTCGCGGCCTTGTCGACGCCGTACTCCTGGATGGGCTCGCGCCACAGGCCGATCCATTCCAGGCCGGCGTTGGAGCTCGCCGCGACGACGTCCTCGAGTGGCCAGTACTTCGTGGTCGCCTGGTTCAGGCTGTATCTGTTCATGCGTCGACACCGCTCACGCGCAACAGCCGGCGGAACCGGTCGACGGCGAGCTCAGGATCGGTGAGTACGCCGGCTTGGTCGGCCAGGCGGAAGGTGTCGGCGAGATGCGGGAGCGAGCGTCCCGTCTGCAGGCCGCCGACCATCGTGAAACCGGGCTGGTGCCCGTTCAGCCAAGCCAGGAAGGCGATTCCGGTCTTGTAGTAGTACGTCGGCGCGGAGAAGATCTGCCTGGCGAGCGGGACGGTAGGCGCGAACACCCGCTCGTACTCGGCCAGATCGTCGTCGTCCAGGGCCTTCAGGGCGGCCGCGGCGGCGGGGGCGATTGCCGCGAAGATGCCGAGGAGGGCGTCGCTGTGGCGGTTCTCGTCGCCGCGGAGCAGCTCGGGATAGTTGAAGTCGTCGCCGGTGTAGAGCCGGACGCCTTCGGGGAGGCGGTTGCGAAGGGCAACTTCATACGATGCGTCGAGCAACGAGATCTTGACGCCGTCGACCTTGGCCGCGTTGTCGTTGATCAGGCCAACGACCGTGTCGGCGGCCGACTCGAACGATGCGCTGCCCCAGTAGCCTTCCAGGGCGGGGTCGAACATGGGGCCGAGCCAGTGCAGGATCACCGGCTTGGTCGACTGTGTCAGCAGCCGGTCGTAGACCTTGCGGTAGTCGTCGGGCGATTCGGCTGCCGAACACAGCGCACGACTGGCCATCATGATCGGCTGCGCGCCCGCCGCCTCCGCGACCGCGAACTGCTCTTCGTACGCCGAGATCACGTCTTCCAGCGAATGCTTGCCAGCAGCAAGCTGATCCGTGCCCGCGCCGACCGCGATCCGCCCGTCCGGTGCCTCGGCCGCCGACCGCCGGATCAGCTCCTGCGTAGCCGCCCAGTCCAGCCCCATCCCACGCTGCGCCGTATCCATCGCCTCGGCCACAGACAACCCCAACGACCACAGATACCGCCGAAACCCCAGCGTATGCTCCCAATCCACCACCGCCGGAGCCCCCGGCGAATTCTCCCCCAACGGATCCGCAACCACATGAGCCGCCGCAAACGCCACCCGCGACCGCGCAGGAGAATACGTGCCCCGAGCAACCGGCGTCCCCGACAACCGATAGCTCTCCAGCGCACTTCCGTTTTCTGCGCTTGTGGGTAGCTTGAGTTCTAGCGTCATCAACGGGCCTCGAGGTCGAGCTTGGGGACTTCGAGCTTGCGGCCCTCGTGCCACGACTGCAGACCGAGTTCCGCCAGCTGCACACCCTTGGCGGCCTCGACGAAGTCCCACGTGAACGGAGCGTCGTCCACCACGTGACGCAGGAACATCTCCCACTGCACCTTGAAGCCGTTGTCGAAGGGCTCGTTGTCCGGCACCTCGGCCCACTGCTCCCGGAACTTCTCCGTCGCCGGCAGATCCGGGTTCCACACCGGCTTAGGAGTAGCCGACCGGTGCTGCGCCCGGCACCGCCGCAACCCCGCGACCGCGGACCCCTCGGTCCCGTCCACGTGGAACTCGACCAGCTCGTCCCGGAACACCCGCGTCGCCCACGAAGAGTTCATCTGCGCGACGATCCCGCCCTCGAGCTCGAACACGCCGTACGCCGCATCGTCCGCGGTCGCGGCGTACTTGTCGCCCTGCTCGTCGACCCGCTCAGGAATGTGGGTCGCGCCCTGGCAGTACACGGACCTGACCGGCCCGAACGTCTGGTCGAGCACGTACCGCCAGTGGCAGAACATGTCGAGGATGATGCCGCCGCCCTCTTCGGACTTGTAGTTCCACGACGGCCGCTGCGCCTCCTGCCAGTCGCCCTCGAAGACCCAGTAGCCGAACTCGCCGCGGACCGACAGGATCCGGCCGAAGAAGCCGCCGTCGACCAGCCGCTTCAGCTTGCGCAGGCCGGGCAGTGACAGCTTGTCCATCACGACGCCGTTCTTCAGCCCGGAGTCGATCACCGTCCGGGCCAGGTCGACCGCCGCGTCCAGGCTCTCGGCGATCGGCTTCTCGCAGTAGATGGCCTTACCGGCCTCGACCGCGGCGCGAACGCCCTTCTCGCGCAGCTGCGTGAGCTGCGAGTCGAAGTAGATCTCGACGTCCGGCTCGGCCAGCGCCTCGGCCAGGTCGGTGGTCCACCGCTCCAGCCCGTACTGTTCGGCGATCCGGCGCAGCTTGAGCTCGTTGCGGCCGACCAGGATCGGTTCGGGGATGATCATCGTGCCGTCCGCGGCGGGCAGTCCGCCCTGCTCCCGGATCGCCACGATGGAACGCTCGAGGTGCTGGCGCAGGCCCATCCGGCCGGTGACGCCGTTCATCACGATGCCGATGCGTCGCTCGTTCACTGTCGTACCTCTCACGCTCGAGTGTCATAAACGTCGAGGCGGCCGCACATGCCGTGCAGGCCGGACTCAGTAGGTGCAGGAAGTTGGTGCAGCTCAGCTGTCTCCAGGTGCGGCGCGGTACCGGCCTCCAGGGCGTCCAGTGCGGCCGCGGTCTCGTCGGCGAGGCGGCGCGGACCGTGCTCCCACCGCTTCCGCCAGTCCGCGAGCTGCGGCTGCACGATCCGGATCGCGGCCGCGTAGAAGTCGTCCAGCGCGGACGGCCCGTCCGCCTCGTACCGTTCCCGCAGTACGCCGTACCCCTGCACGGCCAGCTCGCGCCGAGCCATCGCCGACTCCGTCCGCGCCTCGTCGGTGAGTGCGGTCGCGGCCAAGTACGTCTCCCGGTCGGCCAGGTACTCCGGCGGCAGCGTCATCACGGCATCGCCGGCTTCAGGCAGACCGGAGTTCGACATCAGCGCGAGAATCTCGAGCCCGCCGCGATTGACGAGCCGGTGGATCATCCCCGGCCCGAACCAGACCACGGCACCCGCCTGCAGCGGGGTCTCGCTGTAGCCCTTCGTGGACAGCGTTTGTACGGCGCCGTCGCCCGCGAGCACGTAGTACCCCTCGGAGCAGGCCAGGTGAACATGCGGCGTACCGCCGACCACGCCGTCGGAGGCCTCGGCGTCGTACACCGTCAGCTTCGAGATACCGATCCCGCCCGGCAGCGGCATGGCCGGCCCGAACTCGACCTCACACACGCACGCCTCCCTCCTGAGCCTGCCTGGGAAAGGGCTTTCCACAGCCTGTGCCCGTAACCATAGGTGCGGCAATACAGCCAGTCAACCTGCAATGGAAAGCGATCTCCGCCACGCACGCCCGGTGACAGCGAGTTACCTGCGGCCGCGGGCGGCAGTGGACGTATGCGTCCTGTCGAGATGTCGTTAGAGCGCAGAAGCGCGGACGCTCGCGACGGCCGCGGACCAGGCGGCGCGAAGCTCGGCCCGAGTGACGGCGTCGAGCCTGGGCTCGAACGTCCGGTACGAGCGTCGCGCGGCCCAGCCGGTCGTCGTACCCAAGGTTGTCCATGCGAGTTCGGCGGCGCCGAGGGCGGAGACTTCTGGTACGTCGGCGGCCGCGACTGGGTGGCCGAGGAGGTTGGCCTGGGTTTGCATCAGGAGGTCGGAGGCGGTTGCGCCGCCGTCGGCGTTCAGGCTCTTTACCGGGGCGGGGATGGTGTCGGTGATGTCGCAGATCTGGTGGGCGACGGCGTCGACGGCTGCTCGGGCGATGTGGGCGCGGGTCGTCGAGCTGTTCATGCCGGTCAGCGCTGCCCGCGCCTCGCGGTCCCAGTGTGGTGCGCCCAAACCGGCAAAGGCCGGCACTAGTACGACGCCTTCCGCCGATGGCACGGTCGCGGCGAGATCGACGAGGGCGCCGACGTCGGGCAGACCGAGGAGATCGGCCGTCCAGGCGAGTGCCGCGCCCGATGACACGATGTTTCCCTCGAGCGCGTAGACCGGTCGATCGGTTAGCCACGCCAGCGTGCAGCCGGTCTCGACGAAGCCGTCGACCGGCGTCATCACCGACGACCCGGTGCCGTACGTCGCCTTCACCATCCCGGCTCGCGTGCAGCCCTGTCCGTACATCGCCGCATGCGAATCCGCGAGTACGGCGATGATCGGAACCCCGTCCGGCAGACCCGGCACGCCGGCGGTCACGCCGAAACCCGCATCGGACCGCCGTACGTCGGGCAACACCGCCCGCGGTACGCCGAACGCGTCGAGCAACTCCGGCGACCAGTCCAGCTCCCGTACGTCGAAAAGCAAGGTCCGCGAGGCGTTCCCGGCCTCGATCAGATGCTCACGGCAACCAGTCAGGCGATGGATCAGCCACGAGTCGACGGTGCCGAGGAGGGCGTCGGACTGATCGAGGAGCCAGCGCATCTTCGGTGCCGAGAACATCGCATCCACCCGGAGCCCGGTCCGTCGACGGACCAGATCGTCAACGGTGGAAGGGAGTTGGGCACACCAGGCGGCGGTACGGGCGTCCTGCCAGCCCAGGACCGGGCCGACCGGCTGCCCTGACCGGCTCCAGCCGACCACGGACTCGCGCTGAGTCGAGAGCGCAATCCCGACAAGCTCGACGGCGGAGGCCGCGGGAACGGGGGCGCCGGAGGTCGCCGAGGTTGCGCGGGCCAGGCAGGTTGCGATCGCCGTTAGCACGCTCTGCCAGAGATCGTCCGCGTCCTGCTCGACCCAGCCCGGACGGGGTGTGGACAGTCCGACCGGCGCGGAGCCGGTCGCGAGTACGCGGCCGTCGGCGCTCACGAGCACCGCCTTGGAGTTGGTCGTGCCCTGGTCGATCGCGAGTACCGCCTGGACCATCCGTCCCTCCAACTTTCAACCGAGCTCTTGACGGGACTCTAGCGTCGTGGTGACACTCATGGCGACAGCTTATGCACTACTGAATATCTATTCGTAGACCGAAGGGAAGGGAGCGCGAGTGAAGCCGAGCAGACGCCGGGTGATCATCAACACCGATGCCAAGAACGAGGCCGACGACCAGTTCGCGATCGTGCACGGGCTGTTGTCGCCGACCTTCGACATCCGCGGCCTGATTCCCGCGCACTTCGGCACCCACCGGTCGGACCGGAGCATGGCGGAGTCCCGCGAGGAGATCGACCTGCTGCTGGACCTGCTCGACCTGACCGGCAAGGTCCCGGTGGCGAACGGCGCGACCACCGGCATCCCGGACGAGCAGACCCCGCTCGAGTCGCCAGGCGCGCAGCTGATCATCGACGAATCGAAGCTGGCCGGCGAGAACGACCCGCTGTTCGTCTCGTTCCTCGGCCCGCTCACCGACATGGCGTCGGCGATCCTGCTCGACCCGGCGATCGTGCAGCGGAACGTGATCGTGGTCTGGATCGGCGGCCGCGGCTACAACGGCTACGCGGCCGATCACCGGATGGAGTTCAACCTCTCGAACGACATCCACGCCGCCAACGTCGTGTTCGGCTCGGGCATCACCGTCTGGCAGGTCACCAGTGACGTCTACACGAAGGTGTCGGTCAGCTACGCGGAGCTCGAGGAGAAGATCGGCGACGCCGGCCCGCTCGGCAGGTACCTGATCGACCAGTTGGTCGAGTGGAACGCGACGTACCACGGCGAGCCGATCGAGTCCCGCTCCCTCGGCGACTCGCCCGCGATCTCCCTGATGCTCTACCCGCACAGCGGCAACTTCCGGACCCGTCCGGCGCCGCGCTTCGGTGTCGACGGCTGGTACCTGCCCGGCACCGACAACCCCATCCAGGTCTGCGAGCAGGTCGACGTGCGCTTCCTGCTCGAGGACATGTTCGCCAAGATCCGCCGCTTCGCCCGCCAAAGGAGTGCCCAATGATCACCCGTAGAGGATTCCTGGGGTTCACGTCCGCCGCCGCACTCGGCGCCGGTCTGTCCGCCTGCACCGGCGGTGGTACGTCGACGGGCGGGGGAGCCACGCAGGCGGCGTCGAACAACCTGCGCCTGTTCACCTACGAGGACGACTCGACGATCGGCCTGCTCAAGGCCCAGGTGAAGAAGTTCGACGAGCAGAACGGTACGACGACCACCGTCGACAGCCTGCCCGGCTCCGGCGCGGCCGTGTACCCGGACAAGCTGCGGACCGAGCTGCTCGGCGGCAAGGGTCCCGACGTCTGGCGGATCTGGGGCGGACAGATCGGCAGCCCGTTCGCGAAGGCGAAGCAGGCGCTGGACCTGAGCAAGTACTACGACAAGTACGGCTGGGACTCGAAGATCAACACCACCGCGATCGGCGGGATGACGTTCGACGGCGTGAAGTCCGGCGTACCGTTCCTCTCGCTCGGGATCGGTGCCTGGTACAACAAGTCGCTGTTCGCCAAGGCCGGCGTGAGCGCGCCGCCGACGACGTACGCCGAGCTCGAGGCCGTGAACGACAAACTGGTGGCTGTCGGTGTCACGCCGTGTGGGCTGGGCGGCAAGTACGGGTGGGACATCATGCGGCTGTTCGAGTACCTGCTCGAGCACACCGCCGGCCCGGATCTGCACGACAAGCTGCTGACCGGCGCCGAGAGCTGGGACCGGCCCGAGGTGGTCGAGGCGTTCACGCTGTTCAAGAAGTGGCAGGACAAGAAGTGGCTGCCGCAGGGTGCGCTCGCCCTCGACCCGGCCGATGTCGAGCCGTGGTACGTCCAGGGCAAGACGGCGTACACGATCACCGGACCATGGACCGAGGCGGCGGCGATCCTGGCCGCGAAGAAGAGTTCGTCCGCGTTCGGCACCTTCGAGCTGCCGACCGACAAGTCGCCGGCCCGGCACTCGGGCTTCGTCGAGGGCTACATGATCAACGCCAAGTCCGGGAACGCGGACAAGGCCGCGGCGCTGATCGACTTCATCGTCCAGCCCGCCACCCAGAAGGCGATGAACATCACCGCTTCCACGGTCAAGGGCGCCGAGCCCGACCCGAAGACGCTGCCGCTGGCAGCGGAGTGGTCGCAGAAGTACGGGAGCAACCCGTTCTACACGATCCAGGACCAGGCGTTCCCGAAGAAGCAGGCCGACCAGTACTTCAGCGTGCAGAGCGACCTGCTGCAGGGCAAGGTCGCCCCGGACGCGGCGTCGAAGAAGATGCAGGAGATCATCTCCGCCTGGGCGAAGAGCTAGCCGATGGCAACGACAGTCGCTGTTGCCAAGCAGCCCAAACGCGGCGGCCGCTGGTCCCCGTGGTTGTTCGCCCTGCCCGCGCTGCTGGTGTACGTCGCGTTCCTGGTCTACCCGGCGGTGTCGTCGCTGTGGTTCAGTCTGACCAACTGGGACGGCCTGAGCGCGACGTACAAGTTCGTTGGCCTGGACAACTACTTCAAGCTGCCGCACGACCCGGTCGTGGTGACGGCGGTCCGGAACAACCTGATCTGGACCGTCGTCACGATCGCGGTGCCGACAGTCATCGGCCTGCTGCTGGCGATCGCGCTGAACGGCAAGGTGCACGGGAAGCCGATCCTGCGGCTGATCTTCTACACCCCCGCGGTGCTGCCGCTCGTGTCGATCGCGAGCATCTGGGGCTGGCTGTACAACCCGCAGTACGGCGCGATCAACTCGTTCCTGCGCCTGCTGGGGCTGGACGGGCTGGCGCAGCCGTGGCTCGGACAGGACTCGACCGCGTTGTGGGCCGTGATGATCCCGGCGATCTGGTTGCGGACCGGCTTCCCGATGCTGCTCTACCTGGCTGCCCTGCAGGGGATCCCGAACGAGCTGTACGAGGCCGCGACCGTCGACGGTGCGACGAAGTGGCAGCAGTTCTGGCACGTGACGATGCCGAGCCTGCGGCCCGCGCACTACATCGTGCTGGCGCTGTCGCTGATCGACTCGTTCAAGGTCTTCGACATGATCTACGCGATGACGTACGGCGGTCCCGGTACGTCGACGCAGGTGATGGGAACGTGGATGTACTTCAACGTCTTCCAGTACTACCAGGCCGGCTACGGCACCGCGATCGCCGTCGTGATCACGCTCGTGGCCATCGCGGTCGGCATCCCGTACGTACGCTCGCAGACGAGGGAGGCATCATGACCTCGATCGCTCCTGCCCGTGTCGACCTGCCGCTCGACACGGCTGCGGACGAGCCGGTGCCGGCGCCGCCGAAGGGCCGCCGCGGCCTGGTGATCACGCTCGTGCTGGCCGTGATCGCGATCTTCTGGATCTCACCGCTCGCGCTGCTGGTGATCACCGCGGTCCGTCCGCTCGCGGACTTCATCGGCAACGGCCCGCTGTCGTGGCCGGACCAGCTGACCTGGAAGAACTTCTCCGACGCGTGGGACATCGGCAACTTCGCCACGACGTACAAGAACAGTGCGATCCTGGCGGCGATCAAGGTGCCGCTCGGTGTGCTGGTGTCGGCGATGCTCGGGTTCGCGCTGGCCAAGCTGCGGATGAAGTTCCGCCGGACGGTGATGTTCTCGGTGTTCCTCGGGCTGACGATCCCGATCTACATCACGATCGTCCCGGTCTTCATCATGATGCGCTCGCTCGGCGCCACCGACAGCATCTTCGGGCTGATCGGGCCGTACCTGGCCTTCGGCATCCCGTTCGAGGTGCTGGTGCTGCAGTCGTTCTTCCGGCAGATCCCGGACGAGATCATCGAGGCCGCGAAGGTCGACGGCGCCGGCGACTGGCGGGTGTTCTTCACGATGATCCTGCCGCTGTCGGTGCCGGCGCTCGTGACGGTCGCGATCCTCGACGCGGTCGCGACCTGGAACGAGTTCCTGTTCGCGCTGATCCTGCTGAACTCCGACGCGCACAAGACGATCCCGGTCGGGCTGCTGAACTTCCAGGGCCAGTTCGCCAACAACAACACCGGGCTCGCGGCGGGCATCCTGATCGCAGTGGTGCCGATCCTGATCGCCTACACCCTGCTCCAGCGCTGGATCGTCGGCGGTCTGACCGCCGGCTCCCTCAAAGGATAGGAACACGATATGACTGACATGCCGGTCTTCGGCGCGGGTATCTGGCACTTCGCCACCTACAAGGACCGCTACGCCACCGACGGGTACGGCGATCCCGTCACCCTGCTCGAGCAGATCGACCGCGCCGGCGCCGTCGGCGACCTGTCCGTGGTCGACCTGAACTGGCCGTTCGCCGGGTACGACGGCACGCTCGACGAGGTGAAGGCCGCGCTGCAACGCAACAACCTGAAGGCGATCGCGATCACGCCGGAGATCTACACCCGCGACTTCGTCAAGGGCTCGTTCACCAACCCCGACCCCGGCGTCCGCAAACAGGCGATGGAACTGTTGCACCAGGCAACCGAGTTGGCGAAGGACCTCGGCTGCTCGTACGTGAAGCTGTGGCCGGGACAGGACGGCTGGGACTACCCGTTCCAGGTCGACTACCACGACATCTGGAACCTCGCGCTGGACGGCCTTCGCGAACTCGTCTCGGCGCATCCCGACATCAACTTCGTGATCGAGTACAAGCCGCGCGAGCCGCGGGTGAAGATCATCTTCCCGAACGTCGCCCGGACGCTGCTCGGGATCGAGAAGATCGGCCTGCCCAACCTGGGCATCCTGCTCGACTTCGGCCACTCGCTGTACGGCCAGGAGACGCCGGCCGACGCGGCCCAGCTCGCGATCGACTACAACCGGCTGTTTGCGATCGATGTCAACGACAACATGAAGGGCTGGGACGACGACATGGTCGTCGGCTCGGTGCACCTGGTCGAGACGTTCGAGTTCTTCCACACGCTGCGGAAGAACAACTGGGAGGGCGTCTGGCAGCTGGACCAGTTCCCGTTCCGCGAGGACAGCGTCCAGGCCGCGAAGCAGGCGATCACCTTCTTGAAGGCGGTACACCATGCCCTCGACGTACTGGACGAGGACGCTCTCGCCGCCGCGCAGGCCTCGCACGACGCGCTGGCCGCGCAGAAGCTGGTGCAGAAGGTGCTGCTGAGTTCGATGGCAGAGATCGCATGACGCTGACCATCGAACACACCACCATGCCGGTGCTCGGACGGCTGCCTGCGCACAGCAGCCGGACCGAGCAGATCGCGCACATCGCCGAGGCCGCCAGGCAGATCCGGATCCAGGACCTGAAGCTGGTCCACTACGCCGGAGCCGGGCACATCGGCGGTGACTTCTCCGCGATCGACATCCTGGCCACGCTGTACGGCGCTGTGCTCGACATCTCGCCCGAGACCGTGAACGATCCCGAGCGGGACCGCTTCATCCTGAGCAAAGGGCACGTCGCCGGCGCGCTCTACACCACGCTCGCCGCGTTCGGCTTCCTGCCGGTCGAGGAGCTCGCGACGTTCCTCAAGCCGTTGTCCGCGCTGAACGGTCACCCGAACCGGACGAAGGTGGCCGGCGTCGAGGCGAACACCGGTCCGCTCGGGCACGGTCTGCCGGTCGCGGTCGGGCATGCCCTGTCGGCCAAGCTCGACGTCTCGATGCGCCGTACCTACGTGCTCGTCGGGGACGGCGAGTTGCAGGAGGGGTCGAACTGGGAGGCGATGATGGCGGCCTCGCAGTACCAGCTCGACCGGCTGACCGTGATCGTCGACCGGAACCGGCTGCAGCAGGGCGCGACCACCAAGGAGACCAACGACCTCGACCCGTTGCCGGAGAAGGCGGCCGCGTTCGGGTTCGCGGTGGTCGAGGTGAACGGTCACGATCACGGCGAGCTGCTCGACGTGCTGTCCGCCGTACCGTTCCGGCCGGGCAAGCCGACGTTCGTGATCGCCCATACCCACAAGGGGCACCCGATCTCGTTCATGAGCAACAACGTCGCCTGGCATCACCGCGTCCCCGACGACGCCGAGTTCGCGCAGGCCCTCAAGGAGCTGGCATGACTGTTCTGGAGACCCGCTCGATCGCCGACCAGCCCCGCTACGACTGCCGGGACGCGTACGTCGAGACGCTGGCGCAGCTGGCCGAGGCCGATCACCGGATCGTTGGCGTGGTCAACGACTCGGTCGGTTCCAGCAAGCTGAACAGCTTCCGCAAGGCGTTCCCGGACCGGCTGATCAACGTCGGGATCGCCGAGCAGGACATGGTCGGCGTCGCGTCCGGGCTGGCCAACGGCGGCCGGATCCCGTTCGTCTCGGCGGCGTCCTGCTTCCTCACCGCTCGCGCGCTCGAGCAGATCAAGGCCGACGTCGCGTACTCGAGCACCAACGTGAAGCTCTGCGGCATGAGCCCGGGCGTCGCGTACGGCGAACTCGGGCCGACCCACCACTCCGTCGAGGACATTGCCTGGTTGCGGGCGATCGACGGGATGCGGATCATCGTGCCGGCCGACCCGATCGAGACGGCCGCCGCGCTGCGGTGGGCGGCGGCGTCGGAGGGGCCGGTGTTCATCCGGGTCAGCCGGATGAGCGTGCCGAAGGTGTACTCGGAGGACTACGAGTTCCACCTCGGCAAGGCGATCACGGTCCGGGACGGAAACGACGTCACGGTGATCAGCAACGGTACGGTCCTGTGGCGCGCGCTGGTGGCGGCGGAGCGGCTCGCCGAAGAAGGGATCTCGGTCCGGGTGTTGTCGATGCCGACGGTGAAGCCGTTGGACACCGAAGCCGTGGTCGCGGCCGCGCGGGAGACGGCCGGCATCGTGACCGCCGAGGAGGCCGTGACCGGTGGCGGCCTCGGCGGCGCGGTCGCGGAGACCGTCGTACAGCATCATCCGGCGCGGGTGTCGATCCTCGGGTTCCCCGAGTTCGCGCCGACCGGATCGGCCGGTTATCTGCTGGACCGGTACGGGCTTTCGGCGGACGGCATCGCTGATGCCGCCCGCAAGCTCGTCAGCCCAGGTAGCTGACCAGGTCGGCGATCGAGATCATCGCGAAGTCATGAGCGTCGGCGAACGCGCGCAGGTCCGCGCCGGTCATCAGCGTGCCGTCGTCGTTCATGAGTTCGCCGATCACGCCGACCGGCGACAGGCCGGCCAGCCGGACGAGCTCGACCGTGGCCTCGGTGTGGCCCGGGCGCTGCCGTACTCCGCCGTCGACCGCGCGCAACGGAAGGATGTGACCGGGCCGGATCAGGTCCGTGGGCTGCGCCGCGGGGTCGGCCAGCACGCGGACGGTCCGCGCCCGGTCGGCCGCGGAGATGCCGGTGCCGACGCCGGTCGCCGCGTCCACGGAGATCGTGTACGCCGTCCGCAGGCTGTCCTGGTTGTCCGGGACCATCAACGGGAGCTCGAGCCGGTCCAGCAGCTCCGGCGCAGCGGGCGCGCAGACGTACCCGCTGGTGTGGCGGACGAGCAGGGCCATCAGCTCGGGCGTGGCGAGACTGGCGGCGAAGGTCAGGTCGCCCTCGTTCTCACGGTCCTCGTCGTCGACGACCACGACCGGCCGTCCGGCCGCGATCTCGGCGACGGCGCGTTCGACGGTGTCCAAGCTGATGCCTGGGCTGGTGGTGATGGTGTTCACGGTCGTTGTCCTCTCGGCAGTGCTCCGACAGCACTCCGGGGCAACGACAAACCTCACGCCTCCTGTTTTCGCGCAGGAAACGTGCGGCTGCCACGTGCGTCTTCCCATCCGGACTTTCACCGTCGGTCCCGGAGTTCCACCAGGTCAACCGCTCCTTCTTGCGAAGTCACGGGTCGCGGACTGTCACCGCCGGCTCGGAATTTCACCGACCCCAGAGCACGTGTGTCTTTCATCATCAGCTTAACGGCAACCAGCACCCCGGGAGTGTCATGTCCATCTCATCCGTCTGGCGCGAGATCGAACTGCCGGCGACCGGCGACTGGGTCGACTTCGAGCACGAGAGCGGTCTCGTACTCCGGCGGCCTACGTTCTGGGACGGTGGAGATATCTGTCGTGTCCGTTTCGCCGCACCGCTGCCCGGACGGTGGGTGTGGGCGGGTGGTCAGTTCGACGTCGAGACCGCTGACGAATCCAACCCGTTCTACCGGCATGGGTTCTGGCGGATGTCTTCCGGGGGTCGCAGCCTGGTTCACGCTGATGGGACGCCGGCGGTTCTGGTTGCCGACACTGCGTGGGCGCTTCCGTGGCGCGCTACGCCGGAGCAGGTGCGTGAGTACGCCGCCGATCGGCAGGCCAAAGGCTTCAACGCAGTCCTGCTGATGACGGTGCAGCCGGATATGCGGGCGGTCGGGCCGCGGGACCGGACGCAGGACGAAGGCTTCGACGTCGGCTTCGAGGATCTCCCCGACGGGCACATCAACCAGTTGAACGTCGAGTACTTCCAGTACCTCGACGAGCTGCTCGGCATCTTGGTCGAGCACGGGCTGGTCCCCGTGCTGCAGCCCGTCTTCCAAGGCTTCGGCTGGAAGGGACTCGACGTCGCTGGAACAGTCGTCCCACCGGAGGAGTACGCCGCCTACTGCCGCTACCTCGTGGCTCGCTATGGGGCGAGGCCGGCGATCTACCTGGTCGGCGGCGACGGCTCCGGCGAGGAACGGCAGACCGCGGCAGGTGGCGCCGAAGTACACGCCGTCGATTGCTACGAGCAGCCGACCGGCATCCACTACCGCCCGCACATCCGCGCGAACGCCCACCAGGACGCCGACTGGCTCGACTTCCAGTGGTGCCAGACCGGTCACACAGGCGAGCACGTGCCCGAGCGAGTCGCGGACATGTGGCGCAACGAGCCGGTGAAGGCGGTCGCGAACGGCGAACCGACGTACGAGCACACCGGCCGGACCGGTGTGGCCGAGGGCTGGTGGCAAGGCCACGAAGCGTGGAGCAACCTCTGCGCGGGCGGGACGATGGGTGTCGTCTACGGCGCGGGCAGTCTGTGGCAATGGCGGCTGCATCCCGACGAGCCGGGGCACTCCGAGTTCTTCCTGGCGCCGGGTGCGGGTTGGCGGGAGGCGGTCGGCTTCGAGGGTTCGGCGTACGTCGGGATGCTCGGCAAGATCCTGGCGGGCCTGCCGACCACCGATATGGCACCGGACTGGACCCGGGTGCTCTCCGGGCGGGCGCTCAGCGGCGCGGACGGGATGCTGATCGTGTACCGCGAGGACGGCGGCCCGGTGATGGTCTTCGACGACACGGTCCCGCTGGCCTACACGATCGTGGACCCGCGCGACGGCTCGATCGTCGCCGCCGGCAAGCGCGACACCTGGAACGCCCCGATCCCGGACGCCGGTGGAGCGCCACGGGTCTACCTCTGTCTGCCTGACCTATAGTCCGTATTCCTGAACGTTTCGAGGGGGTCGAGTGAACGCGAACCGCGCAGTACGCCAGCCGGGGCTGGACGAGCTGCGGCTGCTCGCGAAGGTTGCGCGGATGTATCACGAGAAGGGCATCCGTCAGCCCCAGATCGCGGCCGAGCTCAACCTGTCGCAGGCGCGGGTGTCGCGGATGCTCAAGCAGGCCGTCGATGTCGGCATCGTGCACACCGTGGTGACCATGCCGAGCGGCGTACACAGCGACCTCGAGGACGAGCTGCAGGGACGGTACGGGCTGCGCGACGCGGTCGTCGTCGACACGCTCGGCGTGGGCGACGACGTACTGCCGGCGCTCGGTTCGGGCGCGGCGGCGTACCTGGACATGACGCTCACCGGCGGGCATGTGGTCGGGATCTCGTCGTGGAGCGAGACGTTGATCAGCGCCGTCGACCGGATGCCGCGCAAGAGCGTGCCGGTGGTGGACAAGGTGGTCCAGATCGTCGGCGGTCTGGGCGACGCGGCGGTGCAGATGCAGGCCACCCGGCTGACCGCGCGGTTCGCCGAGCTGACCGGCGGGATGCCGGTCTACCTGCCGGCGCCCGGGCTGGTCGGGACCCCCGCCGTACGCCGGGCGATGATGAACGACGTGTCGGTTCGCGACGTTCTGGGCACGTGGGGACAGCTCACCGACGCCCTGGTCGGGATCGGCAGCCTCGAGCCCTCGCCGCTGCTGCAGCGCAGTGGGAACGCGGTCGCGGAGGCCGACCAGGACGAGCTGCGCCGGCTCGGTGCCGTCGGGGACGTGTGTTTCCGGTTCTTCGACGAAGAGGGAAATCTGGTGCGTTCGACGTTCGACCAGCGGGTGATCGGAGTGACGGCGAAGGAGCTGCTGGCGGTGCCGCGGCGGATCGGGGTGGCCGGCGGTGACCGCAAGTACTCCGCGATCCGGGCCGCGATGCTCGGCGGCTGGGTCAACATCCTGATCACCGACCTCGCGATGGCCCACCGGCTGCTCGAGCAGTAGATGGAGCCCGACGAGCAGCGGGAGGTCTACGCCACCATCGACCTGGCCTTGCGCGTCGGTGAGGTGCTGCTGTCCAGCGGCGCCGGTACGGCGGACGCGACCGCGACGATCCTCGGTGTCACCGCGGCCGGGGGACTGCGCGGATGCGAGGTCGACATCACGTTCACCTCGATGGCGGTGTCGTACCAGGCCGCGCCCGACGTCGCGCCCGAGACCCACATCCGCCTGGTCCGGTATCGCTCGCAGGACTTCTCCCGCCTGACCGACGTCGACCAGCTGGTACGGCGCTTCGCCCGCGGCGACGTCACCCGCGAGGAGGCGTCGCGTGAGCTGGCCAGGCTGACGTCGGCGGGTCCGCCGTACCCGCGGTGGAGCGCCGTACTCGCCTGGGGCGTGATGGCGGGCGGCGCGACGCTGCTGCTCGGTGGTGGCTGGCTGATCACGTTGGTGGCGGTGCTCACCGCGATCGTGATCGACGTCGGCAACCGCTGGTTCAACCGGCAGCGGCTGCCCGCGTTCTACCAGCAGGTCGCGGGCGCTTTCGTCGCGACCGCGGTTGCCTTGATCCTGTACGCCGTCCACGCGCCGGTGAAGCCGTCGCTGGTCGTTGCCGCAGGCATCATTATGTTGCTGGCCGGGATCGCACTCACCGGTGCCGTCCAGGACGCGATCACCGGGTACTACGTGACCGCGGCGGCCCGCAGCCTCGAAGCGATGCTGCTCACCGGCGGGATCATCGCGGGCGTCTCGCTCGGGCTCGCACTGGGGCTGAAGCTCGGGCTGCACGTCGGTATCGAGGCCGAGACGATCCAGCTCGGGAACCTGCCGGTGATGGTCCTCTCCGGCGCGGTGATGGCGGTCGCGTTCGCCTATGCGACGTACGCACCCCTGCGCGCATTGCTGCCGGTTGCCGTCATGGGCGGGCTGGGGTCGTTGGTCTTTACGCTGATGACGCGCGCGTCGTTCGGCCCCGCTTGGTCCACGGCCGCGGCGGCGTGTGTCGTCGGGCTGGGCAGCTACTCCGTCGGGCGTCGCGTCGGCGTGCCGCCGCTGGTTGTGGTCGTCGCCGGCTCGATCCCGCTGCTGCCGGGACTCACGATCTACAAAGGCCTCTACGAGTTGATGGGCCTCGGCAATTTGATCGGCATCGTCAGCCTCGGTACTGCGGTCGCCGTCGGCGTCGCGCTCGCCTCCGGTCTGATCCTGGGCGAGTATCTCGCCCAGCCGATCCGCCGCGAGGCCCGTCGCCTGGAAGACCGGCTCGCGGGCCCCCGCCTGGTAGGCCCGCGCCGCCCGGTCCGCCGGCGAACCGCCCGACCGCGCCGCCGGCGTCGCTCCGCATAACTCCTGGGCGCGGTGCGATCGTGCTGTGGTTTACTGCCGAGTGGTGCGATTCCACGGTGTGACGGTTGGACGTGGTTCCAGGCCCGTCGGCTCTGCCGCAAGGCGGAGTGACCCGGTGCGACCGGGGCCACGCGGTGATACCCCGCTTCAGCTCGGACCTCGGATGGTGGTCCCTGGCCATGAACGAATGGCGGAGAGCGAAGCATGTTCACAGGACGAATCGAGAATGTAGGCACCGTCGCCGAGATCGCCGGCGACCTGTTGCGGGTCCGGTCGGACGTCGCGGTCGCGCCGGGCGGCGCGGTCTGCCTCGACGGGATCAGGTTCACCGCGGAGCCGGGCCCGCCGGGTGAGATCAGCGTCGTCGTCACGGACGAGACCCGCCGGCGTACGACGTTCGACCGGATCTGCGGCGGTACGACGCTGCACGTCGAACTGCCGGTTGCGATCGGGGACCGGATCGACGGGCATCTGATCCAGGGCCACGTCGAGGGTGTCGGCAAGGTACTGCGCGTCGACGTCGAGCCGGCCGGTCATCGGGTGTGGATCAAGCCGCCGGAGCGACTGCTGGCGCGGTTGGTGGCGAAGACCTCGGTGGCGGTCGACGGCGTCAGCATCACCGTCGCCGAGGTGCTCAAGGACCGGTTCTCCGTCGTGCTCGTGCCGAACACGCTGACGAAGACGAAGCTCGGCGCGTTGGTCGCAGGCGATCGGGTCAACCTCGAGAGCGATCTGCTGGTGCGGATGGCGCGTGAGGGGCACGGGCCGGAGTTGCAGCGGGCAGTGGCTCAGCTGCCGTGGGCCGGGCAGCTCAGCGGCGAGGCCGGCGTACAGAAGGTGGTTGCGCAGATCGCGGCCGGTGGTGGAGTTGTCGTCTGGGATCCAACCGCCGAGGGTGAAGGCGATGTGGTCTTCGCGGGTGAGCGGTTCCGGCCGGAGGCGATGAGATTCCTACTCACACAGGCGTGTGGGCACACGACGGTCCCGTGCGCCTCCGACGTACTCGAGCGGTTGGAGATTGGGCCGATCCCCGGCAACGGCGACCGGCAGGGTACGGCGATGCATGTGCCGGTCGATCTTGCGTCGTCCGAAGGGACCGGGGTGTCCGCGGCCGACCGAGCGGCGACGATCCGCCGGCTGGCGTCGGCGGACGCCGTACCGGATGACTTCCTGCGTCCCGGGCACGTGTTCCCGCTCGCCGCGCGACCTGGGTTGCTCGCTGAGCGTCAAGGGCACACCGAGGCGACGGTCGCGTTGTGTGTTGCTGCCGGGTTGGCGCCTGTCGGCGTGTGTTGCGAGGTGATGCGAGCCGACGGGGTGATGGCTGGGGCGGCCGACCTCGAGCAGTTTGCGCTGCGGTGGGAGTTGCCGATGATCGATATCCACGATCTGGAGCGCTGGCTGTGAGCCTCTACGACAACCCCCAGTTCCTGCAGGGATATCGGCAACTGCGCCGCACCGGCCAGGGCATCAACGATGCGTTGGAGATACCGGCCATGGACGCTGCGCTCCGAGATCTGCCGGTCGAGGGAGCTCGGGTGGTGGACCTGGGGTGCGGCGAAGGTGGGCTTGCTGTTCGCCTGGCTGCTCGGGGCGCTGCGGAGGTGGTTGCCGTTGATGCGTCCGAGCAGATGCTTGCCGCCGCGGTCGCACATCCTCGCGTTCGGTATCTGCGCGCGGATGTCGCCGGCTTCGAGCTGGCGCGTGGCTCTGCGGACCTCGTGGTCAGCAGCATGGCGCTGCACTACGTCGAGGACTTCTCGGGACTGGTCGGGCGGGTGGCGCGCTGGTTGACGGCGGGTGGCGCGTTCGTGTTCACGATCGAGCATCCGGTGATGACGGCGCCGCTGGTCGCTGCGGACTGTGTGGTCGACGACTACGCCGATGAGGGGCGGCGGGAGCGGTCGTGGTTCGTGGACGGGGTGGTGAAGTACCACCGCACGATCGGTTCGATCGTCGCGAACCTCCACCGCCACGGCTTCCGTCTGGAGTCCCTCGACGAGCCGCTCCCGACCCCGGACCAGGTCGCCGCCCACCCGCACCTCGCCATCCACCGCCGCCGCCCGCCGATCCTGCTGGTCTCGGCTCGAGCTTGACGTAGGTTTATCCACCTGGGTAACTTTTACCCATGCGGATAAAACAGGCCACCGATCGCGCCCGGAGCACGGCGGCTCGCCGCGACCAGATCGTCGCGGCGACGATCACCGTGCTTGCGGAGCGCGGGTACGCGGCAACGTCGTACGACGCGATCTGCGAGGTCGCCGGCCTGAGCAGCAAGCGGCTGATCTCGTACCACTTCAGCACCAAGGACGAGCTGCTGGCGGAGGTTCTGCGCCGCGTGACCAGCGATGCGGCCGAGGCGATGCGGCCGGCGATCGAGGCCGCCGACGAGCTGCCGGCGAAGCTCGCCGCTTATATCCGATCGAATGTCGAGTTCATCGCGGCCCGGCCGGATCATGTCCGCGCGGTGCAGCAGGTCGTCTTCGGCGGCGCCCAGGTGCCGTCCGAGGAGTCCGACGGCGCGGTCGCCCGCCTGGTCGCGCTGTTCGAGGCGGGTCAGCAGACCGGCGTGTTCCGGCGATTCGACGCGTTGCTGATGGCGGTTGTCCTGCGCGCCGCGATCGATGCTGTGGCCGGCCGCCTCGTCGGTGGGGCCGACCCCGATGACTGTGCGCGGGAACTGATCGAGACCTTCAACCTGGCGACCCGACGATGACAGTGGATGCCAAGCCTGGAGCGCGCTGGGGAGCTGTACTGGCGCCGGTGCTGGTCGATTTGGTCGTGCCGCTGCTGATCTTCTACGGTCTCCGTCAGTCCGGCGTCGGAGTGGTCGGCGCGACCCTGGCCGGATCCGTGATCCCGGTCGTGCGAACGGCGTACTCGCTCGTCCGCGGCCGCAGGGTCGACTGGATGGCTGTGTTCATGATCATCGCGCTCGCGGTCGGCACGATCGCGTCGCTGGCGATGCACAGTCCGCGGATGCTGCTGGCGAAGGACGGTGTGATCACCGCGCTGTGCGGTCTGTGGATGCTCGGAACTGTTGCCCTCGGCAAACCTCTGCTGCTGTCGATCGGTCGCGGCATCGCCGAAGCCAAGCGCGGCAAGGGCGGCGGCTCGGCGTGGGCCGGGCGGTGGGACGGTGAGCCCGGGTTCCGGCACGGCATCCGACTGATCACGATCGTCTGGGGCGTTGGGCTGGTCTTCGATGCGGTTGTGCGTGTTGGGATCGCATATGCGCTGCCGCTCGACGCCGTACCCGGCGTGACGACGATCCAGTGGATCGTGCTGTTCGCGCTGCTCTACGGGTTCATGATGATCTACTCGCGCAAGCACGATCTGCTCGCATGAACGACGTTCTGGTCGTCGGGGCAGGGCCGACCGGGCTGTTGCTGGCGTCGGAGCTCGTCCTCGCGGGTGCGAACGTCGTCCTCGTGGACAAGGCTGCCGAGCGGTCGGGGCAGTCGAAGGCGTTGACGTTGCAGCCGCGGTCTGTCGAGATCCTGCATTCGCGTGGCCTCCTGGGGCCGCTGCTTGATGATGCGTCGCGGCTGCCGGCGGGGCACTTCGCGGGGTTGCCGGTTCCGCTCGACTACACCTTGCTGGACACCCGATTCCCTTACCAGCTTGGGATTCCGCAGCGGCGCGTCGAGAGCCTGTTGGAGTCTCATTTGGTTGCTCAGGGCATCGTCGTAGGGCGAGGGCTCGAGCTGACGGGCCTTCGGCAGGACTCGGCCGGCATCGTGGCGTCGTTCTCGGACGGGTCGGCGATCCGGGCGGGGTGGATCGTCGGGTGTGACGGGGCGCGGAGTGCGGTGCGGAGGCTGGCCGGGATCGGCTTTCCCGGACGCGACGGGCGGTACAGTGCGGTCGTTGCCGATGTCGTCATCTCGGGTCTCGAGGCTGGCTGGGAGTTGCCGTCACTGGTGCCGCGGGATGGTGCGGTGATGACTCTGGTGCCGCTGGAGGACGGGGTGCATCGCGCGCTGTTCACGGGCCCTGAGCAACAGGGTGTATTTCGGGGCCAGCCGGTTACCTTCGATGAGGTCGCGTCCGCGTTGCAGGCTTGGTACGGCTCGCACGTCGTACTGCGTGAGCTCCGGTACGCCTCGCGCTTCACCGACGCCGCCCGGCAGGCCGATCGGTACCGGGCCGGCCGGGTCTTCGTGGCGGGCGATGCGGCGCACATCCACTCCCCGACTGGCGGTCAGGGGATGAACCTCGGGCTGCAGGACGCGTTCAACCTCGGGTGGAAACTCGGTGCGGTTGTGCGGGGTTCGGCGGACCACGGCCTGCTGGACACCTATCACGACGAGCGGCATCCGGCCGGGAGCGCCGTACTCGCGAACACGCGGGCGCAAGGTGTGCTGATGGTGCCGGACGACGATGTCGCGTGTCTGCGCGAGACATTCGTCGACCTGCTCGCCGTACCGGAGGCGAATCGACTGCTGGCCGGCGTGATCTCGGGAATCGGGCTGGCCTATGCGGCCGGTGACCACCCGCTGGTGGGCCGGCGAATGCCGGACCTGCCGCTCCCCGACGGCACGACGCTGTCCTCACGCCTCCGCGCCGGCCGGCACGTACTACTCGAGGGCAGGGACCTCCCGGCAGCCCGGATCCTGGTAAGACCAGACGGGCACGTCCAGTGGGCAACCAACGACCCGAACGCCGAAGTGCCAGGGTTCGGGCTGAAGTGAACCGGGTTCGGGCCGAAGCGCCGGGTTCGTGAAGGGCCGGGCCGTGAAGTGCCGGGTTCGTGAAGTGCCGGGTTCGTGAAGTGCCGGGGTCAAGGCCGAGGTGCCGAGGTGCCGGGGTGCGGTGCCGGGGTGCGGTGCCGGGGTGCGGTGCCGGGGTGCGGTGCCGGGGTGCGGACTGACGTGCCGGGCTCGGGGCTGAAGTGGCGGGATTCGGGCGGTGATCACCCGCTGGTGGGCCGGCGAATGCCGGATCTCACGCTCCAGGACGGCACGGACGCTGTCCTCACGTCTCCCCGCCGGCGGCGGTACGCGCTGCTCGAGGGCCGGGACCTGCCTGCGGCCCGGATTCTGGTGAGGCCGGGCGGGTACGTGCGGTGGGCAACCGACGACGCGGAGGCCGAAGTACCGGGGTTCGGGCTGAGGTGTCGGGGGTCGGGCTGACGTGCCAAGGGTTCGGGCTGAGAGGCGGAGGTTCAGGCTGAAGAGTCGGAGTTCGTGCGTGTTTCGGACCTGCGAGTGACCATGGCGTCGACAAACCGTTAGAGTTACTGACTGGAAACATCGGCGGAACGCCAGACGGGGCCGACGAGGAGGATCGACGTGGCACTGGGTAGGACGTCCCCGCGGGATCTCCCGCTGTTCGCGGAACTGTCCGGACGGGACATCAGGGACATCTTCCGGGCCGGCGAGGAAGTCTCGGTGCCGGCCGGCTGGTCGCTGATCCTGGAACAGACCCCGCCCGACGCGGCGTACCTGATCCTGAGCGGCACGGCAGCGGTCCGCGAGAAGGGCAAGGAGATCGCCGAACTCGGCCCCGGCGACATCGCCGGCGAGATCGCGGTCCGCAAAAACACGTTGCGAACAGCAACCGTCACAGCGAAGTCGCGTCTGCAGCTCCTGCACTTCACCCGCGAAAAGTTCGACGACCTGACCCGCCGCCTCCCCGCCTTCCGAGACGCCATCGACGCCACCATCGCCGAGCGCCGCGGTGCCCACTGACCCCACCCCAGACTCCACGGCCGAGACCGAGGCTGGGGCGCCGGACCTGGCGGGGTTGGCTGGGGAGTTTGAGCGGACGTTGTTGGGTGGGGAGCGGAAGTTCACGCGGGTGGAGGTTTCTGAGCGGGCCGGGATCTCGATCCAGCGGGCTGAGCGGATGTGGCACGCGCTGGGGTTCGCGACGGTGCCGGACGACGAGGTGGCGTTCACCGACGACGACGTCGAGGCGTTGCGGCTGGTTGCGGCGCTCGAGGACGACAAGTTCATCGAGCCCGAGATGGAGTCCTCGCTCGCACGCAAGCTCGGCCAGACGCAGTCCCGGCTGGCGTCCTGGCAGTCCGCGATGTTCCTCGATTTCCTGGGGAGTGCCAAGCTGTCCGCGGACGAGGCGATCGAGGTCGCGGCACTGTTGCTGCCGGCAATGGAACGCTTGCAGACCTACGTCTGGCGCCGCCACCTGGCTGCCGCGGCGGGCCGGTCGGTGGCCGGCTCCGACGAGCTCGCGCGCGGCGTACGGGCGGTCGGGTTCGCGGACATCGTCAGCTACACCCGCTTGACCCGCCGTCTGAACGAGGCCGAGCTCGGCGAACTGATCGAGCGCTTCGAGGGTACGGCGGCCGACGTTGTCGCGCTGAACGGCGGCCGGGTGATCAAGTCGATGGGCGACGAGGTCCTCTTCGTCGCCGACACCGCCGCCCAGGGCGCGGCGGTCGCGCTCGCGCTGCAGGACGCCGTGAACGCGGACGAGGAACTCCCCGAGCTGCGGATCGGGCTCGCGTACGGCACGATCCTGATCCGCCTCGGCGACGTGTACGGCGAGGTCGTCAACCTCGCCGCTCGCCTCACCACCGAATGCAAACCCGGCCGCGTCCTCGCCGACCGCGAACTAGCCGCCGCCCTCGACGGCCACCCCGCCTACAACCTCCACCGCCTCCGCCGAGTCTCAGTCCGCGGCTACCGCCACCTGGTCCCCTACGCCCTCCAACGCGCGCACACCCCCTAACTTTCCCCCAGCCCAGCTGAGCCCAGGCCAGCCCAGGCCCTCCAGCTCCCACGGCGTCCCGGGCGGACGCCCTCCGGCACCCCCACCAACAGCCGGCCCGGGCGCACTGCGCACCTCGACAGCCCCGCGTACCAGTCGACCCCGAGCACCGCGCACAGCGCGACCCCGCGCACCGCGCCCAGCGCACAGCGCACCCCGTGCCCAGCGCACCCCGTGCCCAGCGCACCCCGTGCCCAGCGCACCCCGTGCCCAGCGCACCCCGTGCCCAGCGCACCCCGTGCATCCCCGCACCCGGGGCGACTGCGCTCCGGCGCGATTCGCGTCCCGGGTTGTCCCTCCAGGTCGTGGCACTGCTGGGGTTGGGGAGCATCCTGTGCCCGAATCGGTACAGAATGCTCCCCAACCTCGCGGGGTCGCGCGGTTGGTGATGGGTTTGGGGCGGCGCGGGGATGGTGGTTGTTTACTCGTCAACTGCATGACATACGGTTTGGTATGTGCGGGAGATCAGGACGCCGATTGACCTGTCGCTGGTGAGCGGGAGCGACTCAGTTGTTGAGTGGGCGGCGCAGGGGTTTGCTGCGGGGGTGCGGGCGTGGGGGTTGGGGGGCGCGGTAGCGGTTGCCTCGGCTGATGTGTCCAAGCATGATCGGCTCGCGGTGATTGGGCCGGTGGGGGATGCGGCGCCGCTGGTGCGGGACGTACTGCGGGAGGTCGGCCCGTCGTATCGGCCGTTCGGGGATGAGGAGTTGGTGCGGGGGCTGGCGGAGCGGGTGCCGGGGTTGGTGTTTTCGGCGTCGTTCGGGTGGATGGATGCGTCCGAGGTGCCGGATCTGACCACGACGGCTGCCTGGCTGGACGGGGACGGCGGTGTTGAAGACCTGCTCGCCGAGGCGTCGCCCAAGTCGTACGCGTGGCCGGGGCATCCCGGCGTACGGCGGTGGGCTGCCGTGACCGGGGAGCGCGGTGAGCTGCTGAGCATCGCGGCTGATGCGTGGAGTGCGCCGGAGGTTGGATTCCTGGCGGGAGTGGCGACGCATCCTGTTGCCCGGGGCAAGGGGTTGTCGCGGCAGGTGTGCGGGTTCGTGACGGCTGAGCTGGTCAAGCGGCACGGGCGGGTCGCGTTGATGGTGGACGGCGACAACGCTGCGGCGATCGCGGTCTACCGGCGACTCGGCTACACGTACCGCCGAGTCGCCGCGGCCGGGATGCGCTAGCGCGTCGGCTGCACGGTCAGGGTAGGACCCGCGGGCTTACTCGGCTTCACGGTCGGCGTCTTCCCGGGCGTCGGCGTCGGTGTCGGGCCAGCAGTCGGCGGAGGGGTCGTGCGGGTGGCGGGTGCCGGCGGTGGGACGAACGGCGCCTTGGTGGTGTCCGTGCAGTTGTCCGGCCCGCTGTCGCCGTTCTCGTCCGGTACGACGACGGCCTGCGGGAACAGGTTGCTCGTCGTGTCGCGCGACTGCGTGCCGTAGTTGGTCGCACAGTCCTGCTGCTCGAGGCTGATCGGGTTCCCGTCCTGGTCGTACAGCCGGACCGGAACCTGCTTGCCCTGGGCATCGAACGGGTAGATGTTCGTGATCGGGGTCCCGTTCAGCATCAGCCCGTTGGACGGCGGGTTGTAGTGCGACGAGCTGCCGCGATAATCGTTGTAGTTGTTGAGGAATCCGAACGACGCCCCGACGTACGCCGCCGCCAGGAACGACGGCACCACGATCGCCGCGACGACGTTGAGCGGTACGACGTACCACAGCCACCGCCGGTCCTGCTGCGTCTTCCGGCCGATCCAGATCGACACCGCCGCGCCCGCGACCGCCCCGACCACCGTCACCGACGCTGCCCCGAACAGCGCGAAGAACCCGCCCGCGCCGATCACGCCGCGAACCACCCACCACACCGGCTGCCCGATCGTCACGAGCTCGTGCCGGATGTTCGGCGGAATCTGGTCGATCCACCCGCGGATCGCCGCCGCGCCGCGCGCTCCCCGCGGGGTGTCCAGCACGATCCGCGGGTCGTGACCGCGCAACGCCTGGACGCCGAGGAACGCCGCGACGAACAGGATCCCGAGCCCGAGCAGCCCGAAGAAGGTGGTCTCGTCCCGCGACCACGCGAAGATGCCGACGGCAATGAAGAACGGTCCGCCGGTCGCCGAGATCAGCCCCCAGCGCAGAGCCTTCCAGCCGGCGTTCAGATCGTCCTGGCTGACGGGCGAGGTCCGCGGTGGATAACCGGCCGCGGTCCGCAGCTCATCGGCGTACTGCGCCGGCGTGCCGAGGCGCTGTTGCAGGTCCGCGAGCGTCGGCTCCGCGCCGAACTCCGCCGCAACCTCGGTCAGGTGACCGCTGACGTCCTGCAGCACGTCCTCCAGCTCGCCGGGCGGCAGATCGTTGAGCTGAGCCCGCACCTGGGCCAGGTAGAGCGCGACCGCTCCGGTCAGGGTGCTGTTCACGCGGCCTCCTTCTCCAGCAGCAGCACCGACATCGTGTCGGCGAAGTGGTTCCAGGTCTTCGTGGACTGGGCCAGCAGGTCGCGGCCGGTCTTGTTCAGCCCGTAGTACTTCCGGTGCGGGCCTTCCTCACTCGGCTGCACGTACGACGTCAGCGCGCCGGCCGCGAACAGCCGGCGCAGCGTCCCGTACACGGACGCGTCCGCCACGTCCTCCAGCCCGGCCGCGCGCAGCCGGCGCAGTACGTCGTACCCGTAGCCGTCGGCGTCGCGCAGTACGGCGAGCACCGCGAGATCCAGGACGCCTTTGAGCAGCTGGCTCGTATCCATCAGGTCTCCTCCACGCAGGTGTTCCGCGCAGAACAGTACTACACACTGCGGAGTACTGCGGTAACCAGTCTGATGGTTCCGCAATTTCGATCAAGTCGGCGACGGGTGGATGGGGGCACAGTGGTGGTCATGGCGGATGTGTTCGAGGAGTTCGTGGCGGTGGTGGCGGCCGGGATGGCCGGGCCCTGCGAGTCGGTGCACGGGGCCGGGCTCGCGGAGCGCGTGCACCTGTCCCGGTTCCACTTCGACCGCGTGATCGGTGCGGTGGCCGGCGAGTCGCCGTTCGCGTTCCGGCGGCGGGTGCTGCTGGAGCGGGCGGCATACCGGTTGCTGACCGAGCCGATCGCCGTACTCGATGTTGCTGTCGAGGCCGGGTACGGCTCGCACGAGGCGTTCACCCGGGCGTTCGCCAGGGCTTATGGGATGTCGCCGCGGGACTGGCGACGGGAAGCGTCGCGGGTGTTCTTCCTGACGGCGCCGAGTGGAGTGCATTTCCAGCCGCCGGCCGGGCTACGGCTGCCGGCACGTAGAAAGGTGAGAGGGATGGACGTACTGGTCAGAATGGTCGAGCATCACGTCTGGTTGACCGGCGAGATGATCGAACGCGGCGCCCGCCTGGACGCCGCCGTACTGAACCGCCCGATCGAGCTGTCCGTCGAGGGTATCGACGACGACATCTCGATCCGGTACCTGCTGGACCGGCTGGTCTGGCAGGAGGAGATGTGGCTCGCGTCCGTCGAGGACCGCCCGTTCCAGGTCCCCGAATGCGGTCGCGGGGTCACCACCCCGATCTCCGAACTCCGCACCCGCCACGCCGAAGCCGGCTCACGCTTCGTCGCGCTGGTCAACCAACTCAACGAGGACGGCCGCTTCGACGAGAGCTTCGTCGACACCACCTGCGAACCACCCCGGGTCTTCACGTACGGCGGCATGGTCGCCCACGTCCTCACCTTCGCCGCCCACCGCCGCTCCCTGCTGATCGGCGCGTTCTACTCCGCCGGCATCCAGGACCTGGGCTTCGGCGACCCGATGCAGTTCGTAGCCGAAGGCAAGTAATCCGCCCAGTCGTGGAGATCGGCTAAGAATTCTTGCCGATTTTCACGACTCGGCGGTGGGGGCACGAACCAAACGCCACGACTCGGCGATGGGGGCGGGGACCAAACGCCACGACTCGGCGGGTTAGGCGGCGAGGCCGGGGTGGCGGCGGGCGTGGAGGTCCTCGGAGATGCGGGCGATGACCGTGCCGGGGGTCTGGAGGAGGTCGTGCGCCGTGATGACGCGGACCAGCCAGCCTTCGCGTTCGAGGTTCTCGCGACGTCGGATGTCCTGCCGCCACTGGCGAGCGTCCTTGTGGTGGTGCTTCCCGTCGTACTCGATCGCGATCTGGAGATCCGGCTCCGGGTAGCTCAGGTCGGGCGTCGCCAGCCAGCCGCCGGCTGAGTCGTAGATGACGTGGCCGACGCGGGGCTCGGGGAGTCCGGCGAGGATGAGGAGCAGTCGCAGCCGGGACTCCATCGGCGAGTCCACTCCGCTCCGGACCAATGCCGCTGCCTGCCGGGCGAGCCGGATGCCGCGGACGCCGGTGGTCGCCGATGCGATCTCGACCAAGCGCTCCGGCTCCGCGGCAGTACGTCGTACAAGCGCGTCTCCGGCGGAGACCAGCTCAGTCAGGTCGCAGTACGCCGCTAGGTCGAGGAAGGTGCGGGTGGGCGAGGTCAGCTGCAGCCCGTCCCGCAGCTCGCCTTCGAGGCGTTGTACTTCGTGAACGCGCAGGCCGCTCACCCGCGGGAGGGCCCGGTGCGGATCGCGCTGCACGGTCACGTGTACGACGCCGTCGGGGCGGGCATTGGCGGTCCACAGGCTCAACGCGGTGTGGTGGCTCACGACCGCACCGGGCGTCAGCAACAACGCGGCCTCAGCCTGCAACCGGGGCGTGATCACAACCGGCGCAGCGACGTACACGGATCCAAGCACGCGCCGGTAACGCACCCCGCGCAGCACGCCGCGGGACATCCCCGCGGCGCGCGCGTCCGCCGCCGTGAACAACACCCGGCCATTCTCCAAACTTTCCCCGACCAGGCGACGCCGCCTATCCACAGGCCTCGCCGAGTCGTGGCGAATGGTTCCGACCCCCAACCTCGAGTCGTGGATCGAGGCAGATTTTTCTAACCGAATTCCACGACTCGACGAACGGCCGCGGACCGGACCGGGCCGGAGCCGGGGCCGGGTTTAGTTCTTGGGGTCGTGGAGGTTGGGGCGTTGGGTGGGGGTGGTGATGTCTACGTCGATGGGGTGGAGTTGGGTGGGGGCGGTGATCTTGCCCGAGGTGACGGGGACGTTGAGTTTGCTGCCGGTCAGGTCGATGTCGATGGTGGCGCCGGTGTCGTTGGGGCTGGTCCACTCGGTGTCGGAGAGGGTCACCGCGAGGCCCAGGACGCGGCCCTTGGGGATGATCTGATCCTGGGCGCGGAGGGGGACGTTGACCGTGGTCCATTTGCCGGGCGTCAGCGGGGTCGGGTTCGACAGGGACTTGCTGTGGGCGGCGTCGATCCAGCCGCGGCTGACGATGCCGTGGTCGCTCTGGGTGGTGAGCTTGTCGACGGTGAAGTAGCAGCTGTCGTCGTAGTCGGTGCTCGAACCCTCGCAGGTGCTGTCGTCGGTGGTACGGATCCCGGAGTACCGCTCGCCGTCGCCGTACTCGATCAGGCGGGCGGTGATCGGCGTCGTCGCGGAGTCGGACTTCACCCGGAGCGTGACCGACGGAGTACCGCTGATCCGCATCGGGGCGGCCAACGGCGCGGACAGGAACATCTGCCGGCCCGCGATCACCTCGGTCGGATCCGCGACGATGTCGTCCTCGGTCAGGTCGGGGTCGTCGGTGATCATCAGCGAACCCTTGCCCGCGGCACCTAGCTTGCCGACCGACAGCGGCACCGACGTCGGCCGGTTCACGGCCGGCCAGGTCTTGTAGTTGCGCCAGACATCGGGTGTCGTCTCGATCGAGACGGCCGGCTCCTTCATCACGCCGTTCTGCAGGCCCTGCAGCCAGTAGTCGAACCACTTGTGCAGCTCGTCGACCCACTGGTCCCGGCGGAACTCGAACGGGTCGACGTGGTCCTCGAGCCCGAGCCACAGCTTGCGCGGCACGTTGTTGCGCGACAGTGCCGACCACCACTGCGAGAAGTGGTTGGTCTGCACGTTGTAGTCGCTGAGCCCGTGCGTCATGAAGACCGAGGCCTTCACCTTCGACGCGTCCTTGGTGTAGTCGCGCTCGGACCAGAACGCCGTGTAGTTGCCGGTGTCATCGTCATCGTTGTCACCGAGATCACCGCGTACGTCGTCGCACGCGGGGCTGTCGTGTCCGACGTACCCGCCCAGCCAGGGCATGTAGTCGTCCGAGTACGGAACGCCGCCGGAGCGGGTGTAGTCGTACCACGACGAGATCGCCGAGATCGGCACGATCGTCTTCAGGCCCTTCACGCCGGTCGCGGCGACGCCGTTCGCGAGCGTTCCGTCGTAGGACTTGCCGATCATCCCGACCGCGCCGGTGGTCCAGGTCGCCTTCACCGCTTGCCCGTCGGCATCGTGCGCGGTGTTGCGTCCGTTCAGCCAGTCGATCACGTCGACCACGGACTGGATCTCGTCGCGGCCGCCGACGTCGCCGCAGCCGGTCGACCGTCCGGTGCCGAGGATGTCGACGCCGACCATCGCGTACCCGCGCGGGACGAAGTAGTTGTCGTAGAACAGCGGCATCTTCTGGATCACGCCGTCGCCGTCGTACGTCTTCTTCTCGTTCTCGTTGCCGCGTCCGCAGCAGGAGTAGTACGGCGAGGCGTCCATGATCACCGGGATCTTCACCCCGGCGAGCGCGGGCTCGGTGGGCCGGACGATGTCGACCGCGATCACGTCGTCCTTGCCGTCGGAGTCGGTGTCCATGGTGGTGTCGACGTACACGGATTCGCGGGTCGCGTTCGCGTAGTCGTAGACCGGTTGCGTGCTCTTGGTGCGCGCGTCGACATGCTGCGGCACACTGGGTGCTGACGGGGCAGCAGCGGGTCCGTCAGGGATGGGGGCAGCCACGGCGGGACCGGTGACGGTCGCGAGGCTGAGCACGGCGGACGAGACCAGGATCGTCACCCTGGCGCGGACGGTCGTCATGGCTGGGAAGGCTAGTCACTCGCGCGCCGCAACGCCAGGTTCTGCCGAGATTGGCAGCGACCTGCCCGATACTCAGCGTGAGAACGGGCGATTCGATAGGGTGACCGCCACCGCCCCCGGGGGGACGCACGAAAGGGTAGGCCAGTGAATCTGCGAGCACCAGTGACATTGCTGGACGTTGCACAGCGTGCGGGCGTGTCGGTCGCGACCGCCTCCCGCGTGCTGAACGGCGGGGACCGCGTTCCCCGTCCGGAACTGCAGGAGCGGGTCAAGGCCGCCGCCGACGAACTCGGCTACACGCCGAACGCCCAGGCGCAGGCCCTGGCCAAGTCGTCGACGAACGTCGTCGGCATCCTGGTGCACGACATCGAGGATCCGTACTTCGCCGCGATCGCGAACGGCGTGATGCGGGCCGCGGACGAACGCAACCTGCTGGTGATGATGGCCAGCACCTTCCGCGACTCCGACCGCGAGATCGCTTACCTGTCGTCGTTGCGGGCGCAACGAGCGCGCGCCGCGGTGATGATCGGTAGCCGGCGGACCGATGCCGAGAGCCTGTCCCGGACGGCGTCCGAGGTGGAGAGTTTCCTCAACTCCGGCGCGGGTCTCGCACTGGTCAGTCAGTCCGGGATGCCGGCGCACACGGTCGAGCCCGACAACCGCACCGGATCGGCGGAGCTGGCCCGCGAGTTGGTCGCGCTGGGGTGGCGGAAGTTCGCCGTACTGGGTGGTCCGGAGACGCTTGCGACGGCGCGCGATCGGCGGGCCGGATTCGTCGAAGGGCTGGCCGAGGCGGGGTTGCAGCCGGTAGCGATCGAGGCCGGTGACTTCACCCGCGACGGCGGGTACGCCGCGGCCGGGCAACTGCTTGATCGGCACACCGACATGGACTGTGTGTTCGCGGTTAACGACGTGATGGCCGTCGGCGCGATGTCCGCGTTGCGGACGCGGGGTGTCGACGTACCGGGCCGGCTGGGCGTCGCTGGATTCGACGACATCGCCACGCTGCGCGACGTGTGGCCTGGTCTGACGACAGTACGGCTGCCGTTGGAGCAGATGGGTCGGCGCGCGCTCGAGCTCGCGATCGAGGGCGGCGACGTGACGACTGAGACGTTCAAGGCCGAAGTAGTACTGCGGGAAAGCACCGCAAAGGCCTGAAATATGCTCTCGGGGTGACTGTCTCCGAGATCTTCGACCCGTCGGCCTGGAAGCAGGTGGACGGCTTCGAGCTGACCGACATCACCTATCACCGGGCAGTCGACGCCGGCGTGGTGCGGATCGCGTTCAACCGGCCGGAAGTACGCAACGCGTTCCGGCCGCAGACCGTCGACGAGCTGTACCGCGTCCTCGACCACGCCCGGATGTCGCCCGACGTCGGGTGTGTGCTGCTCACCGGCAACGGTCCCTCGCCGAAGGACGGCGGATGGGCGTTCTGCTCGGGCGGCGATCAGCGGATCCGCGGCAAGGACGGTTACAAGTACGCCGAGGGTACGACGGCGGACTCGATCGACCCGGCGCGCGCGGGGCGGCTGCACATTCTCGAAGTACAGCGGCTGATCCGCTTCATGCCGAAGGTCGTGATCTGCGTCGTTCCCGGCTGGGCCGCGGGCGGCGGGCACAGCCTGCACGTGGTCGCGGATCTGACGCTGGCCTCGGCTGAGCACGCGCGGTTCAAGCAGACCGATGCGGACGTGGCGTCGTTCGACGGCGGGTTCGGGTCGGCGTATCTGGCCCGGCAGGTCGGACAGAAGTTCGCGCGGGAGATCTTCTTCCTCGGCGACGAGTACTCCGCCGAGGACGCGTACCGGATGGGCATGGTGAACAAGGCCGTCCCGCACGCCGAGCTCGAGGCGGTCGCGCTCGAGTGGGGCAAGAAGATCTGCGCGAAGTCGCCGACCGCGCAGCGGATGCTCAAGTACGCGTTCAACCAGATCGACGACGGACTGGTCGGCCAGCAGCTGTTCGCCGGCGAGGCGACGCGCCTGGCCTACGGCACCGACGAGGCTGCCGAGGGCCGCGACGCGTTCCTCGAGAAGCGTGACCCTGACTGGTCGCCGTACCCCTACGCTTTCTAGGGTTTGTGCCACTTCTGGTTGGTGCCGCCGGTGCAGCCGCGTAGGGTGAGGCGGCCTCCGTTGCCGGCGGCATCGGCCGTGACGCACTTGCCGGCGCTCGGGTTGACCAGCTCGCTCTGGTTGCTGAGGGCAAACTTCTGGGCCCAGCCGCCGTTGCAGTCGACCAGCTGGACCTGAGTGCCGTCGGCGGTCGACGCCCAGGCGAGGTCCATACACAACCCCATCGAGCGGACCGTGCCGTCGGGCTGGAAGACCCACTCCTGGTTGGCTCCGCGGTTGCAATCCCAAACCTGCAAGGGTGTTCCGTCCTTGCCGATGCCGTTCGACGCGTTCGGTACGTCGATGCAGCGGTCGGATCCGTTGTTCAGCAGGGTTACCGGCGCACTGGCCACGGCCGGCGGTCCCTGGGTGGTCGCCCCGCGCGGTGCAGTGGTCTTGGCCGGTGGCTTCGCGCTGACCGTCGTGGTGGTCGTCGTGCGCGCGGTCGCCGTCGTTGTTGCGGTAGTGGTCGCCGTGGCAGTCGTGGTGACGGTTGCCGTCGGGGGCTTGCCGGCCAGCGGCGGCTTCGCGGTGACCGTGGTCGGCGGCAGCGTGATCGTGACGCCGGGCATCACGACGGTCTTCACGACCTGCTGCGGATCGCCCTTCACCGTCATGGTCTTGGTGACCATTCCAGGTGTTGGAGTGAGCGTGACGGTAGGCGTCACCGTCGGCCGGCTCTGCGGCACGTAGGCGACGTCGGTGGTGGTCGTCGGGCCGTGCGCGCCGCCGGTGATCGCGGTGGCGCCGATCACGATCCCGCCGACCATCGCGGCGACGACGGCGGCGGTCGACCAGGCGCGCCGGTCGGGCATCCGGCAGACCCGGGGCAGGCCTGGGCGACTGGCGAAGGTGTCCGCGAACCGGGTTGAACCGGGGGATCGGCGTGACCGCACGTCAGCTCCTGTGCTCTGGGACGGAAGGGCGGTGAGCGTGTCAGGCCGAGGATCACCCGGCCACCCCGCCGGCGTCAAACGTCGCGCGAAAAGGTGACTCCGATCACTGCATGAGATCAGATTGTTGCTGAGTGTTCATCTATTGGCGTTGTCATGAGAGCGTTCTCAACCTATTTTGAGCCAAGCCAGGTTCTCCGCTTTGTTCCGCCCACGAGGGAGATCCATCATCGACGAGCGAGCCCGCCGGACCACCGTCATGGAGCTCTGTCTGGCAGAACGGGAAAGCCTTCGCCGGTACGTCGGCAGCATCCTCGGCCGCGACAGTCATGCCGCCGAGGACGTGGTCCAGGAGACGTTGCTGCGCGCGTGGCAGCTGGCCGACCGGATCGACTGGCAGGACCGGCCGGTACGGATGTGGCTGTTCCGCGTCGCCCGCAACCTGGTCATCGATCACCACCGCCGGGACGGCCGCGCCGTACCCGTGGGGCTCGGTGCGACCGAGCTCGAGGAGCCGCGGAGCCAGCCCGACCCGGCCGAGCAGGTCATCGATCGCCGGGTGCTGGTCGAGATGATGCAGCGGCTGTCGCCGGCGCATCGCGAGGTGCTGGCCCGGGTCCATCTGCTGGGCCACGCCGGCGAGGAGGTCGCGGCGGTGCTCGGCGTACCGGTCGGGACGGTGAAGTCGCGGGCGCACAATGCCGTCCGGCTGATCCGGGCCGAGCTCGACCGCGCCGATTGGGCCGGAGTGGCGGCATGAACTCGGCGTTCGGGGGCGGCGGTGTGCGCGGGGTGCTGGGGTACATCGGCATCGCGCTGGCCGTCATCATCCTGGTCAATCTCGTGGTTCGCCGGCTCGGCGGCTGGAAGAAGTTGCTCGGCTGGATCAGCCGCCAGATCAGGCAGACCGTGCGAGCGTTCGTCGAACCCGTCGCCGCGCGGCGTCGTTACCGTCGTCGGCTGCGGGTGCTCATCCAGGTTCTGCGCGACAGCGAGGGCTGGGCGGAGGCCGAACGCGCGATCGTCGCAGCTGCCGGTATCAGCCCGGGCATGGCGCCGTACGCCGTCGCGCTGGCGAAGCAGCGGATCGGAGTACTGGTCGCAGGAGCCTCCGACCTGGAGCCGCCACGGCCGTGGAGCGCCGACCCGCAGGATCCGCGGCTGTGGTGGATCAACCGCGCGGATCTACCGGAGAGCGTTTCGGTGCGGGAGATGCCGCTGCTGGTCTGCGTCGGCACGGACACCGGTGGTACGTACGTGATCATGCTCGACCTGCTCTCCGGCCCGCGCACCCTTTCGGTGTACGGCGTGGACCGGACGGCGCGTGCGGTGGTGCAGGCGATGGCTGCGCAACTCGACGTACGACTGCCGGTCGGGGCGATCGAAGTTGCTGAGGGCATCCATCCGCAGCACGACGGGATGCCGCTCGAGGAGGCTGCGCGACGGTTGGGCGCGTGGTTCGTCGTCGGTGCGGGACCGTTGGCGGGACCACTGCCGGCGGGTCGGCGGATGCTCAGTCTCGGCGTCGCTCGCGGCAGCAGTCGGTTGCTGGAGGCAATGCCTGACCAGAGCCTGCGGCTGCTCGGTGCCGCGCCGTGGTTGCGGATCGATCCGTTGCCGTTGGCAAAGGCTGTCGCGCGGTCGATCCGGCGACTGCCGCCGCACGAGTTCGAGAGCGGCGTGCCGTTCAGCCCGGCCGCCGTGAGCGCCGACGACCTGAGCGACCTGGACGTGCCGGCCGGAACGGTCGGCGTCTCCGCGCTGATTGAAGACGAGGGGAAGGCCGCATCGTGGAGCTGAACCTGACCACGGTCGAGTCCCGCTCCGGCGCCCGGGCAGACAAGATCGTACGGGTTCCGCGCGGCCTGTCCGTCGCCGGTTTCGCCGACGGCCTGGGCAAGCCTGGTACGTCGCTGTTCCTCGGTCGCAAGCGCCTCGACCCGAGCGTCCCGCTGTCCCGGTCCGGGGTCCGCGAGGGCCGCGTGATCGGAGTCGGCGGACCGGTCGACGTACCCGATCTGCTGCAGGGCACGCCGGAGGGGCACGCGCCGGTTGTCGTCGAGCTGCATGCCGTGTCCGGTCCGCAGGCCGGGCGGGTGTGGCGGGTCGGGCCGGGTAGCCACGAGATCGGCGCTGATCCGCAGTGCGCGATCAGGCTTGAGGGGGACGGCGTACCCGCTCGTGGTCTGTGGGTCACGGTTGGGGCGAGCGGCGAGGCGTACTGGCACCGGACTGCGGATGTCGGCGGCGAGGTGTTGAGTCGGCGGATCGGTCCGCCGGCGGATGACGCGGCGACCGCGGCAACTCGGTCGCGCGACGAAGAACTGGAGGCCGAGCCCGAGCCGCAGCGGACTGTCGATCCCGGCACGGTGCCGGTCGGCCAGCTGAGCGAGTGGCCGCCGGACGAGGACCTCGTGGTCGGGCCGGTGTTGCTGCGCTGTAGCGGTGAGCTCGAGCCGATGGCGGCGATCCGCGTCGCGGACGACGGGTTCACGCTCGACTACAACCGCCCGCCGCGGCTCGCACCGCACCTGGACGAGGAGAAGCTCCGGCTGCCTCCGCCGCCCGCGCCGCCGTCGAACCGGCCGTTCCCGTGGCCGGTCGTGCTGATGCCGTTGGTGCTCGGGCTCGTCATGGTCGCGCTGTTCAACTCGTACTACTTCCTCGTCTTTACGTTGGTCAGCCCAATGATGATGGGGATGAACTTCTTCTCCAGCCGGAAGACCAACCGGGTCGACCACATCAAGGCCCGGCAGCTGTACTTCGCCCGCAAGGCCGCGCTCGACGAGGAGATCGCCGTCGCGGTCGCGCGTGAGCGGGTGATCCGCAATCTGACGGCGCCGGACCCGGTCCGGATCGCGCAGCTCGCGACCCGGCCGGGCAGCCGGCTGTGGGAACGCCGCCGGCACGACCCGGACTACCTGCTGCTGCGGGTCGGGACCGCGGACCAGGCGTCGTTGAAGGAGCTCGACGACCAGGGCCGGGAGGAGAACCACCGGACGATCCGGTGGACGATCCCGGACGCGCCGATCGCCGTACCGCTGCGTGGGCATGGCGTACTCGGTATCGCCGGACCGGCTTCGACGGTGCGCGGGCTGGCGCGCTGGCTGACGGTGCAGGCCGCCGTACTGCATTCGCCGCAGTCGCTGCGGATCGTCGTACTGGCTGATGCGGACACGGTTGAGGACTGGGACTGGGTGCGGTGGTTGCCGCAATTGCGGCCGGACAAGGCTCCGGCGGCGGTGCTGATCGCGAACGACGAGGCGACGACGGCGGCGCGGATCGGCGAGCTGGTGTCGCAGGTGCAGGGGCGTCATCGGCGGATGGAGGCCTCGAGCGAGCGGCAGCCGATGCTCGAGAACGAGATCATGGTGATCGCGGACGGGTCGCGCCGGCTGCGCGACGTACCCGGGTTCGTGCAGGTGCTCAACGAAGGGCCGGCCGTCGGGGTGTACGCCGTCTGCCTCGATCGTGACGAGCGGCTGCTGCCGCAGGAGTGCAGCGGCGTCGTCCTGGCCGAGGACGAGACGCTCGTCGTACGGCGTCCTGGGATCCCCGACCAGAAGAACGTCCGCGCCGACCTGGTCTCGGCCGAGTGGTGCGAACAGATCGCGCGCTCGCTGGCGCCGGTCCGCGACGTCAGCCCCGATCACGACGCCGGCTTGCCGAAGATGGTGAAGCTGCTCGACGAGCTGGATCTCGAGCCGCCGCTGCCCGACGACATCGTGACCCGCTGGCGACGCCGGCCCGCGAGTACGTCGTTCGTGCTCGGCAGCGACTTCGACGGGAAGTTCACCGTCGATCTGGTTGCCGACGGCCCGCACGGCCTGATCGCCGGTACGACGGGATCGGGTAAGTCGGAGCTCTTGCAGACGATGGTCGCGTCGCTCGCGGTCGCCAACCGGCCGGACGAGCTGACCTTCGTACTGGTCGACTACAAGGGCGGCAGCGCGTTCAAGGAATGTGCGGGGCTGCCGCACACGCTGGGCATGGTCACCGACCTCGACGCGCACCTGGTCGAGCGGGTGCTGGAGTCGCTGGAGGCCGAGCTGCGGCGCCGGGAGCGGATTCTCGCCGCGGCCGACGCCAAGGACCTGCCCGACTATCAGGCCAAGCGGGCTGCGAATCCGGAGCTGGCGCGGTTGCCGCGGCTGTTGCTGGTGATCGACGAGTTCGCCGCGATGGTGCGGGAGATCCCGGACTTCGTGCCGGGCCTGATCGGGATCGCGCAGCGCGGCCGGTCGCTCGGGATCCACCTGATCCTTGCGACGCAGCGACCCGCCGGTGTGGTGACCGGGGACATCCGGGCGAACACGAACCTGCGCATCGCGCTCCGGGTCACCGACCAGGCCGAGAGCCAGGACGTGGTCGACGTGAACGAGGCCGCGTCGATCAGTCCGGGGATTCCGGGGCGGGCGCTCATCCGCCGTAGACCGCGGCTGGCGGACCTGTTCCAGACCGCGTGGGTCGGGGCCGCGCGGACCGACGACGTGGAGGAACCGGCCGGTCCGGCCGATCCAGCCGGGATGTCGGTGACCGATCTGCCGTGGACGGATCTCGGGAAGGCTGTTGACCGGGACTCGGAGCCTGAGCCTTCTGATCAGCCGACGGCGCCTGCGCCAACTGATCTGCAGGCGCTGGTTCAGGCGTTGCGCGCGGCGGCCGCGGAGCTGCCGGACCTCGCCGTACAGCCGCAGCCGTGGAAGCCGGCGCTCGGGGCGCAGATCCTGCTCGACGAGCTGCCCGACACCAGTGCGACGCCGATGTTCGCGCCGTACGCGCTCGAGGATATTCCGGCGCTCCAGCAGCAGCGGGTCGCCGGGCTGGACTTCGAGACGTTCGGCCATCTGTACGTGATCGGGGCGCCGCGGTCGGGGCGGACGCAGACGTTGCGGACGATGGCCGGCTCGGCAGCGAAGTACCTGAGTGTTGCCGATCTGCACATCTATGGCATCGATGCTGCGGGTGGTGGGCTGACTCCGCTGGAGAAGCTGCCGCATTGCGGTGCGATCGTCTCGCGGCACGACATGGAGCGTATGACGCGGCTGCTGCGCAAGCTGAACCAGGAACTCAGCTCGCGGCAGGAGCTGGCGGGCAAACACCACGCGGCTGGGTTGAACGAGCTGCGCAAGGCGCTGCCTAAGAGCCTGCGGCCGGCTCACGTCATTGTGTTGATCGACGGGTGGGACGCGTTGTCTGCGTCTTTGGACGACAGCGATCACAACCACCTGCAGCAGGACGTGATGCGGTTGCTGCGCGAGGGTGCCGGTCTGGGAATCCACGTGATTGCCACGTCCGAGCGGTCGCTGCTGGGTGGGCGGCTGGCGTCGCACAACGATCACAAACTGCTGCTTCGACAGGCCGATCGGACCGACTATCAGGGCGTCGGGTTGCGGACGAAGATCCCGTCGAACGTGGCGCCGGGGCGCGGTTGGCATGTGTTGACCGGGACGGAGACGCAGGTCGCGGTGCTTGCGGCTGGTGGTGGTGCGGAGCAGGTCGATGCGATCACCGCGATCGCTGCCGATGCGGTGAAGCGGGATGCTCGGGTGGCGGCAGAACGGCGGCCGTTCCGGATCGCGGAGTTGCCGTCGGCAATCGAGTTTGCTGGGGCCTATGAGCAGGTCGCGGCTGCGGATCGGCGGCCGCAGTGGGGCCTGATCGGCATCGGCGGGGACGAGGTTGGTGCCATCGGCATCGACCTGGCCGGCGTGGGGTCGTCGTACGTCGTGCTCGGCTCGCCTGGATCGGGGCGAAGCAACGCGTTGTCGTGCCTGGCGGTATCGCTGCTCGCCGGTGGGTCCTCGCTGGTGGTGATCACGCCCCGCGAGTCGCCGCTGCGGATGCTGGCGCGGCACCCGCACGTCATGCTGATGGACCAGTCGGACCCGTCCGAGGACGTACTGCGTGGTGCGCTGGAGCAACTGCCTGCCGGGCCGAAGGTCGTGATGATCGACGATGCGGACCTGGTGATGACGTCGGCCGCCGACAAGTTGCTGAAGGACATCGTGGTCTCGGGGCGCGACCAGGGCCTGGCGCTCGTGTTCGGCGCGACCACGGACGGCTTCCAGTCCGGCATGAGCGGCTGGGCGTCGGCGGCACGGCGGGCCCGCAGCGGATTGTTGCTAGAGGCCCGCTCCTTCAGCGACGGCGAACTCATCGGCGTCCGCCTAGGCGCCAACATAACCCGCTCCACCCCCCGCCAAGGCCGAGCCTGGACCACCGGCCCCGCCTCCCAACCCGTCCCCGTCCAAATCCCCCTCACGGTGCTGAAGCTCCAGCAGTAACGAGAACGACGAACAAGACGAAAGAAGAGGAAGGAAAGAAAGAGAAGAGGAATATAGCGTGGTGGCTGGTTCTGGCGATCAGCTGGAGGTTTGTAGGCGCATACGTCAGCGTGCGGGCACATACGTCGCCGACTGCGACAGGGAGTTAGAGCTACCGGCACCGCCGGGGAAGCCAACGGAGCATTTGCGAGGGTCCCTCGAAGCAATGAGCCAGTGGGCCGGACCGGCAGCACTCAGTAAGCCCCGACCATGGCCGGTGCTGGCCGCAAGCTGAGCATGGGCCGACGAGCCCCGGCGAGGTTGATGAGTGGTGCAGATCCGCCAACCGGTGCCTCGCATGGCTAACTGAAGGGCATTGGAGCTAGCGGCGGCCTAGCACGTCTCGGATCAACGGGCACCCAGTCGGTTCTCGCGATGTGGAAGCCTGGTTGTCGAAGGCCTGTCTGCAGTTGCACTCCGGCTGTCAAACTTTCGGTATGGCCGAGCAGGAGTTGGCTGGCGGGATCGCGAACGCGGGCCGGGTTGTCCGTGTAGGTCCGCACGTTCTTCGACCGTCGAGTCCGCACTCGAGTTCTATCCACGCCTTCCTGCGCGCAGTGAAAGACGCCGGATTCGAAGGTGCCCCGACAGCGGTCGGCATCGACGAGGACGGCCGCGAGCGCCTGGTGTTCATCGAGGGCGACGTACCCGTGGCGCCCTATCCGGAATGGAGCCAGTCCGACACCGCGCTGGCGTCCGTCGCCAGGCTGCTGCGCGGGCTGCACGACGCCGCTCGTAAGTTCGACCCTCAAGGTCTCACCTGGCACGACGGTCTAGCTGACCCCGCGGGAGGGACGCTTGTGTGCCACAACGACGTGGAGCTCTCGAACGTCGTGTTCCGCGACGGCATGGCGGTTGCGCTGCTCGACTTCGAGTTCGCCGCCCCTGGCCGTCCTGTCTACGATCTGGCCCAGCTCGCCCGCCTCTGCGTACCGATCGAGGACGAGTTCGACCAAGATCGGATCGGCTGGCTGTACGCCGACCGGCCGGCGCGGCTAAGACTCATCGCCGACGCCTACGGACTGGACCGGGACGGCCGCGCCGAACTGCTCACCGCCATTGACGACGCCCTCGCTCGCATCGAAGCGGCGGCGCGGCGCAGCATCGAGACGGGCGGCCCGAATGCCATCGCGATGATCAACCAGAGGGGAGGCCTCGAGAAATTCGACCGCCGGCGCCGCTGGTGGACCTCCCACCAGGCCCAATTCGCCGCTGCTCTTCTCTGAGAAGAGAAGAGGTTTGGAGTGGTAGCTCCCTTCGGCGACTGGCGAACACGCTGGTCAGCCCCGGGTTCGTGGCGTCCAACCCCGCCCGCTCGCCGAGTCGTGGCAATTGGTTCCGGGGTCTGTTCGTCGAGTCGTGGAGAGTGGTTCGGGAAATCTGCCGGGATTCACGACTCGGTGTTCGGGGGTGGAGCCGGTTGCCACGACTCGGCGGGGGATGACGCAGGCCGACGGGAGGGCCGTCGGGGCCTGCATCGCACAGCGAAACCTCCGGCTGACCGGCGAAGGCAGCCACCACTCCAAATCTCTTCTTCTGTTTGGGGTTACTTCTTTTGGTTGAGGCTGTCGCTGATGCCTTTGTCGAAGTCTTCGGCGTTCTTCATGATGCTGTTGAACATTTCTTTGAAGTCTTCGATGCCTTTGACGGCGAGGTTGAGGCTGGTGTCGAACTGGTTGTAGGTGTTGCGGATGACCTCGCTGGACTGTTTGAAGACCAGGCCGTCCTCGACCAGGTGGTTGACCTTGTTCCGCAGGTTCACGATCAGCGGGACGATCTGTTCGTGGGCGTTGTGCAGGAGGTTGGCGACCTCGGTGATCTTGCCGTACTCGAGGTTGATGCCGTCGTACGCCATGACTGGGCCTTTCAGTAAGTGATCGGGATGTAGTCGTCGGGCGGGGTATTGCGGTCGATGCTGTCCTGGGTCTCGACCCAGTCGGCCGAGGTTCCGTCGGTGTTGTCCGGGCCGCGGGTGTAGTCGTGCGTCGTACCGTCGCTGTTCGTCGCGTGCTTGGTGCCGCTGCCGTCGCCGTTCAGCGCGATGTCGCTGGTGTCCTTCTTGCCGTCGGCATCGGTGCTCGTGGTGGTCGTCGTACTGCTGCCGTCGTCCTTGAGGTGCGTGTCGTCGTGCACCGTGCTGCCGTCGGGGTACGTCGAGTCCGTGATCAGGTGGTGCTTGTCCTCGGTGTACGTCGTGGTCGACGTGTAGGTCTTCCCGTCGTACGTGACCGTGGTCTCCTCCTTCACCACGTTGCCCTTGTCGTCGAGGGTCAGGTGGGTGTGGATGTTGCCGCGGTCGGTGGTGATCGTCTGGTCCAGCGGCTGCTGGCCGGGATCGGTGGCGCTGCAGAAGTCCGGCTTCTTCTGGCCGGCCGGCACCTTGTCGCACTCGTCCTTATGGGCCTGGTAGTAGTCCCACTGCTCCTTCTGCCGGTTCCAGTTCGACAGCGCGAGGTTGCTGTTGGTCACGTTCATGCCCTGGGCGATCTCGGCGTCGAACTGCAGGAACGCCTCCCCGACCGACCCGAACGAACCGGCCAGTTGCTTCAGGCCCTTCTCGGCCTTGGTCATCGTGCCCTGGGCGTTCGTGTGCAGGTCGGTGATCGCGGTGTCGATCACGCTGCTGCCGAGGATGCTCGAGCTGTCCTGGCCGGCGAGCGTCGCGAACAGGCTGTCGTTCAGCGTCGGCTCGATGTTGTTCGCCAGGTCTTCAAGATTGCGCTTCGCATCGTTCAGCAGGTTGTAGTTCATCTTGAGCTTGTCCGGCACAGGCCCTCCTTCGAACGCGACCGGTTCCACTCCGACCACGCGCGACCCACGGGCCGGGTTCATTTCGATCTGAACCCGGACAGGTGCTGCCGCGTGGTCTGAGTGGAGACCGGATCACCAGGGAGGGTGTCGATGGCACGGCCGACCGACTGGGACGCCATCGGGCTCGGTGGGGACCCGACGCCCGGCGAGCCCGAGACGATCGGCCAGCTCGCCGAGGTGCTGCAGAAGCTCGGCGGCAAGGCGCGGGACATCTTCAACGCGATCCAGTCGGTGATGAACACCAACAACGACAGCGTGTTCGTCGGTCAGACCGCGGACGCGCTGCGCGGCAAGGTGGACGAGCGGTTGCGCGGGCACGTCGAGGACGTGGCGAACGCGTTCGAGACCTCGGCCCAGGCGTTGCGGGACTGGCGCGGTGTGGTCGAGGAGCAGCAGCGCAAGGCCGACGCCGCGCTGGCGGCCGGCCGCGGGCTGAAGGAGGACGACCCGGAGCGCGACACCCAGAAGGGGATCGCCGAGCAGGCCGGCCGGGACCAGTCCGACCAGGCGTCGACGTACTCCGGCCGGATCAACGGCGTCTCCGACATCCAGCTGCCGATCTCGGACTGCGAGGCGTTCTGGGAGGCGTTCAAGTGGCTGGCGATCATCCTGATCATCCCCGCGCTGATCTTCGGCGGACCGATCGCGCTGCTCGCCCTCGGCGTCAACCTGGCGCTGTTCATCAAGACGATCGTCGACGTCGCCAAGGGTGACGCGAGCTTCCTCGACCTGTTCCTGGCCGGCCTCGGCCTGATCGCGCCGACCACCAAGGCGCTGCCGATCTTCAGCATCATCAAGGGCATCGCGCAGGGCATCGGCGCCGGCGTCAAGGGCATCGCGAACGCGTTCCGGACGATCTTCAGCAAGGACTTCCTGTTCAAGGCGATGACCGGGCTGAAGGGGCTGCCGTTCATCGCGACGCTGTCGATCAAGGAGACCGGGCTGTTCGTGGTCTCGAACATCCGGAACTTCGCGATCTCGGTCGGGAACTTCGGCGCGAACTTCGGCTCGATCACACTCGGTGCCCTCGGCAAGTTCGGTACGGCGTTCACGCAGCTGCCGGCCACGATCGTCCGCGGCTTCAGCGCGATCGGCAAGGGCATCGGGACAGTCTGGAACGGCGGCAAGCAGTTCATCTCCGCGCACTTCGGCGGCCTGCAGTGGACCCGGCTGATCCTGCCGGTCGCGGCCGACGAGATCCGCGCCTTCAAGGCACTCGGCATGACCGACTTCCAGGCGTTCACCCAGGCGCTGAAGGTGGGCGTGTTCGGACGCGGCCTGGCCGGTCAGCACGTGTTCGGACTGCCGATGGTGAGCGCGCTCGGCCACACGGTCAGCGCGATCCCGATCAACACCCCGAAGCTGACGTTCATGGAGAACGTCAACGTGTTCTTCAAGGGGATGCTGCAGCCGCCGAAGCTCGAGCCGGGCGTCCACATCAACGGGTTCGGCTTCGCCACCGAGTCAGGGATCAACGCCGGTAAGGCGTTCGACGATCTGCACCTGCCGCCGATGAACACGAACCTCGGGCAGAGTGTGAACACGCCGACGGTGGTCACGCCCGGCGGCGTACACGTGCCTGCGACGGCGGGTATGTCGAGCCTGACGACCAACTTCCCGTCGGCGCACATCGGGCAGCCGTCGGTCAACGGAGTCAGCGGTGTCAACGGGATCCACGGCCTGGTCGAGAACCTGCCGACCTCGAACCACATCGGGATCCCCGGCGTCGGCGTCAACAACGTCACCCAGAACGTCGCGATCCCCGGAAGTGCGACCTCGTTCACGCACACCGGGATGAGCGTGACGCCGCCGACCACCGCGAACGTCGGCTCGCTGCACGTCGCAACGCCGAGCTCGACCAGCGTCGGCGACCTGGTCAGCTCAGGCCTGCGCAACAACACCCCGACGATCTCGCCGCACTTCGCGACCTCGATCAACGAGGGCGTCTCGCACGGCCTCCAGGCGAACCACCTCCGCCTCTCGCTCGACGAGATCACGCGTACGCCGACCCCCGCCACGAACGGCACCGGCCACGTCGTGAACACGCCGCCGAGCGTTGAGCGGGTGAACGCCGCGCTCGACCTCGTCACCGGCGGGCCGGCCGATCTGAAGGTCGGTGCCCCGGGCAACCTCCGGGCCGATACGCCGTCGTTCGCCGGCGTGCAGAACGTCACGACCCCGCCCACGGCGCATGTCCAGCCGGTCAGCGTGCCGAAGACCGACGTACCGCTGCAGCCGCAGGTGCAGACGCATTCGTTCAGCCCCGGCAAGAGCGAGATCCCGCTGAACGGCCTGCCTGATCATCCGGGGCTCGTGGTGAAGGTGGAGCGGTTCGAGGGCGGGGTCACGCAGTTCAACCTGCACGGCGGCGGCCCGAACGGGCGGCTGGATCCGTTGAGCGGTGGCGGGCTGCGGTTCACCGACACCTCGACCGGTACGACGACGCGCTTCGACAGCAACGGGATCGTCGTGGACCAGGGTGTCCGGCTGACCAAGGCGGACGGGCTGGCGCGGATCGACGACCGCGTGCTGATCCGCCGGCCGGACGGCGAGTTCCGGATCACGAGCCTCGACGGGACCGCCGTACCGGATCAACTCACGATCCGGGCGCTCGACACCGGTGGCGTGCAGGTGCTGGGCAAGGACGGGACGACCTGGCATTACGGCGCGAACGGCAAGCTCGAGAGCCAGTCGGTCAACGCGGCCTGGAACGGCGACCTCGCGGCCAAGGCCGGCGTCTTCAAGAAGCCCGGCGACACCGACGCCATGGTCAACGCCAAGATGGACGACTTCACCAGCGTCCAGCAGGCCCAGCGGAACTTCGACCTCGCGAACGAGAACGTCGCGATCCACAGCGAGCGGATCGACGGCCCGTCCAACGCGCCGTCGGTCGGCGACCAGGTCCACATCGATCTGCACGGCGCGCAACACGATCTCGATCTGGCGAAGAAGGCGTTCGAAGGCAAGCACGACCTGAGCGTCGACGCGATCCAGAAGCAGCTCGACGACATCACCACCGACTCGCTGAACGTGCGGCCGCGGCTGCTGGGCGCGGGGCGGACGATGACGTACGACGTACCGGGGCACGCCGGCGTGAAGTTCGACGTCAACGGCGGGCAGGTCTCGGTGCACGGCCCGGGCTCGGAGGAGTTCAGCTCGGCGGTCGTGGGGAAGACGCTGACGATCAGCGGGAACGGTCGTACCTGGACGTACAGCCTCGGATTCGGTGGGCGCGCCAACCATGTGGGTGAGTCGTTCCCGCTGCACGGCGGTCTGTTTGACGGCAAGCCGGTCTCGCTCGAGGGCAAGCTCGGCAACCTCGACAGCGGCATGGTCGACGGCAAATGGTCGGTGAAGGCCGGCGAGGACGGGCTGGTGGTCGCCTCGCCCCATGGCCCCCTGCGCTACGGGCGTGATGGTGAGTTCCACGGCATCGGTACGACGGCCACCGGCGACATGCCGCGGCCGGTCCCGCCGCCGCATCTCACGGGTGACGACCTGGCTCGGTGGAACGCGCAGGTCAACCTGTCGCGGACCCATCTGGGCGAGGCCGCCTCGAACAAGGCCGTCGAGAACTTGATGAAGGACGTGACGGGCGGGTCCTTCACGTCCAAGCGCGGGTACGGCGGGTACGTGAACCCGACCGCGTTGGCCGACGGGACGCTGGTCACCAAGGTGAAGAACTTCGACGCGGTTGCGAAGGAGCTGCAGTTCAAGGGGCCGGCCGACCACATCACCGTGTACCGCGGGGTGTCGATGGACCCGGTGGCCGCGCAGGCCGACGAGTTCATCGAGCGATTGCCGATCTCGACGTCGAGCACGCTGAAGTTCCAGGACGAGTGGGCCAAGAACGGTGTCGACTCGAACCGGGTCGTGTTCAAGGTCGACGTACCGCCGAACCAGAGCAAGCTCGCGATGTCGTACCCGGAGGGGTACCACCCGGGCGGCGGTGAGGCGCGGGCGTGGAACCAGGACCAGTGGGAGATCACGCTCGGGCCGGCGAAGTTCACCCGGACCGGGCCGGACTTCGTCGAGAACGGGCACCGGATCATTCCGGTCAGGGCGGAGCCGATCCCGGCGTCGGCGTTCGACGAGGTGATCACGGCGAAGTGGCCGGGGATGTCGTCGGAGTCGGCGTTCGGGGACTTCGTGAAGTCGTTCGAGGCGTCTCAGCTGAGGGCGTTCGAAGGGCTCGACGACATCACCACGCGGGCGACGTCGAGTGTCGATGGTCTGTCGCACACGGTCCATGTGACGAAGCCGGGTTCGGCGGACGAGTTGACGATCACGGTACTGCGGGATCCGCAGGCGGACTCGGTGCGCGTGATCTGGACCGCGGACGGCGCGAACCTGTTCGACAAGACGTGGAAGGGGCAGGACTTCGCGAACCTGGCCACCGACCTGCGCGGGAACGTGCTGCACAACAACGACCAGTTCCTCGGGATGCCGAAGCCGGCGTCGTGGGACCAGGTGCCGGGCAAGGGGAAGGGGATCGCTCAGGCCTGGGATGCGGACTTCGCGGCGCGGTTCGAGGTGTTCCGCTCGCCTGGGGACACGGATGCGATGGTCGGCGCCAAGATGGACGATTTCGTGAACGTGCAGCGGGCGCAGGCTCAGGTGGATGCCGCGTTGCACGACATTCGTGTTTACGGGCATCGCGCCGACGGTCCTTCCAATGGGCCGTCCGTCGGGGCGAAGGCGTTCGTCAAACTGTGGACGGCGCAGAACAAGCTCGACGTCGCGAAGACCGCCTTCGAGGCCAAGCACCCAGGCATGAACGTCACCTCCATCCAGCAGCAGCTAGGCGACCTCCTAACCCAATCCCTCAAAGACCGCCCCCGCCTCGTCGGCGGCATGAACCACTCAGACCTCGACGACGCCGTCCCACCCCCGCCCCCAGCGGCGACGTCGTCGGCACCCCCACCCCCGCCACCGCCCCCTGCAGCTGCCGGGCACTTGCCTGGGGGGAATGTGCCGGGGCGGCAGGCTCGGGTGGTGGCTCCTGGGTTTGGGAAGGTGTTTGAGGAGGCTTCGTTCGGGACTGAGAGTGAGTTGGGTGGGTTTGTGGTTGCGATGCCTGAGGGGTCGCATCGGGTGTTCGGGTTTGTGAAGAAGGTGGATACGGACGAGTCCCTGGTGATGGTGACCAAGGACATGAGCAACGGGATCTACCGCAACCCGGGCAACCACCCACCCGCGCACAACGGGAACTGGACCACGCACACGGTCGAACTCGTCAACTACCCGTCCCGGCTCGGCGACCAAGCGGGTACGGCGCTGCGCGACGACGCCACGCAGTTCCTGCTCGACACGTTCAAGAACCGGCTCAACACCGCGAACCACCAGCCGATGGACTCGATCGTCTCCGCTGACGGCAGGTTCAAGCTGGAGATCACCAACGGCCGGCACGTGATCGCGGGCGGCAGCGGCATGCAGCTGGACGACGTCGGCTCGGTGACGATGCCGCTCGGCGGGCAGCAGTTGACGATCGGCGTGAAGGCGTCGGAGTTCGGCAGCGCGACCGGCAACGAGTTCAAGCTGCTCCGCGACAACCCCTGGTACAACGCCGAGTTCCGCAACGACGACGCCGTACGGAACCTCGACCACAACGCGCTCGACAACCCCGCGGCGGTCGAGTCGGCGTACACGTACCTGAAGTCGATCATCAGCTTCACCGCGAAGCAGGTGGACAAGCACGGGATCCCGATCGGCGACCACCCGGGCGCCTCGCCGTTCCACAGCCTGACGGACCCGGCGGTGAAGAACGACTGGGCCGTCCTGCCGCGGACGCGCCCGAACATCGTCCTCGACGGCCTGTCGGACGTCGACAAGGCCGCGACGCTCAAGCTGCTGCGGGACATGCCGTCGATCGGCGACGGGACCATCTGGCGCGAGTCCAAGTCGTACATCCTCGGCGGCGGGGAGGTGGCCGGGCACGGCATCAACGACGCGGTGATCGGCGGCGAGAAGGCGCTGCTGTTCGAGTTCCGCACGGTGCCGGACGGGTTGAAGCACCTGGTCCCGACGCAGAAGCTGCCCGTTGCCTCGATCACCGACCTGCTCGCGGACCTCGGCACCGGCCGCCCCGCGGCGGTCAAGAACATCAACGGCTACATCGGCCACGCCGACAACAGCGGCGACTTCGCCGGCTGGTTCCGCGACAAGTTCCCGAACCACGCCACGAAGAACGACCAGCGCGTCATCAACATCTCCACGGTCCAGCAGAAGGCGGAGTGGATGATGACCCACAACCAGCGGGCCTGGGACCAGGTCCTCGCCGGTCAGGAACCCGTCATCGTCCGACCCGTCCAGCTGCCGCAGATCCAGCGGCACCCACTGGCCGGCGCCTTCGACAACCACGCCGTCGTACGCCCGGAAGGCGGTACGCCGCACGTCACCGGCCCCAACGCCCAGCACCTGACGCTGAGCGATTTCGGCGACGACGGGTTCCGCCTCACCGGCCCGGACGGGCGCAGTCAGCTGTACGACGGCGGCGGCGTACTGCGAGGTGACGGGATCCGGCTGGACGCGAATCGCTTCACGCAGAACGTCGACGGCGGTGGCATCCGCTTGGTCGACGAGCACGGCGTGCAGATCCCGAGCACGCAGGTACGCGCGCTGCCCGACGGGAGTCTCCGGGTCGTCGGAACGCACGGACAGGTGCAGCGGTTCGGCGCGGACGGCACGCATCTCAGCGACGGCGTCGTACTGCGGGATCCGTTCAACGTGCAGGACACGAGGTTTGCCGAAGGCAACGGTGCTGGGGGATTCCACGCAACGGACCTGAACGGTGCACAACTGCCGCACACCCGGGTGGAGCAGCTCGGCGACGGGACGTTCCGGGTTTCGGATGACGCGATCGGGGACGTCCGGTGGTTCGACCGCGCCGGCATTCACCGAGGCAGCGGGATCCGCGTGGCCGATCCGGCGCATCCCGGGCAGGTGTTCCTGTACCGCGCGCATGGGATGGATCCCGCGCTGGTCGACAACGCGGGCGGCCGCCTCCCGGGGACGATCGAGACGTTCGACGGCGGCGGCTTCCGGATCACCGAGGCCAACGGGACCGCGCGTACCTTCGACGCCGCCGGGATCTACGTCGACCGCCGGATCCCGATCGGCGGCAACCAGACGATCCTCCACAACGCCGACAACACCATCGTCCTGCACGACCCGGCAGGCACCACCGCGACGGCTCAACACGTGCCAGGCGGCGGTTACAGGGTCGTTGACAACGGCAACTACCACCTCTACGACAACGACGGCGTGTTCCAGGCGCACGGCCACCAGGTCAACCTGCCCGGACAGGACGGATTCCTCGAGATCGGCGCGACCGGAGCACGCCGGCTCGACGGTGCCTATCAACCGCTGCCGGGACGCGACGTCACGATCCACGCCGGCGAGATCACCGTCACCCGCGCCGGCGGTTTCGACGTCTTCGACCTCAACGGCGCAGTACTGCGTGAAGTCACCGACCTCGACGGACATGCGCTCGGTGTCGTCGGCGGCCGCATCACCCGCGACCAGAACGCCACAATCACCTGGACCGCCGCGGACGGCACGCGGCTGCCGACGCCGTACCGGACGCAGATCGACGCGAACGGCGTGATCCGCCTCGACGTACACAGCCCGGGCAGCCCGAGGCACGGCGAGTTCCACGTGTTCGGGCGCGACGGTCACCTGACCCAGCAAGGCTTCCCGGTTGCCCGCAACGGCCGCCCGACCGGGTTCACGTACGTCGTCAACCGCACCGACAACACCTGGGAGCGCGTCGGCGGCACGAACGTCAACGGTGCCTTCCACCACGGCAAGGTCGACGTCGCCGGCCTCGCGAACGGGCGGATCAAGCTGATGAGCTCGACCGGCAAGCCCGTCGAGGTGTTCGAGCGACGCTGGCTGCCGGACGGATCGGTCCTCGACAGCTTCCGCAAGACCGACACGTTGGGCTTCGGCCGGTTCGACCGCAGTACCAGCTGGATCACGTACGACGGTGGCGTGCGGACCAACTGGGGCACCCGGCACTTCGACACAGCGGGAACCGGCTGGCGCGACACGGATCAGTCGCTCCGCACGATCCGCGAGTACCGCGACGGCCTGCAGAAGTACAACAGCTCGACCGGGCACGTGCTCGCCACCAAGCAGGGCGACGGCAGCTGGAACTGGTTCCGGTACGACGACCACGCGGCGCTGGTCGCGCAGGGAGACCGCAAGCTCGAACGCATCGGCGACGGCTGGACCGACACGTTCCGGCGGCCCGGCAGCACCCAGGATGTGGTCGCACAACAGAAGTGGGGCGCCTGGCACACGCCGGAGACGGCCGGTCAGTACCGCGAGTTCACGATGATCCGCGGCGCCGACGGCGGGCTCACCCACGACGGCACCTACCTGCAGCATGCCCGGCAGACCAAGGACTCCGGCAGCGCGATCAACCTCGGTGACGAGCTGCTGGTCGTGACTCGGGTAGGTGAGCAGCGACCGCCCGTCTGGTTCCGGAACGATCCACACCTGGGCGGCGGCGCGCCGGCACATCTCGGCCAGGACAACCGCTTCCAGATCTTCAACTGGACCAAGGGCAACCAGCACGGCACCCGGTACGTCGGGCAGGACGGCAGCATCGTCGACCTGACTCACGACGGCCGGTTCGTCAGATCCTCCGGGACGCTCGGCGACGGAAACAAGATCAAGGTCGGCGACCACGCCCGTCCGCCCGAGGCGCCGCACCCGCAGGGTGGAACGGCCTGGGAAGCCGGCGCGGACCGTGGCTGGCGGATCACGAACGGAGACGCCTGGCAGGACTTCAAGCGGGTCGGCGACGACTGGGTGGTGGTCCGCGAGAGTCAGCCGGGCGGGGTCGTCCGCGAGTACGCCGATCCGAACATCCGCACGCTCTGGTCCCAGCGCGACGCGCACGGGAACCTGACCGGGGTCTCGACCCGTTCGCTCGACCGTGACGGCATCTTCGTCGAAGGTGTCGGTGCGACCGACTCGTCCCGCTGGACCTGGCGCGAGGTCGATGTCAACGGCACCGAGATCGGCGGCCGCGGCGGCCGGCGCGAGTACTTCCGCGGCTCCTGGGACGAACGGCTGTCGTGGGACGACTCGTTCCGCGACTTCGATGCCGCAGGCAACTTGGTTCGGGACCGTCGGTACCTCGACGGCGGCCGGTACGTCGAGTCGCACTGGTCGCTGGGGCGCTGGCAGAGCGGCGAGTTCGACAAGCTCGGCAACCGGGTGGCCGGCTCGGCCGATCTCGAGCGGGTGTGGAGCAGCGGCGACGGCGTCTGGCACGGCGACTGGCAACCGGGCCGGATCTACAGCCGCGACCAGATCCCGGGTGTCGACGGCGCGGGCCCGGTGGTGGTGCGCGAGACTCCGGTCCACGTCGGCAACGCGCCGGTACGGGTCCGCGAGTACCACTTGGAGAACGGTACGACGGACTTCGGCCGGTGGAGGGAGTTCGACCACGGGACCGTCGTCCACGAGCGGAAGCCGTCCGGGGGCAACTTCCTGGAGACCGACGCGTGGCGCGGTCAGTGGAAGCTGTACGACCGCAACGGGAACGTCATCGGCGAGCGGTCCGACAACGGTCTGGTCTTCGAGATGCGGGACGGCCGGTTGCATCTGACCGGCAACGAGTACGACTTCCGCGGCGCCCTCACCGAGATGCGCGGCTGGGGTCGGCGGGTGCGGGAGCCGCAGCGGATGCCGTGGATGACACACGACGACTGGACGCTCCGGGGCAGTACGGTCGTGCCGCCGGGCGGTGCGGCGTTCCGGGAGGCGCGGTACGCATCGGCGTGGAAGGTGATCGCGCAGAAGGCGATGCTCGAGTTCTCCCAGGAGTTCATCCTGGAGTTCGCCGCGAACCTGATCGTCAACGCGATCATCGCCGAGGCGCAGAACAAGCCGTTCACCGGCCAGGACGCACTCAAGTCGTTGATGAACGCCGCGGTCAGCGCGACGATCAAGACCGGTGTCGGCACCGCGCTGACCGAGACCAAACTCGGCGGATCGTTGCGCGAGCTCAAGATGGGACTGTCCAACGTTGACGGCGGCAAGCACTGGAACCGGCGGCCGCTCAACCACGACAAGAACTGGTCGAACGAGTGGGCCGGCAACGAAGTCGCGACCCGTTGGCGGGCCGGCAGCTTCGACTTCGGCTTCAACCTCGGTCCGTCGGTGCTGGCCGGTTTCGTCAACGGCACCATGAACGCGGCCATCTTCGGCATCACCGATGCCGACGGCCACAAGGTGAAGCTGAGCGGCTGGGATGCGGTCGGTGACGGCGGGATCAACGCACTCGCGTCGTTCACGTCCGGCGTGAGTACGGCGCTGGTGAAGAACATCGCGCTCGGATTCGGCGGATCGCGGTTCTTCCACCGGCAGGGCTTCGGCGACTTCTTCCTGCAGATCCCGTTCAAGATGTTCGAGAAGTCGATCCAGAGCGTGTTCCTGACCAGCGCGATCCGCTCGTCGATCAACCCGTCGTGGTATCAAGGCTCGTCCGGGCTGTGGGTTCCGCCGGGCGTAGGAGGGACAGAGTGACGAACCGCTACGTGGCTGCCAAGGGCCGCGGCACGTTCCGCCGGATCTCCGAGGCGCTGCGGGCAGCCGCGCCCGGCGACGTGATCGTGGTGAGTGCCGGCGAGTACGCCGAACAGCTCCGGCTGGACCGCTCGGTCGCGATGGTTGCCGACGGCACCGTAACCCTCGTCGGCGCACCGGGCGAGCCGGTGATCGTTGCCGAGGGCCTCGAATGCACCGTTCGCGGGATCACGATCCGGGGCGTCGACGGCCCACCCGCCATCGGCGTGGCACCTGGCGCGGGCCTGCTGCTCGAGGACTGCGTCGTGACCGGCGGACGCATTCATGCCCGGGGCAACGAAAGCGGGCAGGGCTCGGACCTGACCGGGTACGGCGTGACGACGGTGATGCTGCGCAGGACGCGGCTGGAGAAGGGCCGGCTCGCCGCCCTGCACCTGTCCGGACGGGTCCGTGCCAAGGTCGAGGACACCGTGATCGACACGATCGACGGGATCGGCGTGGTGCTCTCGGGCAACGCCTTCCTCGACGCGTCCCGGCTCCGGCTGAACGTCACCTCCGGGTACGGGTTCCGCCTGCGCGGCGCGAGCCGGCTCGAGCTGACCGATGGCGTGATCCGCCAGACCGGGATGGCCGGCGTACTGCTCGAAGACTCGTCGACGGCCGCGCTGAGCGACGTACGGATCGATCAGGCCGGTGGGCCGGGTGTGCATACGGCGGGTACGGCGAAGGTTGTGCTGGCCGACTGCCGCGTGCGGAGTACGCGGGCCAGCGCGTTGGTTGCGCAGGACCAGGCGGATCTCACCGGCGCCGACTGCATTGTGTCCGACGCGGGCGCGAACGCCTTACTGGCTTCGGATTCCGCGACCGCGACGTTGACGGACAGCCGCTTCGACCGCTCGACGTACAGCGCCGTGCATCTGACCGGTACGGCGGTTGTGCGGTTGACGGACTGCTTGATCCGGCAGGGCGCCGAGCACGGCGTACATGCGACCGCGACGTCGCGGGTCGAGCTGACGCGGTGCGGGATCGCTGATGTCGGGCTGACCGGGCTGTCCGTGGTCGATGCCGCGAGCACCGAGGCGGAGGACTGCCGGATCGCCGGCAGCGGCACCGGCGTACGGCTGGAGTCCACCGTCGCAAACGGGTTCCGCGGTTCGTCGGTGAGCGGATCGGTCGGGACCGGGATCGAGCTGGCCGGTGAGGGGCTGGCCAGTCTGGAAGCGGTTCGCGTCAGTGGCGGGAAGGCCGCCGGCATCGTGGTCGGCAGCAGCGCGGCCGCCGAGATCGCGACGACGACGATCGACGACTGCGACGGGTCCGGTCTGGTGGTGTGGTCCGGGGCCAAGCCTTCGGTCCGGGCGTTGCGAGTGTCCGGCGTGGCGAAGAACGGGATCTTCCTCGCGGAGAAGGCGGCCGGCACGTTCGCCGATTGCGATGTGACCGGGACGAAGTACCCGGCGCTGCATCTGAGCAAGGCGTCGGCGCCGAGGTTCCAGCATCTGCGGGTCCGGGATTGTGTGGAGGCCATCGGCCAGGAGGACGGGGCCAACCCGACGTTCGAGGACTGCACGGTCGACGGAGTACCGATGGTTGCCGAGGCGCGGGCTGTTGCTGCTGCCGGCGTCCCCGTGGTGGAGCCGGTTGCCGCGTTGGCGGAGAGTATGCCGCCGGACGACGAGACGCTCGAGGACGTGCTGGAGGAGCTCGAGCAACAGGTCGGGCTGGACCGCGTGAAGCGCGACGTGCAGTCGATGGTGAAGCTGATGCAGACCGTCCGGATGCGGCAGGAGGCCGGTCTGCCGGCGCCGCCGCTCAGCCGGCACCTGGTCTTCGCGGGCAATCCCGGTACCGGCAAGACGACCGTGGCAAGGCTGTACGGGCGGGTGCTGAAGGCGCTCGGTCTGCTGCGGAAGGGGCATCTGGTCGAGGTCGACCGGACGGCGCTGGTCGGTGAGTACGTCGGTCACACCGGGCCGAAGACGACTGCTGCGGTCAATCAGGCGCTCGGTGGCGTGCTGTTCATCGACGAGGCGTACTCGCTCGCACCCGTTGGCATCGGCAACGACTTCGGCGCGGAAGCCATTGCCACGTTGGTGAAACTGATGGAGGACCACCGCGACGACCTGGTCGTGATCGTGGCCGGATACGTCAACGACATGTCCCGGTTCATCGGGTCGAACCCCGGTCTGTCGTCCCGCTTCACGCGGACGCTGATGTTCGAGGACTACACCGCGGCCGAGCTCGTCGCGATCGTCGAGCACCAGGCCGGCGGCCACCAGTACGAGGTCAGCCCCGACGCCCGCGTCGCGCTGTCCGACCTCTTCGAGCAACTCCCGCGCGGCGAGGGCTTCGGCAACGGCCGCTCCGCCCGCCAGATCTTCCAAGCCATGACCGAACGCCAGGCCCACCGCCTCTCCGAGCTCACCGCGCCCACCCCCGCCCAGCTCGTCTCGCTGGAGGTAGCCGACCCGCCAGAGAGTTTCTAACAGAGTTTGGTGGTTAGTTCTCAGAAATATTCGTGCGAAGTGCTGACAGTTCGCGGTATATCGCTTACGGTCGGGCGCTATGGACAACCTCTCCCGCCGTGGATTGCTCGTTGGCGCCGGTGCGCTGCTCGCTGCCGGCGCCGTCGGCTCACCCGCCTCCGCTCGCCCGTTCACGCTGCTGCCGTCGCGTCGCTTCGTCCTGGACGGACCCGGCGGGGAGGTGTTCCGCAGCAAGCCGCTGGCCGACGTGACGGTCATGCAGTCGATCGCGTTCGACAACCCCAACCAGCGGCTGTTCGCCGGGCAGTTGCGCGCGGGCTCGCCGGCCAGCAGCGGTGACCTGACGCTGACGCAGCTCACGCTCGACGGAGATGTCGTCGGGCACATGTACCTGAGCGGGTTCGGCCACGCGGTCTCGATCGGTGCGGAGGCGGTCGGACGGACGACGTACCTGTGGACCGAGACCGACGTCGACACGGCGAACGCCCGCGGCCGGCAGATCGCGCGTTTTCCGTGGCAGGAGGGCGCGACTTTGACCTCGGCGGCGGTGACGAAGTGGAAGCCCGTCGCCGACGGCGCCGTGTTCACACCGTCCGTGGACCAGCGGCACGGACGGATCGGGATCCGGCACACGCTGTCGGACGGATTCCACATCAACGTGTACTCAATGGCGGCCGCGCGGGCCGGCGACTTCTCGCGCGTGCTCGCCTCGTTCAAACAGCCGGCGATGACGGCTGACATCGACTTCCAGGGGTGGGCCCTGTACGGCTCGTACGTCTACCTCTGGGAGGGCGAGGCGTACGCCGGTGCCTCCGATCCCGCACTGGCGACGTCGAAGCTCTGGACCTACGACATCAACAAAGGCGAGATCGTCGAGTCCGTGAAGATCGTGGACGGCGGCGACCTGGTCTACCGCGAGGCCGAGGGGGTCGGCGTACACGTCGACCGGTTCGGCCGCGCCCAGCTACGGTTCGGCTTCGCCTCCGGCGTCACCGGCGATCGCCGAGCCAACCTGTTCTACCGGAGCAGATTGGTTTGATCCATGGACAACCTGTCCCGCCGCGGGTTGCTGACGGGAGCCGGCGCCCTCGTGGCCGCAGGCGCCCTCGGCGTACCCGCGGCCACCGCCCGGACCCTGTCCCTCCCGACGTCCAAGCGCTTCAAGATGAGCGCGACCACCAACGAGTTCTTCCGTAGTCAGCCGCTGCACGACGCGACCGTGATGCAGTCGTTCGCGTTCGACACTCCCAACAACCGGCTGTTCGCGGCGCAGTTGCGGGCCGGCAGCGGCGCGAACAGCGGGGACCTCGCGCTGACCCAGCTCGACTTCGCCGGCAACGAGCTCGGATACATGTACCTGACCGGCTTCGGGCACGCGGTCTCGATCGGGGCCGAGGCGTCCGGGAGTACGACGTACCTGTGGACCGAGACCGACGTGGACACGGCTAGCGGCCGTGGACGGCAGATCTGCCGCTTTCCGTGGCAGAACGGGAAGACGTTGACCTCGGCGGCGGTGACGAAATGGAAGCCGGTCGCGGCCGGGAGCGTGTTCACGCCGGCGGTGGACCAGCGGTTCGGGCAACTCGGCGTACGGCATCAGTTGTCCGACGGGATGCACATCAACGTGTACTCGCTGGCGGCCGCGCGGGCCGGCGACTACTCGACCGTGCTCGCGTCGTTCAAGCAGCCGGCGCTGACCGCCGGGATCGACTTCCAGGGGTGGGCGTTGTACGGCTCGTACGCCTACTTCTTCGAAGGCGAGGCCTATCCCGGCGACCCCGACGAGACCCAGGCAACCTCAAAACTCTGGTGCTACGACATCAACGCCGGCCAACTCGTCGACTCCTTCCTCACCCTGGCAGGCAAAAGCCTCACCTACCGAGAGCCCGAGGGCCTGGCCGTCTACGGCTCCACCGACGAAACCGCCCGCCTCCACTTCGGCTTCGCCTCCGGCCTCACCGGCGCCCGCCGAGCCAACCTCTTCTACCGCAACACCCTGGTCTAACAACCGTCCAAAACAGGCGGAGAGCCGCGGATTGCCGCCCTGGATGACCGGACTTGGGGAGGATCCTGCACCGATTCGGGCGCAAGATCCTCCCCAACCACGACTGCCCGCGGCGCGGTCCTAAGTCGCAGGCGCGGAGGCGTCACGACCGAGCGCGTGCAGAGCAGGCAACCGTGCGGACGCCGGCTGCCGAGACTTCGTCGTGGCTTACTGTGCCACGCCGTACAGGCGGTCGCCGGCGTCGCCTAGGCCGGGGACGATGTAGCCCTTGTCGTTCAGGTGGGAGTCCATGCCGGCGATGACGAGGTTGCACGGGACGTCGAGGTGGGTGAGCTCGCGTTCGACGCGTTCCACGCCCTCGGGGGCGGCGAGGAGGCAGATCGCGGTGATGTGGTCGGCGCCGCGGTCGACGAGGAACTGGATCGCCGCCGCGAGCGTGCCGCCGGTCGCCAGCATCGGGTCGAGCACGTAGCACTGGCGCCCGGACAGGTCCTCCGGCAGGCGCTCGGCGTACGTCGACGCGGTCAGCGTCTCCTCGTTCCGGATCATGCCGAGGAACCCGACCTCCGCGGTCGGCAGCAACCGGGACATGCCTTCGAGCATGCCGAGTCCGGCCCGCAGGATCGGTACGACGAGCGGCTTCGGCGCGGTCAGCTTGACCCCCTCCGCCTCGGCGACCGGGGTCTGGACGGTGACCGGACCGGTACGGACGTCCCGGGTCGCCTCGTAGGCGAGCAGCGTGACGAGCTCCTCGGTCAGCCGCCGGAACGTGGGTGAGTCCGTGTGCTCGTCGCGCAGCGCGGTGAGCTTGTGGGCGACGAGCGGGTGGTCCACGACGAGGATCTGCATAAGCCGGAACGCTACCGTCGGCGATTCCTGGCGGGGAAGCGCGCTCGCTGTCAGACTCGAAAGTGCACCGGAATCTGCCCTGCTTCGCCCACCAGGGAGTACGCCGATGACCCTCGAGCCCAGACCGCGCTTGGTGGTACCCCGCCGCGACCTCGACCGGCTTCGCCGCCGCGCCGAGTTCCTCCGCGAACTGGAGGAGGCCAAGGCACTCCGCGACCGGATCGCCCCCCGCCGGGCTCGTGTCCGCCAACTCCGCGAAGCTATGCGGAGAGCTACCTACCATCACTGACTGTTGACGGTTGTTGGTGGATCTGATACCGCTCCGAGATCGCGTGGAGAGGCGGAGTCTGGGACGATGACCCGGTGTCCGATGCCATGGCTGGGCCGATGACCACCGACCTCGATTTCGCGGTCGCCGCTTACACCGAGGACGGGAACTGGACCGTCACTCCGCTGGTACTCCGTGGTGAACCGGACCTGTCCGCGCTGGTGTCGGCCCTGCGCCGCTACCCGGGCGAGGGCGGCGTACTGGGCATGGTGTCGGTCGACGAGGACTTCTTCGTCCTGGTCCGCGTCGCCGGCGGGCGGGCCCGCTTGCTGATCTCCGACGTGACCGCGGCGACCGAATGGCCGATCGCCCGGCAGGTTGTCGACGAGCTGGACATCCCGCTGGCCGATGACGACGACGAACAGGTCCCGGCCGGCGACCTGGCGATCATCGCGGACCTGGGGATGACCGCGATGGACCTCGGTGCGCTCTGTGACGACGTCGACCTGTATCCCGAGGAGATGCTCGAGGAGATCGCCGAGACGCTCGGGTTCGGCAACCAGTTCCACGACGCGATCGAAGCTGTTGGCTAGCCCACTGCTGCGGCGCGAGTGGTCCCGGTTGATGGCGCTCGCGCTGGAGGAGGGCGAGAAGGCGGTGCCCGACGTACCGATCGGGGCCGTCGTGGTGGACGCCGACGGGCAGGTGATCGGGCGCGGGCACAACGAGCGTGAGACGACGGGTGATCCGACGGCGCATGCCGAAGTACTCGCGATCCGGGCGGCGGCGCGGCACGTCGGCGAGTGGCGGCTGAGCGGTTGCACGCTCGTCGTCACGCTGGAGCCGTGCACGATGTGCGCGGGGGCGATCGTGCTGTCCCGGCTCGACCGGCTGGTCTTCGCGGCGTACGACGAGAAGGCGGGCGCGGTGGGCTCGCTGTGGGACGTCGTCCGGGACCGCCGGCTCAACCATCGGCCCGAGGTGATCGGCGGTGTGATGGCCGACGAGGCGGGCGCGCGGCTGCGCGATTTCTTCATTCGTCACCGGCCTTGATATTGTCCTCGGCGGTGGCGTGTCCGAGCGGCCGAAGGAGCGCGCCTCGAAAGCGCGTGACGGGCAACCCCCGTCCGAGGGTTCAAATCCCTCCGCCACCGCCACCGCCCTTCGGGGCGGAAGATAGGCCGGAGACCCTGATGCTGTGTGATGCGTCAGGGTTTTCGTCTCTCGGGACCTGACGTTCGACGGGAGGGCCCCATGGATGTTTCGGAGCTCGACCGGGTTCTGCTGGCAGGGGCCGTGGTTCTGCTGGTCGCGGTCGTCGCCGTCCGGCTGACCGCGCGACTCGGGCTCCCGTCGCTGCTCATCTACCTCGGCATGGGCCTGTTGCTCGGCGAGTCGGGGCCGGGGCACATCCACTTCGAGGACGCGCAGCTGGCGCACGCGCTGGGGTTCGCGGCGCTGGTCGTGATCCTGATCGAGGGCGGTCTGACCACCCGGTGGAACGAAGTACGCCCGGTGATGCCGCTCGGGCTCGTCCTCGCGACCGTCGGGGTCGCGGTCAGCGTGGGAGTCGTCGCCTGCGTGGCGCACTTCGTCCTGGGGCTGAGTTGGCAGCTGTCCGTGCTGCTCGGCGCCGTGACGTCCCCAACGGACGCGGCGGCCGTGTTCTCGGTGCTCAGACGGGTGCCGATCCAGCCGCGGCTGCGTGGGGCGCTGGAGGCTGAGTCCGGCCTGAACGACGCACCGACCGTGCTGCTGGTCACCCTGGTGAGCACGGGGGAGGTCGGCGAGAAGGGCGTGCTGGCGTTCACCGGCCTGGTGCTGTACGAGCTGGTCGTCGGCGCCTTGTTCGGTCTGCTGATCGGTTGGGTGAGCGTCGGCCTGATCCGTCGGATGGCGCTCAGCTCCGCGGGTCTCTACCCGCTCGCGGTGATGTCGGTCGCCTTCATCTCGTACGCCGGGGGCTCCGTCCTCCTGCACGTATCCGGGTTCGCGGCCGTCTACGTGACCTCGCTGGTCCTCGGGCGGGCCGAGCTGCCGCATCGGATGGCGACCCGGTCGTTCGTGGACGGGATCGCCTGGCTCGCGCAGATCGGTCTGTTCGTGATGCTCGGGCTGCTGGCCTCACCCGGACGGTTCCGGCTGAACGACGTACTCGTCGCGCTCGTGATCGGGATCGCGGTGACGGTGGTCGGGCGGTTCGCGTCGGTGGCGATCTCGGCGGCGCCGTTCCGGCTGCCGTGGCGGGAGCGGACGTTCATCTCCTGGGCCGGGCTGCGGGGCGCGGTACCGATCGTCCTGGCGACGATCCCGCTGGCCGAGGGAGTGCCGCAGGCGGACCGGATCTTCGACGTGGTGTTCGTGCTGGTCCTGCTGTTCACGCTGCTGCAGGGGCCGTCGCTGCCCTGGCTGGCGGGCCGCCTGAAGGTGCTCGACGACAATGCGGCGCACGAGGTCGATATCGACGTGGCTCCGCTGGAGTCGCTCGGCGCGGACATGCTCCAGGTCTACGTCCCGAGCAAGTCACGGCTGGCCGGCGTCGAGATCGGCGAACTGCGGTTGCCGCCGGGGGTCTCGGTCTCGCTCGTCATCCGCGGCGAACACGCGTTCGTGCCGGACCGCCGTACCGTCCTCCGCGCCGCCGACTCGCTGCTGGTGGTTGCCCCCAGCCCGGTCCGCGAACAGACCGTGCGCCGCCTACGCGCCGTCTCCCGGGCCGGCCGCCTGGCCGGCTGGTTCGGCGAACGCGGCCGCGAACAGCTCTGAGATCAGTTCGGGTTCTGGCCCGAGGGGACGGGCTGCGGGGTGTGGACGACCGGGAGGCAGACGGTGGTGCCGGCGGCCACCTGGACCGACGGGATGCCCTTGAGGCGGACCGAGCCGAAGCCGGCGCCGATCACCAGGTCGACGGTGTGGTCGGTGCGGCCGTCGGGGACCAGCACGGCCTTCTGGTTGAGCTGACCGGCGACCAGTGCCAGTTCGGGCGAGTTCGCCGCGACGCCGCGGAGCTCGGCCACGTCGACCTTGTTGCCCTTGGGCTCGTTGGAGATCTTGCCGATGTTGAACCCGCGCTGCTTCAGTGCGTCGGCGACCCGCTGCGCGGAGCCGGCCCTGGCACCGCCGTTGTAGACGTTCAGGACCACCTGCTTGGGCACCAGGCGGTTGTTCGGGAGCTTCTGCTCGACGCAGGTCGGCTCGGCGCTGCTGTTGATCAGGGACTTCCAGCCCCACCAGCCCCCACCGACCAGAATGGCCAGCAGGATCACCATCGTGATCGGCGTACGCCAGCGAATGTGCGAATGCGGCCGCGGTTGCGGATGGATCGCTGTCATCGGCTCAACCCCCCGTGAGCAGACATGGGTCAGTCCACTACCAAGACCCGGGCGTGGAGGACCTGACGCTGCTGCAACGCGGCCCGGAGGGCACGGTGCAGGCCGTCCTCGAGGTACATGTCGCCCTTCCACTCCACCACATGCGCGAACAGGTCGCCGTAGAAGGTCGAGTCCTCGTCGAGCAGCGCGTTCAGGTCAAGGGTGCCCTTCGTCGTGACGAGTTCGTCCAGCCGCACCTGCCTGGGCGGCAGCGAGGACCAGTCCTTCGGCCGCAGCCCGTGCTCCGGGTACGGCCGGTCTTCCCCGACGCGCTTGAAGATCACCTCCCGAAGTCTAGCGGGGTAACAGGTCTCAGGTGCAGGTCATAAATGTCACCGGAATAGTCCGGAGCCGGAAGCAACCTTTTGGTGCCGTTGCGGCGTCCAGCAGGATGGCGAGGACTAGCATGCCGACCGGGTAGTTCCGTCAACCGGGGAAGGCACGCTCAGATGGCCGAGTCAGATGTCGTGGAGACCGTCAAGCAGGGGTACGCGTTCGAGGGGCCGGCACTCGAGCTGGGTGCGCTGCTGGTCGACGACGAGCCGAAACCGGAGGCGGCGGTCCGGATCCCGCTCGGGATGATGAACCGGCACGGCCTGGTCGCGGGCGCGACGGGTACCGGCAAGACGAAGACCCTCCAGCTGATGGCCGAGCAGCTGTCCGCGGCCGGCGTCGCGGTGTTCGCCGCCGACATCAAGGGCGACCTGTCCGGCGTCTCGCAGCCCGGCGAGGGGAACGACAAGCTGCTGGCGCGGACCAAGTCGATCGGCCAGGACTGGACCGCGAGCGGCTTCCCGACCGAGTTCTACGCGCTCGGCGGCCAGGGCACCGGCATCCCGATCCGCGCCACGATCACGTCGTTCGGGCCGGTGCTGCTGTCCAAGGTGCTCGGGCTGAACGACGTACAGGAGTCGTCGCTCGGGCTGATCTTCCACTACGCCGACAAGGCCGGGCTGACGCTGCTGGACCTCAAGGACCTGCGGTCGGTCATCCAGCACCTCACCTCCGACGAGGGCAAGGACGACCTGAAGGAGCTCGGCGGGCTCTCCGCTGCCACGGCCGGGGTCATCCTGCGGTCGCTGATCGGGTTCGCGGACCAGGGCGCGGAGGCGTTCTTCGGCGAGCCGGAGTTCGACACCGCCGACCTGCTGCAGCAGCGTGACGGAAAGGGCCTGATCTCGCTGCTCGAGCTGCCGAACCTGCAGGACCGGCCGGCGCTGTTCTCGACGTTCCTGATGTGGCTGCTGGCCGACCTGTTCCACGACCTGCCCGAGGTCGGCGACGTGGACAAGCCGAAGCTGGTGTTCTTCTTCGACGAGGCGCACCTGCTGTTCAACGACGCGTCGAAGGCGTTCCTCGACTCGATCGCGCAGACCGTCCGGCTGATCCGGTCGAAGGGTGTCGGCGTCTTCTTCGTGACGCAGACGCCGAAGGACGTGCCGGACGACGTACTGGCGCAGCTCGGTTCGCGGGTGCAGCACCAGCTGCGGGCGCACACGCCGAACGACGCGAAGGCGCTGAAGGCGACCGTGTCGACGTTCCCGAGTTCGTCGTACGACCTGGGTGAGGTGCTGACCCAGCTCGGGATCGGCGAGGCGATCGTGACCGTGATGAACGAGAAGGGTGCGCCGACGCCGGTCGCGTGGACCCGGTTGCGCGCGCCGCAGTCGCTGATGGCGCCCGCGTCCGCGGAGCAGCAGGCCGCGTCTGTCCAGGCCTCGCCGAACAACGCGAAGTACTCGCAGGCCGTCGACCGCCAATCGGCGTACGAGATGCTCGCGGCGAAGGTGCAGGCCGGCGCGGCGCAGGCCGAGGCCGAGAAGCAGGCGCAGGCCGAGGCCAAGCAGCAGTCCGAGCCCCGGCCGCGGGCGCAGAAGCAGGAGAAGTCGATGGTGGAGCAGGTCATCGGCTCGTCGGCGTTCAAGCAGTTCGCCCGGTCGGCCGGCCGGGAAATCGTCCGCGGGCTGTTCGGTGCGGCCCGGCGGCGGTGATTTTCCTTCCGTGCAAGGGAAATCCTGCAGTTGATTGTTGATCAAACGACTGAATAGTGAAGGATTGTCGATCGTTTCCAAGTCGTCATCCACAGCCGCGCCGCCACGGATTGGGACCTGACGCTCACTCGTCGTACCGTGTGAGGTGATGGTTGCACAGAGTAGGCGAGCCTTACGTTCCTGGGCGCTCTGGACCCTGACGGTCCCGGCGTTCGCCGTCGTGGTGCTCGTCGACCTGGCCGCCGTCGGGTACGGCGTGCAGGCGTTCACCGACCGACCCGACTGGCGCGGCCTGGATGTCGTGTTCGCGCTGACCGTCTCCGCGCTGATCTCGGTCGAGGGCGCCCGCCGGGTGGAGAACCGGCGGCGGCGCGGCGGAGCGCTGCACAAGGACCTGGCGCCGGCCTGGATGATTGCCGCGGCGGTGATCCTGCATCCGGCGCTGGCGATCCTGGTCGCCGTACTGCTGCGGATCTGGTGGCGGATCCGGGCCGGGAAGTGCATCCCGTACCGGTGGGCCTTCTCGACCGCGGTCCACGTGCTCGCGGTCGGCGCGGCGCACGCGGTCTTCGTCTCGCTGCGCGACATCACCGGCGGCGACCTCGGTCTGGTCGTCTCGATGGTCGGCGCCTCGGCGGCGTACGTCGCGACCGACACCGTGCTCTGCGGGCTGGCGATCTCGCTGATCATCCCGGGCAGCAGCCGGCGCGAGGCGGTCGGCGGGCTCGACGACCTGGCCACCGATGCGACTGCCGCGACGCTTGGATGCCTGCTCGCGGCGGCCTGCCTGATCAGCCCGTGGTTCGCGTTCGTGGCGATCCCGATCACGCTGACCGCGCAGCGCGCGTTGCTCCTCGGCCAGTTGGAGTCCGAGGCGCAGACCGATCCGAAGACCAGCCTGACCCGGGTCGACTGGTGGCGCCGGCGGACCGAGGACATGTTGCGGACCGTCCGGACCCAGCGCGAGCCGATGGCGGTCCTGCTGATCGACATCGACCACTTCAAGCAGGTCAACGACCGGCACGGTCACCTGGTCGGCGACGAGGCCCTGCGTGCGGTCGCGACGATCCTGCGCAGCGCGATCCGGGCGAAGGACGTGATCGGCCGGTTCGGCGGCGAGGAGTTCGTGATCGCGCTCCCCGACACCGGCCTCGACGAGGCGACCGTCACCGCGGACAGGCTTCGCAACGCGGTCTCCGCCAGCCCGCTGGCCGCGATGTGCGCCGGCGTACTCGACGATCCGGACCTGGATCCGGACACGTTCCACCTGACCGTCAGCATCGGCGTCGCCGTATATCCGAACGACGGGGCGACCGTCGACGACCTGCTGCTCCGCGCCGACCGCGCGATGTACGCCGCCAAGGCCGCCGGCCGCGACCGCGTCCGCCTGGCCGCCGACATCGTCACGCTGCCCCGGCTGACCGCCGCCACACAATTCTCCGAACAAGCAGAACCTTTGGCCCAGGCGCAGCGTCCTGTGAGGTGAGGGCGGCAGGACGGAGCGCAGATGGCGGCAACGGGGAGTCGTGACGACGACTTCACGGCTTTCGTGCTGGCCAGATCCGCGCGGTTGGTGCACTTCGCGCGGATGCTCTGCGGCGACGCCGGCCTCGCCGAGGACCTGGTGCAGAACGCTCTGGAGAAGGCGTACCTGCGCTGGGACCGGATCGAGATGGCCGACCCGTTCGCGTACGTCCGGCAGGCCGTGGTCAACCAGCACCTGTCCTGGGTACGACGGCGGCCGTGGCGGGAGCGTCCCAGCGGCGGGCCGACCGAGCTGGATCTGTTCTTCGGCCCGGTCGTGGACGATCCGTCGGGTGCGATCAACCGGCGGGTCGGGCTGGGGGCTGCGCTCGCGACGCTGAGCCGGCGGGAGCGGGCGGTCGTCGTACTGCGGTATGTCGAGGACCTGACCGAGCGGCAGACCGCGGAGGTCCTCGGGGTCGCGGTCGGCACTGTGAAGAGCGCCAACGCCCGGGCCCTGGTGAAGCTGCGTGCTGCTCCCGAGCTGAGCGGCGTACCGGTGGGGGAGCGAACATGAACGTCGACGAGGATGAGCTGCGGACGCTGCTGGCGCCGGGCTCGGACGGTACGCCGCTCGACCCGGAGCGGGTGATCGCGGCGGCGCAGCGGCGGCGCAGCAGGCGGAAGCTGGGCGCGGTCGCCGCGTCGGTTGCTGTTGTGTCGGTCGTGGCTGGGGTTGTGGTCGGGATTCAGGTCGGCGGCGGCCGGCCGGAGCCTGCCCAGGTCCCGCCGCCTGCTTATCCGACATCTGCTTATCCGACTCCGCCATCGGTGACACCTACCGTGCCGCCGTCCCCGGTGCCGACGTCCTCCCCGACGTCTTCTCCGCCTGCGACTCCGACGAACCCGAGGTCTCCGTCGCCGACGGGAGCGGGGCGGTCGACCGTGCCACCTCACACTCCGCCGACTGCGCCGCCGACTGTTCCGCCGAGCATGGGGCCGACTGGGCCGACGCCGTCTGTGCCGACGTCGACCCACGGTGCTGTTCCGACGGCGACGCCGACCCGGTCCGGGCGCGCGGCGACTGTCACGCCCGCGCGGTTGCCTGCTTCTCGTTGAGCAGAACCTTTTCCGGGGCCGCTCGCGTCCTTCAGCCCGACCGAACACCGAAAGGTTGCGGAGGGCAACGATGAGAGAAGTAGGACCGAACCGGCGCGCCACCCGGCTGGTGCTGGGCGGACTCGCGGCGGCCGCCGTCGTGGTGGTCGCGGTTGCGGGTACAGCGATGGCGCGCAGCGGCTCGACGGACGACGGCGACGGTACGCCGGTCCACGCCACCCCCAGCCCCAGCCAACCAACCACCTCCCCAAGCCGCACGACCGACCAACCCACCGCGTCCCCCAGCGCCGTCCCCTCAAGCACGCCAACCCTGCCCCCAACGGCATCCCCAAGCCCCGCACCACCCGCAACCCCAACCCTGCCGCCAACGGTGTCACCGCGCGCGATCCCACCCGCCACTCCGACGCTGCCACCAACCGTGTCCCCAACCCGCGGACCCCGCCCGGTACCGACCCTGCCCCCGACCGCGACACCGACCCGCGGACCTCGCCCTGTACCGACGCTGCCGCCGACCGCCACACCGACCCAGCCGCCGCGCGCCGCCCGCCCGACACCAACAGTCGCACCCACCCGCACCCCAACAGCGAGCCCATCCGGCAAGTAGCCCGGACCCCCATCACTCACCAACCCACGGCTCCCACGCTCGCAGGGCCGGCCGCACGCTCACGGCACAAGTGGGTGGGGTGTGCGGCCGCCCGTCACTGAGCGGCCGGCGGCTCCCAGGCTCGGAGGGGTTGGCCGGCGCAATTACTGCGCAGCTTGGTGGGTGTGTGGACGTCGAGTACTCGGGCTCGGCTCCCGGGGCCGGGCGCGGTAGCCGGAGGCCGCGCTCGCAGGGTCCGGTCGCACACGCACGGCGCAAGTGGGTGTGCGGCCGCCCGTCGCTGAGTGGCCCGCGGCTTCCACGCTGGCAGGGGTCGGCCGGGCGCTTAGTGCGCAGGTTGGTGGGTGGGTGGACGCCTGTAACTGAGTGGCTGGCGGCTTCCGCGCTGGCAGGGGTCGGCCGGGCGCTTGGTGCGCTGGTTGGTGGGTGGGTGGACGCCTGTAACTGAGTGGCTGGCGGCTTCCGCGCTCGGAGGGTCGGCTGGGCGCTTGGTGTGCAGGTTGGTGGGTGGGGGGACGTCCAGCAGTCAGTAACTGGTGGCTTTCGCGCTTGTAGGGGTTGGCCGCACGCTCACCGGGCGGGTTGGTGGGCGTGCGGCCGGGGGTTGGTGAGTGGTGGGGGTTCAGCAGGCGCCGAACGTGCCGCCCGAGACCCAGGCCTTTGCGACGTACATGCCGGTGTTGACGCGGAGCCAGATGTTGGTGGTGCCCTGGGAGCCGGTGACGGATTCGCCGGTTGTCTGGCATTCGACGGTTACCTGGGCGGACTTGCCGGCCATGCCGACGACGGCGCCGGCGGAGTTCGGTGCGTTCCGGACGTTGAGGTAGCCGGACGAGATCGACACCGTCCCGCGCCCGCCGTCACCCGTCCACAGGTACGTCACGTCGACGAACCCGTTGTCCGCCAGCTTCAGCGCGTCCCAGAACACGCCGTCCGCGAGATCGATCCCGGCCGGGTTCGCGACGGTCCGGCCGAACTGGTCCTTCCCGCCGTTGTACCCGTCCTGGTACGCAGCCTGCGCCTCGGGCTTGCCCTGCGGCAGGTCCTTCCACATCTCGCGGGTCGCGCTCGGGTTCCAGTAGTCGTCCTTGGTGTTCCACGGGCCGACGTCCCACACCGGCTCGAACGCGCATCGCGACGCAGTACAGACCTTCACCGAGTACGTGCCGGATCCGTTGCCGGACAGGCCGCGCCGCGAGGGCAGCGCGACGAAATGGTCGCGGCTGACGATCACGTGGCCGTTGGCCGTCGTACCGCCGACGAGGCCTTCGCGGGTGGCGAAGACGTGCGACTTGAGCGGCGCGGCCTGAATGCTCATCCGCGGAGCCGCAACCTGGTCGGTCGGCCGGACGGTCAGACCGGCAATCGACGGGCTCCCGCCGGTCGGTGGCGCGGTGAGGATCACCCGCAGCTGAACCTGATCGCTGGCAACTGGCAGCGCAGTCGGGGTTCCAGCCTTCGCCTCAGTCCACTCCGACCATCGCCCGTCGGCCCAGGACCGTACGTCGACCGCCCCGGACATACCGTTTGGTATGGCGGCCGAGTAGCCGACGACCACGGCCGAGGTCAAGCCGGCGAGGTGGACAGGCGTGAGCTCGGCCAGACCGGAGCGCTGGTCGATCCCGGCCGAGCCGATCCCGGCAGGCGCGTCACCGAGCACGATCCGACCGCCCTCAACCCGCACATTGCTCGACCCGGCGGTCGGCTGGGAGACAGCGACCGACTGGGGTACGGCGGGCCCGGAGCCGGCGACCGACTGAGGTACGGCGGGTCCGGCTGGGGCGGACTGGGCGACGGCGGCGGGCTTCGCGGCGGGCTGGTAGGCGGCGCTGGGAGCGGGGGCGGCGGCGGGCTGAGAGGCGGACGGTCCGACGGCCGTGGCGGGCTGGCGGGCTGTTGTGGGGGGAGGGGCGGCGGCGCTGGGCAAGGTCGCGGTAAAGATCGCGGCGGTTGCGGCTAGACAGGCGGCGAAAGCGGCTGGGCGGCTGGTACGCATGGGCGGGACCTCCGGGGCGGTGAAGGCTTGTGTACCCAATGTGACAAACAAACGCCTCCCCTGTATAGACCGTCAATAAATTTCTCCTAACCGAACAGAACCCGATCGGTGACTCAGTGGGTTTGGACCGGTGTGACAGAGGCTGAGGAGAATCGATGACCCGGACCGCGGACGCCGACTTCGAGCGATTCGTCGTGGCGCAGTCGACCCCTTTGCTCCGCTTCGCGGAGATGTTGTGCGGCGATCGGCACACTGCCGAGGACCTCGTGCAGCAGGCGTTGATGCGGTCGTATCCGAAATGGCACCGGCTGGAGGGCGACCCGTTGCGGTTCGTCCGGCGGGTGCTGGTCAACCGATTCCTCTCCCAGGCCCGCCGGCGCTGGAACAACGAAGTACCCAGTGATCCGGTAGCAAACGATTGGGACCAGCGAGCGGTGGCGGACTTCGCCGGGGCGGTCCAGACCAGGGAGGCCGTGCTCTCGGCTCTCAACGGTCTGACCGTCCGGGAGAGAGCCGTGGTCGCGCTGCGCTACTCGCAGGATCTCTCCGAGGCCGAGACCGCCGAGCTGCTCGGTATGGCGGCCGGGACCGTGAAGAGCACGGCTTCCCGGGCGCTGGCCAAGTTGCGTCTGGCACCCGACCTGATCGACAGCGGAGTTGGAGGAAACTGATGAGTGACGAGCAGATTCGTGATGCGCTGACCTATGAGATCGACCCCTGGCAGCCGGACGCCGGTGACCTGATGCGGCGCGGCAAGCGGCTGACCTGGCTGCGCCGGGGACTGGCCGCAGCAGGCGTCACCGCCCTGGCCGGAACCGTTGCGACGGTGTCCGCCGCGGTCGGCGGACCGACCCTGCCGGTCAAGAACCTGTTGGTCGGGGGAAAGCCTCCGGTACCGGCGGTGATTCCGGCCGGTACGCCGTCGGCGCCGTCGATCGACCCGACCTGCCTGCCGGCCAAGCCGAAGCTGCCCAAGGTGGTCGTGAACAAGACGATCGACCCGAACAACCCGCCGAAGGTGACGCTGCCGGCCAAGCCCACCCTGCCGGCCAAGCCGTCGCTGCCGACCGGCAAGGCGACCTTGCCGAGCCTGCCCACCACCCGGCCCTCGTTGCCTGGTAAGCCGACCTTGCCGACCGGCAAGCCGACGCTGCCGACGCGGCCGGGCATCCCCACCACCAAGCCGACCTGGCCGACGACGAAGCCGACGCTGCCGGGCCGCCCGCAGGTGCCGACCACCAAGCCCACGCTGCCGACCCTGCCGTCCGGCAAGCCGAGCCTGCCGACGACGAAGCCGACCCTCCCGTCGCTTCCGCCCGCCAAGCCGACGCTGCCGAGCAAGCCGTCTCTCCCGGCCAAGCCGTCGCTCCCGACCGCGAAGCCGTCGCTGCCCGCCAAGCCTGCGGTCCCGGCCGTACCGGACTGCGTGCAGGGCGTGCCGACCGGCAAGCCCAGCCTGCCGAGCAAGCCGAACCTGCCCGGCAAGCCGTCCGTACCGACCGCCAAACCCACCGCGCCCGACCTGCCGAGCGTGACGGTCTCGGCCGGCGTGAAGGTGACGGTTCCGGTCAAGCCGCACAGCAAGCCGACGCTGCCTTCGATCCCGACCACGAAGCCGACGCTGCCGACCTCGACGTCCAAGCCGAGCTTCCCGACGCCGACCGTCCCGACGGCGTTCCCTACCGGCCTACCCTCCTCAGGCCGGTAGGGCTCCCGGCCACCGGCGAGTAGGCCCTCCCTGCAAGACCTACTCGCCGGTGGCCCCATCCACGAGCTCGCGGGCCACGTCCAAGTGGCCCGCGTGCCGTGCGTACTCCTGCAGGACATGGAACAGGATCCAGTTCAGCGTCGGCCGATCGTCGGGCCCGAACCGCCCGCCGGCCGACGCAACCGTCGCGGGGTCCGCGCCACCGACGACCTGCCGCGTGAACTCACCACCCGCGTGCAACTGAGCCAGCAGGCTCTCCAACGAGTCGTCCGCCGTCACCGCCCAGCGACCGTCGGGATCATCTCCGGAGTCACCCCACGGATGCTCGACCTGCTCAGCGGTGAAGCCCCAGCGCAGCCACCGTCGCTCCATGAAGACCAGGTGCTTCAACAGCTCCAGCGGCGACCATCCCGACGGCAGCCGACTACCGCGCAGCTCGGCGTCGCTCAACCCGGTCAGCTTCTTCGAGATGATCTCGCGATAGCGGTCGAGGTACTGCAGATGCAGCTCGATCGTGTCGGCGACCTCCCTGGCCGGCTTCACGAAAGGCTCCGCAAGTACTCCGCTGTTGCGTCGTCGGCGGGATAGAACGACTCGATCATCAGCTCGGACACCGTGACGTCGAGCGGTGTGCCGAAGGTCGCGATCATCGTCAGCAACGACAGCTCCCGCCCGTCGTGCATGAGCTTGAACGGTACGACGACTTCGGCCGGTCCGGGTGGTGCCGGCTTGTCGTCCGCGGCGTACGCGCGGAGTTCGTCGTACAGGTCCTGGAGTTCGGGATCTGCGGTGCTGGCGGCCTGGCGTTGCAGGCTGGCGAGCGCGCTGGCGCGGACCTCTGCGATGTTGCCGATCCGCCTCGCCAGGCCATCCGGGTGCAACGTCAGCCGGAGTGCGTTGATCGGTGCCTGGAGCAACTTCTCGTCGACGCCGGCGGTGAAGATCCGGATCCCGGCGTTGGCCTCGACGATGTTCCACCAGCGGTCGACGACCAGCGCCGGGAACGGCTCGTGGGCCTTGAGCAGGCGGCGCAGCGTCGTACGGACCGCGAGCATCGCCGGCGAGTGCAGCGACGCCTCGCTGTAGATCGGTGCGAACCCGCCCGCGAGCAGCAGTTGGTTGCGGTCCCGCAGCGGTACGTCGAGGTGCTCGGCGAGCCGCAGCACCATGTCCCGGCTCGGTTTCGACCGCCCGGTCTCCACGAAACTCACGTGCCGGGTGGACACCTCGACCCGGTTCGCCAGCTCGAGCTGACTGAGCCGGCGCCGCTCCCGCCACCCGCGCAGAAGCTCGCCCACCGGGCGCTGGAACGTCTCCTCGATCGTTGCTGCCATACCCCGACCGTAGCGGTCCGCGTAGACAACGCCATTACCTCTGACGTCATCGACCGTTGCCCGGGTACGGCGGCAAGGTTCTGGTCATCGAAACCTTCCGAGGAGGAAACACCATGAACGTAAGCGCTCTCGCCGACCAGTACTTCGCGATGTGGAACGCCGCCGACGCGGATCGCCGGGCCGAGATCATCGCCGGAACCTGGACCGACGACGCGACCTTCCAGGACCCGAGCTTCGAGACCACCGGTCACGACGAGCTGAACAAGCTGGTCGGCGCCGCGCAGCAGATGTTCCCGGGCCTGTCCTTCGTCCGCACCGGGGACATCGACGAGCACCACACGTACCTGCGCTGGACCTGGCACCTCAAGGCCGAGGGGCAGGAGCCGGTTGCCGGCGGCACCGACATCGTCGTCCGCGACGCCGACGGCAAGATCCAGAAGCTGATCGGTTTCCACGATTTCGCCCCGGAGCACTGAACCTTCGGGCACATCGGCCGTCGGGCTGACTTGCGACAACCGATCGGCTGATGCGGGGCGCCTCGCTCGCCGCATAGGTTGGCGGGCATGTGGAGATCGTTGGCTGGGGGACTAGCAGGGGCCGTGCTGGCGGCCGCCGTTCCGGTGAGTGCGGCGACCGCCGCGACCGGCCCGGATTGGCAGCCGTGCAAGCCGGGCGCGGTCGAGCAGTGTGCGTCGCTGACCGTGCCTCTGGACTGGTCGAAACCGCACGGCCCGACGACGAAGATCTTCGTCGCCAAGGTCCCGGCGAAGGACCAGGCACACAAGCTCGGCGCGCTCTTCTTCAACCCGGGCGGGCCGGGCGGCGCGGGCGGCTCGATCTTCGCGGCCGGCCTGGCCGACGCGTTCATGCCGCAGTTCCGCGACAGGTACGACCTGGTCAGCTTCGACCCGCGCGGTACAGGGAGCAGCAGCCAACTCGACTGCGGCCCGGTGCTGCGTCCCGGCGTGCCGGTGTTCCCGAAGACCAAGGCGCAGTACGACGCGATGGTGGCGTCGAGCCGCGCGACCGGCGAGCAATGCCTGAAGCAACACGGCGACCTGATGCGCAATCTCGATACACGCACGGTCGCGCACGATATGGACGCGATCCGTGCGGCGCTCGGCGAGGCGAAGTTCAACTACCTCGGCATCTCCTACGGGTCGTACCTGGGCACGATCTACGCACAGCAGTTCCCGAAGCGCGTGGGCCGGATGGTCCTCGACGGGATCCTCGACCACAAACTGGGTGCCACCCGCCTGACGCTCGAGGAAGCGAAGGCGATGGAGGACGGCTTCAACCGGTTCTCTGCCTGGTGCGACAAGGAGACGTCGTGCGCGTTGCACGGCCAGAACGTCGGCAAGGTGTACGACGCGGTCGTGCGCAAGGCCGACAAGACCCCGCTGACCGGACCGAACGGGCCGGTGACCGGCGACACGATCCGGCTGGCGCTGCCAAGTTTGTTGCCCTTGACATCAATGGTCTCGGACAACTGGGCGGACCTGGCGACCGCGCTGGCCAAGGCCGCGAAGGGCGACGGCACGGACTTCGCGAATCTCAGCTACCTCGGCGATCCCGAGACCGCATACGCCGCCGTGTCGTGCATGGACCTGCCCGGAGAGCTGCGTGGGTACGCCGATGCACGCGCTCGGCTCGCGCTGGCTAAGGCGGTCGCGCCACGGGTCGGCGCAGCGGTCGAGGGATGGGCGATCACGGCCGCGTGTGCCGGCTGGCCGATCCCGCCGAGCAGCCCGTGGCAGGCAACGCCGGTGCGCGGGACGGCGCCGATCCTGATCACCTCCACGCTGCACGACCCATCGACGCCAGTCGTGGGCGCACGCAGTCTGGCCCGGCAGATCGACAACAGCCGACTCCTGACCGCAGATGTTTACGGGCATACGGCGTACCTGAACTCCGCCTGTGCGCGGGACCGGATCACCGACTATCTGCTGGACGGGAAGCTGCCGACCGAGAACTGTTAAATGAGTGGAAGGCCGGCGGCCGTCGGAGCAGCATGGGCGGATGCTCACTGCCGAAGAGCTGAACGTTTTCGAGCGCGACGGGATCGTGAAGCTCCCGTCCGCGTTCTCCGCCGACGATGCCGCACGGATGCGGGACACCTTGTGGGACGAGTTGTCCGAGCGGCACGGGATGGATCGTGACGACCGGTCGACCTGGACCCCGTCGCGGCCGACCGGTTTGAAGAGTACGAAGTCGTCGCGCGCGGCGCACGCGATCCTCGGGCCGCGGGTGCGATCGGCGCTCGACGGGCTGCTGGGCGAGTGGATCGAGCCGAGGCACCAGGGCCAGGTTCTCGTCACGATGCCGGAGGGCGTGCCGTGGGTCGTCCCGCATCGCCAGTGGCACACCGACGTGGGCTTCGACGACACGCCTCAGTCCATCAAGATCTGGGCGCTGCTCGGCGACCTCGAGCCCGGTGGCGGCGGGACTCCGCAGGTCGCCGGTTCGCACAAGGTCATCGAACGCTTCCTGACCACGACCGAAGAGCGCGAGTTCAAGGCTGTGCGCGACCAGGTACTGCGCTCGGATCCGTGGTTCCGCAACCTGACGTCCGAGGAGCGCACGGTCGACCCGATGGCGGCGGCCGATCTCGACGGTCTGCCGGTGCGGGTCATCGAGCTCACCGGTCAGGCCGGGGACGTGTACCTGACGCATCCGTGGATCCTGCACTCGATCGCGGCCAACGCGGCCGACACACCCCGGATGATGCGCAGCCGCTTCATCTACAAAGCTGCGTCATCGTGACAGCGCGCTGATCAGCCTGGCGCACCGGACCGGGTCCTCGGTCAGGCCGGCCTGAAGTCCCCACAGCCAGTAGTCGACGGTCCGCCAGATCACCCAGTCGCGGGCGCGGTCCCGGTCCAGGCCGGCCTCGCGGACCGCGATATCGAAGTACGGGACGATGTCGGTCATCCGGTCGAGGTCCCACCAGAGAACGCGGCCGAGGTCGAACTCGATGTCGCCGCGGTACAGCACCGGGTCGACCATCAGCCAGGCTTCCCGGTGTCCGGCGAGGACCTGGCCGGAGTGGAAGTCGCCGTTGACTGCCGCGGTCGACGTGGTCTCGGTCGGCGCGATGTCGAGCGCCTCGCGCAGGATCGCGGCGTCGAACGGACGGCCGAGCCGCTCCCACTGCGGCTCCAGCTCGGCCGATCGCGTCGTCACGATGTCCCCGGTCGACAGCGCGTCGTCCGGTCCGGGTACGGCGATCCTTCGCATCAGCTGCCCGAGTACGGCCATCACTTCGTCGATCGGCCGTGACGTCAACGGGGTCGACAGCCGCTCGAGCAGCATCGCCCCGGCGTCGGCATCGTCGTCCCACAACTGGACCATGCCGCGGCCGTCCCACCAGTTCAGCGCCCGGACCTGCTGCGTCACGTCCTCGTCCCCGGGCAACGACATCCGCAGCGCGAGCTCCACGCAGTCCCGGACGACCGGCACGACGATCGCGTTCGACCCGTGAGCGATCGGGCCTGCGATCGCGAGGTTCCAGCGCCGGCACTGCTCGTCGACAAGGCGGGGCAGCGACTCCAGCCAGGCCTGCCCTTCGGTCCACCAGCGCGGCATTTCGAGGAACGTCCGGGGCAGCTCGATCACCCTGAAACGGTAGCGGGGCATTCGAGGGCACGCCCCTCGATTTCCAGAAGGCCTCCCCGGGAACGGAATCGCGGACCATGATGTGGGACATGGGCGGAGAGGTTGAGATTGACGGGTTGCAGTTCGACCCCGGAGTTTCCCGGCAGATCGAGTCTGTGTACACGACGCCGGACGTGGTCGAGCAGCGGCGGGTCGTCCGCGCGGCCTTGGCGTTGCGGCCGGGAGACCGGGTGCTGGACGTCGGTGTCGGACCCGGGTTGCTCGCGGAAGAGATGGCCGGCGAGGTCGGGCCGGACGGCCGGATCTGCGGGATCGACATCAGCGAGAGCATGCTGGCGATCGCGGGAACCAGGACGGACGTCCCCGGCGGGCCACGGATCGAGCTGGAGCTGGCTACGGTCAACCGGATCCCGCATCCGGCCGAGAGTTTCGACGTGGTCGTGTCGACCCAGGTCTTCGAGTACGTCGACGACGTGGCCGGCGCGCTCGAGGAGGTACGGCGGGTGCTGCGGCCGGCCGGTCGCGTCGTACTGCTCGACACCGACTGGGGATCGGTGGTGTGGCGGTCGAGTGACGACGAGCGAATGGCCCGGGTGCTGACCGCGTTCGAGGACCATCTCGCCGATCCACATCTGCCCCGGACGCTGGCCGACGTACTGGCCAAGTCCGGTTTCACACTCACCCACGAGCAGGTGGTGCCGATCCTGAACACGGCGTACGACGCGCGGACGTACAGTGCCGGGCTGATCGACATCGTTTCGGGGTTCGTGCCGGGGCACGCGGGCGTAACGGAACAGGACGCGCGCGCCTGGGCGGACGATCTGCGGAGTCTGGGGCCGAGCTACTTCTTCAGCCTGAACAGGTATCTGTTCGTCGCTTCCGCACTGTGAGACCCCGTACCCCGGCGGGTGCATCCTGGGAGAGACACACCCGCCGGGCCGGTCGTTCTCCCGCCCCTCAGTGGGAGAACTCGCGGCTCGGTGAACACCACCCATGCCCGAATGGCACTGACCGAACCGCGGGACCACCTACAGGTACCCCAAACGGTGGCTTCGCACACACCCCGGCACGCGAACCGGACGGAAAACTTCACGTTCCTCAAACCTTTACACCTAGTTACCTGACCTGGAACCCACCTACGCTGGGTTGCGATTTCGCCCGCCGGGGGTCGGCGCGCGATCGATCAGGGGGAAGGAACGGGGCAATGCCGGAAGTGTTCGACGACGAGTTGACCGACGACGAGCTGGACCAGCTGGAGGCGCTCGGCGCCGCCGAGGACGCGGAGCTGATCCTCGGCCCGGCGACCGGGGATAAAGATGCCTGAGGCAAGGATTTCCTGGCGTGGCGTCACGATGAACAAGCGAACGGTGGCGATGGTCGAGGCCGCCGAACAGCTGTACAAGTCCAAGTTCGCCATCCTGCAGGGTTCGTACAACAAGGGCGGCGTGGAGGCGTCGGCCGGCACCCACGACGGCGGCGGGGCGGTCGACATCGACGTACGGACGAAGAGCGCCGCGCAGCGGGTCGCGGTGCTGAAGGCGATGCGCGCGGTCGGGTTCGCGGCCTGGCTGCGGACGCCGGCGCAGGGCAACTGGCCGTACCACGTGCACGGGATCGCGGTCGGCGACAAGGACCTGTCCCGGGGCGCGGCGGTCCAGGTGACGGAGTACCACCGCAAGCTCAACGGGCTGGCCAACCGGGGCAAGGACGACGGGCCGCCCGGGTACTACGGGATGACCTGGGAGCTGTACCTGAAGGCACACCCGCCGAAGCAGCCGGTGCCGGACTCGACGATCTCGCTGGCCGCGATGGCGTACGCGCGGACGCACGATGCGATGACCGGCGTGTGGGGCGCGGACCGGGCCCGGGTGATCGCCTGGGCGGCGCACCCGCGCGTCGGCGCGATCACCAAGGCCGAGACGGTGCCGGCGGCGGGCGTGCCGTGGCACCTGCACTTCCAGCGGGTGATCCGGAAGGTGCAACTGCACTTCAAGCTCGAGGTCACCGGGATCTTCAACAGCTCGGTCGCCGCGGAGATGAAGCGGTACGGGTACACGATCGTCGCCTGAACAGCGTCGAACACATGGGCAAGGCCCCACCGGTAGCAGCCGGTGGGGCCTTGTTGGTCCACTACCGCCCGGGCATCCCCGGTGCAGCTGTGGAGGTGGAGAGCGGAACCGACGCCGATGCAGGGGTCAAGACGTCAGCTCCGCTTGTCTATGGAGTTGTCACTATCGAGTCGACCGTCCAGACCTGCGCCTGGTGGAACTCGAGGTGCTGGCGCAGCGCCGCCGGAGCGCCGTTGTCCACGCCGAGGTGGTTCATGGTCGGTACGACGACCGCCCGGACATCGGACCGCTTCACTTCGTCGAGCAGGGCGTGGAACGCAGCTGACTCGGCCGCATCGCGCTCGGTGTAGACGGTGCCGAGGGTGAATCCCTCCGCGCTGGCGAATGCGGCGAGTGAATCGGTTGCCGCGGCCAGCTCCTCCGCGCAGCTCAGCGCGTCGGCCCGTACGTACCCGAGCAGCGTCGGCCGGGTGGTCATCGTTCTGCCGTGTCCACCAGCACCGGCTCGCTCGTCACCCGGAGGGAGGCGAACCGCCGACGCATGGCTTCCTCGTACTGCCCCGCCTGCTCCACGTTCGTGGTGTGGTCCGCGATCGGGTGAGCGCCGAACCAGACCCGCACCCGACGGTGCGTTGCGGGGGTCTCCAGCGTCTCGGTCATCGCGGTTCCTTCAGCAGTGTGTGGTGTGCCCCGAACGGCTTTGTTCGGCGCTGAGTAAAGAACACAACATCGGCGGGGCCCTTCGGAACAGTTTGGAAGGGACCTTTACAGAGGCCTAACGCAGAGTAGGGAAACCCTACGAACCTGCAGGTCAACGGCCTCTCCGGCCGGTACCCCGGGGTCAGGAAATCATGTCAAGAATGTTTGCAGCAATGTGCCGATAACGATTCGGAGACGCCCCGGGCATTCAATCAGAACTAAAATCTATGACGTCCTGCTAACCCTTTGCACTGATTCGCTCACGCATTGAATGTGCCCGGCCGGGTGAAGCTTGCGGGATGGCGCGGTACGACGATCAGCGTGAGGACCGCGGCGCAGACGGCCAGTGCCGCGATGAGGTTCAGGGCGACGGGTAGCTGGAGGATCAGCGTCATCGCAGGGGCGGCGAGGGCGCCGATCAGCAGGGCGAGCGAGTCGGCGGCGAAGAAGAGTGCGCCGATGCTCGCCAGGACGGCGGTCGGCGCTGTCCGTTGAATGGTGGTCTCGACGGTGATGAGCAGAATGCTGCCGGGCAGGCCGATCAGAACTGCTGCGGCGACGGCCAGTGGGGCGTTCGGCGCATTGAACAGTGCGAAGTACGCCAGGGCCGTGGCGAATTGGGTCAGGGTGAGTAGTTCGCGGGTGCCGAGGAGTCGGGCGGCCCTCGTGCTGAGGGCGGCGCCGATGAGGTATCCGGCGCCGAGGCCGGAGATCAGGTAGCCGACGACGTACCCGGCGGAGTGCAGGCGGTCGACGGTGAACGGCACCAGCAGCGCAGTCAGGCCGGCGTTCGCGGTGAGGAAGACGGTCTGGCCGAGGAGGATGCCGCGGAGCGCTCGATGGTTGATGACGGCGCGGAGTCCTTCGAGCGGTCGCGGCGGTACGCCGGTGGCCGGGTGCCGACGCGTGCGCACCGTCGCGATTGTTGCCGCTGACAACAAGTAGCTGATGATGTCGACGATCAGTACGAACTTGATCCCGGGTCCCGCCAGCAGGAGCGCGCCGAGCGGTGGTGCCGCCAGCCTTGTTGCGCTGCCGGTGACGGCGTTGATGGCGTTGGCTTTCGCGAGTTCGCTGCCAGTGCCGACGACGGCCGGGAGCAGGGCGCGTACGGCGGGCCGGAAGACCGTGGTCGCGGTGTTCTCGAGCAGGATCGCGAGGTAGATCAGCCAGACGTGGTCCCGGTCGGCGAACAGGATCAACCCGACCGCGGCGGCGCTGGCGAGATCCGCGATCCACATCGCCCGCGCCAGGTCCCAGCGATCGAGCAGTACGCCGGCCCAGGGGCCGATCAGCAACGCCGGAAGGGCTTCGAGGGCCAAGGCCAGTCCGGTCGCGACTGCCGACCCGGTCAACGCGAACACGTAGAACGGGATCGCCACGATCAGCAGCCAGGACCCGATGCCCGACACCGCGCCGCTGAACCAGAGCCTCCGGAAATCTCTCACGTCGCCGGAATCTATCCTCTGGGAATAGACATGAGCAAGAGTTTTCTGTGAAGATATCTCCCATGGAGTTGGGTGACGTACTGCGCGACCGTCGCAAGGCGGCCGGGCGAACCATCGCGTCGGTGGCCGTCGACGCCGGTCTGTCCGTCCCGTACATCGCGAACCTGGAGAACGGACGGGGTAACCCGACAGTCGCCGCGCTGGATCGGCTGGCGACGGCGCTCGGGGCGCAGCTCGAGGTGCGGATCGGGGACTCGGAGCCGGCTGCTCCGGTGTCGGTTGGGTCCGAGTTGCTGGCCGGGTCCGAGCGGGCTGAGTCGGTTGTCGCGTTGCTCGCCGGCGGCGCTGGAGCTGCTCGAGCCGGTGGGTCGGCTGGAGCGGCGGGATCTGCGGGGTCGGCTGGAGGCGGTGGGGTTGGTGGGGTTGGTCGGGGCAGGTCTCGGGCGGCGGTTCGCCGTGATCTGGTTGCGGCGCTCGACTCGCTCGCGGTCGTGCTCGGTCGCCCGCCGAGCGCGGCCGACCTGAGCCGATTCCTCGACCTGCTCCAGCTCGCGCAATCAGGTCGCGGGCTGTGATCGGCGCACCGTAGGGTCCGGGGCATGGACATCGGTGCGCGGATCGCCGCGGCTCAGTTGACCGGTTCGGCGCGCTTGAAGCGGCAGGTGATCGCCGGGCCGCTGGCCGGCATGTTGCACGACAACGACGCCTGGTACCTGTCCGGCGTACTCGCCGCCGAGCCCGGGCAGCCGTTCGACCCGGACGAGATCCCATGGGCGATCGAAACGATCCGCCAGGCGTTCGCCGCCGAAGGGCGCTGGGTACACGCGGAGTTCGTCGAGGAGGCGAATTCCGGCCTGGCAGAGGCGCTCGAGGCCCAGGGGATGACGATCGTGTCGCACCTCCCGCTGCTTGTCGTCGAGCCTCGTGAGCTGGTCGTCCCGCCACTGCCGGCTGGTACGACGGTGCAGGTGGTGTCGTCGCCGGAGGAGCAGTCCGTCGCGAACGCGGTCGGCGCCGAGGCGTACGAGATGGATGGCGCCGACTTCCCGTACAAGCCCGATGCCGCGGACGGCGGAGCGGTCGTCGTTTACGTGGACGACGTACCAGCGGCTACTGCAGCCTGGACGGCTGTCGCCGACGAGGTCTCGGAGGTCGCCGGCGTGGGCACGATCCACAGCCACCGCCGCCGTGGCTTGGGCGCCATCGCCACCGCCTACGCGACCCAGATCGCATTCGACCTCGGCCGCGCGACCCTGGCGTGGCTGACACCCGGCGACGACGGAGCCGACCGCATCTACCGCCGCCTCGGCTACAAACCCCAAGCCACAGCCGTCCACTTGGGTGATCCCGGCGAGCACCTGGCCGACCTCCGCTGACTCCTGCCTAACGACAGGAGGTAGTGCTGTTTCCAGCTCTACCGGCGGCTGAGTTGAGCCTGCGCCCGGGCTCCGGGGTCGACTACCTCCTGTCGTTAGCGTTCGGTCAGGGCTGGAGTAGCCGACTGATGCTGGCGTGGAGGGCCGTGGTCGCCTTCTTGGCCGGGAGGCGGCCGGTGGACACCGACTCGCCGGCCGTGTGGCCGAGGGCGATCAGCGCCATGACCAGCCAGTCGGCGGAGAATTCCCGGGTGATTTCCCCGGCCCGCTGACCGCGGCGAATCAGCCGGCCGAGTCGCTCGATCACCGGGTCGTGCCGGTCGTCCGGGCCGGGCGTTTGGGGTAGGTGGAGGAGCAGGGGGTGTTGTTCGAAACCCTGCCAGCTCAGGTCGATCAACTGCAGCAACTTGTCCAGCGCCGGGCCTTGGTCGAGGTCGAGCGCGTCGATCGCCGTCAGCATTTCGCGGGTGAGCTCGTCGACGACGGCACTGAGGAGTACGTCGCGGGACGGGAAGTGTGCGTACACCGTCTGCCGCGTGACGCCGGCCGCTTCGGCAACGCGCTCGAGGCCCGCGTCGATCCGCTCGTCGAGCACGGTGACAGCGGCGGCGAGGATCGCGGTCCGGCTCCGGTCCGCGTCGGCGCGGCGGCGTCGTACGGGCTTGTTCTCTGACACCTTGTAAAGGTTACCGGAGAGGCTTATCTTTGACGGTATGTCAGATTTAAGCGCACGGGAGTTCGTCGCGGACTTCTTCGGCTCGTTCACCCGCGAGGTGGTCGCGGGCGGCGATGCCGCAGCGGTCGTGGACCGGTACTACACGCCCGACATCGAACAGATCGCCGACGGGATCACGCTCGACCGGCAACGCCTGATCGACCATCTCCGCCCGCTCCGGAAGAACCTGGTCTCCTGCTCGTACGACGTCCACGAGGCGATCCGCACCGAGGACCGGGTGGCCGCGCGGTTCACGATCCACGCCGAACTGCGGCGCGGGCGGACCATCTCGACCGAGGTCTACCTCTTCGGCGAGGTGGCACCTGACGGACGAATCCGTCGTACCACGCAGGCCACGCGCGACGTGAGCGCGTCATGACGACGTTCCGCGTGCTCGGGATGACCTGCGCGCACTGCGTCGGCTTCGTCACCGAGGAACTCGAGGCATTGCCCGGCGTCGACGCGGTCACGGTCGATCTGGTGACCGGGATGGTTGCCCTGTCTGCAGATCGCGTTGTCGAATCCGACGCGATCCGCGCCGCGGTCGAAGCCGCCGGCTACGAGTTCGCGCCCTGAGCCGTACTGCGGTATGTCAGGAGCGCGACGCCGCTTTCGAACCGGGTGCAGTTGCTGAGGGTCAGCGTTTGTGGTGAGCCGTTGGGGAACAGGCGGCGGCCGGCGGCCACCACCGTCGGGTAGACGAACAGGCGGTACTCGTCGACAAGGTCGGCGGCGACCAGCTGATGGGTGAGGTCGATGCTGCCGGTGCAGACGATGTCGCTGCCGGCGGTGGCCTTCAGGCGGCGTACGTCGTCGAGACCGCGCAGGATCGTGGTCGGCTGCCAGTCGGGATCCTGCAGGCTCGAGCTGACGACGTACTTCTGGACCTGGTTGAGGTACGCCGAGACGCCGGTCGGGTCGTCCGTCTGGGCGGGCTAGTAGCCGCGCATCTGCTCGAACGTCACGCGGCCGGTGAGAAACGCGTCGGCTCGCTCCATCTGCTTGCGCAGCGTCTCGAGCACCTCCGGGCCGCCGTCGGCCGGCCCGAACCAGTCACCCGCCTCGATCACGCCGTCGACGGTGATGTTCTGGGTGACGATCAGGTCGCGCATCAGACTCCTCCTGGTGGGATTCATCTGGTACGTCGGAACCGGTCGTCACCCTTCGACATCAGCGGACCGTGAAACCTGCGTTCCGGAACGCCTCGGCGAGCGAGGTCTCGTCCATCGGGGTCTCGGACTGCTTACCGCCACGCCCCTGACCGCCCTGGCCCGGCCCGCGGTTCCCACCGCGACCGCCCTGGCCACCTTGACCACCGCGACCTTGCTCGCCCGAGCCGCCACGCCCTGGTCCGCCCTGGCCGCGACCGCCTTGGCCGGAACCACCACGGCCGCCTTGACCGCCTTGGCCGCCGCTCTGACCGCGGCTTTGCCCGCGACCGCCCTGACCGCCCTGGCCTCCTGCTTGGCCTTGGCGGGAGCCTCGGTCGCCGGGGCGTCCGCCGCCGGCTCCCGGCTCGTCGTCCAGGCGCAGCGTGAGGGAGATTCGCTGGCGCGGGATGTCGACCTCGAGCACCTTCACCTTGACGATGTCGCCGGGCTTGACCACCTCGCGCGGGTCCTTGACGAAGTTCTTCGACAGCGCGGACACGTGGGCCAACCCGTCCTGGTGCACGCCGATGTCGATGAACGCGCCGAACGCGGCCACGTTGGTGACCTGACCCTCCAGCCGCATCCCCGGCTTCAGGTCGGCGATCTTGTCCACACCCTCGGCGAACACCGCGGTCTTGAACGCCGGCCGCGGGTCCCGCCCCGGCTTCTCCAGCTCGGCCAGGATGTCCGTGACGGTCGGCAGACCGAACATGTCGTCGACGAAGTCGGCCGCCTTCAGCCGCTTCAGCTCCGACGACCCGATCAGCGACTTCACATCCGACCCGGTCGCGTCGAGGATCCGGCGTACGACCGGGTATGCCTCCGGGTGCACGCTCGAGGTGTCGAGCGGGTCGTCGCCGTCGGGGATCCGGAGGAACCCGGCAGCCTGCTCGAACGCCTTCGGTCCGAGGCGCGCGACCTCGCGCAGCGCCGTACGCGACTTGAACGGGCCGTTGACGTCGCGGTGCTGGACGATGTTGTCGGCCAGCCCCGGCGTGATGCCGGAGACCCGGGTGAGCAGCGGCGCGGAGGCGGTGTTGAGGTCGACGCCGACCGCGTTCACACAGTCCTCGACGACCGCGTCGAGCGAGCGGGACAGCGAGTTCTCCGGGAGGTCGTGCTGGTACTGGCCGACGCCGATCGACTTCGGGTCGATCTTCACCAACTCGGCCAGCGGGTCCTGCAGGCGGCGCGCGATCGAGACCGCGCCGCGCAGCGACACGTCCATGCCGGGCAATTCCTGGGACGCGAACGCCGACGCGGAGTACACCGAGGCGCCCGCCTCGCTGACCACGGCCTTGGTGAGCTTGAGCTCGGGGTGCTTGGCGATCAGTTCGCCGGCCAGCTTGTCCGTCTCGCGCGACGCCGTACCGTTGCCGATGGCAATGAGTTCGACGTTGTGCGCGGCGGCGAGCGCGGCCAGCGTGGCGATCGACTTGTCCCACTGGTTCTGCGGGACGTGCGGGTAGATGACGCCGGTGTTGACGACCTTGCCGGTGGCGTCGACGACCGCGACCTTCACGCCGGTGCGGAAGCCCGGGTCGAGGCCCATCGTCGCGCGGGTGCCGGCCGGGGCGGCCAGCAGCAGGTCGCGCAGGTTGGCCGCGAACACCCGGATCGCCTCGTCCTCGGCGACCTGCCGCAACCGCATCCGCAGATCGATGCCGAGGTGCACGAGGATCTTCGTCCGCCAGGCCCAGCGGACCGTCTCGACCAGCCACTTGTCGGCCGGGCGGCCCTGGTTGTCGACGCCGACCTTGCGGGCGATGGTCGTCTCGTACTCCGTCGGTCCGTCGACCTCGACGCCCGCGGGCAGCGGCTCGACCGAGACCGTCAGCACGTCCTCCTTCTCGCCGCGGAACAGCGCGAGGATCCGGTGCGACGGCATCTTCGTGAACGGCTCGTCGAAGTCGAAGTAGTCCGAGAACTTGGCGCCGTCGGTCTCCTTGCCCTCCCGCACGGCGGAGGCCAACCGGCCCTGCTCCCACAGGCGCTCACGGAGCTCACCGATCAAATCGGCGTCCTCGGCGAACCGCTCGACCAGGATCGCGCGGGCGCCGTCGAGGGCGGCCTGCGGGTCGGGTACCTCGGCGTTCACGAACACCGCGGCCGCGGCGAACGGCTCGACGTCCGGGTCGGACATCAGCCCGTCGGCGAGCGGCTCGAGACCGTTCTCCCGGGCGATCATCGCCTTGGTCCGGCGCTTGGGCTTGAACGGCAGGTAGATGTCCTCGAGCCGGGACTTGGTGTCCGCGGCGAGGATCTGCTCCTTCAGCGCGTCGTCGAGCTTGCCCTGGCTCTCGATCGACTCGAGCACGGTCTGCCGGCGCTCCTCGAGCTCCCGCAGATACCGCAGCCGCTCCTCGAGCGTGCGCAACTGCGCGTCGTCGAGCTCTCCGGTGACCTCTTTGCGGTACCGCGCGATGAACGGCACGGTAGACCCCTCGTCGAGCAGCCCGACCGCCGCCCGCACCTGGTTCTCACCCACCTCGAGCTCATCCGCGATCCGCCGCTCGATCGACTGCACCACCACTGTCCGATTCCCCTCTACCGACAAACCCGCCGAACATTCTGCCCCGACGAGGCTCCATATCCTTCCCCATCCCACCCCCCACCCCGAAACCAGATCCCTCACCCTGTGGACAACCTCGTGCGATCATCGCTCCGGGGAGGAACATATGGGGCAGTTCACCAGGTACGTCGAGGGCACGACGAGACCGCCGCGCATCCTGAGCCGGCTCTTGCTGCTCACGCTCGCGGGCGCGTCGGTGGTCGGTGCCGTCCGGCATCCAACGCTGGACCTTGTGGCGCGAGCCGCCATCCTGGTTGTGTTTGCAGTCTTGGGCATGGTGCCGTTCGCCCAGGATGGTCGCCTCGACACCTGGCTCGAAGCCCGTCAGCCGCTGGGTCACCTCATGGCGTTCGCCGTCATCGGCGGCAGTGGCTTCGTCTTCCTCAGCTACTTCCTCAGCACCGTGAAGAGCGCACTCATCGCGCTCGCGATAGGCGCGCTCGCCACGGTGGCAGGCCTAGGCAGGCGGCGCCGTACCTGACGAACTCCCCGCGACCGGGTGGTCGCCGGGGAGTTCGGGTGAGAATCAGGCGGCTTCGCAGAGGGTGCGGTCGGGGGCTTCCTCGGTTTCTGTCGCCGGCTTGGGTTGGCGCATGACGGTGACTGCGATGGCTACTGAGGCGGCGACGATGGCGGCGGCTACGGCGAAGGAGAAGTGGTAGCCGGAGGTCAGGGCCTCGAGGGCCGGCTTGGTGCTGGCGGCGGTGCGGGTGGCGGAGAGGGTGGCCAGGATGGCCAGGCCCAGGGCGGCGCCGACCTCACCCATGGTGCCGATCAGGCCGGAGGCCAGGCCGGCGTCCTCGGGCTTCACGTCTGACATCGACAGGCCCATCAGAGCCGGGAAGCAGACGCCGCCGCCCAGACCCAGCAGGACCAGCACCGGCAGTACGTGGACGAAGTAGTTGCCACCGACCGGCGCCTGGGTGAAGAGCCCCAGTCCGACGACGATCAGGGACAGTCCGGCGATCAGCGGGCGGCGCGGGCCGAAGCGCATGACCAGCTTCTCGGAGTACTTCACCGACAGCAGCCCCATCACCACGGTGGTCGGCAGGAAGGCCAGTCCGATCTCCAGAGCGTCGTACCCGAGCACCCGCTGCAGGTACAGCGAGCCCAGGAAGAAGATGCCGAACATCCCGGAGGCAGACAGCGCCTGGATCAGGTTCGCACCGGTCAGCGTCCTGGAGCGGAAGATCCGCAGCGGCACCAGCGGGATGGCGGCGGTCGCCTCACGGACGATGAAGCCGGCCAGCAGTACCAGCGTCGCGGCAGCCAGCGCCAGCGTCCGCGGAGCGGTCCAGCCCAGCTCAGCAGCCGGCTTGACGATGGTGAACACGCCGACCATCAGTGCCGCGGTGATCAGCACAGCACCCGGTACGTCGGTGCCCTTGCCGATCCCCAGACCCTTGTCCTTCTCGATCAGCTTCACCGCGAGTACTGCGGTCAGCACGCCGAGCGGCAGGTTCACGAAGAAGATCCAGTGCCAGCTGATCGCCTGCGTCAGGACGCCACCGGCCAGCAGACCGATCGAGCCGCCGGCGGACGCTACGAACGCGTACACGCCGATCGCCTTGGCCTGCTCCCGCGGCTCGGGGAACAGCGTCACGATCATGCCGAGGATGACTGCGGAGGTCAGTGCACCGCCGACGCCCTGGATGAACCGGGCGATGACGAGCAGCTCCTGCGTCTGCGCCAGGCCGCACAGCACGGAGGCGGCGGTGAAGACGATCAGTCCGGCGGTGAAGATGTTCCGCCTGCCGAGCAGGTCGCCCAGCCGGCCGGCCAGCAGGAGCAGCCCGCCGAAGGCGATCAGGTAGGCGTTGACCACCCACGCCAGGGAGGAGCTGGTGAAGCCGAGGTCGTCCTGGATGGCCGGCAGGGCCACATTCACCACGGTCACGTCGAGCACGATCATCAACATGCCCGCGCAGAGGGTGTAGAGGGCCAGCCAGCGCGACCGGCCGCCCTGCGTGGCCGGCGGAGTCGCCAGGGAGTCGGTCGTCGCGTACATCTCGGGGTCTCCTTGCAGTTCGTCGTTTTGGGGGCCTTACACCCATACGTCGAACTGGCAGACCTCAGATTGACACGTCTTCAGAAGTTTTTTCGCGACGCTGCCGAGAGATCGTGTACGCCGTGAGCGCCGGGACCAGTCCGGACCCGACAACGAGCAGTGTGGGCACTGTCGCCGCCAGGGCGAACCAGGTGAGCAGTACGACGACCCCGCCGGCCACCGGCAGCGGCCGCCGCAGCAGGAACAGGTTGGCCGACCGGAAGACCGTCTTCATCGTGGAGTCCTTGGCCGCCTGGGGGAGGACAGCCAGTCCGCTCAGGTAGAGCCCGAGGATCATCCCGGTGAGCGGGATCAGCACCACCAGTGCGAACACGCGGACCGGTCCGGACGAGTACGCCCAGAACGACAGGCCGAACGCGAGCAGCACGGCACCGGCGTACAGGCCGAATCCGGACAGCCAGAACTGCTTCATCGCCCAGCGGAACTCCCCGAAGTACCGCCGCAGCAGCTTCGGCTTGTCCTGGCTGATCGCGTCCGCCAGCACCCGCTGCATCGCGAACGCGGCCGGGAAGAGCGTGACGATGCCCAGGCCGAGCACGAGGAACACCAGCTGCAGCATCAGCAGGTCGCCGACGACCGACAACTTGCTGAGCACGGTGTTCGTCCGGTTGGCGTTGTCCACCGACCCCTCCTCGTTCCGTCCGGGCGTTCCTTGATCGTATGATCACGAACAATCACGCGAAGATCAGGGGACCGCATGCTTGCACAGGAGCGCCACGAGCTGATCCTGCGGAGCCTGCGGCGGCACGGCCGGCTCCGGGTGGCCGATCTGGTGGCCGAGCTGGGCGTCTCCGCGATCACAGTACGCCGGGACCTGGCCGAACTGGACTCCGCCGGCCTGCTCCGCCGCGTGCACGGCGGCGCGATCGGCACCGGCACGGCCGACCAGGGCACCCGCGGGAGTCAGCTGACGATCGGCATCATCGTCCCGAGCGCGGCGTCGTACTACTCCGACGTGATCCGCGGCGCCGAGGCGATGGCCGACAAGTACGGCGCCCGCCTGGTCCTCGGTGTCTCCGGGTACGACGTGACGATGGAGCGCGACCGGATCGACAAGGTGCTCGGGATCGGGGTCGCCGGCCTGCTGATCAGCACCGCGCTCGGCGACGGCGACGCGCACCGGCTCGATTCGAGACTGGACGACATCGACGTACCGGTCGTGCTCATGGAGCGGGCGTTCGGGTTCCCGCACGTGAACCGCGAGTACGACCACGTCCGCACCGACCACGCGTACGGCGCGATGCTGGCGCTGCGGCATTTCGTCGCGCTCGGTCACCGCCGGATCGCGGTCAACCTGCAGGCCACGGTCACGGCGTACTGGCTGCGACGCGGCATCGAAACCGCCGCGAAGGCGCTCGGCGTCGAGGTCTTCCTCTCACCCGTCGACCTCCCGATGCGCGGCGACGACCCCGGCGCCATCACCCAACTCGACGCCTTCCTCGCCGAATGCGAGTCCTTCGGCACCCGCGCCGTCCTGGTCCACTCCGACGAACACGGCGCCCGCCTCGTCGAACGCGCCATGGAACTAGGCCTCCGCGTCCCCGAAGATCTGGCCGTCATCGCCTACAACGACGTCACCGCGTCCCTGGCCGTAGTACCCCTCACCGCAATCTCCCCCGCCCGCCGAGCCCTCGGCGAAACCGCCTGCGACCTCCTCCTCCGCAAACTCCAAACCCCCACCACCCCCACCCAACACCTAAGCCTCCTCCCCACCCTCAACATCCGAACCTCCTGCGGCACCCTCGAACACCCCGCAGCCATCCCCGCAACCGCCGGCTTTGATCGAATGTGATCGTTCGAGCGGTGAGGTATTGACGAGGAAAGCCCTTTCCCATACTTTCGCTGCACTTGAGGGGTCGTGGGCCCCCGGCTGGAACAGGCAGCGAAGGAGTTCCCCTGTGAGACGAGGTGTGGGACTGACCGTGCTGGCGGCTGCGCTCAGCGTGGTGGTCAGTGGGTGTGGCAGCGGGGTGATCGACAAGAGCACGGACGGCGTACCGCCGGCCGAGGCGACCGGGACGTTGCGGGTGCTGATCCCGTCGTTCCCGCCCAGTACCAAGGGGCGCGAGGCGTTCCAGAACGTCGTCGACGAGTTCCACAAGACCTATCCGAAGATGAAGGTCGAGCCGGACTTCGCGACGTACAACAACCTGAACGAGAAGCTGGCCACCTCGATCGCGGCCGGGATCCCGTACGACGTGATGGTCACCGGCGTCGGCTGGGTCCAGCCGTTCGCGTCCAAGAACATCTTCGAGGACCTGGGCAAGTACGGCGTGACGCCGGACTTCATCAAGGAGAAGAGCACCCCGGCGCTGATCCCGGCGGTCACGTACAACAAGAAGTTGTACGCCTACCCGCTGCTCGCCGACGCCCGGGCGGTCGCGCTCCGCAAGAGCGCGTTCATCGAGGCGGGCCTCGACCCGAACAAGCCGCCGACGTCGCTGGCCGACATCAAGGTGGCGGCCGAGAAGCTGACCAAGCGGGACAAGAACGGCAACATCACCCGCAGCGGCTTCGACCTCGCCTCCGCGACCGGCTTCCGGCAGTCGTTCACCACGTTCCTGGCGTCGACCGGTACGCCGCTGTACGTCGGCGGCGAGCCGAACTTCGACAACAAGGCCGGCCTGGACACGCTGCTGTGGATCAAGTCGATGATCAACAACGTCCAGCCGTACGGGCAGACCAACGCGGCCCAGCAGCCACTGGTGCTGACTGGTGAGGCCGCGATGGGAATCGTCAACGGAGCCGTCGACTGCTCCGACAAGGGCATCGGCAAGAAGAACTGCGACGACCTGAAGTTCTTCCGCTTCGACAGCGGCAAGGAGATCGAGTACGTCGGTGGTGACCTGGCGTCGATCGGGTCCCGCAGCCACCACAAGGACGCGGCCTGGGCCTTCATCCAGACCATGGTCAACAAGCCGACGCTGGACGCGATCGCCAAGCTGAACAAGAAGATCCCGGCCTACAAGGACGCCGGCACCTCGCCGCAGGCGGAGTCGAACCCGTTGAGCAACTTCACCGCGAACGGTCTGCAGTACGCCGCGAACGAGAACGAAGTGCCGTCCAACTGGCTCGAGATGCGCGGCAACTTCGATATCCAGCTCACCCAGGCGGTCCTCGGACAGAAGGATCCCGCCAAAGTGCTGCACAACCTGGCAGGACAGTCACGATGAGCACAACTCTTGAACGTCCAGCACTGGACACCCCGCGCAAGGTACCTACCGCCAAGGACACCGGCACGCTGCTCAAGGGCCAGAAGCGCGCCGGCTGGGCCCTGCTGACGCCGGCCCTGCTGCACTCGGCCGTCTTCATCGTCATCCCGGTGGTCGCCGTCCTGGTCCTGAGCCTCACCGACTACAGCTTCGGTGACACCTGGTCCTGGGTCGGGTTCGGCAACTACGCCGACCTCGCCCGCGACGTCGACTTCCTGGCCTCGCTGTGGCACACGGTCCTGTACGCGATCGTGGTGATCCCGATCTCGATGGCGATCGCCCTCGCGGTCGCGGTCGGGCTGAACCAGAAGATCCGCGGCCTCGGCTTCTTCCGGACCGCGTTCTACATCCCGACGGTGACCGCGACCGTTGCCATCGCCACCATCTGGCTCTGGATCTACAACCCGGGCTCCGGGCTCGCGAACGGGTTCCTGCAGCTGTTCGGCTTCGCGCCGAACCGCTGGCTGGCCGACCCGGCGACCGCGCTGCCGTCGCTGATGGTGGTCGGCATCTGGCAGGGCCTCGGCACCAAGATCATCATCTACCTGGCCGCGCTGCAGGGTGTCTCCCGTGACCTGCTGGAGTCGGCCGACTTGGACGGCGCCAGCCGCTGGCAGCGTTTCGTCAACGTCACCTGGCCGTCGCTCGGCCCGGTGCAGTTCTTCGTGCTGATCACGTCGATCGTGGGCACCTTCCAGGTGTTCGACCTGGTGTACGTGATGACGCGCGGCGGACCCGGCAGCGATACCCGCGTACTGGTGCTCGACATCTACCAGAACGCGTTCCAGGACCTGAAACTCGGCTACGCGTCCGCGGAGACCGTGATCATGATGATCGTGATCGCAGCGTTCATCGGCGTCGGACGCTTCCTGCAGAAGGCGGACACCAATGACTAGCGCAACGTTGCCGGCGGTGCGATCGGGCAAGCCGTCGTCGGTCAACCTGGGCCGGATCGCCCTGTACGTCGTCCTGATCATCGGCGCGCTGCTGATGATCGTGCCGTTCCTGTGGATGCTGCTGACGTCGTTCAAGAGCGACCTCGAGGTGCAGCAGTTCAACTGGCTGCCCGGTGAGCTGCGCTGGCACAACTTCGTCGAGGCGATGCAGAGCGCGCCGTTCCTGCGGTACTTCCGCAACAGCCTGTTCATCGCGGTCGGCGAGACGGCGTTCACCCTCGTCGTCTGCACGATGGCCGGGTACGCGCTGGCCAAGGCGCCGATCCGGGGCGCCAAGTCGCTGCTGAACTACTTCATCGTGCTGCTGCTGGTGCCGTTCCAGATCATCCTGGTGCCGCTGTTCATGATCGTGAAGTCGATCCCGCTGTTCGGCGGCAACAACATCCTCGGCCACGGCGGTATCGGCTGGCTGAACTCCTGGTGGGGTCTGATCATCCCGCTGGGCGCGGCCCCGCTGTTCACGTTCCTGGCCCGGCAGTTCTACGTGTCGCTGCCGGACGAGCTCGCGCAGGCGGCCCGGGTGGATGGGCTCAGCGAGTTCGGGATCTTCCTGCGGATCATGACCCCGCTGATCAAGCCGGCCCTGATCACGATCGCGGTGTTCCAGATCGAGGCCGCCTGGAACGGCTTCCTCTGGCCGCTGATGATCACGACGTCGGACGAGATGCGCCCGCTGCAGCTCGGGCTGGCGATCTTCTCGCAGAACCCGGCCGAGATTCAGTGGCCGTACCTGATGGCCGGTACGGCGCTGGCGACGCTGCCGATGATCGTGCTGTTCGTGTTCGCCCAGAAGCGCTTCGTCGAAGGCATGGCGAACGTGGGCATCAAGGGCTAGATCCTCGAACAGGTGCTCACCCCGCCCCGGGTGAGCACCTGCGAGGCCCCCTCCACATGCGGTGGTCCCGAAGAAACACCGGAGCTTCCCACGTAGTCCCCCCACTGGGTCACTCGTCCGGTTTATCGGCGCAGTGTGCCCGCCGTTACAGCATTCATGAGGTTTTTTCGCTAGTACCCGAAATGATTTGCCGAACTCCGCGCGATGTACGACGTTTCGCATGCGCGCGACGACGTTCGGTAAGGAATCAGGCGGTGTGCGCGCGGACGACGTACCGGATCATCGGGGCGAGGTCGGTGGTGCCGAGGAGCTCGAGCGCGTTGGTGGCGCGGAGCGTGGCCAGCCCGTGGAGGTTTGTCCACAGGGCGGTGGCGCGGAGTTCGGCTTCGGCGGGGTGAAGTCGCGCGACGAGGTCGACGAAGGTCTGGAACAGGGGGAGCGAGGTCGCGCGGAGGTTGCCGCCGGCCCCGGCCAGCAGGTCGTGACGGAAGAGCAGGTCGAACATGCCGGGGCGTTCGGCGGCGAACTCGAGATAGCGGCGACCCGCGTCGACCAGTTGGTCCTCAGGTGATCCGTCGGTCGGGGCGAGTCGGGCGGCCAGGTCCGCCAGCCCGGTTGCCGCGATCGCGGCCAGGAGCGCGTTGTGGGTCGGGAAGTAGCGCCTGGGTGCGCCGTGCGAGACGCCGGTACGGCGGGCGATCGCGCGCAGGGTGAGGTTGCCGAGGCCCTCCTCCTCGAGGAGTTCGACGCCGGCCTGGACGAGCCTGTCGGGCAGGGACACGTAGACATTGTCTCCTGGTTGGGTTGGCCCGCCGGTTTGGGTACGATCGCGGCGTGACTGCCGGGTCGGCTGCTTCCAGCCATTCACGAGTTGGGGTCCCGGCTGCGTTCTGAACGCCGCGCGGGCGCCGCCGGCGCTTCTCTCCACGTCTGCATTCCTGTCACGACACACGAGAGAAGCGAATCCTGAACGATTTCACTGCACAGCTCATCGACGAGTTCCGGGCGAACGCCGGCCAGGTCGGCGGTCCGTTCGAGAACTCCAGGTTGTTGCTCCTGACAACAACTGGCGCGCGCTCCGGGCAGCCGCGCACCGCGATCGTCGGGTACTACCCGGACCGCGACCGGGTCCTCGTCGTCGGCTCGGCCGGCGGCAGCCCCAACCACCCGGCCTGGTACCACAACCTGCTCGCCGATCCCGAGGTCACCGTCGACCTCGGCCTGTTCACCTATCAGGCGACAGCCGTCGTACTGCGTGGGGCCGAGCGCGACGAGGTCTTCGCGCGCTTGGTCGAGGCCGATCCCGGGTGGGGCGACTACCAGGCGCAGACCACGCGGACCATTCCGGTCGTCGCGCTCGTCCAGCGACCCGGTCCGCCGCCGTTCGGCTCGTCGTTCGCCGAGGCTTTGAAGACCATCCACGCGGCGTTCCGACGCGAGCTTTCGCTGATCCGGGCCGAGGTCGCGAAGTCCGGCACGCTGGGCGCCCAGCTCCGGATCAACTGCCTGACTGCCTGCCAGGGCCTGCATTACCACCACACCGGCGAGTCAACCGGCCTCTTCCCGGCACTGCTTGAACAGCATCCCGAGCTGACCGACGTCATCGCCGCACTACAGACCGAACACGACAAGATCGCCGCACTGCTGGAGAAGCTGGAACGCCTCGCCGCGACTCCGTCTGCGGAGATCCTCCCCCAGATCGACGAGCTAATCACCCAGCTCAACGCCCACCTCGACCGCGAGGAGGCGGAACTCCTCCCATACCTCTGACGCCCACGCCGGGTCTACGGTCGAGGCCGTGACCGAGGACTTCCCGGCGGCCGGCTGGGCTGCTTTGACACGCGCAGCCCGGTCGGCCGCTCGCGGCCAGTTCGAGCGAGCTCTCTGACCTGGTGGAGCTTTACTGCTGGATCCGGTCGTCGCGTGCTGACGGTCTGGTGAGCCGGGGTCAGCGGCGGGCCAGTAGCGCGTAGGAGTTGGGGAGGCGGCCGGACCAGGCGGCGGCGATTGTGTTGTCCTGTGGTCGCCAGAAGGGTTCGGCGTACTCCTCGAGGGTTTCTAGGTGCAGGCCGGCTGCGGTGATCGCGGTGACGATCTGGCCGAGGTTCCACTGCCACTCGCGGGCGCCGTTGGCGGGGAACGTGTCGTTGATGTGCGACTCGGCGAAGTAGCTGCGGTCCGGACGGATCCGCGGCTCGTCCTCGTCCCACGTCCACAAGGGGGCTGCCGGGTGGGACTCGTACATGAACAGGTGACCGCCAGGCCGCAGTACCCGCGCAATATCCCGCGCCCAGGCGTCGATGTCCCGCATCCAGATCAGCGCACCCTTGCCGGTGTAGACGAGATCGGCGCACGCGTCCTGGATCGGTACGCCGGGCACCTCGGCCACCAGGTAGTGACACGCCACGCCCAGCTCCCGAGCACGCCGCTGCGCAGCACCCGCGGCCACCGAGCTGTAGTCGATCCCGATGACGCTCTGCGCACCCGCTTTGACGAGCCCGATGTCATCCAGCCCATGCCCACTCTGCAGATGCACCACTTCCGGCCGACGAGCCAGCACCGGGCCAAGCAATTCATACTCCCGCTCAAACAACAGCCGACCGCCCCGAGCCTCCTCGAGCAGCTCGTCATACTCCCGAACATGTTTCGTCGAAGCCTGCTCCCACACCACCCGATTACCCGCGACCACCTCGTCCATGTGCCAAGTCAATCTCATCGAGCAACTGCATATCGTGGACGTCCTCCGGTCTGAACTTGTATCCCTCATGCGACCGCCGCTGTGCGCTGGCCGGCATGCATCGCACTGGCTGGCCGGCGATCTGGCCGTCGACGGGTGCTGGGATGAAGTAGGTGTTGCCGTCGAAGTCGAGTTGTTCGGTTCCGCCGCCTGGCATCGGCGTGCTCGGATGCAGGTCGATTCGATGGCCGTCCGCGTGGGTCAGTTGCACGGTGACCTGTAGGTAGCGCGCGTCGCTGATCTCGTACCCGAGCCCACCCAGCACCTCCACCACCCGATCCAGCTCCGGCCGAGCCACGCCCAGATCCAGATCGCCGTGTGTACGCGTCTGCCGACCGACCAATGCGTCCACGCCCCAGCCGCCGTCGACCCAGACGTCCAAGCCGGCCAGGGCTCTTAGCACCTCAAGCGCGCGCTCCGCCGTCATCGAACCACCTCGTAGCGAAGGCTCACCACGCCGTCGGTCGTGGTGCTGCTGGACACGAGCCGCAGCCGGGTCGGGAGCGCTCCGGGCTCGAGCTCCGGTCCGTCGAACACAGTCGGCACACCCGCACCTCCGATAGCAGCTGGGAACAGAATCAGATGTAGCTCGTCGATCAGATCCTCCCGCAACAAGGCGCCGTTCAGCCCGCCGCCGGCCTCGGACACGACGTACGTGACGCCGAGGCGCTCGCGCATCCGCTGCAACGCAAGCTCCAGATCCACATGCTCCTCGCCGGCGACGAGGTACGGGATGTTCTCGCGTCGCAGATAGGCGAGGTACGCCGCCGGCGTGGCACGGGAGGTGAGGACCAGCAGGTCGGTCCCGCCCCCGCCCTTCTCCCTCCACTGGACGCGCCCGCGACCGTCCACAACTGTGAACCATTTGCGGTGCTCCGGATCGTGCACCACGTCGTCCGGCAGGAAGTCGTCGTACGAAATGGTTGCTTCGGGCAACTCCAATGGCCCGGTGTCCACAGTGACGAACGTCCCGCTGCCTTCGAGGATCGCCGTCGGCGCGTACAACTCCTCCAGCAACGCAGTACGTGCATTGTTCATCGTCATGAACCCGTCCGGCCACAACGAATGCCACAGCTTCCCGGCCTCGTCGGACAGCAGGAGACGGTCCCGGCCGACGGTCACCCGTCCGTCGACCGAGGCCGTCACCGACACTACGACTCGCGCTCTGTCTCCCATGAAAGTCTTCCTATCAAGGCCTTCCGACAGTTTTCATTCGTTGTGGAGGACCTTGGCGATCGTGGTGTTGGCTGCTGAGCGCGCAGGGAAATAGGCGCCGGCGGCGGCGATGAGGATCCCGGCGACCACCAGGAGGAGCAGCAGCGACCAGGGATAGACCTGGAGCATGAACGCCGGGACCTCCACCTGAGCGCCGTTGGCCATCGCCGGGACGACCAGGCGATGCGCCACGATCCCCAACGGAATACCTAGTACGCCGCCGACAGCGCCCAGAGCGGTCATCGACGTCACGACCATCATGGTGACCTGGGCAGGTGTCATCCCGATCGACTTCAGCATGCCGAGATCGCGGCGCCGTTCTCGGGTGTTGAGGATGACGGTGTTGAAGACACCCAGCGCAGCTACCGTCCCCAGCATCAGAGTGAGCAGTACAACCGTCGCCAGCACGATCGCGACGAAGCTGCCGGCGTCCTGACCGTCGGTCCGGATCAGACCCGGGTCACCCTTCTGGACCGCCTGCACGAACGCATCCAGATCCGTACCCCGCTTGACGTTGATCTCGTACAGCGACGCCCGCAGCGACGGTGCCACCAGCGCCAGCGTCTGCCAGTTCGACAGCACCTCATCACCTGAGTTGTACATCGCCTTACCAACTATCTGCGCCCGTACGGTCTTCCCCTCGGACTGCAGCGTGATGGTGTCGCCGACCGCCAGACCACGCTGCCGCAGGAACCGCTCCGAGACGACCACCTGACCCGGACCGTCGAACCAGCGGCCGTCCAGGATCCGATAGCCGAGCTGCTGGAAGTCCCCGCGATAGAACGACACCCGCAAGTCCGTACTGGTCCCAGCCAGCCGCATCGGCAGATCCGCACTCGCAGCGACTGACTCTGCGCCCGGCGTCGACCGGATCAGCGCCTCGTCCGCCGCATCGCTCAGTTTGGGCGCAGGAGGTGCCTGCGGATCGTTCGCCCCCGGTCCGCCGTCAGCCGGGCGCGCAAACAGCGCTACGTCCACGGCATCCACCCGACTAGCAGCAGTCTGGTAGGTCGTGAGCGACTTCCCCAGCCCGACCGCCAGCGTCACACTCGTCACCCCCAGTACGACGGCCGCCAGCGTCAACGCGGTACGGGCAGGCCGTGCGAACGGGAGCCCCAGTCCAAGGGACACTGCCCGCGGCAACCGAGTACCGCTCAGCCAACGCTGCACCCGCAGCCCACGTCCTGCCCGGGGAGCACTGCCCGCACTGATCGCCTCAGCTGCCGACAGACTCCGCGCCCGCAGCGACGGCAGAAGCGCAGACAGCGCCACCAGCACAGGTACGCCGAGTACGACGGCCACGTCCACCCAGATGGGCACGGTGACACCCTCGGCGCCATAGTTCTCGAAAGCCCTTGTCAGCAAGGACTCTGCGAGCACGTTACCCAGCACGGTGCCGCCGGCGCATCCGATGATCGCGGGGATGGAGATCATCGTCAGGTAAACAGCCATGACCTGTGTCGGTGTGAAACCCAGCGCCTTCAGTACGCCGATGTGCTTGAAGCCGGAGACCACAGCGCCACTGACCACGTTGGCGACAATCAGCACTGCGACAGCCAGACCCAGCCAGCCGAAGACCATGAGGAACGGCACGAACGTGTTCGGCTCACCGGTAGCGAGTGCTCGCAGCCCGAGGTACGACTGCGTGCCCACCAGTGCGCCGGACGGCAGTCCGGAGGTTACTGCGGCCTGGCCGGCAGACACCTGCTCGTTGGTCGCCGCCTGAGCGAAGCGGTACAGCATCTGCGTGGCTGTCGGCTTCAGTGAGGTCATCTGTGCCGGTGTGACCCACGCATCCCCGGACTGGCTCACGCTGTACGCGAAGCCGACGATCGTCAGCGTCTGTCCCCCCGCGTTCATAGTCGATCCGAGAGTCGGTGCACCAAAGCCCTCGGATGCGGTGGGGTTCCGGTTCAGGACGATCTCACCCGCCTTGGCCGCCCAGCGCCCCTTCCAGACGTTGAGGCGGTCGACCGGTCCGCCCGGGTCGGCGCGTCCGACCGTCACCAGGGACTCCGGTTCGCCGAAGCTCCCGTTCGACCCCAGATCCAGTGTCGCCAGAGCGAACGGACCGGCGTACGCCTTTGCACCGGCCGCCGACTTGGTCAGCTGACTGTCGCTGACCTTGCTGGGGTCGTACGACGCCACCAGGTGCGCACCGCTCTGCCGGGAGTACGCCTGGTCGAACGGGCCGCTCGAAGCCGCCAGCAACCCCAGTGCGACGACGATCATCGTGGTAGAGAGCAGTACGACGACGCCGATCACCACGGTCTGCACGCGACGTCGGCGTACCGCCGCGCGCGACACCGGCCAGACGGCGCTCACGACGTACGCTCCAGAGCGCGCTCGCCGGCGATCTGGCCGTCGACGAAGTCGATGACCCGGCTGGCGCACCGCGTGGCCAGCTGCTGGTCGTGGGTGACCAGCAGCAGCGTCTGACCGATCTGGTTGAGGTCAAGCAGCAGGTCCATCACCTGCTCGCCGGCACGGGTGTCCAGCGCACCAGTGGGTTCGTCGGCGAGCAGAATCGCCGGACGGTTCATCAGTGCGCGTGCGACGGCGACACGCTGTCGCTCACCGCCGCTCAGCTGCGCTGGGTAGGTGTTGCGGCGGTCGCTGATGCCCAGCTCCTCGAAGAGCTCGAGTGCACGCTTGCGTGCGTGCGGCGCCGACGTACCAGTGAGCTGCGCGGCCAGTGCGACGTTGTCGAGAGCAGACAGGTCGTCCAGCAGGTTGAAGAACTGAAAGATCATGCCGATCCGGCGGCGCCGGAACAGTGCCAGCCCCTTCTCGTTCAGCGACCCCAGGTCGTCGCCGTGCACCACGACGGCTCCTGACGTCGGCCGGTCCAGTCCGGCCACCATGCTGAGCAGTGTGGACTTGCCGCTGCCGGACGGTCCCATGACCGCGACCGCCTCGCCGGCGTGGATCTCCAGCGACACACCGTCGAGCGCGACCGATTCGCCGTACTCCTTGCGCACGTCGGTGAGCCGTACGACCGCCTGTTCGTTGCCTAGGTCCTCCGTCATGCTGCTCACGCTAGGGCCGCTCAGCCGCCGCTGACGTCACCCTGCCGACGTAATCTCCGCGGGCCGTCATCCTGCAGATGTACGGCGTGCGCCGGGCGGATGATGTGGTTCGGCGAGCAGCTTTGGGACAGTGGAGGTGTGATCACCCTGTGGCTGCTCGTCGCCGTACTGGCCGTGCTGGCCGGTGTGCTCGCGTTCGCACTCATCCGGGCGCGGCGTGCCCATACCCGAGCGCTGGAGGAGCGCGGGTGGTTGCTGGAGCGTGAACGGGAGACGGCGGCCCGCAGCGCGGTCGACGCCGAGCGGGCACGGATAGCGCACGACCTGCACGACATCGTGAGCCACAACGTCAGCGTGATGGTCATCCAGACCGGTGCGGCTCGGCAAGTCCTGGCAACGTCGCCTGGTGACGCGGAGGCGGCTCTGCTTGCAGTAGAGGCAGCAGGTCGCGACACCATGGCTGAGCTGCGCCACCTACTCGGTGTGCTCGCGCCGAAGGCCGCAGGTGAGGACGACGAGGCCCTCTCGCCGCAGCCGACTTTGAGCCGGCTCAGTGAGCTGATCGACCGGATCGCCTTTGCTGGACTACCTGTGGAGGTGCGGGTGTCCGGAGAGCCTCGCCCGCTTCCGACGGGCGTCGACGTCACGGCGTACCGGATCATTCAGGAGGCGCTGACGAACGCGCTGAAGCACGGCGACGGTGTGAAGGCTGAGGTGACAGTGCGGTACGCACCCCATGCTCTGCGCGTGGAGATCCTCAACAGCGGCCCTAGCATCCTGACCGGCGGTCGGCCGCCCACTCCGGAAGGCGGCGGACGCGGTCTGCTCGGGCTGAAGCAGCGGGTGGCGGTGTACGGCGGCGACCTGGACGCCCGTCGACGACTCGGCGGCGGCTTCCGGGTACGCGCCAAGCTCCCGCTGGAGCGCCCATGACAACCAGAGTGGTGATCGCGGACGACCAGGCCCTGGTGCGGACCGGCTTCCAGATGATCCTCAAAGCCCGCGGCATCGAGGTCGTCGGAGAGGCAGCGGACGGTGCGGAGGCTGTGGACGCGGTACGACGTCTGAGCCCGGACGTCGTACTGATGGACATCCGCATGCCCGTCATGGACGGCCTCGAGGCCACCCGCCGCATCCTCGCCGGCCCGACTGACTGCCGCGTACTGATCCTCACGACCTTCGACCTCGACCGCTACGTGTACGCCGCTCTGGCAGCTGGGGCGAGTGGCTTCCTGCTGAAGGACGTCACGCCGGAGCACCTGGCAGCCGCAGTACGCCTGGTGACCACCGGTGACGCGCTCCTGGCCCCGTCGATCACCCGTCGGCTGGTAGAGCGGTTCGCCGTACCGGCTGCGACAGCACCGGCCATCCACCGTGACCTGACCAGCCTGACCCCACGCGAACTGGAGGTACTCACCCTGATGGGCCATGGCCTCTCCAACGCCGAGCTAGCCACGGAACTCGCCCTGAGCGAGGCCACCGTGAAGACCCACGTCGCCCGCATCTTCGCCAAACTGAGCCTGCGCGACCGAGCCCAGGCCGTGGTCCTCGCCTACGAGACCGGTCTGGTCTCCCCTGGGAGCCGTGATGACTAGTTGCATCCTGGTGACCGGAATGCCCGGCGCCGGCAAATCGACCGTCACCAGACTGGTCGCCCAGCAGCTCTCACGGTCGGCTCGACTCGACGGCGACGAGTTCAACCGGCTGATCGTCAACGGCTTCGTCTGGGCCCTCGGCGAGCCCGCTGACGAGGCAGCCCGCCAGGTAGAACTCCTGCACCGCAACCTGTGCGCCGTCGCGAACAACTTCATCGACGCCGGCTTCACTCCACTGATCGACGCCATGGTCGCGTCCCGCGAGAAGCTGGACTTCTTCCTCGACCTGCTCGCACCCCGCCAGGTCCTCTTCGTCGTCCTGTCCCCAGGAATCGACACCTGCCGCCACCGCAACACCATCCGCGACCCGGCCGACCGCTTCGACTTCGACGACTACGAAACCCTCGAAGCCACCATGAAACGCGACTTCGGCACCACCGGCTGGTGGCTCGACACCTCCGCCCAAACCCCCACCCAAACCGCCCACCAAATCCTCACCGAGGCCCCGGACCGCGCCCGCGTGAACTAATTTCCGGAAATCTTCGGGTGTGATGTCGAGAACGTGAAAGTGGGTTCGTCCCGGGGATGTCAGAGATTGCGAGGAGCTAGGAGAGCCACCGTCATGATTCAGATGGACAACGTCGGGATTGTCGTTGCGGACATGGATGCCGCTGTCGCCTTCTTCACCGAGCTTGGGCTGGAATTGGAGGGGAGGGCGCAGGTCGAGGGGCCGTGGGCGGACAAGACGGTCGGGATCGACGGTATTCGCTGTGAGATCGCGATGATGCGGGTGCCGGACGGGCACGGGCGGCTCGAGCTGTCGCAGTACCTGACGCCCGTGGCGAGTCCCGCCGTACCCGAGAATGCGCCGTACCACATGGTTGCCATGCACCGCGTCATGTACCGCGTCGACGACATCGAGGAGCTGCTGCCCCGGCTGCGCAAACACGGCGCCGAGCTGGTCGCTGAGGTCGTGCAGTACGGCGACACCTACCGGCTCTGCTACGTCCGCGCCCTCGGGGGCGTCATCATCGGCCTCGCCGAGCAGCTCAACTGAGACAGGGAGAATCTGATGGCCAAGTACTTGCTACTCAAGCACTACCAAGGCGGCCCGGCCCCCGTCGTGGATGCCGGTCCGATGGACCAGTGGACGCCCGAGGAGATCAACGCCCACCTGCAGTTCATGAGCGACTTCGGCGCGCGGCTGGAGGAGACGGGCGAGTTCATCGACATGCAGGCGCTGACGCCCGAGGGCGCGTTCGTGCGGTACGGCGGGGAGGGGCAACCGCCAGTGACCGACGGACCGTTCGCCGAGACCAAGGACCTGATCGCCGGGTGGTACGTGATCGACGTGGAGTCGTGGGACCGTGCGGTGGCGTTGGCTGCTGAGCTCTCGGCGGCTCCTGGTCCCGGTGGGAAGCCGCTGCACGAATGGCTCGAGGTCCGGCCGTTCTGGGGCGAGCCGCCCACGGTCACCGAGTGAACGAGCAACTGCTGCGGGATCTCGTACCCGCAGTGATAGGCGTCCTCGTACGGCGTGGGGCCGACTTCGCGCCGGCCGAGGACGCCGTACAGGACGCTCTGCTCGAAGCCGTGCGTGTCTGGCCGAGCGACCCGCCGCGGGACCCCAAGGGCTGGCTGGTGACTGTTGCCTGGCGCAAGTTCCTGGACGCTACCCGCGCCGAGAACTCCCGCCGGAACCGCGAAGAACGCGTCGAGGCCGAGCCGACACCTGCTCCGGGTGGCGCTGTGGACGACACGCTGCAGCTGTACTTCCTGTGCGCTCACCCCTCGTTGACGCCGGCGTCGTCCGTCGCGCTGACGCTGCGCGCGGTGGGCGGTCTGACCACGCGTCAGATCGCCGAAGCGTACTTGGTGCCTGAGGCAACCATGGCTCAGCGGATCAGCCGCGCCAAGCGGACCGTATCGGGAGTCCGCTTCAACCAGCCCGGTGACGTCGCCACGGTGGTCCGCGTGCTCTACCTGGTCTTCAACGAGGGGTACTCCGGCGACGTAGACCTCGCTGCTGAGGCAATCCGACTCACCCGGCAGTTGGCTGCCATCACCAACCACGAGGAGGTCGCCGGCCTCCTCGCACTCATGCTGCTCCACCACGCCAGGCGTCCTGCACGGACCCGCCCGGACGGCAGCCTCGTACCGCTCGCAGAGCAGGACCGCAGCCTCTGGGACACCAGTCTGATCGCCTCAGGAGTCGAGATACTCCAGGCAGCCCTCGCGCGCGACCGGCTGGGCGAATTCCAGGCCCAGGCCGCTATCGCTGCCCTCCACGCCGACGCCCAGACCGCCGAGGAGACCGACTGGGTCCAGATCGTCGAGTGGTACGACGAGCTGATCCGCCTCACCGACAACCCGGTAGCCCGCCTCAACCGTGCAGTCGCCCTAGGCGAGGCAGACGGCCCCCGCGCCGGTCTAGCCGCCCTGGCCGTCCTGGACCCCGCCCTACCTCGCCACACCGCAGCCGCCGCCTACCTACACGAACGCGCCGGCGACCTGGCCACCGCAGCCCGCCTGTACGCCGAGGCCGCCCACGCAGCCTCCAACTTCCCCGAACGCGACCACCTAACCCGCCAGGCCGCCCGCCTCAACACCGAACTACGCAGCTGAGGCACGTGTACGGTTCCCGCATGACGCGACCTCGAATGCGGATAGGCGCCGTCACCATCACGGCAGCACCGGAGCCGCACGCCCGGGAGCTGGCCAGGTTCTACGAGCGCCTGCTCGGCTGGCAGATCGTCGACGAAGGCCCGAAAGGCGGCTGGGGCCAGCTCCACCCACCCGAGGACGCCCCAGACAGGACCCTCCTCGCCATCAACATCGAGTCCGACCAGCACCACGAGCGACCAGTCTGGCCAAGCAAGCCCGGTCATCAGAACGCGACAACGCACCTCGACATAGGCGTGGACGACCTAGACGAGGCCGTCACCTGGGCCCTCCAAGCAGGCGCAACCCTCGCCGTCGACCAGCCCCAAGCCCACGTCCGAGTCATGCTCGACCCCCACGGCAACCCCTTCTGCCTGTGCCTCTAGCACCATGCAGAGGGGCCGGACGCCAAGCGCCCGGCCCCCTCTGTCGTTCTCGTCTCCTGCGGCAGAATCACCCGCCGACCTGCGGCTTCGTGCCTGGGAAGCTTGCGGAGGAGACGTGATCAGTGCCCGCCGTGGCCGCCGTCACTACGGCGGCGTTGGAGTGTGAACTTCTCGAAAACCGACAGCTCGCCGGTGGGCGTGATGATGTTGTAGTAGGTGACGTAGATGCGGGTCATGTCACCGGGGTGACGGCCCGGATCGACGCTGAACTCGGCGAAGCCGTACGGGTGCTCCGCGTCGCGGACGCCGATCCAGATCGCCGTCTCCTGCTCCTTGACCGAGTTGAACTTACCGACGTGCTCCATCTGGACGAGTGCCGAGTGATGTCCGTGACCGTCGGCGTCGTCGGTCGTGAAGCTGTTGTTGGTGATGCCGGACACGCCGCCACCGCCGAGGACCATGTGCGTCGTACCGTGCGCGCTGTCGACCACGTCGAGTGCGGTCTGACTCGGGTTCGGTGTGAGAGTGACGCTGCCGGGGACGACGCCACGCACCGCCAATGAGCGCTCGTAGTCGTGCTCGTGGCCACAGACCACCAGGTCGACGCCGTACTTGTCGAACAGCGGCCCGTACGCCGCGCGCAGTGCGACGTCGGCGCCGTTCGCGGCGGTCGCAGAGCTGATCATCACCTGGTGCATGCAGACCACGATCCAGTCGATGTCGCTCGAGGCTCGTGCCGACTTGAGCTCCCGCTCCAGCCAGGCGAGCTGCCGGCCGCCGGAGTAGCCGTTGATGTAGATATCGCCGCCCTCCTGCAGGGCGATGTCGTCGTTCTGGAGGGCGATCACCTTCACCGAGCCGACCGTGAAGGAGTACCAGAGGTTGTCGAGCTCGGGCTGGTTCTCGGTCGAGGGCAGCTCGAAGTAGGTCTGATAGGCGTCGAGACCGAGCTTGCCGTTCCCCGCCTCGATCTCATGGTTACCCGCGCACGGCATCCACGGACGGAATCGCGCCGAGCGGCTGTTGTTGGCGAGGAAGTCGTGCCAGACGCGGACGCGGTCGGGGCCGGTGTTGGCGTAGCACAGGTCACCGTTCAGGAGGTGGAACAGCGGGCCGACCTTCTCGATGCCGGTGACGATGTCGGCAGAGGCGGGCGTGGCGTTGGGCTCGAAGTCCCGGCCCGAGGCGTCGGCCGGGTTCGCTCCGGCCTTCCACGTCACACTGGGCGAACCCTGGTCGCCGAAACTGGTGAAGGTGAACGGAGCCCTGCCGGACGGCGCCGTGTGGAAGGTGCCGGCGTCGGGGGTGGCGCCGTCGTGCTGCGCTGCGTACAGGTAGTCGGTATCGGCCCTGAGGTTGTTGATCAGCGCGTGATGGACCCAGACGGTCCGCCCGGAGGTGCCGTCCACGTAGGTCTTCGTCGTAGCGTGCACCGTCGAGCCGAAGCCGCCACTCAGCGTGCCGTAGACGACGCGCGGCTTCTTGACGGCCGCGTCGGTGACCCAGGAGACGACCATCTGGTGGCGCGGGTCGGCGCCGAAGGTCAGGTGCAGGCCCTGGACGGGCGTCGTGGTCGAGCCGGTGGTGAGCCCGGTGACCTCCGACCTCGCCGGGACTGCCTCGGCGGTTCCGGCGCCGAGGATCAGCGGCCCGGCGGCGGCGCCGGACACGGACGCGCCGAGGACGCCGAGCGCGTTCCGACGAGAGATTCGAGTTTGCTTGGGTGCTTCGGACATTCCGGGGGCCTTTCGCGTCGTCGGGTGCAGCCGAACACCAACCGGACAGCAGCCGTCCGAACCCGACAGCGGTCTGCGGCAGCCCAGTGGTGCGCACACAGACGGACGCTAAGAACCACGAACGACCGGCGCAGCGGAACGCGCATGAACGTCAGATGGCAGTCAGCCCAACGGACAGCAACCGTGGTCGGCCCGTTGAGACGAGAGCGCGACAGCGAACGCCAAAAGGCCGGACCACGATAGTGATCCGGCCCTCTGAGATGGCGGAGGATACGAGATTCGAACTCGTGAGGGGTTGCCCCCAACACGCTTTCCAATTCCTTGGAAGTCCGTCCGGGACGGTGCTCTGGCCATCCGGCTCGCCTGCGCGGCGACCCCGGCGTACGTCCCTGAACGGCGATGAACGGTCATGAATGAGACCAAAACTGAGACCAGAGTCCCTTGGGCACGTCAGGACCTGGCCACACAGAATTCGATCCGGGAGCCATCGGAGACCAGGGCTCGATCCCGCTGCCGGGCCTCAAACTGACGATCGGATGCCTGGCCCGTTTTCGGGCTCAGCAGGGGGTAGTCTTAGGCGCCCATGGGCACGGGGGGGACTCGGGCCCGCGATCAATTGCAATGAGGGGGCCGAATGTCGGCGACGAATGAGAATAAGCCGGTTGGTGGGGATTCGGAGACCGCCAGTCAAAAGCAGTTGTCTGTGGTCGGGAGTGACGTCGGTCAGCCAAGTTCTATGCCGCTGATAGCCCCTCCGCCAACGCCAGAAGTCGTGAGGGTTCCGCGGATCTCACTAATGCTGAGCGAGGCCAAAGATCTGCTCGGTCTCTTGGTGGAGGGCAAGGCTGTTAAACGGAGCCTGAAAGTTCAGTGGCGAGGCGTATCCCAAGCCGAATCGGCTTTAGAGAGCATAGAGGACCTGGACCGTGTCGCGTCCCTCGCCGCGGTCGAGACACTTTTCGCTCGAATCGCTTTCTCGGATGCAAGCATCCTGTTGGTCCAGATTGAGTTCGGCGAGGATCGCTCATCCATTGCGACATTAGGTAGCGGAGAGGCGCGAGCGCACGCGCTGCGCATCGAGGAGCGCCTCTGGTCCATCCGGAAGGCACCGAGATGGCTGCTTCGTTTTCGCGATTGGTGTCTTGGTGAACGTTCAATTCTAGGCGGGCTTGTAGCGCCGATGGCAATGGTCATTCTGGGGCTCGGGACTTCTTCCCTGCTTGTCATGCACGAGAACCCGAACATGGGAGTCTTTGAGAGAGACTCAATTATCCCCTGGTGCATTTTCCTGGCGGGAATACTATTGGCATTTGGGTCCAGTTCGTTCTTGCGCGGGCGTCGGTGGTTCGAGTTGATGCCAGATGGCTCACGTGCTCCGCGAAATTGGGACGTGATCTGGAGCGCCGTCGGTGCGATTGCGGGGATCGCTGGAATAATCATTGCAGTAGCAAAATAGGCCCCAGACCGACAGGGCGTCCGAGGGGATGTGTTCTCCGGCCTATGGATAACTGTCGCGCGGCATGCACCGTCTGCGCCATCTGGTGGTGCGCCCTCGGGCAGGGTCACGAGTCAGGGCCCGTCACGTGCCGCTTTAGAATGCGGCTACGGGGACCCCAGTCCGCAGACCACCCGGGGTCGCGCGGCTAGCTGCCCCATGACTGGACGGCCGTTGGAGAAAGCCTCGACCTCCTGCTGGGTTATTCCTCTGATCTTCGTTCGTGATAGCTCGACGGCCCGTCCATCTCGGCTGGAGGACCGAACCGATGTACGTCGCTGAACGGCAATGAACGGTCACGACTGAGACCAAAACTCAGACCACGCACAGGTCGATGCACCTGGCCTACTGTCGCGGACGCCGGAGAACTCTGCGTCAGTCGGTTTGCCAGGCGAACGCGAAGCGTGGATCCGATGGGCCGCCGCCGGCCATGCCCCAGGCGTCGAGTGCGAGATTCTTCTTGCACGAGTTGAGCGCGATGGACGAGGCTCCCTGCCAATGATCCTCGCCTCGCCACGGGTGTTGCTCGGACGACCAGGGCACCGAGAGATCGCTTCCAGTCCACACTATGGGGACTGCAGGCAGAATCAGTCCATCACTGTGAAGTACTTGTGGGGCGCGTTCGCACAACTCTCGCAGGAGAGAGATTTCCTCTGACGCAAGTTGCTGCTTGAGCGTCGCGACGAGGATGTAGCAATCGATATTGACTGATCGAAGCATGGCTTGAGCTGCCGTCAAATTGGCGATGTCTTGTGCATTGATCTTGTTAGAGTTCTTGACTTCACCCAGTACGACCGTCGGATTGGTGCTATCGACTATAGCGGCAACGTCGAATTCTGCTTCGAGGTCTTTGCTCTTGATCAAAAGACCGTCTAGCTTCGTCAGGGAGGGGTTCGATCGCTTGATGGCGGACAGGACGGCATTGGTCGCCAGAACCGGCAGAGCTGCCTTCAATTTCGACTTTGCTACATGGCCAGAGAGTCTGTAACGCCAGTCGGCGCGCCGACCCTCGCGGCCGAGCGTGACGCCAAGCGTGAACCGCCAGGAGCAGAATTCACAGATGAGCGTGTGTGAGATTGAGTCAGGATCGAGTAGCGACTCATTGCGACATTTCGGGCACTTGACGGGCAGCACTGGACGCAGAAGATTGCGGTCCAAGAGCCACATCACGACCTGCCTGGCATAATCCTTGGGCGTCGTGCGCTGGAAGATGTCTGGCCACATGCCGCGTTCGCGCTCGGCGATCTGTAGCAAATGCGGGAACGAGATGCCTGCCTCTGAATGCTCAGATGTTTCCATCAAGACGGCACGCACCGCGGGCTGAGTTGCTGCCGTCGTGATGGTCGCACCGAGGGTCTCAGCGAGCCGGGTTGAAAATCGTCCGTCGTCGGACTGATCGAAGGTGGCATCGTCCTTATTGAACATAGTCGAAAAGATGTCGAGCGGATGTAGCAAGGCGACGTTAACGCTCTTGGTCGACGCCTGTAGTCCGTAGACAGCGCCCTCGCCCGTTGCGCGCTGAAAGGGCGACATATTGTCTGCGTTGACGATGAAGTCGGAGATGCGGCGGAGTCTCGGCGCGTAGGCCGCTCGGTCCGGGCCGGTCTCGTCGCGGTAGATGCCTACCTCGGCCGCGATTACTCCCGGCCACCCGTCCCACTTGCGCGCGAAAGGCAAGCTCGGTGTCGATGCGGTGATGGACCAGTCTTCATTGCTGGCCGTGGATGAAAAGTCCACGACATACTCAGTCATCAGGGGGTGCCTGTTGTACCAGCCATGAGGGTAAGCGAACGAAGCGGTGGTCGAGTCGATGCCAAACTCGTTAAGCAGGCTTCGCAATAGCTCTGGTGATTCATCGGACTCAGAGTCGATGACTTCGAGATTGATGTATCTCTCGCGCGTTCTTTCAGCCGCGGCCGGGTACAGGCTTTCTAGCCACTGTCTAACCAAGGGTTCAGCGAATCCGTCGTGACCACGAGGCCAAGGTATGACTCCTCCGCCTGCTGCGCGGATGTTCCAGAATCGAATGAGATTCTGTACGTTGCCGGGGTCGATTACTAAAACTCCCGAGCCGACGGTCTCGCCTTGGTAATCAATCTGACTCGCGGTGAGTCTGATGGGCGTCACGGAACCGGTGAAACTTGGCAAAGGCTCGCTAGATGCGAACGAAACCTGTCGGGCGGTCGGCAAATAGCGTTCACTTGAGAGTATGTCGCTATCATCGATTCTGCCTAGCCACGTCGAAAACAGAGCTGCCAGAGGGTCGTCATCCGCCCAGTTTGGCGCAATAAGCGAGTCTGGTGCGAGTGTCGGTATCCATTCGTCTGCGCGCAACACGCGATGCAGTATCGAGCTATCTGCTTCGGGTGGGGCAAACGCGCCAAACTGCTTAGCTCCGCGCCACGTCCACCCGACTTGTCTAGCAATTTCTTCGGCCGCAGGCGTCTCCATAATCGGCCACAGGAAGTCGACCGCAAGTGCTTCCATGGTCCTACGCCAGTCATCCTGGCGTGCCAGATCGATGATCGGGTAGTACATTCCGCCCCAGGCTGAAGACGCCGCGCGGACGGCAGAAGCCAGATCAGTCAGGCTGGGACCATCCAGCACGATCCCTACCCGCGCAGGACGAACCATTACCGTCCCCGAAACGACTGGCATCTGCCCCCCAATAGTTCGGCCGCCTCTGGAACGTCCGTCATCGGATCGCTGCGGCTACCTCCGACATTGTGGCCACAACCGCTTCGGCCCCGGCAACCGCCAGGGCATCGGACTTGCCTGGTTTGTTTGCGTAACCAATCGTTCGGGCTCCGGCTGTGCGACCGGCCTCCATGTCGCTCGTCTGGTCGCCAATGAAGACGCATACTGCCGCACGCACACCGAGTGCCCTTGTAGCGTTCTCAATCAGGTGAGGGCTGGGCTTCATCAGAGTTGGGTCGGCGGGGTCGCGTCCCTCGACATGGGCTACAAGGTCGGCCAAGCCGATGCGGGTGAGGTAGCGCACGACGGCTTCGGCGTAGTTGTTGCTCACGATCGCGACCAACTTCCCGCTGCTCTGGCAGGCGGACAGCGACTCTGCTGCCCCAGGAGTAGGCAGTGCCGACTCCACTGCTTTCAGCTCGGCGGCCTGTAGGGCACGCTCAAGCCGTGTAGCGAGTCCCGGATCATCGGCGGCCGCTAGCAGCAGGTCGTGAGGCCCGGAAGCCTTGCGCAGGGCATCGTCAAGGTCGTGGGGGATCGCGCCGGCCAGCTTGAGCAGCTCGGCCGTGATGCGCTGCGCAGGATAGCCGTCGAATACGGAGCAGATCGGTCCGTCGAAGTCGAACAGGACTGCCTCGGCCGACGCGAACAACTGCCGGAGTGGATCAGTAGTCACAGGTCGCGGACCTGCCCGAGCGTGCCCCAAAGGCTCTCGAACCACCGGCGAGCCTGGTCGACGTACTGAGATCCCGTGGCCTGGTCGTTGTCGCTGGTCGAATGATGGAAAAGGACGGTGTCTTTGCCGACCGCATCGAAGATCGAGACGGCCTGTCCCTCGATCTCTACCTCGCGCTCCACGACTGGGTAGAACCCGAAGAAGATCTCCTCATCGTTCAAGGCGTAGAGCTTGAACATCATCGGTAGCCCGACAACCACACGCGCCTCAACTTGGGTTTTCGAGACGAGTCCCAGCTCCCCGAGTTCGCGGACAGACTGGATGATCTCGCCTGCCGACCTGTGCGCAATTCGTGCTACTCGAGCCCGTACGCGCGAGTCATCTCCAGGAGCGTCGCCGGCGCGAGACGGCACGGCAATCGGTTGGTTGAAATCCGGCAGGAGCATGCGGATATTGATCGACTGCGGAGTTAGACGGCCGCGCCTAATGCGGTCGATTGGCTCCTCAAGCGCGCCGAGGAGTGTTTCCCCGGTCAGCCCGGCGAAGTCGATCCGTACGGCGTCCTGCTCGAATGCCTTTTCAATGTGCGGACGAAGACCGACGGCCTGGTCTGCCTGCTCGCGTACGTACACACCGCTGCCGACGCGCGACACGATCAAGCCCTCGTCGCGCAAGATCCGTAGTGCCTGCTGGATGGTCATCCGGGCAACGCCGTACTGCGTCGCCAGCTCGTTCTGAGACGGGAGCTTTTCGCCCGCCTTCACCTTCTTCGTGAGGATCGCCGCGCGTAGAGCGTTGGCAACCTGCTTGAACGGCGGTCGCGGGTCAGACGGATCTAGCTGTTGCTCCATGGCCGCAAGCCTACTAGCTGACTAGGCAGGCTAGGACGATCCTGTTCAGATGCTTGACCTGGCTAGCCCGCCTATGTAGCTTTCTGTCTACGAGAAATCTGGCTAGGCAGGCTAGCCCCCTAGTCAGGTGGCGTCTCGGCGGTGGCACCCGCCGAGACGCCTGGGTCGTACTAACCGTCTGAAGAGGAGCACAACCCATGAGCATCATCCACCTGTCGGCCGTCAGCAGCGAGGAGCCGACCGCTGCGGATCTGGCCGGTATCGAGGCGGAGTGGCCGCTGATCGCGGCTGAACTGGACCTGTTGGACGCGCAGATCGCGTTCATCAACGCCGGTCCGTACGCGTCGGAGCTGGAGACGCGCCGGATCAGGCGGGCGGAGCGCCGGGTGCTGGAGGTGGGCCGGGGGCGGGCCGACCGCGACCCGGAGTCGGAGGGCGCGGCATGACTACACAGGTTGCCGAGCTGCCCGTATGGGATCTCGTCCAGGTCGATCTGGGCTGGTGGAAGCTCGCGGGCTTCGACCTGGTGCAGGTCGTCTCGCCCCGTACGGCGCTGGGGACGGCGTGGATCGTCTGGCACGGCGATCACGTCTTGCACACCACCGACACCCTGCCGCACGCCGGCGGCTGGGTCGCCAACCACCTCACCGGAGGTGAGACTCGATGACCACGACCGAGATGGTTGCGGCTGGCAACGGACAGGCGTCCGGAGTGGACAAGCTTCGGGCGTCCGCGGCGGAAGCATCGCAGGTGCGGGCGCTCTCGACCCACCCGGATGTGGTGGCGCTGCGGGTGGAGTCGATCCGGACGCAGGTGGATCGGTGCATGTGGGTCGGGATCGTGTTGGGTTTGGCGTTCACGATGGTGAATGTGCAGGCGTTCGCTGCCGGTGGCGCGGTGGTGGGTTCGCTGCCGTGGCTGGCCGCGTGGTTGCTGGACCCGATGGTTTCGCTGGTGCTGATCGCTGTGCTGCGTGCGGAGCAGATCACCGCCCGGTACCAGGTGAGCGACCACACGAGGTGGATCGGCCGGACGAAGCGGTTCGCGTTCGCTGCAACGTACGTGATGAACACGTGGGCGTCGTTCGGCAAGGGCGATGTGGCCGGGATCGTGCTGCACTCGGTTCCGCCGCTGCTGGTGTTCTGTGCCGCCGAGACCGCGCCGGTGCTGCGGGACCGGTTGACCGAAGCGGTACTGCGGGCCGGACAGGCCGCCGCGCTGGCCGACCCTCAGAAGGCCGCCGAACCGCTCGCCGTTCCGGTGGTGACGCAGGAGATGCCCCCCGCCCCTGTGGCGCTGGAATCGGCTCCTACGGCGGAGGAGGGGGCATCTCCCGACAGCGGCTCCAAGACCAAGTCCACGCGGGCACCGCGCAAGCCGTCACAACCTCGCCGGAAGACCGGCCGAGGCGCCAAGGCGGGTCGGATGCTGCTGGCCGATTACGTGGCCGCCGGCCTGGCCGCTGTCGAGTCCGGAACCACCCCTGATGAGGTGACCCCGGCATGGGCGCGCAAGGCGACGGGTTGCTCTGCTGGCCTGTCGGCCAAGGTGGCCGCCGGTGTCCGCGATGAGCTCGCGCCCGTCGCGGCTGCGGTCGAGTCGATCGAGAAGGCGGCGGCCTGATGAGCCGCGCACGGGTTGCGACCCACCGCCCGGCGGTGAGCAGGCGGCGGTTCCGACACGACACGTTGGAGGCGCTCGACCTGTTCTCCGGCTTCGGTGGCCTGACACAGGGCATCGTGCGCGCCGGTTTTGACGTGATCACCGCCGCGAACCACAACGCCTACAAGGTCGAGGTGCACGAGGCGAACCACCCGACCACGGAGCACTGGATCGCCGACTTGGCCAATCCGGAATCGTCCGACTACCACGACGTACGGGATCTACCGGCCGCCGATCTGCTTACCGCCGGCGTGTCCTGCGTGAACCACTCGCCCGCCAACACGATGAAGGCGTACAGCCAAGGACTCACGCTGTTCGACCTGGACGACCCCGACTACGACGAACGCGTCACCCGTTCCGAGCGTGACCGGGCCACGGCCAACTGCGTCCTGCACTACGCCGCCATGCACCACCCGCGACTAATCCTCGTGGAGTGCACGACCGAGCTGCAGTCGTGGGGAAACCTGGTGCCTGGTAAGCGGAAGGTCGGGGACGGGTCCACCTACCGGTGGTGGCTGCGCCAGTTCGAGAACCTCGGCTACTGCCACAAGGTCTTGTTCCTGAACTCGATGTTCTTCGGGGTCGGGCAGTCCCGCAACCGCGGCTACTGGGTGTTCTGGGACAAGTCGCTGCCGACACCGGACCTCGAGCACCGCCCACCGTCGTGGTGCTCCCACTGCTCGACCGTCGTAGAGGCCGTGTGGACGTGGAAGACCGGGATCACTCCGACCGGGTCCGTCAGCTACGGCAAGCAGTACGAGTACCGGTGCCCGTCGTGCCGTCGCCCGCTGGTGCCGCCGTACACGCCGTCGCTGGCCGCGCTTGACCTGTCCAACCTCGGCACCCGCATCGGCGACCGGGATAAGCCGCTGGCCCCGGCGACGATGGCACGGGCCGAGCGGTGCCGTCAGCGGTTCGCCGACTTCCCCGCCGTGCTCATGCCCGCCAAGTCCACACGCGGTGTCGAGCGTTCGTTGTCGCAGCCGATGTCTACCCAGACCAGCCAGCAGGAGACCGCGATCCTGTCCACCGGCCACGTCATCGCTGCACACCGCCACAACGGCGACGGGCAGCACCTCACCCGCCCGATGGACACCGTCACCACCACGCACGAGAAGGCTGTCTTGCTGGCCGTGGACAACTTCCAGGGCGCCGCGCGAGGTACCGCCGAACCTCTGCCGACACAGGGTGGCTCGGAGACTATGGCGCTGCTGTCCAGTGGTGTTCTGCCGTTCCGGAAGAACACCACTCCGACCATCCACACCGAGGCGATGCCGACCGTCACCGCAGAGCAGATCCCGGGCCTGTTGTTCACCGGCTGGTACAAGCAGAACGGGTCCACCGGAACCGAGACCGCGCCGCACCCGGTCATTGACCCGCTGGGTGCCCTGACCTCGCGCGACACGACCGCCGTACTCGCGGCAGAGTGGCGGGCGGCCCTGTCCGACCTGACGCTCGCCGAGTGCTACTTCCGGATGATGGCCGCCCACGAGATCGGCCGGGGCTGCGGCTTCGACGTGAGTTTCGGCGACCACCCAGGCACCTACGTGGTGTGGGGATCTGCCCGCGACCAGGTGGACGGCTACGGCAACGCCGTCACCCCCGCTGTCGGCGAGTGGATCGGTGCCCGTCTGCGTGCCGTGCTCCACAGCGAAGAGGCGAGCCGATGAACGGCCCGACCGCACCGAACCCGACCACTCGTGACCACCACCCGGAAGGGAACCTCGTGAACGACCACGACAACGTCCACCGGCTTCACGGCGACGATCACGGAACCGTTCAGGACACCATTCACGAAGACGTTCAGGACGGCTTTCAGGACGATGTTCAGCCCATCGTTCACGTCGATGCCGAGCGAGTCCCCGCGACCGAAGGCGGCGACGTTCACGACAGCGACCACGAGACCGACGACGGCGACGTTCACGTGTTGTCGGAGGAGGAGTCGGCCGAACTCGATCGGCGGTTGCAGTCGCGTGGTGCGGTGGTGGTGCGCCGTGCGATGGCACCGGCGCGGGTGGCGAAGTCGGCGGCGGTCGCAGTCAAGTCTCACGAGCCGACGGTGAAGGTGGGCAAGGCGACGTTGCGGCACACCTGGACGGTGGTGCAGGGTGCGGAGTCGTTCGCGAAGCGGGCGTGGGACGCGTCCACGATGGGTGTCTACCGGCGCCAGATCAAGGCCGCCGAGGCGGTCGGCGACCGGGAAGCGCTGAAGGAGTGGGCCGACCGCAAGGAGATGGCCACCGAGCGCCGCCACCGCCGGTTGATGGACCTGCCCCGGCTGTTCATCGGCCTGGTGAAGGTGCTCGCCGCGACGCTCATTGGCATCCCGCTGGCCGTGTTCGTGATCGCCGTGCTGACCAAGCTCACCGGCAACGGATCGTTCACCGGCGTGTGGCTCGGCTTCTTCGCCGTGATCGGCTTCGTGATCGCCGCCGTGACGTTCGTGTGGGGGCTGTTCGTGATCGCGCTGCCGTTCCTGCTCGTGCTGGCCCTGTACCGAGAAGGCAAGCGCCGCGCAGAGCCGCCGAACTGGCTGGTCACGACCAGCGACGACACCTACGAAGCGACAGTGGACGAGTCCACGATCGCCCGCGCGCTGGACGCGCTGCGGATCGGCAACATCACCCGCTACCTGAAGGAGGGCTACAAGCTGCAGTTCATCACGCCGGCGCGGCAGTTGGGACGCGGTACGCACGCCGTGGTGCGGCTGCCTGCCGGTGTGCCCGCTGCCGAGATCGGCAAGCGCCGCACCGACCTGGCGACCGGTCTTCACCGGGCCGCGTCGGAGGTGTGGCCGACCGTGGGCGACGAGGCCGGAATCCTTGACCTGTGGGTCGCCGACAAGGGCGCACTCGCTGAAGGTGCCGGGCCGTACCCGCTGCTGGACGGCGGCCTGGTGGACGTGTTCAAGGGCATTCCGGCGGGCCGCACGCTGCGCGGCGACGCGATCTTCATGCCGATCACCGGGCGGAACACGATCGTCGGCGGCGCCCCTGAGCAGGGCAAGTCCAGCGCCGCCCGCGTTGCGATGATGGGCGTCGCGCTTGATCCGACCGCGGAGCTGCGGATCTGGGTGCCGGACATGAACTTCGACTTCGAGCGGTTCCGGCCGCGCTGCTCGCGCTACGTCCGTGGCGCGGACGACGACTCGATGCGCCAGATCCGCGACGACCTGAAGGAACTGTTCGAGGAGATGCAGTCGCGCGGCGACCTGCTCGACCGCTACGAGATCCCCGAGGTTGACCGCAAGATCGCCGACAAGAACGTCGGCCTGCACGTCATCGTCGCGCTGATCGAGGAAGCCCACGTGGCATACAACCACGCCGAGTACGGCAAGGAGATCAGCTACTACGCGACCCAGATCGTCCAACTCGGACGCAAGCGCGGCATCCACCTGATCACCTCAACCCAGGCACCAACCGCGACGTCCATCCCGCGCGACATCACCCGCAACTCAACCAACGGCATCGCGTTCTACGTCGCCGACCACACCGCCAACGACGCCCTCTTGGGCCAGGGCGCTTACAAACAAGGCATCCGCGCCACCGACCTGATCGCCGGTAAGGACCGGGGAACCGCCGTCACACGGGGATTCAGCGCGTCGCGGTCGGAGATCGTCCAGTGGTACTTCCTGTCGGTTGCCAAGGACAACGACCAGATCACGCCGCTGATCGACCGGGCGCTGGCCGCGATCAAGAAGCGCAACATGCCCGCGCCGACCGAGGTAGAGCGGCCGGCGATCGAGACTCGCGACCTGCTCGCCGACCTGGACGAGGTCCTCGACACCGAGTTGGTCAACATCGCCGACGTGCCCGCGCTGCTGAAGCGGCTCGCGCCGACCTGGACGCCGTACCAGACGCTGAGCGGCAAGGCGCTGCGGGAACTGCTCGCTGCGGACCACGGCATCAAGGTCCCCTCGACCGGGAACCGCTACCCCCTCGACCCGACTACCGTCCGTAACGCGATCGTGCTGCGGGAGCGGGACGCCGGCGCGGCGGACGACGGCGGGGAGACCGGGGAGTCGCTGGCCAGTTAGCTCCGAGTCCCGGGGTCGGAAACCCGCTCTGAGCGGCTCTGACCAGCCCGTTTCCGGCCCCGGTTAACTCGGCTCACTCGGTAACTAACCGCAGGTCAGGGCCACATTCACCCGATCTCACTCGCCGAGTGAGGAACCTAACCCGATCACCGGCAGCTAACCCCGACCCCAGATCCCGGCGAACGACCCGCACCAGGGCCGCCGCCTCCACTCGGCACGCCTACATCCGACTACAGAAGGTGACTGACTGTGGTGCCCGCGAACCATCTCCTGTGGCTGTTCGCCGCGACCGTTCTGCCCGCCAGCATCGTGACCGAGCACCAGCCGCTGACCCACACCCAACGCGTCGCCGTCTGGATCGGCACCGGCCTGGCCGTCGTCGCGCTCTACCTGCTCGGCTGCCTGATCTTCCCCTACGCCAACTGCACCAAGTGCGCAGGCTCGGGCAAGTCCCGCGCCCCGCACGGCAAGGCCTTCCGCAACTGCCGCCGCTGCAAAGGCACCGGCCGACGCACCCGGATCGGCCGACGCCTCATCGACCACCACCGCAACCACCACAACCGCCGCAACCGCTGACCCACGACCGATCCAGGAGACCGAACCGTCATGACCCGCACCTCGCGCAACTCCCGCAGGACCCGCAAGCCCGCCGACACCGAGGCGCTGAGCCCGGCTGAGGAGTACAAGGCCGCGCTCGCCGACTTCACCCAGTACTCGACCGAGAACGAGACCGACGAAGCGCTTGCCGCCCGAGACCGGCTCGACCGCGCCGAACGCCGCCGCCGGTGGTGGCACTTCTGATGGCCCCGCGTCTGCTGGACAAGGCGAGTCTGCACCCGGCCGCGTCACGCTGGATCGAGCTGTGGAACGGCCAACAGGCACTCGGCTGGGACCACCACGGGACACCGGTGTTCCGGTTCCGGTGGGCACCCGCCGGCCTGGCCACGCGCCGCCAGCTCCGTGCGATGCGGATCTGTCCCGGCGGCCAGGAACCGTACGCGCTGCTGGTGTGGCGAGGCGGGCAGCGGTGGGCCTGGCTGTACCGCCTCGACCTCGCGAAACCGTCCCGCGTCACCTCCCCGGACCAGCTCAACGCCCTCGACAAGGCCATGCGGGCACGCCGCCGCTGCCGCCTGTGTGGCCTGGTCTGGGACTACTGCATCCCCACGTCGGACGGCCGGTGTGAGGCATGCATCGCCCACGCCGACCACGACAGAACTGACCCTGACTGCCCGGTGTGCGACCACACCCCGCAGAGCACGACCTACCCGTACGCCGCCTGACCCCGCGACTCGAGGAGGAATCTTCCCGTGACAGGCATGCTGATCGCCGCCTTGCAAGCCGCCGACCGTGGCTGGCCGGTGTTCGTGCTCGGACGCTCCAAGCGACCCGTTGCCAACTGCAACGACTGCCCACGCGACGCCCACGACCCGGCGACCTGCGGGCACCTGACCTGCCACGGGTTCTACGCCGCCACCACCGCCCCGGCCCGCGTCGCCGCGATCCTCGCCGCCGTCCCGCGCGGACAGCTCGCCGTCCGTACCGGTGCCGTCTCCGGGCTGCTCGTGGTGGACGTGGACCCCGCGCACGGCGGCGACCACAGCCTGTCCGACCTGATGACCCAGCGGCTCGTCCCGCGCACTCTGCACGTCCACACCGGTTCCGGCGGCCTGCACCTGTACTACCGCCACCCCGGCCACCACACCGGGCAACACATCGCCTCCCGGCCGATGCCGAACCGGCCCGGGATCGACATCAAGGCCGACGGCGGCTACGTCGTCCTGCCGCCCTCGATCCACCACCGCACCCGCCGCCCCTACCAGTGGGGAACCACCGCCACCGACGTGGAGATGCCCCCGCCCGGACTCCTCGCCGCGATCGACCCACCACCCGCAGTCCAGAACCCGCCCGCCGGCCAACCCACCACCCGGCCCGGAGGCGGGAGCATCTCCCATCCCGACAAGCTCCTGAGCGCCCACCTGGCCGCCGTACGAAACGCCCCTGAAGGCAGGCGCCGCACCACCCTCTACGGGGCCGCCAGAGGCGTCGCACGGCTCGTCGCGGCAGGAGCGATCGACCACGCCGACGCCATCGCCGTACTGACCGACGCCGGACACCTCGCCCAGCAAAGCGACCGAGACATCCGAGCCGCCATCACCGGAGGCTTCCGCGACGAAGGGATCGCCGCAGCATGAGCGCCGAGCACATCCCCGACTGGCACCTGATCGAGCCACCCGAAGACCCATGGGAACCCACCGAGCCGACACCGATCAGAACTCAGCACACACCATTGCATCACGACCAGATGGGACCGCCCGCAGCCTCGCAGGCGACCTCGGAGGCAGGCTCAGACGGGCCGGTGTGGGACGGCGTCCCGGTGCCGCTGAAGACCGATCGGTTGTTGCGCCCGTTCCCGGTTGACGTGTTCCCCGGCTGGCTGGCCGACCAGGTGACCGCGGTCGCCGAAGCCACCCAGACCCCGGCCGACCTAGCTGGGTCGGTGGCGCTGGCCTGCCTGTCCACCGCAGCAGGCGGCAAGGTGCTCGTGCAGGTCGATCGGTCCTGGCTCGAACAGGTCAACCTCTACACCGTCACCGCGCTGCCGCCCGGGTCGCGCAAGTCACCGGTCTTTCGTGCCATGACCGGGCCGTTGGCCGATGCCGAAACCGCGTTGCAGGAGACCACCGCAGAACAGCGCGTGGAAGCCGAGCTGGCCGCCCGGATCGCTCACGCCCGCGCCGAAGACCTGGCCAAGAAGGCCGAACGCGCCACCGCCAACCCACACGAGGCACTGGCCGACGCCACCGCCGCCGCCAAGGAAGCCGCCGCGATCACGGTGCCCGCCGTGCCCCGGTTGATGACCGACGACGTCACCCCCGAGTCGTGCGTGTCCCTGATGGCCACCCACGGCGGCCGGATCGCAGTTCTGTCCGCCGAAGGCGACGTGTTCGCCACCCTCACCGGCACCCGCTACTCCGCCGCCCCCAACCTCGGCGTGTTCCTCAAAGGCCACGCCGGCGACAAGCTCCAGGTCGATCGCAAGGGCCGCGAAGCCGAGTCCATCGACCGGCCCGCGCTCACCCTCGGCGTCACCACCCAACCCGGCACTCTGCAGGGCCTCGCCGCCCAACCCGGCTTCCGCGACCGAGGCGTCCTGGCCCGCATCCTCTACAGCCTGCCCGTCAACACCGTCGGACAGCGCGACAACCAAGCCCAACCCGTCCCCGAACCCACCGAGCAGACCTACCGCGACGCACTACGAACCCTCGTTCTCCTCCTGGCCGACCACGACACCCCGCACACCCTGGACCTCACTCCTGACGCCCGGCAGATCCTGCTCGACTTCCAAGACTGGATCGAACCCCGACTCCACCCCCGCACCGGACAACTCGCAGCCATCACCGACTGGGCCTCCAAACTCGCCGGAGCCGTCGTCCGACTCGCCGCACTGCTCCACCTCGCCCACACCTTCACCACCGGCTACGCCACCCCCATCACCGCCGACACCATGCACGCCGCCGAACGCATCGGCCGCTACTACCTCGACCACGCCCTAGCCGTCTACGACCTCATGGGCCAATCCCACCCCGACCTCGATGCCGCACGTGAAGTCCTCGACTGGATCACCAAGCAGTGCAATAAGACCGGACTCCACACCATCAGCCGACGAGATGCCCTCCGCTCCCTCCATGGCCGCGCCCGATTCGCTTCCGCCGCCGACCTGGAGCCCGCGTTCAACGTGCTCGAAGACCACGGCTATATCCGCCGCCCCGGCGCCGCAGACAAGCCCGCCAAAGGACGCCCACCCTCGATGTACGAAGTACACCCCGCAGTCCTGGCGACGCAGTGACAAAAGTGCCAAAACCCCTGCCCGCCGGAGTTCTGTCACTTTTGTCACTGCCTCTGGACCCTCCGAAGGAGCACCTTCCGATGACGACCGCAAGGTTCGAAGAGCGCATCACCGACCAGGGGAGTTCACACCAGATGTCCACCTCAGAAGGCCTCTCAGCGACACCGCTACTCCTCACTGTCGAGCAGGCCGCACAGCGCCTTGGCATCGGGCGCACGAGCCTGTTCGCCTTGGTGCGGACGGGCGAAGTCGAGTCGGTTGCGGTGGGCCGACTGAGGCGAATCCCCGCCGAATGCCTGGACGAGTACGTCGCTCGTCTGCGCTCCCAAACCCACACTGCGACTGCTGCCTGAGGAGAACCGACCAGTGAAGCGAAACCCCAATGGGCGGTCCAGCATTTACCAATCTGTCGACGGGCGGTGGCATGGCCGCGTGACCGTTGGTGTGAAGGACAACGGCACGCCGGACCGGCGACACATCAACCGCAAGAGCAAGGCAGAGGTAGTCAAGAAGGTCAAGGAGCTGGAGAAGGAGCGGGACGAGGGCACGGTCACGAAGGCGGGCGACAAGTGGACCTTCGGAGCATGGCTCGAGCATTGGCTTGAGAACATCGCCAAGCCCCATCTGCGGCAGACCAGTTATTCGGCCTATCGGGTTGCTGTCACCAAGCACCTGATACCCGGGCTTGGAGCGCACAAGCTGATCAAGCTCGAACCCGAACACCTGGAGTCCTTCTACCAGCGCATGATCAAGAACGGCAGCAAACCGGCGACAGCCCACCAGGTCCACCGAACCGCGAGAGTTGCGTTGGGGGAGGCGCTACGCCGTGGGCACGTGAAGCGGAATGTCGCCAAGATTGCAAAGGGTCCGCGTCTGGCCGATGAGGAAATCGAGCCGTACTCGGTCGAGGATGCTCAACGAATCATGACCGAGGCCGGAAAGCACCGGAACAGTGCGCGCTGGGCAATCGCGCTGTCGCTCGGTTTGCGGCAGGGTGAGGCTCTGGCGCTCCGCTGGTCCGATGTAGACCTCGACAACAAGGAACTGCGAGTGAAGTGGACGGCGCTGCGGCCCATCTACGACCACGGATGCGGCGAGACGTGCGGACGCTCACCTGGCTTCTGCCCGCAGAAGATCCGGGTGAATGCGCTCATCGGTGAGACAAAGAGTCGCGCCGGCAAACGTGCCATCGGACTGCCCGACCAGCTCGTCACGCTGCTCCGGCAACAGAAGGCCGCACAAGATGTAGAGAGACGACGGGCACGCCAACTCTGGACCGATGGTGACTGGGTGTTCGCCGGAACGACCGGAACGCCACTGAACCCGAACACCGACCACCACGAATGGAAGGCGCTGCTGCGTCGAGCTGGCGTCCGTGAAGCGCGGCTACACGACGCTCGGCACACGGCCGCGACGATGCTTCTCGCCCTGGGCGTCACCGAAGTAGCCGCGATGGGTGTGATGGGTTGGTCATCCACGGCGATGGCAGCTCGATACCAGCACATGACGGACCCGATCCGGCGAGATATCGCTAAGCGGCTCGGAGGGTTGCTCTGGGCAGCGCCTGAGGCTGTCGAAGACGAAAGCGCGTGATCCACGGGGTTTCAGTTCGCGCGTAGCGGATCGAATGCGGCCTCGACTCCGGTCGAGGCCGCATGTCTTTGGTCATGGAGCAAACGGGAGCGCTGTTCGGTCCGCCCCGGGCAGGGGTGTCGACACCCAGATTGGCGCGCCGAGCATGACGAGCCCGTAGCGGCCGCTCTTGTCATGCGACCTCAGGCCATGAAAGGACAGATCGACATCGTGCGCAGTCAGATACGGCTTGAAGAGAAGCTCCACCGCGCCTCCGCCGTGGGCGGATGCTGTTTGGTAGAGCGTCACGGCTGAATGGATCCGCGATTCTGAGTCGAGGTCTTGGTCCCAGTGGATGAATTCGGTCGAAACCTCTGGGTCTCCGGGTTCGGACGTGTCGTCCAGGATCTGATAGAGGCCTTCGACCTCAGACGGCATCCAGCCTCCGCGGTACTCGTCCTGCGCGATCCCGAGGAAGTTGGTCGCTGAGCCGAACAGGCCAAGGAACACACCGCCGACGCCGGCGACCTCCGCGTTCGCGAAGAAGCTCGCCACCCGTACATTCTGCGCTCGCTCCCATCCCATATGGACTGGGATTGCGCCCCAAGTGACGTCGAGGGTCGTGCGCACATACTCGCCTGGTGACGCAAGCGTCCCGGTGTTGTCCGAGACCGCAGCGGTCGCGCGTCGGACAAGGTCGTAGAGGTTGCCGTGATCTGCCTCAGACGGCCCGAGATCCGCTGAGATGCCAGCAGGGGCGACACCGGCGCTGATGCCGATCCCCTTCAGCCACTTCCTTCGAGGTGCAGCGTCCTGCTGCACGATCTGACGGACGAGCCGCCGTGAGCAGTACTTCACATCGACGGGCCAGTTGTCCGTGACCATGCCGCCGCCTCTCGTCCGTGCCTGCCATGGGTGCCTGTGCTCGCAATATGGGTAGACCACCGACAACTGAGACCAAAACTGAGACCAGACGGTTCCGGGGCGGCTCCCAGATGTGGGAGCCGCCCCGGCTGTTGTCGACCGTCCGAAAGTTCGAAACCGCGCTTTGACCTGCGGGTTCTTCACTCTGGGGGAGTGGCGGAGGATACGAGATTCGAACTCGTGAGGGGTTGCCCCCAACACGCTTTCCAAGCGTGCGCCCTAGGCCTCTAGGCGAATCCTCCAAGCGGAGAGGATACCGAAGGGAGCGGGGGAATCCGAAATCGGGGGAGACTGCTCGTCTAGGGTCGGCTGCATGGACGAGCTGGTACTGCGGCTGATCGGGCCGGGTGACGTGGACGCGCTGCAGGAGCTGATCGAGTCCGATCCTGGGTATACCGAGCGCATCACCGGCTACCCGCCTGGATCGGCGGACGCGCAGAGCCTGCTGATGATGCGTCCGGAGGACCTGCCGGAGGAGTCCAAGGTCGTACTGGGCGCTTTCGCCGCGGACCGGCTGGTTGCGGTCGTTGACCTGCTCAGAGGTTTCCCCAACGACCAGACTGCCTTCATCGGCCTGCTCGAGGTCCACGCCAAGCACCAGGGTCTCGGGTACGGCGGGGCGACGTACGGCCTCGTCGAGCGGTACGTCGGGACCACCTGGCCCGAGATCCGCACGCTGCGCCTCGCCGTGGTCGACACCAATGCTGAGGTCGCCGCCGGGTTCTGGCGGCGGCAAGGGTTCGAGTCGACCGGTGAGGAGCGCCCGTACCGCTACGACAAGTTGGAGTCGGTCGCCCGCCTCTACGAGAAGCCGCTAGCCGAGCAGAGTGGGAGCTAGCGTCCGCCACTGCTCGATCGGCTGCGGACCGGTCTCACCGGTGATCACATTGACTGCGACGTGATCAGCACCAGCGTCCAGATGCTCACTCAGCTTCGCCTTAATGTCGGCTGGACTGCCCCAAGCGGCCAGTGCGTCGACCATGTGGTCGGGCAACGAGGCCTGATCGCGCTCATCGAACCCCTGCCGCTTCAGCGACGCGATGTACCCCGGGATCCGCGTGAAGAAGCTGATCGTGTCCCGAGCGATCGCCCGTGCCCGGTCCCCGTCCGGCTCGAGTACGACGAGGTGGCTGACCGCCAGGAGCTTGTCCGGGCCCAGGACCTTCCGCGCCTCGGCGGAGTACGCCGCACTGGTCAGGAATGGGTACGCGCCGGCAGTCCGCTGGCCGGCCAAAGCCAGCATCTTCGGACCGAGCGCAGCGAGCACCCGGCGCTCCACAGGTACGTCCAGCTCGTCCAGATACGCGTTGAGCGTCGCGATCGGCTTGGGACCGTGCGCCCCGCCAAGACCAGCGGTGAACCGACCCGGCGCGCTCGCTTCGAGTGCGGCGTACGTCGCACTCACATCGGCCGCGCTGTACTGCGTCACTCCCAGAATCCCGCTGACGAACTTGATCGAGGTCGTCGCTCCGACCAGGTCGACGATCGTCTGCAGCCCGGGCAGCGGACCGCCGGACAGCCAGATCGCGGGGTACCCGGACTGCTCCGCCGCCTGCGCTGCGGCAATCGACTCAGCACTGCTGTCCAGCCCGGTCGTGATCCCGAACGGGCCGAATTGATGATCCGTCACTCATCCAGGGTGAGCCCGGATCGGGTCAGGTGGCCAGGCTGTTCGCTCAGAGCGTGGGCGGTGGAGTCCGATTCCCGGTTGGCCGGAGGGATCCCGTACACTCATGGCTGGTTCCCCGCGTGGCGGTATCTCGCCCAAACCCCCCAGGGCCGGAAGGCAGCAAGGGTAAGTGAGCTCTTCCGGGTGCGCGGGGAATCCTTATGTCCGGGGCCTGGCGTCGTGAGGAGTCCGATGAATCCCGAGAGCCGTTACCTGCAGGAACTGATCATCGCCGAGCTCGGCGTCCCCGCGAGGTTCGACGTGGACAGCGAGATCGAGCAGCGGGTCGAGTTCCTGGCCGACCAGCTCCGGACGACCGGCGCGGCGGGCTACGTGCTCGCCATCAGCGGCGGCGTCGACTCCGCGGTCGGAGGGCGGCTCGGACAGTTGGCGGTCGAGCGGATCAGGTCCGAGGGCGGCCAGGCGACCTTCGTCGCGATGCGGCTGCCGTATGGCGTGCAGGCCGACGAGGCGGACGCCCAGCGCGCACTGGGGTTCATCAAGCCCGATGAGACGCTCGACGTGAACATCAAGCCGGCCACGGACGCCATGGTCGAGTCGGTGCGCCACGCCGGGCTCGGTGACCGTGAGGACTTCCACGTCGGCAACATCAAGGCACGCCAGCGCATGGTGGCGCAGTACGTCGTGGCCGGTGCCCGCGGCGCGCTGGTGATCGGCACGGACCACGCGGCGGAGGCGGTGATGGGCTTCTTCACCAAGTACGGCGACGGCGCCTGCGACCTGACACCGCTGTCCGGTCTGAACAAGCGCCGCGTCCGGGCGGTCGGCGAGCGGCTCGGTGCGGACCCGGAGACCACTGGCAAGGTGCCGACGGCCGACCTGGAGACGAACAACCCCGGCGTGCCCGACGAGGCCGTGCTGGGCGTGACGTACGACGAGATCGACGACTTCCTCGAGGGGCTCGACGTCGACGAGAAGGCGGCGAGCACGATCATCGCCACGCACCGCCGTACCGCTCACAAGCGCGCAGTGCCGCTGGCGTTCAGCTGAGCAAGAACTCCGTCACCAGCTCGGCGTAGAGGTCTGGCTGCTCCGCGTGTGCGAAGTGGCCGGTGCCGGCCGCGTAGTAATAGGTGCCGTTCGGTACGTCGGACCGGAACAGCTCGATCTCCTGCTTACTGGTGGCCGGGTCGTACTCGCCCTTGATGAGCAGTGCGGGCTGGGTGAGCTCAGCGAGGTGCTGCAGCACTGGTTCGCCGAAGCTGGCTGATCGGGTGATCTGGTCGTGGAAGTGGCCGGAGCGCGAGTGGAACTCGTCTGAGATCTCAGTGTCCGCCGGCAGCTGGAGGTCCCGGGCGTCTGGTCCGGTGTAGATCTCCATCCGGCGGTCGCCGAGCTGAGCGATCACCGCGATCCGCTCGTCCCACATGGCCTTCGTTGCCGGACCGGTGTGGGGCGGTGGAGCCTCCAGACCAGGGAGCAGTGACAGCGCTGCGCCTACGAGAGTGTCGCTGGCCAGCACCATGTCCCAGCCCGGGTTCTCGAAGACGACCTTGGTCACGGCGACCGGGTGAGCGACGGCGTACCGGAGCGCCAGGCGACCGCCGTACGAGTGGCCGAGGATCGACCACTGCTCTACTCCGAGCTGCTCGCGGAGCGCCTCGAAGTCGGCGATCAGGTCCTGCTCGCTCACCGGTCCGGTCAGCGGATCGGACTGCTGTACGCCGCGCTGGTCCACCGCGATCAGCCGGAAACGCCGGCTGAGCCGATCGCCCTGGAAGGCCAGGAAGTCGTACGAGCCGGCGCCAGGTCCGCCGTGGATGAACAGCAGCGGCGGGGCGTCTTCGTGGCCGCGCTGATCGACGTACAGCCTGCTGCCACGGATCTCCATGAGCATGCCAGGGAGCGTACGGCGGCCGCGGGTCGCCGTACGTCAGGCAGCGTGGCTGAACTGACGGACGCGGTTGGCGAGGCGGGCCAGGCGGATGGTCGCGATGTTCCGGTACGCCGGGCGCAGGACGGTCGCCAGCGGACCGGACTGCTCGAACGTGTGAGTAACGCGGCCGTCCGGACCGATCGTCCACGTCCCGACCTCGCAGAACCCGGGCACCTGCCAGCTGATCTCGATCCGGTCCGGCTCGACCACTGTGTACTGCAGCTCGCCGGCGAAACCGGGCCGGACCCGCAGCGCATAGCTGCTGCCGAGCTCCGCCTCGGCAGGTCCGTCGATCGCCAGGAACGCCTCGTTCCACTCCGGGAGGGCGAGCGCGTCGAGCAGGACATGGCGGATCGCCGCGGGGCCGGCGTGGATGACTTCGGTGGCCTGTTCCATGACTAGTTCTCCTGAGTGGCGAGTTCGGGATCCCGGCGACGGGCCAGTGCCGCGCCGGCCGGGAAGGCGCCGGCGAGCGTGCGGAGTGTGCTGATGGTCTCGTCGAGGGCGTGGCCGGCGACGAGATCGTTCATGGTGCGGTGCAGCCGGTTTTCGGCGGTGATGATGCGGCGGTGCAGGGCCCGGCCCTGCGCGGTGAGGCTGAGCGTGAGGTAGCGCCGGTCGACCGTGTCGATACCCCGTTTCACCAGGCCTTGGGCGACGAGGCGATCGACGAGGCGGCTCGGGCTGTTGCCGGTCTCGCAGACGAGCAACCCGCCGAGGGCGTTGAGGGTGAGCGGACCATGGTCCCGCAGGACGCGGAGAACCTCTGCCTGGGAAGGAGTTATGCCCAGCGGGCGTAGCTCGGTAGCGAGCAGCCGATTGCCCTCGCGCTGGATCGCCAGCACCAGATAGCGAAGCTCCTCGACAACCTTCATGGCAAATATGTTACACGACACGTATGTCATATCATCTATCAGGCCGGAGTGTCACCGGAATCGGTCGGTAGCTGTTGCCTCAGGCGACGGGTTCCGGAAGAGTGCCGGAGAAAGTCCGGTTGAGGTCATGGCCAAGGCCACATCGCGACTGGCACAGTGTCTGCATGAAGGGTCTGATGCAGAACTACCAACTGTCCCTGGACACGATCTTCCGCCGGGCCGAGCAGTTCTACCCGGACAAGACCGTCCACACCGGCGGTCCGGCGCCGACCAAGCTGACGTACGCCGAGTGGGCGGAGCGGACCAGACGGCTGGGCGGCGTCCTGGACACGCTCGGGATCACCGCCGACGGCCGCGTCGGGACGTTCGCGTGGAACTCAGGGCGCCACCTCGAGCTGTACTTCGCCGCGCCCTGCACCGGCCGAGTGCTGCACACGCTCAACATCAGGCTCTTCCCGGACCAGATCGTCTACATCGCGAATCACGCCGAGGACGAGGTCGTGTTCGTCGACCGCTCGTTGCTGGGGCTGTTCCTGCCGCTGCTCGAGCGGCTCCCGGAGGTTCGGCACGTGGTCGTGATGGACGACCTGCCGGCCGGGGCGCCGGGTGCGGAGGTCCCGGACGACCCACGGTTCCACGACTACGAGCAGCTGCTGGCCGCGGCGGAGCCGGTCGAGTTCCACGTCGAGGACGAGAACCAGGCCGCCGCGATGTGCTACACGAGCGGTACGACGGGGCATCCGAAGGGCGTGGTCTATTCGCATCGGTCCACCTGGCTGCACTCGATCGGCGTGCTGACGAACAGCGGGATCGGGCTGACCGAGACGGACACGGTGATGCCGGTCGTCCCGATGTTCCATGCGAACGCGTGGGGTCTGGCGCACGCGGCGCCGATGGCCGGCGCGTCGCTGGTGTTCCCGGGGCCTGACATGACGCCGGCGGGGATCCTCAAGCTGCTTCAGGAGCAGGAGGTCACGCTGTCGGCCGGGGTGCCGACGATCTGGCAGGGGCTGTTGCCGTTGCTGGACGGCGTCGAGCTGCCGAAGCTGCGGCGGATCCCGTGTGGCGGCTCCGCGGTCCCGCTGGCGCTGTCGGAGGCGTTCCGGGAGAAGCTCGGCCGGCCGATCCTGCAGGCGTGGGGGATGACCGAGACGAGTCCGGTCGCGACCGCGTCCCACGTTCCCGCGCGGAGCGCTGACCTTCCCGAGGAGGAGCAGGCCCACCTCCGGGCCCGGGCCGGTCTGCCCCTGCCCGGCGTCGAGGTGCGCATCGTCGAGCCCGGTTCGATCGACGCCCTGCCCTGGGACGACGAGGCCACCGGCGAGCTGCAGGTCCGTGGCCCGTGGATCGCCGCCGAGTACTACCGGCCCGACAACGGTGTCCAGCTGAACACCGAGGACGGCTGGATGAAGACGGGCGACGTCGCCGCGATCGACCAGTACGGTTCGGTGCGGATCGTCGACCGGACGAAGGATCTGGTGAAGTCCGGCGGCGAGTGGATCAGCTCGGTCGAGCTCGAGAACCTGCTGATGGCCCACCCGGCAGTCCGAGAAGCAGCAGTCATCGGTGTGCCACATCCGAAGTGGGATGAGCGGCCACTTGCCTGCATCGTCGTCCAGGAGGGGGCGACAGTGACCGGCGAGGAGATCCTCGAATACCTGCGTCCGCTCGTCGCGAAGTGGTGGGTCCCGGACGCCGTCGAGTTCATCGACGAGGTCCCGAAGACCTCGGTCGGCAAGTTCTCCAAGAAGGACCTCCGCACCCGGTTCGCCAACTACCACATGGAGTGAGTCGGTGCCCAGTTTGGTTGCCGTGGGCATGCGAGGTGTATGCCTTCGGCAACCATCAGAAGTTGGCGGGGTCAGGCGAAGTCGATCTGGAAGTGATTGCGGAGGTGCGTGAGGGTTGCGTCGACGAACTCGGTCGGCCAAGCATTTCCGGTCCGCTTGGCCAGGGCGGTGCCGCGGGTGATGAACTGACGGCAGATGTACTGATTCGCCGCGATGATCTCGGCGGGATCGGTGCCGACGGCGGGCACGGCCTCGAGCGCGGCGCGTTGTTCGTCGGAGAGGAGGGCGTTGAGGCGCTTGAGTCCGGTGGTCCGGCGTACGCCGCGTTCGGCCAGCAGGAGCGCGACGAGTTGGTCGCGGATGGCGCCGACGCCCTGGTTGCCGACGATCCGCTCGTCGCGGCCGAGGACCGTGACCAGGTTCCCGAGGAAATAGAAGAACAGGTTGACGTTCGAAGCCGGCCAGTACGGTTCGCCGGGCCGTCCGCCCTCCGCTGCGATATCGCCGTCGGGGAACAGCGTGCCGTCCCGGTCGAAGAGGACCCGGACGCCGTCGTACTGATCCCGTTCGAATGATGCCAGCGGGTGGGCGAACAGGTCCACGTGTAACCAGTCCGGCGTGATCCCTAGTCCGCCGATCAAGCCCGGGACCTTGTCGGTCAAGACGGTCGGTCCGGTCAGCTCCCGCAGTACGTCGTCCCAATGGTCGCCGAACCACTCCAGGCTGTCGTCCGTCACCACGAGATGCAGGTCGACATCGCTGAACCGGTCGGCCGCACCCGTCGCATAGCTCCCAATCAGATACACCCCGAGCACCCGGTCGTCGCGGGGCAGCACCTCCTGAGCCCGCGCGATAACTCCTTGCTGCCGCTCATCCCCAGTCACCATCACGCCACGCTAAACCGTGTCTGCCTTTCCTCAGGTCGGGGCTCTACGGTCGCAAGGTGACGACTCGGCAGGCTGTGCTGACTCAGTTGGTCGAGGTCATCGACGGCATTTCCCGCGATCGTCCGGTGCGGGTCGCGGTGGACGGGCCGGATACGGCCGGCAAGACGACACTGGCCGACGAGCTCGCCGTCGCGTTGTCCGGCGTCCGTCCAGCGATCCGAGTCAGCGTGGACGACTACATCAGGCCGGTCGAGGAGCGCCCGCAGTCCCCGGGCGTGCCAGCGGCCGGCTATTTCGATGACAACTTCGACCTGGCTGCCTTGATTGCCGGACTGCTGATCCCACTCGGGCCTGGCGGCGATCTGTGCTATCGAGACGCGGAGGGCGCGACCGGCACCGCGCCGTACGACGCTGTCCTGCTTGTCGATGGAGTGTTTTTGTTGCAGACCGCGCTACGTCCGTACTGGGACGTCGGCATCTGTCTGCACATCGGTGAGGACGAGATGCTTCGGCGCGGCCTGCTCCGCGACCGCGACCGATACGGCGGGGAGGACGCCACGCGGGAGGTGTTCGAGACGCAGTTCATCCCGGGCTGGCGGGCGTACCAGGCGCATTGCGATCCCGCCGCGACCGCCACCGTCGTCATCGACCACCACGACCCGGCTCATCCGGCGATCCGGGCTCGCAGTACCTGATCCGGTCCCAGGCGCTGGTTGTGCGATTGTGATCGTCCGACGCGACCAGTCGGGCGGCGGGTGCGCGGGCGAGGAAATGTCCGACGGCAGCGCTAGGGTTGCCGGGTGGAAGCGCCCCTTGCCTTGTATCGCCGGTACCGCCCGGAGACCTTCGCGGAGGTGATCGGGCAGGATCATGTCACGGCTCCGTTGCGCAACGCGTTGAGCAACAACCGGGTCAATCACGCCTACCTGTTCTCCGGACCGCGCGGGTGTGGAAAGACGACCAGTGCGCGGATCCTCGCCCGTGCGATCAACTGCGAGAAAGGCCCGATCGCCGAGCCGTGTGGCGTGTGCAAGTCGTGCACCGACCTGGCGCGCGGCGGCCCCGGCAGCATCGACGTGATCGAGATCGACGCGGCGTCGCACGGCGGTGTCGACGACGCGCGCGACCTGCGCGAGCGGGCGTTCTTCGCGCCGGTCGAGAGCCGCTACAAGATCTACATCATCGACGAGGCGCACATGGTGACCACGCAGGGCTTCAACGCCCTGCTGAAGCTGGTCGAGGAGCCGCCGCCGCACCTCAAGTTCATCTTCGCCACCACCGAGCCTGACAAGGTCATCGGGACGATCCGGTCGCGGACGCACCACTACCCGTTCCGCCTGGTGCCGCCGAAGGTGCTGGCCGACTACATGGCCACGCTGTGCGAGTCCGAGGGCGTGGCGATCGAGCCGGCCGCGCTGCCGCTGGTGGTGCGCGCCGGTGCGGGTTCGGTGCGTGACTCGCTGAGCGTGCTGGACCAGTTGATCGGTGGAGCTGGGCCGGAAGGCGTGACGTACGAGCTGGCGGTCGCGCTGCTCGGTTTCACGCCTGACTCGTTGCTGGATGCTTGTGTGGACGGGTTCGCGGCGCATGACAGCGCGGCGGTGTTCGAGACGATCGAGAAGGTCATCGAGACCGGCCAGGACCCGAAGCGGTTCGCCGAGGACCTGCTGCGGCGGTTGCGTGACCTGGTCGTGCTGTCCGCCGTACCCAACGCTGTCGCGTCCGGTCTGATCGAAGCAGCCGAGGACCAGGGCGAGCGTCTCCAGACGCAGGCAGCCGGCATCGGTCCGGCAGAGCTGACGCGCGCGGCGGACATCGTCGCCGCCGGTCTGCTCGAGATGCGCGGCGCGACAGCCCCACGCCTCCAACTCGAACTGATCTGCGCCAAGGTCCTCCTCCCCGGCGCCGACGATTCCACCAACGGCATCCAGGCCCGCCTGGACCGCATGGAACGCCGCCTGACCATAGGAGCCCCAGCTGGTACGCCGGAATCCGCGCCGCCAGCCGCTGGTACGGCGCCCGCCGGCCAAGCGCCCGCATTCGCCGGAGGCACGCCGGGGGCTGGCCTGCCTGGCGACGTCGGCGTGCCGGGAGCAGACGCCGCAACCAGCCGCGCAGCCGCACGAGCCGCCGCAACAGCCGGAGGTACCTCCCACGGGGCGGCTGTGAGCAGGCCGGGCGGCGATGCTCCGGCCGGCCCGACTGATCGAGCTGCTTCAGGCGGTGGATCAGTAGCCGGCGCGGGTGACGGAGCGGCTGGAGCTGTGGCTGCTGCGGGTGGAGTCGGTGCGGGTGGGGCAGGTGCTGGGGCAGCTTCGGCGAGCGCTGAGCCAACCCGAATCCCGAGCGCGGCTCCCAGCAGCCCGTCTGCTGATGGTGCGGGTTCGGCTGGAGGCGGTGGGCGTACTGGTGCCTGGGGCGATGGTCCGGACACCTCGCCCAGCGGCGCGGCTCCGAGTGGTGCACCTGCCGGTGGTGCAGGTTCCGCGGGGGGCGGGGCTGCGGCTGGTGGGGGTGCCTCTGGTGGGGGTGTTGGGTTGGCGGATATTCGGCGGTTGTGGCCTGAGGTTTTGGAGGCTGTGAAGAGCAAGCGGCGGTTTGCTTGGATCATGCTGAGCCAGAACGCGCAGGTGATCGCGATCGACGATCAGACGTTGACGCTCGGGCTGGTGAACGCGGGGGCTCGGGAGAGCTTTGCGCGGTCCGGAAGTGACGACATCCTTCGGCAGGCGATGGTGGACACCATCGGTGTCGATCGCCGCATCGAAGCGGTCGTCGATCCGTCGAGCGACCCGGGTGCCGGTGGCGGAGGGACCAACCGCCCTGGCCCGCAGTCGGGCGGTCCTGGCCCGCAGTCGGGTGATCCCGGTCGCCAGCCGGGTGGGTTTGCGCCTCAGCCGGGTGGCGGCAGGGTGAGTCCTGATGGCCCAGGCGATTCGAGCCCGGCTCATGCAGATGGTCCTGCTACGAACAGTCCAGGAGCCGGCGCTCCCGGACCTGGCGCCGTCGGGTCTGCTGCACCTGGGTCTGCTGCGCCTGGGTCTGCTGCGCCTGGATCAGCTGCGCCTGGATCGGCAGCGGCTGAATCTGCTGGCGGGCGTTCGGACGCGGCGGCTGGGATGCCCGGCGGTGTCGCGAGCGGTGTCGCGAGCGGTGACGGTTCGGCGGCGGGGACCGGGGCCAATGCCGGGATCGATCACCCGGGTGGGCACACGTCAGGGTCGGGTACCGGGTCGGCGGGTTTGAGCGCCAGCGTGCCAGGCGGTGGACCGGCGGCTGGTGACGGTGGGCGGCCGGCTTCTGCAGGGGCTGAGCGAGGCGCGGCTGGAGTTGAGGGCGCGCGATCCGGTCAGTGGACAGAAGGTGCCGGCGCGGCGGTCGCTCTGCAAGAGCCACCAGACACGGAGTACGACGTACCTCCCGAGGACCCGTGGGAAGACCGTCAGGCGGCCCGGCCTGCTCCGCAGCCTTCCGCCGAGCAGGCTCCGAAGCAGTCGGTCGAGGATCGGCGGGAGCAGGCGGCCAGTAAGCGGCGGGCGGCGGAGGCTGCGGTGGCGGCTGAGCAGGCTCGGGCTGCGGCGCGGGCGCCGGTTGTGCCTGAGGTGCCGTTGACGCCGGAGGAGGAAGCTGCCTCGATCGGCGAGGACGACATGGTGCTGGATGACGATCCGCGGACGCATACGGACCTGTTGAGGGAGACCCTCGGCGCGCAGATGATCACCGAAGAGACCAACTGAGTTCAGCTGAAATTCGCTCACACAGCACTGTCCACAGCTGCGGCCTACTGTCCGGCGGTGAGTGTCCACAGTGTCCACAGCCTTGTGGGAAAAGATGTCCACAAGGCTGTGGATAACTTTGGGGAGACAGGTCGGTTTCTGGGTGTTCGTGGGGTTGTCCGACCGACCGGCTAGTGTTGAGTTCTCCGGTCGTCGGACGCGTGTCCGGCGCCGGGTAGGCAAGCTTGGGGCTCGGGAGAGCGGTTCGGACGAGGAGATCGCAGTGTTCGACGGTGGCGGTGCTGGGGGCTTCGACATGTCCAACCTGCTCGCGCAGGCGCAGGCGATGCAGAACCAGCTGATGGAAGCGCAGGCAGACCTCGAAGGTCAGGAGATCGAGGGGTCGGCCGGTGGCGGTCTGGTGACCGCCCTGGTGTCCGGCACGGGCGAGCTGCTCAGCCTGGACATCAAGAAGGAAGCCGTCGACCCCGACGACACCGAGACGCTGGCCGACCTGGTGGTCGCCGCGGTCCGCGACGCCTCCGAGAACGCGAAGCAGGCCGCTGCCGCCGCCATGGGTCCGCTCGCCGGTGGGCTGGGCGGCGCGTTCGGTGGCGAGGGCGGGATCCCCGGTTTCGGCGGAGCTCCGGCCGGGCAGTCGGCGCCGGCAGGTTTCGGCCTGCCCAGTGCGCCCCCGGCGGTCGAGTCCGGCCCGGGCGATGACCCTGAGAGCGGCACGGGCGACAGCCGTGGCCAGGCGCAGGACGAGTCTCATGGCGGTGTCGGGTTCGTGAACCCGGGGAGCGGGACCGGCACGCCCGGTCAGAACCCGGGCTGACGTGTACGAAGGGGCCGTTCAGGATCTCATCGACGAGCTGGGGCGGTTGCCCGGAGTGGGCCCGAAGTCCGCGCAGCGGATCGCGTTCCACCTGCTCGCGGCCGACGAGACCGACGTACGGCGGCTTGCGCATGTGCTCGTGCAGGTCAAGGAGAAGGTCAAGTTCTGCGAGATCTGCGGCAACGTCGCGGAGGAAGCGCAGTGCCGGATCTGCCGTGACCCGCGCCGGGACCTGAGTCTGATCTGTGTGGTCGAAGAGGCCAAGGACGTGGTCGCGATCGAGCGCACCCGCGAGTTCCGCGGCCGGTACCACGTGCTCGGCGGGGCTATCTCGCCGATCGAGGGGATCGGGCCGGACGAGCTGCGGATCAAGGAACTGATGCAGCGGCTGGCCAGCGGTGAGGTGACCGAGATCATCCTGGCCACCGATCCGAACCTGGAGGGTGAGGCGACGGCCACCTACCTGAGCCGCCTGCTGCGGCCCATGGGGTTGCGCGTCACCCGATTGGCTAGTGGACTTCCTGTAGGCGGTGACCTCGAGTATGCCGACGAGGTCACACTCGGACGGGCGTTTGAAGGGCGACGATCAATCGATGACTGAACCAACCGATATTGCAGAGCGCGCATTGGCCACGGACTCCGAGGACCTCACCGAGTTCGCCGAACAGATCGCCGACCAGGTCCGGAGCTTCCTGATCTCGGTGCGCGACATCGCCGCGCAGCCGGACGAGGACGGGGTCGACGAAGGCCTCGCCTCCCTGCCGTACCTGCTGCTCGAGGTGAGCCAGCTGCTGCTCGCCGGCGGCCGGCTGGGTGCGTTCGAGGACTTCGTCCCGGAGGAGCGGTTCGAGAGCGACGCCGGGCCGGACCCGGACCTCGACGCGATGCGTGACCGGCTCGCGGTGCTGTTCGAGGGCCTGGACGAGTACGCCGAGGTCTTCGACCCGTACGCCGCTCCGCCGGAGATCACCGTCAACCGGCTCTCCGACGACCTCACCGCGATCGCGACCGACCTCGTGCACGGCCTCGCGCACTACGAGGACGGCCGGGTCGTCGAGGCGCTGTGGTGGTGGCAGTTCTCGTACGTCTCCACCTGGGGTGCGGCCGCGAGCGCAGTACTGCGGGCCATCCAGTCGCTGATCGCACACGACCGGCTCGAGCCGGCCCACGACGCGGAGACCGAGGCAACCGACCGCGAACTCGTCGAGGTCGCCGAAGAAGCTGTCCAGCGCCGCTGACCTCAGGGTGTCTGTTCATGACGTGATCCGGCGGATGCCGGATCCTGCGGCCGTCCGGCGGGTCAGTCGGGCATTGGCGGTGCTTGACCTGGTGCTCAACGAGGACGCGAGCACCAGGTATTACGAGTTCGACGCACGATGGTCCGAGACCGAGGAAGCTGCGTTGATGCGGGACGGATCCGGTGGTGAGTACTCGATCGTGTTCTCGCCGGACGGCGCGTTCGCGTACGGGTTCGACCACGAGTCGCCGATGTCGCCGTACGTGAACGGGCACGAGCTGTGGCCCGGCCTGGTCGACGGCGTGCCCGAGGTGTTTCATGCCGCGCGGGACGAGAAGGCGTTCAGTGACGACGGGGTGCCCCGCGCGACCGTGTGCTTCTGGCGTACGACGGATGACCCGGCCTGGAGCTCCGGCCCGGTAGAGAACGTGGACCGCGACGGCGCCGACTGGCTGTTCGAGCTGGTCGCGGACGGGCGGCCCGAGGCGTACCTGACGTTCGCCGAGGAGTACTACGAAGTCGCGCTCGACCTCGACGCGATCCGGCACGTGTACGCGCTGATGCCGCTGACGGAGTACGTCGTCACGTCGCTGAACAGGCAGCGACGATTGAGCGATCTGTCCGAAGGGATCGCCGAGATCGGTTACCCGCGATCCTGATGCGCGTTAGCGTGTCGCCCGATGACAACGCATCCACACGATCCGGCGGTGGTCGGATCGTTCGCGATCCAGGGCCGGCTCGGCCGTGGGGCGATGGGTGCGGTCTACCTCGCGCGTTCGCCGGGTGGGCGGCTGGTCGCGGTGAAGGTGGTTCGCGATGAGCTGGCCGGTGATTCCGGCTTCCGGGCGCGGTTCGCCCGCGAGATCGACGCTGCGCGCAAGGTGAGCGGCGCGTTCACGGCGGCAGTTGTCGATGCTGATCCGGATGCCGAGCGGCCGTGGCTCGCGACGGAGTACCTGCCGGGACCCACGCTGCAGAAGGCGGTCGAGACGTCGGGGCCGTTGGCGCCGGCGGGAGTGCAGTTGCTCGCGAGCGGGCTGGCCGAGGCGTTGATGGCGATCCACGCGAGCGGCGTCGTCCATCGCGATCTGAAGCCGTCGAACATCGTCCTGACCGACAACGGGCCGCGTGTGATCGACTTCGGTATCGCGCGAGCCTTGGAGGACGCGAGCCTGACGGCGACCGGCATGGTGATCGGTACGCCGGGTTACCTGTCGCCGGAGCAGATCACCGGGACCGGGATCGGGCCGGCGAGCGATCTGTTCGCGCTCGGTGCGGTGCTGGTGTTCGCGGCGTCCGGGCGTGGTCCGTTCGCGACCGGGAATCCGGCGTCGATGCTGCACCGGATCGTCAACGAGCATCCGCACATCCCACCGCTCCCGGGCCCGCTGCACGACGTCGTACGCCGGTGCCTGGCTCGCGATCCTGCGCAACGCCCGACACCACTGGAGATCCTGCAGATCCTGGGCCCGCCCGTCCCGACGGCCCTTCTCCACCCGCCCACGATCGTCCTGCCACCCGCCACCAGGATCCTGCCGCCAACAGCAGTCCAAGGGTTGCCGCCATTACCCACGCCGACCGAAGCCTTCACCCAAGCCCCAGCACCGAGCGGCAGCCCGGCGCCAACTGCGGTTGGGGCGAGGTTCGCGACCAGCCGAGCTCGACCGGCCTTGTTTGCCGCGATCACCACGCTGATCGCTCTCGGCTTCATTCCGTCCGATCCACGAGTGCAAGCCCGGCCCGCCCTCGCGACGGTCTACGCCCTCATCTCCCTCACCTTCGCGTACCTCGCGATCCGTCACTGGATTCTCGTACTCAGGCCAAAGGTCGTCCTCCACCTGTCTCCACAGGGATTGACGGTCAACCGCGCCTACCGCGAAGCCACCATCCCCTGGTACGGCGTGACACGCCTCCACGTCGGCGGCGACAGCAAACGCCCCTGGCTGATCGCCTGGCTCGAACCGCAGTACGAGAACCAGTTGCCGGTCTCGCACCGTCGTCACCACGGCGGCCTGCGGATCTATCCGATCGCGCACGGTGCCACCCGCGTCCGCCGTCAGACACAGGTCAACGAACTCCGCGCCGCCCTCAACTGGTACGCGGGCCGCATTCACGACAATTCCTACTGATGAAGATCCGACCAGCCACCACCGCCGACAGCCTAAGAATCAGCGAGCTGCTCATCCAGTCGTGGGGCAGTCACATCGCAGTCGCCCACGGCGTCGCGTACGACGCCACCACGCTGCCTGCCATCGTGGCCGAAGAGGGCGACCGCATCATCGGGCTGCTCACGTACAACCTGGAGGACCAGGAGCTGGAGGTCGTCACGATCGACGCCCCGGTGCCGCACCTGGGCGTAGGCACAGCCCTTCTCGAAGCCGCCGCCGAAACCGCAAAAGCCGCCGGCGCCCGGCGACTCTGGCTGATCACCACGAACGACAACGTCGACGCCCTCCGCTTCTACCAGCGCCGCGGCATGCGCATCGTCGAGATCAGACCCGGCGCCGTCGACGAGTCCCGCAAACTCAAACCCACGATCCCGCTCACCGGCGCCTACGGCATCCCACTCCACGACGAACTGGTGCTGGAACTGCGACTCGACTAATCGGGCAGCATCGGCATCTCTAGCCCCGGCCGCTTGCCCAGCAGGATGCCGCGAGTGATCGCGTCCGTGCCGAACTTGTCCTTGACCTGATCCAGCGCCGAGTCGAGCTCGTTGTTCGCCGCCTTGTCGAACGGCAGCGCCAGCTGCAACGCTGCCTCGTTCTCCAAGTTGCCGACCGAGATGCCGATCATCGTGAGGCCCTGGGCGGCGATCAGCGGATGCGCGGCCCGGAGCAGCGCCCGGGCCGTGATCAGGATCGCCCGTGTCTGATCCGTTGCCTGGGGCAACGTATGGGAGCGGGTCGCCCGGGTGAAGTCGTCGAAGCGCAGCCGGAGTGTGACCGTCCGGCCCGAGCGCCCCGCGTTGCGCATCCGGCGGGTGACGCGGTCGACCAGGCCGGCCAGCACGGCGTCGAGCGTCGCCGGCGACTTCGGTGACCGGCCCAGCGCACGCTGCGAGCCGATCGACCGGCGCCGCCGGCCGACCTCGATCGGGCGCGGATCCCGGTTGTGCGCCAGGGCATGCAGATGCCGCCCGGACGCCCGCCCGAGCATCGCGACCAACGCGGCCTCGGGCAGGATCGCGACATCGCCGACCTTCGTGAGCCCGCGGTTGCGCAGCTTCTCCGCCGTCACCTCGCCGACGCCCCACAGCCGCGAAACGTCCAGCGGATGCAGGAACTCCAGCTCGCGGTCCGGCGCGACCTCGAGCAGCCCGTCGGGCTTCGCGACCCCGCTCGCGACCTTCGCCAGGAACTTCGTCCGCGCCACCCCGACCGTGATCGGCAGACCGACCCGTGCCAGCACCTCGGCCCGCAGCCGTCGCGCGATCTCGACCGGCGTGCCGCGGATCTTGCGCAGGCCGCCCACGTCCAGGAACGCCTCGTCGATCGACAGCCCCTCGACCAGCGGCGTCGTGTCCTCGAAGACCTTGAACACGGCCTTGCTGGCCTCGGAGTACGCCGACATCCGCGGCTCGACGACGATCGCGCCGGGACAGCGGCGCAGCGCCTGGCCGCCGTTCATCGCCGTCCGCACGCCGTACGCCTTGGCCTCGTAGCTGCAGGCGAGCACCACGCCCGCGCCGACGATCACCGGGCGGCCGCGCAGGCGCGGGTCGTCCCGCTGCTCGACCGACGCGTAGAACGCGTCGAGGTCGGCATGCAGGATGTTCGCACCACCCAGCGACACCATGGACACGAACACATGTTCGCATATACCACCGACAAAACGAGATAGGGAGAATTCCCGAGGCGGTGGCCGACGTTGTCAGGAAAGAATGCAGCTTATGGACCTGACGGCGTACCGCGATCTCTGGAAGACCCACGGCGTCGTGGCGCTCCTGGCCTCGGCGCTGGTCGCGCGGATGCCGGTGCTGGCGACGATGGTCCCGCTGTCGTTCCTGGCGAAGGACGCCGCCGGCAACTTCGGCTGGGCCGGTGTGGTGGCAGGTGCCTACTCGGTCGGTACTGCGGTCGCCAGCGTGGTCTGGTCACGGATGGCGGACCGCAAGGGCGCACGGAAGGTCGTCATCGGCACGGGGATGGCGTGGGGGCTGTGGATGGCAGTGCTCGCCCTGATGCCCTACAGCTGGTACCGGCTGCTTCCGATCGCCGCTGTGCTGGCCGGTGTCTTCGTCTCACCGGTCACCTCGGCACTCCGCGCGAACTGGCCGCGGATTGTGCACGGCTCCCGGCTGAGGGCCGTCTACTCGCTGGATGCGACGGCGCAGGAGCTCCTGTTCGTCTTCGGTCCGATGCTCGGCGCAGTGATGGTCAGCTTCGCCAGTCCGCGCGCCGGCCTGCTGGCGTGTGCCGTTACGGCAGCCGCCGCTATCTGGTGGTTCGGTATGAACCAGCGGACCGACGTACCGCACGACGCTGCGGCCGGACCGCGTCCTACTGCCTGGCAGTTGATCTTCCACTCGCACCGCACGCCGATCCTGATCGCCTGGGCCTGTCTGGTGATGGGCTTCGCGTCGATGTCGCTCGGCATGGTCGCCGTGGCCGATGAGCACGGCAACCGTTTGATTGCAGGCATTCTCGAGACTGTGGCTGCGGTGGGGAGTGTGACCGGCGGTGTGATCAACGGGGCGCTTCCCGGCGGCCGTACGTCGGCAGTCTGGCGGCGGATGCTGGTCTTCTCCGCGCTGGTCGCGGTCTGCATCTTCGCCACGGCCTCCGTGGTCGCACTGGCGATAGCGATGTTCGCGACGGGCTGCATGATCGCACCGACCGTGGCAGCCCTCTATGAGCGTGTCGGCGCGCTCACACCGACGGCTGCGCACACCGAGATCTTCGGCTGGACGCAGAGCGGTGGCATGGTCGGCTCAGCGATCGGCTCCGCTGTGGCCGGCGCGGTGGTCGAGGCGTTCGGCGTTCGCTACGCGTGGGTCCTGACGGCCGGCCTCGCCGTACTCGCGACCCTGTCCCTGCTTCGCGTGCCGCCCCACCGGCCGGCCGAGACAAGCGGACTGGAGGGTACGGCGGTCGCCGCATAGCGCACGCGGTAGTTCGCCTCGAGTACGCCGCCGTCGCGCGCGCACATCGAGATCAGCCGCAGTGGACGACGATCCAGCAGCATGCCCCGGCCCGCGGCGACCGGGTGGATGAGCAGCGAGACCTCGTCGATCAGCCGCCACCGCAGCAGCGAGCGGACCAGCGACAGACTGCCGATCACGTGCAGGTCGTCGCCGGGCACTGCCTTCAGGGCGGAGAGCACGCGGCGGGTGTCGCCCTGCAGCATCTCGGTGCCCGGCCGCGCGACCACCGGACGGGATCCGATCACCAGGTTCCGGGTGTGCTCGAGGCCGGTCAGTGTTCCGGCGTACCGCTCGAAGGTCTTGCGGCCGAGCAGCACGGTGCCGGCTCCGGCCACCAGTTCCCCGAGGGCCCGCTGGGGCTCGGTCAGCCACTGCTCCGGCCGCTCGACGATGCCGTCTTCGGACATGCACAACCTGGCGACGATGTTCCGCATACCAAGCCAGATGCAAACTCCAGGCCGAAGGTTGTCAGTCCTTGCGGCGGCCGCGGTGCAGTTCGGTCTCCAGGGCGTCCAGGCGGTTGATCCAGAACTTGCGATACCGGTCCAGCCAGGTGTCGATCTCGCGCAGCGGGCCGGGGTCGACGGCGTACAGCCGGCGGGTGCCGTCGACGGTCACGGTCGCGAAGCCGTTGTCGCGGAGCACCCGCAGGTGCTGGGACACCGCCGGCTGGCTGATGCCGAACTCGGCGCCGATCGTGCCGGCGATGCTGCCGGCCGGCAGCTCGCCGTCGGCGAGCAGCTCAAGGATCCGGCGCCGGACCGGATCGCCGAGGATGTCGAACGCGTGCACCGGACAAGTATTTCAGTGATGACTTATATGAACAAGTCACCGGACGGTTTGCGGTTGGCGACGGCCGGTCCCGGGGAACCTTCCGGTACTGACAGTGATCTGCCGGACGACCGGGGCGGTGGGGTGGGGAAGGTCTCAAGCCCAGCCGGCCCGGGTGCTGGTCGGCCGGTAGGCAACGGTCAGGTCACGGCTAGAATGACCGACGAGACTACGCCTGGTGCAACGCCGCACGGCGTACCGCAACCAGTGGTTTGAGGAGAAACACTGTGGGACGCGTCGTACACAAGTACGGCGGTTCTTCGGTCGCCGACGCCGATTGCATCAAGCGCGTGGCCCAACGGATCGTCGCGACAAAGAAGGCCGGGAACGACGTCGTAGTGGTGATCTCCGCCATGGGCGACACCACCGACGAACTGATGGACCTGGCCCAGCAGGTCTCTCCGCTGCCCCCGCCGCGCGAGCTGGACATGCTGCTCACCTCGGGTGAGCGGATCTCCGCCGCGCTGCTGGCGATGGCGATCGCCAACCTGGGCTACGAAGCACGCAGTTTCACCGGTTCGCAGGCCGGTGTGATCACGACGTCCGCGCACGGCAACGCGCGCATCATCGACATCACGCCGGGCCGGATCGAGGGCGCCCTCGGCGAGGGCCACATCGCGATCGTGGCCGGTTTCCAGGGCGTCGCCCAGGACACCAAGGACATCACCACGATGGGCCGCGGCGCCTCCGACACCACCGCGGTGGCGCTGGCCGCCGCGCTCGAGGCGGACTACTGCGAGATCTACACCGACGTGGACGGCATCTTCACCGCGGACCCGCGGATCGTGCCGGCCGCCAAGCACATCCCGAAGATCTCCTACGAGGAGATGCTCGAGATGGCCGCCTGCGGCGCCAAGGTGCTCCACCTGCGTTGCGTCGAGTACGCGCGGCGCTACAACGTCCCCGTCCACGTGCGTTCCTCCTTCTCGCAGAAGGAAGGCACCTGGGTCGTCGATGCCAAGGAAATGGATGAGATGGAACAGGCGATAATCTCCGGCGTGGTCCAGGACCGCAACGAGGCCAAGATCACGGTCGTCGGCGTACCGGACAAGCCCGGTGAGGCGGCCCGGATCTTCGAGACGGTCGCCGGCGCCGAGACCAACATCGACATGATCGTGCAGAACGTCTCGGCGATCGCCACCAACCGCACGGACATCTCGTTCACGCTGCCCCGCGTCGACGGCGCCCGGGCGATGTCCGCCCTGGCCCGGATCAAGGACGAGGTCGGCTACGAGCAGTTGCTGTACGACGACCAGATCGGCAAGGTCTCGGTGGTCGGTGTCGGAATGCGCTCGCACCCGGGCGTTTCGGCGAAGTTCTTCTCCGCACTCGCCAACGCGGGCGTGAACATCGAGATGATCTCCACCTCGGAGATCCGGATCTCGGTGGTCGTGGACGAGAACCTGGTGGATGCTGCCGTGACCGCGGCGCACACCGCATTCGATCTGGACGACGAGCACACCCAGGCTGTCGTGTACGGAGGAACTGGACGGTGACCCCTGTGAGCGCTGTGGAGAACACGATCGAGGACCGGGCGGGCCTGCCATCGCTGGCGGTGGTCGGTGCGACCGGAGCCGTCGGGTCGGTGATGCTGACCCTGCTCTCGACCCGGGAGAACGTCTGGGGAGAGATCCGGCTGATCGCGTCCGAGCGCTCCGCGGGTAAACGGCTGAAGGTCCGCGGCGAGGAGGTCGAGGTCGTCGCGATCAGCGAGGACGCCTTCGACGGTATCGATGTGGCGATGTTCGACGTACCGGACGAGGTGTCCGCGCACTGGGCGCCGATCGCGGCCGCCAAGGGCGCGGTCGTGGTGGACAACTCCGGCGCGTTCCGGATGGATCCCGACGTACCGCTGGTGGTGCCGGAGGTGAACGCCGAGGCCGCGCGGAACCGGCCGAAGGGCATCATCTCCAACCCGAACTGCACGACGCTGTCGATGATCGTGGCGATGGGTGCGCTGCACCACCGCTACGAGCTCGAGCAGCTCGTCGTGGCGTCGTACCAGGCCGCGTCGGGTGCCGGGCAGGCCGGGATCGACGCGCTGTACGACCAGCTGACCAAGGTGTCGGGCAATCGCGAGCTGGGGAGTTCGCCGGGCGACGTACGGCGGGTCGTGGGCAACGATCTCGGGCCGTTCCCGGCGCCGCTCGCGCTGAACGTCGTGCCGTGGGCCGGCTCGCTCAAGGACGACGGCTGGTCGTCGGAGGAGCTCAAGGTCCGCAACGAGTCCCGCAAGATCCTTGGGCTGCCGGATCTGAAGGTGTCCGCTACCTGTGTGCGGGTGCCGGTCGTGACGACGCACTCGTTGTCGGTGCATGCGCGGTTCGTGCAGGAGGTCGACGCGGACGGTGCGCGAGAGGTACTGCGGGATGCTCCGGGCGTGCTGCTGTTCGACAACCCGGCCGAGGGCGAGTTCCCGACGCCGGCCGATGTCGTCGGCACCGACCCGACCTGGGTCGGCCGGATCCGCAAGTCCCTCGACGACCCGAACGAGCTCGAGCTGTTCGTCTGCGGCGACAATCTCCGCAAGGGCGCCGCACTCAACACAGCCCAGATCGCCGAGGTCGTGGCCAAGGAGTTTTCTCCGGCGAAGGCCTGACGGACACGGAGAGGCCCGCACACGCGACCGTGTGCGGGCCTTTTTGGTGTGTTCTAGAGCCAGTTTTCGCGGGCGGCGTGGAGGGCTAGTTGGAAGCGGGTGCTGGCGCCGGTGCGGTTCATCAGGCGTTCGAGGTAGCGGAAGAACGTGCGGCGGCTGATGCCGAGGGTGCGGGCGATGGTGTCGTCGGCGGCGCCGGTGGCCAGGAGGGCCAGCAGGCGGCGTTCGATCGGCTCCAGGCGGTCGTCCTCGGTGCCGACCGACGCGTGCAGCGGTAGCGCGTTGCGCCAGCAGAGCTCGAACATGCCGATCAGTGCGGTCAGCAGGCTGCTCGGCCGGATGATCAGCAGCGAACGGTTCACCTCGGTATCGCGCACCGACATCGAGACGTAGGCGATCGACCCGTCGATGATGGTCAGCTTCGCCGGTACGTCGGGCAGCACGCGCGCCTGCTCGCCCGCCTCCACGCACGGGAGGATGTTCTCGGTCAGGTAGCCGGGCACCTCGACGGACTCCGGTGAGTACACGACCCGGTAGGCGACGCCGCGCTTCAGGTGGTCGATCTCCTCCTGGTTCGGACCGCCGATGTAGTACGGCGGGGAGTCGATGGCCAGGATCTCCCGCTGCGCGCCGCCCTTGATCTGGTGGATCCGCTCGACGATCGCGCTACCGGTGACCACCTCGATCAGGTGCGTGGTCGACTCGTTGTGCACGGTCCGGCGGAACTCGTCGTACGCGTTCAGGACGTCGATCCGGGCCTGCTTCAGCTCCGACTCGCGCCGCAGCGTCAGGGCCTCCAGGCCGGCGTCCGGGGGCACCGGCAGGTAGCGGGAGTGGTCCGAGCCGGACCGCCGGGCCAGCCCGGCCTGCACGAGCCCGCTCAGGATCGAGTCGATCGGGTGTTCCCGGTCCGGGACCGCGTCGTCCAGTTCGGTGATCGACGACGGTCCGGTCCGCAGCAGATGCTGGTAGACCTCGATCTCGTCGTCGTTGAGCCCGAGCACCTTCAAATGGCCGGCACGCTCCGTGTCGGTTGTGCTCACGTTGCTCCCCTCCCTTCCCAGTGCTGTCACCGTCCGCTACCGTCCCTCAAGCGTAGAGGGGGCGGTCCAGCGCCGTCGGAACGGTCCGTGTCGACGTGTATGCGCGCAGCGATATTTGTTGTTCGATCAACATTCTTGTGCCGTGTCACCATCTGGCCACCATTTCCGCGCAGTTGTGAGCGAGAATTGAGGTCCAGCAGCCCGGCGACGGACCACCTGAGCGCCGCCGGGCTGCTGTTCCAATTCTGGCCTCTGTTCGCTGTCTCGTCAGCGGAGCCTGTTTCGGTTGGGTCTCGATCCCGGCGCATCGGTGCCCTCGCACTTCCGTGCCATCACCGGCTGTGCTGGAGGGTGTACAAACTGTGGCATCTCCAATCGTGAGGCCGATGAGGAGGAGAAGCCCGATGCGACCGGTTCCGCCGTGTGCCGTAGCCGCTCGTGTCGATGCTGCCGTCCCCAGCGCGCTGGCATCTTTGCAGGGATTCCAGCCGTCGCTGTCCTCCGCCGGCCTCCGGTCCGTCCCCACATCAGCTGCGCGCACCTGCCGGCGTCCGCAGCCCTTCTGGGGACGGACTCGAGGTGCGATGACCGCCGCCCTGGTCATCGTGCCGGCCGATCCGGTACGGCGTGCGTCCGTTTCCGCCCAGCGCGGACGCTGCTCCGGGTCGACGGTGGTACCCCGGGAGGTGCAGACCGGTGCTCCGTGGATGGTGAGGCTGTCCATGGGGAGCGCGGATGTGATGTTGCGCGTCACGTCCTCCGCCCGGCCCGCTCCGGCCAGGAAGCATCTTCCGGGGTCCCGCCGATAACACCTGACTCCTGTGATCACAGCAGTCACGGGACCGGTGTGGCAGGTCACGTCAACTTCGCCTCGGTGCGTAGCGTCGTACCCATGAATTGACCGCGATTTGACTTGGCTGCAAGGCGTTTTGGTCGTCGCTGCCTGTCAAATGTATATTCCGGATAACGATCGGCGAAGGACGACTCAGGTGTTGCTGACGCAGTGTCGTACGGGGTTTCGTAGCCGTCTGTACGTCGTTGCTCACTAAGGAGGACCGCTGTGTCGTCGGCGTTGAAGCCGATCCGCTACTCTGCTTCCCGGTCTGCGTGGCACGCCGCCGTACCCCGGGCGGCAGTCGCCGAAACCCAGGTGCTCGGCCATCGTGGATCAAATTTTCCGGCAGAGAGAGGCGTCGCCTGAATGAACGCGACTAGCGTCGACGAGGAGTTCAACCCGTCGGTGCACGTGTACGAACCACACAAGGTCGGCCTGCCGGCCCTGCGCCCGTACTTCAAGGCGCTGTGGCAGCGGAGAGAGTTCGCAGCGGAGATGTCCCGGACCAACATCCGGGGTGCCCACACGAACACCTTCTTCGGCCAGGTGTGGCTGGTGCTGAACCCGCTGTTGCTCGCCTTGGTCTATTACCTGCTCACCGACATCATCGCCGGTGGCGCGACCAAGGTGGATGCCGGACTGCGGTTCGCTCACATGTGCGGCGGCCTGTTCGCCTTCTACTACTTCTCGGGTGCGATGACGGCCGGTGCGGCCAGCGTGGTCGGCGGCGGCAAGCTGCTGATGAACCAGTCGTTCCCGCGGATGCTGCTCCCGCTGTCCGCGGTCCGGACGGCGTTCTTCCGGTTCCTGCCGACCCTGGTCGTGTACGTCGCGATCCACGTCATCGTGGGCCTGAAGCTGCACTGGCAGATGCTGCTCGCGCCGGTGTTCCTGGTGCTACTGACGATCTTCGCGGCCGGTATGGGGATGATCTTCGCCGCGCTGCAGGTGTACTTCCGCGACACCACCAGCTTCCTGCCGTACTTCGTGCGCATCTGGCTGTACATGTCGCCGGTGCTCTGGTTCGCCGAGCAGGCACCCGCGAAGTTCAAGGGCTTCATCCAGTACAACCCGCTCTACTCGCTGCTGGGCGGCTGGACCGATCTGCTGGTCAAGGGCCACGTCCCGGAGTGGAAGATGTGGGCGGGCGCTGTGGTGTTCGCCGGGGCCGCGTTCGTGATCGGCTCGTTGTTCTTCATGTCGAGGGAGCGTGAGTTCGTTGTCCGTCTCTGAGACCGAGAAGAAGCCGATGCAGAAGAGCCCCTCGGACATCCCCGCCGTCAAGGTGCAGGACGTGTCGATCACCTACCGGACGACGTTCGAGCGGGTGCCGACCTTCAAGAGCGCGATCATCCGGCTCGGCCGCGGCGAGCGCGCCGTCCGCGAGGTCAAGGCCGTCCAGAACGTGTCCTTCGACGTCAACCACGGCACCACGATCGGCATCATCGGCGCGAACGGCGCCGGCAAGTCGACGCTGATGCGCGCGGTGGCCGGCATCCTGCCGCCGACGTCGGGCCGGATCGAGGTGCACGGCCGGGTCTCCACGCTGCTGTCGCTGGGTGTCGGCTTCAACGCCGCGCTGTCCGGCAAGGAGAACGTGGTGCTGGGCGGCCTGGCGGCCGGCCTGAGCCGCAAGGAGATCGAGGCGCGGTACGAGGAGATCGCCGAGTTCGCCGAGCTCGGTGACTTCATGGAGATGCCGATGCGGACGTACTCGTCCGGCATGTTCAGCCGGCTGGCGTTCTCCGTCGCGGTGCACATGGACCCGGACATCCTGCTGATCGACGAGGCGCTGTCCGCCGGTGACGCGTCGTTCAAGACCAAGGCCGCGGCCAAGATGGGCGAGCTGGTCTCGAACAGCCGGACGATGTTCCTGGTCAGCCACGCGATGAGCAGCGTCCGCGAGATGTGCAACGACTGCATCTGGCTGCACAAGGGCAAGTTGATGATGCGCGGCGAGCCCAACGAGGTCATCCAGGCCTACACCAAGTTCCTGCAGGTCGGGGAAGAAGAAGCCGTCTCACTCGAGGACCTCTGACCGATGTCACCCAGCACGGCGCCGGACGTGGGGATCATCACGACCGGTCACGACGTGGCCGACGCGCGCCTGCACAAGATCACCGCGGCTCTGCAGAACCGCGACCTCACGGTCGAGCTCTGGGGCCTCGGTGAGGCGAGCGGCGGGCCGGCGGGCGCCGTCGTGCACGCCGGGCCGCGCGGCACGATGGTGCAGCGGCTGGCCCGCACGGCCGTGCTGCCGTGGCGGACGAAGGCGAAGGTGGTGATGACGGTCGATCCGGACATGATCCCGATCGCCCGTCTCGTCACCGGCCTGCGGCGGCGCAAGCTGGTCGTCGACGTCCACGAGGACTACGAGCGGCTGCTGGCCGACCGCGCCTGGGCCAAGGGTCCGGCGGGCCTGCCGGCCCGGTTGATCGTGCGCGCCGGTTCGAAGCTGGCCGCGGGAGCCGACCTCACCGTGGTCGCCGATTCGCACTTGGCGCCGCACCAGGCCAAGCACCGCCTGGTGGTCCAGAACCTTCCTGATCACGGCTTCCTGGCCCCGGCACCCGCGACCGGCGCTCCGCGCGCTGTGTACGTCGGTGACCTCCGGGAAAGCCGTGGACTGTTCGACATGGTCGAGACCGTCGCCGCGGCGCCGGAGTGGTCTCTCGACCTGGTCGGCCCGGTCGCACCGTCGGACCGGGACAAGCTCGAAGCCCGGATCGAGGAGCCCGAGCTGGCCGGCCGCGTCCGGCTGCACGGGCGCCAGCCACCCGCGGACGCCTGGCGGATCGCACAGGGTGCCTGGGCGAGCCTGGCCATGCTGCAGCCGACGCCGGCGTTCATCGAAGCGATGCCGTCCAAGATCTACGAGTACCTCGCCAGCGGTCTTCCCGTGCTCTCCACCCGGCTGCCCCGGCAGTCCAGGGTGATCGAGGAGTCCGGTGGCGGAGTCCTGGTGGACTCGGTGGCGGAGGCCGCCGAGACCTTGCGGCGCTGGTCCGCGGACCCCGGTGAGCTGGAGAAGTTGCATGATCATGCACTGCAGTGGGCGGCCGAACATCTGCCCACGACCACGCCGTACGACGACCTGGCCGACGCGATTCTCAAACTGCTAAAGGGAAGTGCATGACCGACCGCCCTCACCTGTTGTACGTCGCCTGGGGCTTCCCGCCCTGCCGGGGCGGCGGTGTCTACCGGGCACTGGCCACGGCCAACCGGTTCGCCGCGCTCGGCTGGAAGGTGACCGTGCTGACGGCCGACCGCGACACGTTCTTCCGGTTCACCGGTGCGGACCTGACCCTCGAGGAGCGGGTCGACCCCGCCGTCGAGGTCGTCCGGGTCCCGTTCGAGTGGCCGATCCTCGAAGCCGATCTGCGCAAGTGGTCCAAGCGCCGGGCGCAGAACCCGAAGCTGTGGAGCAAGTGGCGCACCAAGCAGGACCAGATCCCGTTCCCGGAGACCGGGTACGGGCCGTGGCGCTCGGTGATCGAGAAGGCCGCGGAGCAGATCCACAAGGCGCACAAGGTCGACCTGACCGTCGCCACCGCGAACCCGCATGTCGCGTTCACCGCGGCGTACCACCTGCACAAGAAGTTCCAGGTGCCGTACGTGATGGACTACCGCGATGCGTGGCTGCTGGACGTGTTCACCGGCGACCGGCTGCACGAGCCGAACAGCCGCGCGGCCAAGTGGGAGAAGAAGCTGGTCGAGTCCGCTCGTGAGGTCTGGTTCGTCAACGACCCGATCAAGGAGTGGCACGAGAAGCTCTACCCGGCGCACGCGTCGAAGATGCACACGGTCGCGAACGGCTTCGACCCCGACCTGGTGCCGGACACCGCCGACCGTGGCGCGGTGACCGACCGCCCGCTGGTCTTCGGGTACGTCGGGACCGTGTCGCCGAAGGTGCCGCTGGCCGACTTCGTCGAGGGCTGGAAGCTCGCCAAGGAGCAGTCCGAGGAACTGGCCGGCGCGAAGGCGAAGATCCACGGCTACCTCGGGTACTACGCGCAGCCGCGGGCCGACATGCTCGCGACGATCAACAGCGCGGCCGAGGCCGGGGTCAGCTACGAAGGCCCGGTCGGCAAGGCCGAGATCGCCAAGGCGTACGACGAGTTCGACGTCCAGCTGCTGATGCTGGGCAAGGGGCGGTACGTGACGAGTGGCAAGGTGTTCGAGTACCTCGCGACCGGGCTGCCGGTGGTGTCGGTGCACGACCCGGAGAACGCGGCGTCCGACGTACTGCGGGGTCATCCGTTGTGGTTCCCGGTGTCGGACGTGACGCCGGAGGCGATCGCGGCGGCGCTGGTCGAGGCGGCGCACGCGGCGCGGACCGCGGACGAGGGGATCCGGGCGAAGGCGCGTGAGTTCGGTGCGTCGTACCGGCGGGACCTGCAGCTGGATCCGCGGATCGAGTCGCTGGCTGCGTCCGTGAAGGGGGTTGCGGCATGAACACCGTCGTACTGCTGTCCACGCGGCGCCTTCCGCCGACGTACTTCGACCAGGTCCGTGAGGACCTCGGCGACCAGAACATCGTCATCGACGTCGTCGGCTGGGTAGCCCCGTCCGCGTGGGTCGCCGACAAGGTCAACACCTTCACCCTCATCGGCCCCGGCCGCATGCCCGCCCAACCGGCCCCCGAGCCGGAGCCGGCGGCGGAGCTGTCGGAGGAGGCTCCCGACGCTGTCATCGCGCCGGAGGCCGTCGCCGACCCGGCAGCCGTAGTCGCCGACGAGGCGAACATCGCCCCGGCCGCAGCCGAGGTCGCCGCCGCTGAACCGGCACCGCAGCCGAAGCCTGCCCCGAAGCCGAAGCCGACTGGGGCCAAGCGGGTTGTGAAGGCGGTCGAGTGGCGGGCGCGGAGGGCGCGTAAGGTTGCCGGGCGGATGTTGCCTAAGGCAATTAAGACGTCGGCGCCGGTGAAGTTCCTGCGTGGGCAGCGGGCGACGAACGATCTCGGGAAGAACTACTGGGAGCGGGTGCTCAGCCGGCGGGACGTAATGGCGACGATCGACAAGGCCGACGTGGTCGTGGCGCTGGACGCCGGTGCGATCTGGGCCGGCTGGAACCTCGGCCAGCGGAAGGCCAGCACCCCGGTGGTGCTCGGTCTGCCGGCCGCCCGCCGTGAGTTCGACCAGTTGAAGGCACCAGCAGGTAATGGGTGACACGACGACGATGACGATCCGCGAGCACCTGCCGGCGCCGCTGGCCCGGACCGCGGGAGCGGTCCGGCGGCGGCTCCGGGGCTTGCGGTACTCGTTCGCGCAGCTGCCGGCGTTCCCGCCGGCCGCTGCGACGCCGGTGCGGATGTGGGTCGGACCGACCAACTCCGCCGGTCAGGGCCACGCCTGGGCACAGGCCGCTCAGACCCTGCCGGATGTCGACGCCGTCTCGTTCACCCTGCAACGCAAGGGCCAGTTCGAATTCAAGAACGACTACGGCGTGCCGCTGGCGTGGTTCGGCCAGACCCGCTGGCAGCGCGCCCAGCAGCAGCACGTCCTGTCGAACTACACGCACGTGATGGTCGAGTCGCTGCGCCCGGTCTTCGGCTCCCGCGGCTACGCGGACGCGACCCCCGACATCGAGGCGATGCTCGCGAAGGGCATCAACGTCTCGCTGCTCTTCCACGGCTCCGACATCCGCCTGCCCAGCCGGCACGCGAAGCGCGAGCAGTGGTCGCCGTTCACCCCGGGTGACGAGCTGACCGAGCGGCTGGAGGCGCAGGCCCGCCGGCACGCCGAGCTCGTCGAGTCGCTGAATCTTCCGGTCTTCGTCTCCACGGTCGACCTGCTGGACGACGTACCGAACGCGCAGTGGCTGCCGGTCGCGATCGACCCGGCGCCCTGGCAGCAAGCCGCACGGCCGCTGTTCGGCCACGACAAGCCCGTCGTCGCTCACGTTCCGTCGAACGCGAAGCTCAAGGGCACCGCGGAGATCGACACCGTCCTGTCCGCGCTGCAGGAAAGCGGACAGATCGAGTACCGCCGCATCACCGGCGTACCGCACAGCGGCATGCCGGCCGTGATCGGCGACGCCGACATCGTTGTCGACCAACTCCGGATCGGTCTGTACGGCGTGGCGGCCGCGGAAGCGCTGGCCGCCGGGCGGATCGTCGTTTCGTACGTCGGTGACGGCGTACGCGAGCGGGTGCGTAGTCTGGCCGGGCGAGAGGTCCCGATCGTGGAGGCGGATCCCGACACCCTGGGTGAGGTCGTCAGCGGTCTGATCGCCGATCGTGACGCCGCCGCCGAGCGGGCGGCGGCCGGCCCCGGCTTCGTGACGGACCTGCACGACGGACGCCGCTCGGCCGAAGTACTGAAAACCTGGCTGACCCTGAAGGAGACCCTGTGACGTCCCGCATCGCGCCGTCCGCTGACGTCGACGACAGCGCCCAGATCGGCGACGGTTCGTCGGTCTGGCACCTCGCGCAGATCCGCGAGAACGCCGTCCTCGGCAAGAACTGCATCATCGGCCGCGGCGCGTACGTCGGGACCGGGGTCCGGATGGGCGACAACTGCAAGATCCAGAACTACGCGCTGGTGTACGAGCCCGCCTCGCTCGAGGACGGTGTGTTCATCGGACCGGCCGTCGTGCTCACCAACGACTACTTCCCGCGCGCGGTGAACCCGGACGGGTCGCCGAAGAGCGGGCACGACTGGGAACCGGTCGGGGTGACGATGAAGGAAGGCTGCTCGCTCGGTGCGCGCAGCGTCTGCGTGGCCCCGGTCACCATCGGCCGCTGGGCCACTGTCGCCGCCGGTGCGGTGGTGACCAAGGACGTGCCAGACTTCGCGCTGGTCGCCGGGGTTCCGGCTCGTCGGCTCAAGTGGGTCGGCAAGGCCGGAGTTCCGCTGCTCTCCGTCGGTGACGGCGAGTGGAAGTGCCCGAACACGGGCGAGATGTACATCGAAACCGACGGGCGGCTGCGGCCGGCCGAAGAAAACCTGGAGGAGAACTGATGGTGCAGCCGATTCCGGCCGCGAAGCCGATCATCGGGAAGGAGGAGCGCGAGGCCGTCGACCGTGTCATGCAGTCCGGCATGCTGGCCCAGGGCCCCGAGGTAGCGGCGTTCGAGCAGGAGTTCGGCGCAGCGCTGGTCTCCGGCCGTGCGTGCGTCGCGACGAACTCGGGCACGTCGGGTCTCCACCTCGGCCTGCTGGCCGCGGGCGTCGGACCGGGTGACGAGGTCATCGTCCCGTCGTTCACCTTCGCCGCCACCGCGAACAGCGTCGCGCTGACCGGCGCCACCCCGGTGTTCGTCGACATCGAGCCGACGTACTTCTGCCTGGACCCGAAGGCGGTCGAGGCAGCGATCACCGAGAAGACCAAGGCCGTCATGCCGGTGCACCTGTTCGGTCACCCGGCCAACATGACCGCGCTGCAGGAGATCGCGGACAAGCACGGCATCCAGATCTACGAGGACGCCGCGCAGGCCCACGGCGCCACCTGGAACGGCGCGCCGGTCGGCACCTTCGGCGAGTTCGCGATGTTCAGCCTGTACCCGACCAAGAACATGACGTCGGGTGAGGGCGGCATGAACTCGGTCGCGAACGCCGACATCGAGCGCCGGATGCGGCTGTACCGCAACCAGGGCATGCTCAAGCAGTACGAGAACGAGGTCGTCGGCCTGAACAACCGGATGACCGACCTGCACGCCGCCATCGGCCGGGTGCAGCTGACCAAGGTCGGCGGCTGGACCAAGCAGCGGCAGGAGAACGCGGCCTTCCTGGACGCGAACCTCGCCGGTGTCGGCATCCCGGCCGTGGCCGCCGAGGCCAGCCACGTGTACCACCAGTACACGATCCGGGTGACCGAGGACCGCGACGGCTTCGCGAACGCGCTGCGCACGGAGTACGGCGTCGGCTGCGGCGTGTACTACCCGATCCCGAACCACCGGCTCCCCTCGTTCCAGCGCGAGCTGGATCTGCCGGAGACCGAGAAGGCCGCGGCCGAGGTGCTCTCGCTGCCGGTCCACCCCTCGCTGTCCGAGGACGACCTGAACCGGATCGTGGCCGCGGTGAACACCGTGGCGAAGGCGGGTGCGTGACCATGGCGAACCTGCGTGCGGGCCTGATCGGCCTGGGCATGATGGGACGGCACCACGCTCGCGTGCTGGCCTCCCTCGAGGGCGTCGACCTGGTTGCGGTCGCCGACCCGGGCGGTGACAAGTTCAACGTGGCCGGTGGTCGTCCGGTGCACGAGAACATCGAGCAGCTGATCGCCGAGAAGCTCGACTACTGCATGGTCGCGGTGCCGACGCAGTACCACGCCGAGATCGCGAAGGCGCTGGCCGAGGCCGGCGTGCACGCGATGATCGAGAAGCCGCTGGCCGGCTCCTCGTCCGAGGCGACCGAGATCGCGAAGGCGTTCGAGGCGGCCGGGCTGGTCGGCGCGGTCGGCCACATCGAGCGGTACAACCCGGCGCTGCAGGCGCTGCGGGTCCGCCTCGAGGCCGGCGAGCTGGGTGACATCTACCAGATCACCACCCGTCGCCAGGGCCCGTTCCCGGCCCGGATCGCCGACGTCGGCGTGGTGCTCGACCTGGCCACCCACGACATCGACCTGACCGCGTGGGTGACGCAGTCGCCGTTCGTCACGGTGTCCGCGCAGAGCGCCCACAAGTCGGGCCGGCAGTACGAGGACCTGATCGCCGTCACCGGCAAGCTGGCCGACGGCACGGTCACCAGCCACCTGATCAACTGGCTGTCCCCGATGAAGGAGCGGATGACGGTCGTCACTGGCGAGCGGGGTGCGTTCATCGCCGACACCCTGACGGCCGACCTGACCTTCCACGCCAACGGCACCGTGCAGACCGCGTGGGACGACGTCGCGCACTTCCGCGGTGTCAGCGAGGGCGACATGATCCGGTACGCGATCAGCAAGCCGGAGCCGCTGAAGACCGAGCACGAGGCCTTCCGCGACGCGGTCCTGGGCAAGGACGCCGACATCGTCACGCTGCAGCAGGGTCTGACCACCGTGGCGGTGGCCGAGGCCGTGATCCAGTCCGCCGCCGAGGATCGAACCATCAAGGTCGCCGGGGAGTCTGTCTAGTCATGAAGGTTCTGAGTGTTGTCGGGGCTCGCCCACAGTTCGTGAAGCTGGCGCCCGTGGCAGAGGCATTCGCTGCCACGGAGCACCAGCACGTGATCGTGCACACCGGGCAGCACTACGACAAGAACATGTCCGACGTGTTCTTCGCCGATCTGCGGATCCCGGACCCGGACGTCCACCTGGGCGTCGGGTCCGGCAGCCACGGCGTCCAGACCGGGGCCATGCTGGCCGCGATGGACGCCGTACTGGACGAGCACAAGCCCGACTGGGTGCTGGTGTACGGCGACACGAACTCGACGCTCGCCGGCGCCCTGTCCGCGGTGAAGATGCACCTGCCGGTCGCGCACCTCGAGGCCGGCCTGCGCTCGTTCAACCGGCTGATGCCGGAGGAGCACAACCGGGTGCTGACCGACCACGCGGCCGACCTGCTGCTCGCGCCGACCCAGGTGGCGATGGACCACCTGGCCAACGAGGGCCTGCAGGCCAAGTCCCGGCTGGTCGGTGACGTGATGACCGACGTCTGCTTCCGGGTCCGCGACGCGGTCGGGAACCAGCCGCTGGACCTCCCGTTCAAGCAGGGCGAGTACGTCGTCTCGACCATCCACCGGGCCGAGAACACCGACGACCCGGAGCGGCTGGCCGGGATCGTCGACGGTCTGGCCGCGGCCGGTTCGCCGGTGCTGCTGCTGGCCCATCCGCGGCTGGTCGCGAAGTGCGCGGAGCACGGCATCAAGCTGGAGCGTCCGGACGGTTCGCTGCACGTCCGCGAGCCGCTGGCCTACCCGGAGATGGTCGCGGCCGTCCTCGGTTCGGCCGGTGTGGTGACCGACTCCGGCGGCCTCCAGAAGGAGGCGTTCCTGCTCGGCCGGGTGTGCACCACGCTGCGCACCGAGACCGAGTGGGTGGAGACGCTGGAGGACGGATGGAACGTGTTGACATCCGACGTGAGTAAGCTGCCCGAGTTGGCCGCCCGGCCGGCTCCCACGGGGGAACGCCCGATGCCCTACGGCGACGGCCACGCTGCTGAGCGTGTCGTAGCCACTCTCGCGGAGTAACTACATGACGAAGGCCGCCGAAGAGAACCAGACGCCGTCGACCCAGGAGTTGCCCGGGTCGACAGATGTGGGGACCCCGCCGCCCGGCGCGCCTGTCAGTGCCTTCCCGGGGGAGTCCGGCACACCGCCGGCCTCCCGCGCGGGACGGCTGCCACGAGTCGAGTCGCTCACCGGCCTGCGCTGGTGGGCGGCCTTCTTCGTGTTCTGCCACCACATGACCAACCTGGCGCCGCTGCCGATCTTCGACTTCCTGAAGTTCGGCACCTCCGGCGTCACGTTCTTCTTCGTGCTGTCCGGTTTCGTGCTCACCTGGTCTGCCCAGAAGGGCACGAAGATCCGGACGTTCTACCGGCGCCGGCTCGCCCGGATCTTCCCGCTGTACTTCCTCACGCTGGTCGCGGCGTTCTTCGTCTTCTACCGGGCCGACCCGCCGGCAGGCATGTCCTGGATCAAGCCGATCTCGGTCACTGTGCTGGTGCTGTCACTGTTCCTGCTGCACGGCTGGTCGAACAACCCGACGATCTTGTACGGCGGCAACCCGGCCGGCTGGACGCTGTCGGTGGAGGCGTTCTTCTACGCGTACTTCCCGTTCGTCTGGCGGGCCACGCAGCGGCTGAAGACGGCCGGCGGCCTGATCCTGTGCGTCACGGTGCTGGTGGCCGGCGGTGCGTACCGATTGGCGCTGTTCCACTACAAGGACGTCGTACCGATCCTGCCGCAACCGATCCTGCATTCAGTGGCGTTCCTGTTCGGTATCGGTCTGGCGATCTCGCTGCGATCGGGCTGGAAGCCGCGGATCCCGGTGTGGTTCGCGTTCCTGGTCACCGGCGGCGGTCTGTACATCCTCTGGTACTCCGGTAAGCACGCGGCCACCTTCCCCGGCGCGATCACCATGGGCCTGTGCCAGAAGGAGGTCCTCACCTTCCTGTACGGCTTCCTGATCCTCGCGGTCGCGGCCCGCGACACCCGCGGCGGCCGGTCGCTGCTGCGCAGCAAGCCGATGGTCGCGCTGGGCCAATGGTCCTACGCCTTCTACCTGGTGCACGCCACGATCCTGTACGCGATCAAGGAGCACCACGGTGTGGCCGGCCCGATCGGCTGGTCCAACCTGACGTGGTACGCCGGTGTCCTCGTCCTCTCGATCATTGCCTCGTGGCTGCTCTACAAGTTCGTCGAGCACCCGCTGGAACGGAAGCTCCGGGGCCCCCGATGAAGAATCACTACCTAGTGGAGAACCTGTGCGTGTCAGTGTTGTTGCCTTAGGCAAGATCGGACTGCCGCTGGCGGTCCAGTTCGCGGCCAAGGGCCATCAGGTCGTCGGCGTCGACATCAACGAGAAGTTCGTCGAGATGGTGAACGCCGGCAAGGAGCCGTTCCCGGGTGAGGCCCACCTGCAGGAGCTGCTCGCCGAGACCGTGGCCGACGGCCGTCTGCGGGCGACCACGGACTACGCGGACGCCATCCCGAACAGCGACGCGGTGGTCGTGGTCGTGCCGCTGTTCGTCGACGAGAAGACCGGCGAGCCCGAGTTCGGCTGGATGGAGAACGCGACCCGTTCGCTGTCCGAGCACCTGAGCCCCGGCACCCTGGTCAGCTACGAGACCACGCTCCCGGTCGGCACCACCCGCAACCGGTGGAAGCCGATGATCGAGGAGATCTCCGGTCTGACCGAGGGCACCGACTTCCACTTGGTGTTCTCCCCGGAGCGCGTCCTCACCGGCCGGGTCTTCGCGGACCTGCGCAAGTACCCGAAGCTGGTCGGCGGCCTGTCCGAGGAGGGCGCGAAGCGTGCGACCGCCTTCTACGAGGCGGTGCTGGACTTCGACGAGCGTCCCGACCTGCCGCGCGCGAACGGCGTCTGGGACCTCGGTTCGGCCGAGGCGTCGGAGCTGGCGAAGCTGGCCGAGACCACCTACCGCGATGTGAACATCGGCCTCGCGAACCAGTTCGCCCGGTTCGCCGGCCAGAACGGCATCGACGTACACGCCGTGATCGAGGCGTCGAACTCGCAGCCGTACAGCCACATCCACCGGCCCGGTATCGCGGTCGGCGGCCACTGCATCCCGGTCTACCCGCGGCTGTACCTGTGGACCGACCCGGAGGCAACCGTTGTCCGCGCCGCCCGCGAGGCGAACGCCGGGATGCCGGACTACACCATCGGCCTGCTCGAGGGCGCTTTCGGCGACCTGAAGGGCGCGAAGGTGGTCGTGCTCGGCGCGGCGTACCGTGGTGGCGTGAAGGAGACGGCGTTCTCCGGCGTCTTCCCGGCTGTCGAGGCGCTGAAGGCGCGCGGCGCCGAGGTGTCCGTGCACGACCCGCTGTACACCGACGAGGAGCTCCAGGGGCTCGGCTTCACGCCGTACACGCTGGGCACGCCGGTGGACGCGGCCGTGCTGCAGGCCGACCATGCCGACTACGCACAGCTGAGCCCGGCCGACCTGCCGGGTGTGAAGGTGCTCGTCGACGGCCGTGACCGCACCGACCCAGCGCGCTGGGCGGGTGTCCGTCGGATTGTGATCGGAAGGTCGGTCAGCCAGTGACAACTGCCGACCTGCGGGTCGTGATGATGGTCGCCAACGACGTCACCAACGACAGTAGGGTCCGCAAGGAGGCCGCAGCACTGGCCGAGACCGGAGCAGAGGTAACTGTGCTCGGGGTCTCGGCCAGCGGCCTGCCGTCGAGGGAGATGCTCGACGGAGCGCTGATCGTCCGGGTGGCGGTGCCTTTCGCACTGCGTGAGGAACGGAAACGAAGCCGTACGGCGCGACGCAACTGGCGGCCGCCGTTGGTGGGGTACAGGTACCGCGCGACGTACGTGGCGCGCAGCGAACGGATCCAGGCCGAGCTGAAGGAGCTCAAGGCCGACTCCGGGCATGCGATCGCACGGGCGAAGGCGGGCCAGGGAAATCCGCTCAAGTTCAAGGCCGGCGTCGGCACCCGCCTGCTCCGCCGGGCGCGCTGGAAGGCCGCCGAGCGGGCCAGCTGGGTCCGCAAGGGCGTGGGCAACAAGGCCGATGCACCGTTCAAGTTCAGCTGGCGGGCGTACGACGGGGTGCTGCACCGGCTGCCCTGGCCGGCGCCGTGGCGCAAGCTGCACCCCGAGGCGCTGGACCTGGAGCTCGCGTTCGGCGACCTGATCGACCGCCTCGAGCCGGACGTGGTGCACGCGCACGACATGCACGTGATCGGTGTCGCGACCCGCGCCGCCGGTCGCGCGGCGCTGCGCGGCCGGACGCTGAAGGTTGTCTACGACGCGCACGAGTACGTCGCCGGCCTCTCGCAGTACGGTGCCCGCACCCGGCGTTCGATCGCGGCCTGGGCCAACCACGAGCGCGAGTACATCGGCGACGCGGACCGGGTGATCACGGTCAGCCCGGCGATTGCCACCCGGCTGCAGGCCGAGCACAAGCTCAAGCTCCGGCCGACGGTCGTGATGAACACGCCGAACCCTGCTGACGTGTCGGTCGAGGTGTCCGACATCCGCAGCCAGATCGGCCTGGCCCCCGACGTACCGCTGCTGGTTTACAGCGGTGGCGTGACGCGGGCGCGTGGCGTCCACACCGCCGTACAGGCGCTGGTCGACCTGCCGGACGTGCACCTGGCCGTTGTGTGTGTGCCGGGCGTTGCGACGGACGCCGTCCGTGAGCTGCAGACTCAGGCGGTGCAGCTCAAGGTGCAGGACCGTCTGCACTGCCTGGAACCGGTGAAGCCGGACGAGGTGGTCGCGTTCCTGCGGACCGCGGACGTCGGGCTGATCCCGATCCTGCGCTACCCAAGCCACGAGATGGCGCTGCCGAACAAGCTGTTCGAGTACGCCTTCGCCGGTCTGCCGGTGGTCGTCAGCAACATGCCGAGCATGAAGGAGTTCGTCGAGCGCACGCGCATCGGCGAGGTCTTCACCGCCGAGGACACCAGGGACCTCGCCGCCAAGGTGCGGACGGTGCTCGCGGACCTCGACAGCTACCGGGAGCGGGTCGCGGACCCGGTCTACCAGCAGGAGGTGTCCTGGGCAGGCCAGGCTGCCAACCTGCGCACGCTGTACGGCGAGCTCACCGGGCGTCAGCTGGACGTCGTCCGCCAGGGCGGGGCGGTGGAGAAGAAGCAGCCGCACCTGTTGATCGGCCCGGTCAACAGCGCGGGCCAGGCCTGGCTGTGGGCGACCGCGGTTGAGCGTGAGGTGCCGGACGTCAAGGTCGAGTCGCTGACCACGGGCAGCGGTTCGTTCGACTTCAAGGTGCACCGGACCGGGACCTACAAGCAGTACCGGACCGATCTGCGCTGGCAGCTCGAGCTGACCGCGTACGCGTTGCGTGAGGTCACGCACGTGCTGTTCGAGGCGGGCCGGCCGATGTTCGGCCAGCTGCGCGGGCAGATGTGGACCACCGACGTACCGATCCTCGAGCAGGCCGGGATCAAGCACGGCGTGCTGTTCCACGGCTCGGAGATCCGCGATCCGGCCCTGCACCGGGCGCGGTACCGGTACTCGCCGTTCCGCAACCCCGAGGACGAGCTGACCCAGCGGCTGCAGTCCGGCAACGACAACATGCGCCGGCACCTGCAGGGGTACGACGGCCCGGTCTACGTGACCACGCCGGACCTGCTGGAGTTCGTCGACAACGGCATCTGGATCCCGCTGGCGGTCGACGTCGAGGGCTTCGCGTCGAACCGGCCGGTGCTCGAGCGCGACGTTCCGGTGGTGCTGCACGCGCCGTCGGCCAGTGCGCTCAAGGGCTCGGCGTACGTCGACCCGGTGCTGACCGATCTGGACGCGCGCGGCCTGATCAAGTACCAGCGGGTGCAGGGTGTGCCGCACGCGGAGCTGGCCGAGATGGTCAAGGACGCCGACATCGTCGTCGACCAGATGCTGCTCGGTTCGTACGGCGTCTTCGCCTGTGAGGCGATGGCCGCCGGCCGGGTCACCGTCGGCCACATCGCGGACCCGGTCCGGGACCTGCTGCCGAGCGATCTGCCGATCGCCGAGGCGACGCCGGACGACCTGTCCGAGGTGATCGAGCGGCTGGTCAGCGAGCGTGACTCGGCCCGGAAGATCGCCGACGCCGGACCCGGCTACGTCCGGGACCTGCACGACGGGCACCGGTCGGTCGAGGTGCTGCTGCCGTTCCTGAACAACGAGGTCGGTCCGCAGCGCTCCAGCTCATCCGGCGGCGAGTAAGTGCGGATTCTGATGATCGCGCAGTCCCCGATCGCCGGGGACTCGCGGATCCTGCGGGAGGCCACGGCTCTGGCCGCGGCCGGTCACACGCTGCACGTGATCGGCCGTGACGTCCCTGACGGCTTCGAGATCGGCCCGGGGATCACGGTGGAGTCAGTCTCCCGCTCCTCCGGTCTACGGACCGGGAACGGCGGGCTGACCGTCGGGCACGGGCATTCCGGGCCTAAGGTGCTGGCGAAGCGGTTCGGGCGGTGGCTGTTGCTGCCCGAGCACCGCAACCGCACCGAGAAGCACTGGCGGACTGCAGCGGCGCCGGTTGTGGCCGCAGCCGGGCCGGTTGATGTCGTGCATGCGCATGACTTCAACACGCTGGAGCTGGCTGCGGAGTACGCGTCGCGATGGTCCGCGTCGCTGGTTTACGACAGCCACGAGCTGTGGTTCGACCGGGCGCTGCCGGGCCGGCCGACGCCGTTGTGGCGGGCGCGCGGGCGGCGGTACGAGGTATCGCTGGCGTCGCGCGCACGGGTCGTGTTCACCGTGTCGGACGGGATCGCTGCGCGGTTGCGTTCACGCGGGTTGTCGGACGTTCGCGTCGTACGGAACACGTTCCCGCGGGCGGACGACGTACCGCCGGCGCCGGATCGGCCGGAGGGGTTGTTGTACGCCGGACGCGTCGGCGCCGGACGCGATCTGCCGACGGTTGTTGCCGCGGCACGGCAACTGCTGCCGTTCCGGACCGTGTTGATGGGGTCGGTGGATCCCAACTATCGCTTGGATCTGGGCCCGGTGGAGACGGTGGCGGAGCGCTCGATCGACGAGGTCGACGACACGCTCCGCACGTACGGAATCTCGCTGGTGACTCTCACGAACACCTGCGAGAACCACCGCCTTGCCCTTCCCAACAAGCTCTTCCACGCGGTCCGCGCCGGCGTTCCGGTCGTCGCCGCCGACCTCCCTGAACTGCGTGCGGTTGTCACGCAGTACAAGCTCGGCGGTTTGTACGAGCCCGGCAACGCGCAGTCGCTGACCGACGCGGTCCGCTCGGTGATCGACAACTACAGCACCTACACCGACGGTGTTCGTTCCGCGGCCGCGGAGCTCAACTGGGAACACGACGCAGCCACCCTCACAGCTGCCTACGCCGAATTCTGACAACCTTTCGCGTCCGCTCTGTATCAGAGGGTGTGAAAGGGGTGGACATGAATCGACGACTGACTGCTTTGGCGGGCTGTGCGGCACTTGCCCTGACCGCCTTAATGCCGGCAGCTGCGCACGCCGCGAAACCTGACCCGACCAAGCCCGGGGCGACGGTGCCGGGGACCAACCGGAAGATCACCGCGGCGCAGGCCAACGCCTGCTTCGTCTGGCAGGGCGGGGTGACCGCCAGCGGCGGGCACCACTTCGCTGACCCGACCGCGACGGTACCGCCGACGACTCCGGACGACTGGACCAGTCCCGGGGTGTACGCGCCCGGCCAGGTCCGGCTGAGCGCGCGGCAGACGATCGAGCCGGACATCTCCGGCACCGATCGCTACGGGTACGTCGTGATCGGTGACGCGCTCTACTACAGCTCCTACCAGGAGTACGGCGACGGCACGATCGACAACAAGTCGCTGAGCCGGATCGGCGGCGGCTGGGGCAGCTTCACGTTCCTCGAGACCTCGGACTACGAGAGCCCGGACTGGTCGAAGAAGATCTACCGGTCGGCGTCGTACGCGCTGCGCAACGACGGCGTGCTGTTCCGCTGGAACGTCGACGGGAAGGGCTGGCACGCGGCCGGATCGTATCCGGGCTTCTCGTCGGTGAAGTCGATGACGCTGATCGCCAAGACCCCGACGTACGACACCTTCCTGGCGAACACGCGCGGCGGGGCGCTGTACACGATCCGCATCCCGGCCGCGTCCCCGATGAAGCCGGTTGTGAAGCAGGTCCGCACGCGGACGTGGCAGGGCTTCGAGACGCTGTCGGCGATGGGCTGTGGTCAGTACGGCACGCTGCTGCTCGGCATCGACAAGGACACCAAGAAGAACTACCTGTACGCCGTGGGCCACGCGAACGGCCTGTCCACTGTGATCCAGTCCCGCGGCGAGGTGGCCGGCAACCTCAGTGACCCGGTCAACTTCCGCTGGGTGACCATCCCCGTCTACGACACGGCCAACGGCGAGTAGCTACTTCTGTAGCGGGATGCGGTCGGCCAGCCAAGTTCTGGTGGGCTGGTCGGCGGGGGTGTAGGTGAGAACGAACTGGTCGGTGTCGCCCGGGAGTTGGAGGGGCTCCAAGGTGAAGGTGAGAGGGCCGGCCAGCGGGTGGTTGAGGGTCTTCGGGCAGTGGGAGCGGTTCTGGACGTTCTGGGAGAGCCAGAAACGCTCGAAGTCGGGGCTGGCGGTGCGGAGTTCTCGTACCAGTGCCGCCAGCTCCGCATCCTCGACGTACTCGGACGATGCGCGACGAAGCAGCGCGACTGCGTCCTCGGCGACGGTTTCCCAGTCGGCGTAGAACGTGCGCGACGACGGATCCAGGAAGTAGTGGCGGGCGAGGTTCCGTTGCGCCGGGTCCTCGAAGTCGGCGATCACCGACAACGCGGCGGAGTTCCACGCGAGCACGTTGCTCAGGCGGTCTACGACGATTGCGGGGAGATCCTGCATCGCGTCCAGCATCGCCTTCAGCTGCGGGCGGACAGGCGCCGTCGGCGGTACGGCGGGTGGGGCCGCGCAGGCCAATGAGCGCAGGTGATCACGCTCTGCCTGGTCCATCCGGAGAGCGTCCGCGACCGCGGTCAGCACCGCGACGGAAGGGTTTGCGGCGCGACCCTGCTCGAGGCGGATGTAGTAGTCGACGCTCACGTTCGCGAGCAGCGCGACCTCCTCGCGGCGCAGGCCGGTGACGCGACGATCCGGCCCTGGCCGCAACCCGACGTCCTCAGGCCCGACCCGCGCCCGCCTGGTCTGCAAGAACTCTCCCAGCGCACTCACCGCTCCAGTATCCCCGGGACGCTGGGTGGTACTGCCAGACCTATGGTGAAAGCGGACCTTCTGCGCCATCGCCGCGGGGCGGACCGTAGACCCATGAGCACTTCACGTATCGCACTCGTCACCGGCGCCGCCAGCGGAATCGGCGCAGCCATCGCCACTCGTCTCGCCGCGGACGGCGCATCCGTCGCGCTCCTCGCCCGTCGTCGCGACCGCCTCGAGAAGGTGGCGGCGCAGATCGCGGAGGCCGGCGGTACGGCGTTCGTCGTACCGGCCGACGTCACGTCCGAGGAGTCCGTGGCCGAGGCCGCAGCGCAAGTGCAGGAGCGTTTCGGCGATGTCGACCTGCTGGTGAACAACGCCGGGCTGATGTCCGTCATCCCGTTCGCCGACGGGCCGCTCGCGGACTGGCGTCGTACCGTCGAGGTCAATCTGACCGGTGTCATCACCGTCACGCATGCCTTCCTGCCGGCGCTCAGACGGTCCGCCGCGACCCGGACGACCGACTTGATCAACGTGTCCTCGCTGGCCGCAGACCGGTTCAACCCGGGCATGGCGGCGTACGGCGCCTCGAAGGCCGGCGTCAGCCACCTGACCCGCACGTTGCGGGCCGAACTCGCCGGTGAAGGTATCCGGGTGACCACCCTCGAGCCCGGCATGATCGACGGCACCGAACTCGCCGACAGCTTCCCGACCGACTTGCAATCGATGGTCGACGACCTCCGCAGCAGCCTCCCCGCCGTCCCGGTGAGCGAGGTCGCGGAGCTCATCGCGTACGTCGTCGGTCGTCCGCGCGAGGTGAATCTGCCGCACCTGATCATCCAGCCGTCGAAGGAGATCTAGCGCCTGCTCAGACGACGAGGTGCAATTTCACCGCTGCCACGCCGACCTCGACGCGCTGACCCCAGGTCACGGCGAGCGTGTCGGACTCGATCCCGTCGCCGAACACGACGAGGTCCGACTCGGCCGTGATCGTCAGCGAATCCGGCGCCTTGAGCAACCCTTCGGTGTTGTCGGTGCCGGTTGCCGGCGACGGCCACGCCTCGCGGACGAACCAGCACAGCATCGGATCGGTCGGTGCCGGCAGCCCGAGCGGACTCCGTCGTTCCTGCCACGCGGATCGGCACCAGCCGGTCGATCCGGTCCCGGTGCCGACCAGGATCCCCGACGACGACTGCCGCTCGGGCAGCCCGTCGGGCGAACTCAGGCGGTAGCGGGCGGACTGGTGTGTGCGGTGGCCGACGTACACCTCGTTCAACGCCAGCAGTTGCTGGCCGTCATCGGTGCTCGCGGCAACCATCGTGCGCTCGGCGACGGTCCGAGTGATGAGCAGGTCCGCGATCGCGTCGGGTTCGTGCGGCACGAGTACGCCGGGGTTGCGGGCCGGCTCGGGGTTGATGCCGATCACCGGCTGCCCGTCGAGGTACTTCGCGACGTTCGCGACCAGCCCGTCCTGGCCGACCGCGATCACGACGTCCTCCGGCCCGAACCCGAACCGGTCGAGATCGTTGCGCTCGGCAACAGCTCGGCGCCAGTCCAGCGGGATCGCCGCCGACACCGTGGCGAGCGCGTCCTGCTGGGCCTGGTGCCGCACATCGAGCTCGGCCAGATCACGCCCGCGCCCGGCCAGGAAGAACCCGGCCTGCTGCCGCGTACCGTGCCGGGCGACCAACTCGGTCAACTCGGTCGCCCGATGCACGATCACCGCCCTGGGTGGGAGGCTCATCGCGTTTCGGCCAACTTCGTCAGCAGCGGGGTGAGCAGGTCCGGCGTCAGGTTCAGTGTCCCGATCTCCGGCAGGGCGCCCTGCTTGATCGCGAGCGCGAGGATCGTGCCCTGGTCCAGGTCGGCGTACGCGTCCAGCAGAGCCTTCTCCGCGGCAGCTTCCGCAGCGCCGATGACGCGCTTCGCGTCGGCCTCGGCCTGGCTCAGCGTCCGCTGCTGGCTCGCCGCGGCCTCAGTCGTGATCGCCTCCGCCGCTACGGCTTCGGTCGCGCGTAGACGCTCGTTCTGACCGCGCTGGTTCACGAGTTGTTCCTCGCGGCGGGCGAGCTCGATCTGATTCTGCAGCTCGTTCTCCGCGATCGAACGCTCCCGCTCGACGGCCATCGCGCGACGTTCGTACGTCGCCTTGTCCGCCGCCTGCTGCACCATCTCGCGGGTCGGGGTCTGCAGCGCCTTCTCGACATCCCGCTCCGCCCGTACGGCGACCACGCGCACGTCCTCCACGCCGATGCCGAGACCGGTCAGCCGCTGGTCATTGCGCAGTCCGCTGCCGACCGCCGTACGCAGACCTGTCATGCCCTCCGACAGGGCCTCCGTCAGCGTCATCCGCGCCAGCAGGTCCAGAGCGGTCTGCTGGGCGAGCTCAGTCAGCAGACCACCGAGCTGCTCGAGCGGAGTGGCTCGCCACAGCCCCGTGTCCGGGTCGATCCCGAAGTCGAGGCGGCTGGACGCCAGCGCCGGGTCGGTGACGCGGTACGTCACGCTGGCCTGCACGGCGACGTCCTGGAAGTCCTGAGTGCGGCCGTGGAACAGCAGGGGCTGCTCGCGGTCGTCGATCGGGATCTCGCTCAGCGACGAGTTCAGCGCCCGGAACCAGAACGCCTGGCCGGCGCCGTCGTGCGCGACCTTGCCGTTGCGCAGGTGCCGCACGTGGGTGGTGGGGTTGGCTCGCAGGTGACTGATGAAGCGGAACCGGGTGATGTCTGCCATCTCTTCGTTCTCCTTGTCGTCATTTTGACGATAAGGGCTGCCGTAGCTTCTCGTCAAGGTGACGATTAGAGTGGGCTTCATGGAGAGGAAATCCCGTACCGGGGGCAGCGCGGACTTCGAGCCGCTCGGCCTGGCCGCCGACCTGGTCATCCTGACCGTGCGCGACGGCCGCCTCCAGGTGCTGCTGATCCGCCGCGGCATCGCGCCGTACCAGGGACGCTGGGCGCTGCCCGGCGGGTTCGTCCGGCCCGACGAGGACCTGGAGACGACCGCGCGTCGAGAGCTCGCGGAGGAGACCGGACTGTCCTCGGACCGGATCCACCTCGAACAGATCGCGACATACGGCGCCCCCGACCGCGACCCACGCGGCCGCGTGGTCAGCGTCGCTTACCTCGCCCTGGTCCCCGACCTGCCCACGCCGATCGCCGGCTCCGACGCAGCGTCGGCCCACTGGGTCGACGTCGCCTCGGTCGACGGTGCCTCAGGCGACGCGGAGCTGGCCTTCGACCACCGCCGGATCCTGGCGGACGGGGTGGAGCGGGCGCGGGCGAAGCTCGAGTACTCACCGCTGGCGACGGCGTTCTGCCCACCAGAGTTCACGATCTCCGAGCTGCGCGGCGTCTACGAGGCGGTCTGGGGCACGCCGCTAGACCCCCGCAACTTCCACCGCAAGGTCACCAAGACCGCCGACTTCGTCGTCCCCGCCGGCACCACAACCACCCGAGACGGCGGCCGCCCCGCCCAACTCTTCCACCGCGGCACAGCCACCACCCTCCACCCCCCAATGACCCGAGCCTGACACCCACCTCACGGGTACGGCGCCGGGTACGGCGCAGGCTGGTGACGCGCAGCGCGTGAGGCGTGAAGTACGGCGCGAGCCGGCCGCTGGTACGGCGGCTGGGTGCGGGTCCGGCGCGGGGTGCGGTGGAGGTGGGGTACTGCGAGTACGGCGCTGGCGGCTGGGGCCGGGGTACGGCGTGAGGTGCGGCGAGAGGCGGCGCCAGGCTCGGCGGCGGGTACTGCGCGGGGGAGGCGGGCCCGGCGTGCGTGCGGCGCCCGGTAGGTGCCGAGGTACTGCTGGTCTTGGGCGGGCGGTACGGCGTCGGCGGGGGGACGGCGAGGGGTCGCGCTGGCTGGGTGCAGCCGCCGGGTATGGCGGGTGGCTAGAGCGCGAGAGTGCGGCGCACACGGGGTGCGGTGCGAGGTACGGCGCCTGGTGGCGGCGGTGGTACGGCGAGCGGGTACAGCGCGGAAGTGCGGCGGCGGAGGTACGGCGTGAGCTCGCCCCAGGTACTGCGCGGCTGCGGCCGGCGCGGGAGTGCGGCGGTACGGCGTCGACGGGTCGGGCTGGGAGTACGGCGCGAGGTGGCGCCGGTGTGGCGGCCGGGTTCGGCCGGCGGCTAGAGCGCGGGAGTGCGGCGTACGCGGGGTGCGGTGCGAGGTACGGGGCCTGGTGGCGGCGGTGGTACGGCGAGCGGGTACAGCGCTGGAGTGCGGCGTCGGGCAGCGGCGGAGGTACAGCGAGCGATTACGGCATGGCCGGGTACGGCGCAGGCGGCGAGTGCGGCGTGGGGTGGTGCCGGGTACGGCGGGGTACGGCGGCAGGTGCGGCGTGGATGGGATGGCGTAGGGGTACGGCGTGGGTGGGATGGCGTACGGGTACGGCGTGGTGGGTGAGGCGCGGAGGTATGGCGTGAGGTGCGGCGCGGAGTACTGCGTGAGGTGGCTGGTGCGGCGCCTGTCCGTGGGAGGGGGCTGCGGCGGGAGAAAGTGCGTGGGGAGGGTGTGGGTACTCCGCGGGAGGCCGGCGGAGGGAGGGCGCGGGGGTTGCGGCGGGGTGAGGGGTGGGTTGGGTTGAGTTCGTGTGGGGTTGAGGTGTTTGGGTGGGTTTATGACGTTTGATGGGCGGCAGGTGCTGGTGACGGGGGCTGGGCGGGATACCGGGCGCAAGGTTGCTCTTGCGTTTGGGGCCCGCGGGGCTCGGGTGGTTGCTACGGCTCGTACGCAGACTGCGGCGGAGGAGACTGCGGCCCTCGTCCGCGCAGCAGGTGGTACGGCGACTGCCGCCGTACTCGATCTTGCTGACTCGGCGTCGATCGAGCGGCTGGAGCTCGACCGTCTGGACATCCTCGTGAACAGCGGCGCCCGCTACCTCGGCCCCGAGGCAGAGCCGGAAGACATCACCAACACGATCGCCGGCGCCGCAACCGGCACCGTCCTGCTCACCGAGCGGCTACTCCCACTCCTCAGAGCCTCCGACCGCCCCGACATCGTCAACCTGATCTCAGCAGCCGGAGAGCCAGGTCAACACCGCTCCGAAGCCCACGCAGCCTTCTACGCCGCCAAGCACGCCCAGGCCGGGTACGCCGAGATCCTGTCGGCCCGCCTGCGTCCCGAGGGTATCCGCGTCATCTCCCTCTTCCCACCCGACTTCGTCCAAGACGGACCCAGAGACGCCAGCTCGAACCTCACAGCCGCCTCAGTAGTCGACTGCATCCTGTTCGCCGTCACCCAGCCCCGCGACTGCTTCATCCGCGCTTTCCACTTCGAACAGCTGGCTCCTCGGCCGTGACTTTGTGCTGTCGTAGCAGACACTTAGAGTTCACCCCATGCCTGAGCACGTGTTTGTCGACGAGAGCAAGACCAATGGTCTTCTCATGGCGGCAATCATGTGTCCGGCAGCAGAGGTGAATGAACACCGCCGAACGATGGCCGGTCTGCTGATGCCTCGCGAACGGCGGATCCATTTCACCAAGGAGTCACCGGCGAGACGGCGCAAGATCCTCGCGGTCATTGGTGAGATCGGGCCCGCGGCTCGCCTGTACCAGGCGGAAAGGAATGACATCGCTGCCCGGCGGAGTTGTCTTTCGGCTTTGGTGCAAGACATCGCGGGCTCGGCGGAGCGGCTCGTGGTCGAGCGGGATGAGTCGACCGTGACGGTGGACAAGCAGGTGCTGTTCCAAGCTGTGCGGCGGCACGGTTGCTCCGACACTGCAGTACGAATTGCTGGCGGCGCATGCGGATCCGATGTTGTGGACGCCCGACGCGGTCGCTTGGTCCTGGGTGAAAGGCGGGGAGTGGCGTGACTTCGTCGCGTCGTACTCGACCGTGGTTCGGGTCTAGACGCGCGAAACCCGGCTCGCCAACCGTCCGGATGACTGCTGGGTTCACTTCCCGAGGGCTAATGCCCTGAGCTGCTGCCAGTATACAGACCCCGCACCTTCACAGGGCTGCTCGGCTTCGGATGGCTAGTTCTTCGGCGGTGATGAGGTTGGTGTGGGTGCCGGGGGTGCCGCAGGCCCAGGCGCCGGCGATGGTGCCGGCGAGGGCAGCGTCGGGCCAGGGGGCGCCGTCGAGGTAGCGGGCCAGGAAGGCGGCTACGTAGGCGTCGCCGGCGCCGTTGGTGTCGATGACGGGGCGGTCGGGGAAGGCGATGGCGGGGAAGTGGCGGACGGGTTCGCCGCGGACGTGGAGGTAGCTGCCGTCGGCGCCGGCCATCGCGACGACGACCTCGGCGCGGCCGTTGGCGAGGATCCACTCGACGCCGTCGGACGGTAGCGAGCTGGTCGAGACGAAGACGATGTCCGAGGCGGTCGCGAAGTCCTTGTGGTGGTCGTTGCGGCCGTCCCAGTCGTGCAGGTCGGTGGAGATCGAGCGGTCGGCGGCGATCGCGTCGCCGAGGGCGTCGCGGGCGAAGTCCATGATCGAGACGTGGACGTGCTGGGCCTGGCGCAGCACCGGTCGCCACAGGCCCGGGTCGACCCGCAGCCCGGCCGGGTGACGGCCGTCGTACATCGAGAGCCGGCGGCCGTCCGGGCTGACCAGGTTGACCGATCGACGGGTACCGCTCGGGTGCAGCGCGACGCGCAGCGGGAGGCCGAGCTCCTGGTAGGTACGGCGGATGCGCGCGCCCTCGGGGTCGTCGCCGATCACGTCCACCAGGCCGGCGTTCAAGCCGAGCAGGTGGCAGCCGAGCGCGACACCGTGTCCGGTGTGCGCCAGGTACGACTCGATCGGATCGACCGCGATCGAGTCGGCATCAGCCAACGGCAGGCTCGGCACCCGCACGATCGTGTCGATCCCTACTCCACCGATCACCAGCACATCCAACTCCACGGGTCCCGTCATACCCGACTTTCGTCCACGATCACAGGTGTCTTTCGGAAGCTGAACGTACAGTTGGTCTCCAGGCACAGTCAGTCCATGCTCAATCGCCGACAGCTTCTGACCTCAGCCGTCCTCACTCCACTCGGCAGCCTCGCCGCCTCCCAGCTGACGGGAGCGCCCGGACTCGGTGCCTCGGCCGGACACAAGGCGGGCAAGGCAGGCGTGCCGATCCGTCTGCCGCGGCCGACCGGCCCGTTCCTCGTCGGCACGACCGAGGTGCATCTTGTTGATCATCGGCGGGAGGACCCGTATGTGCCCGGCCGCCCGCGCGAGCTGATGATCAGCATCTGGTACCCGGCCAGCCGCCCCGCGGCACCCGCGCCGTACCTGCCCCCACTCACCGCCCAGGTGTACGCCGAGGGCGCCGCACTCGCGCTGGAACAACCCGTCGGCACCATCGACTGGATCGGCGCGAGGAGCCATGGTGGCCTGCTCGCCCCGGTCAGCCGCGGTCGTCGACCGGTCGTCCTCTTTTCACCAGGCTTCGGCGTACCGCGTGGGCTCGCGTCGATCAGCGTCGCGGAGCTCGCCAGCCGCGGGTACGTCGTCGTCACGGTCGACCACACGTACGAGGTCGCGGGCGTCGAGTTCCCCGGCGGCCGGCTCGAAGTACAGACCCTGCCGACCACGCCGTACGCGCTGCTCGCCCGCTCGACCCGGTACGCCGATCTGCAGTTCGTCCTCGACAGCATCACCCGCCTGGCGCGCGGCGAGAACCCCGACGCCGAGCAGCGTCCCCTCCCGCAAGGTCTCAACGACCTCTTCGACCTCAACCGCATCGGCGCCTACGGCCACTCGGCCGGCGGACTCAGCTCGATCGACCTGCTCACAACCGACCGACGGATTCGCGCCGCCATCGACCTGGACGGCGAGCTCGGCTACGGGTACGACGACCCGGCCGACTGCCCGACCGTCGCGAAGGGCACCGACCGGCCGTTCCTGCTGATGGGCTCCGGGGCGATCGGCCCCGGCCCGCACGACCACCACACCGACCCGTCGTGGGGCATGTTCTGGGACCGCTCGACCGGCTGGAAACGCGACCTCAACCTGCCCAACGGCCGGCACTACAGCTTCATCGACCACCAGGCGCTGATCCCGTGGTTCCAGCGCTTCATCACGGTCCCGCCGCAGCTGATCGACGACACCGTCGGTACGGCGGACGCGGCCGACGTACTCCGCGCTCTCCGCACCTACATCCCGGCGTTCTTCGACCAGCACCTCCGGCAGCGCCCGGCCAACTGGAGCCGGGCGCTACCGGAGACCAGGTTCATTGCTTGATCGGTGCACCTGTCTTGGATTGGAGCTCGTCGAAGGTGACCCCGTCGGCGAGCTCGACCAGCTGCAGGCCGTCGTCGGTGATGTCGAGGACGGCGAGGTCGGTGATGATCCGGTTGACCACGCCGCGACCGGTGTACGGCAGGTCGCACTCCTCCAGGATCTTGTGCGAACCGTCCTTGGCGACATGCTCCATCAGCACGATCACGCGCTTGGCGCCGTGCACGAGATCCATCGCGCCGCCCATGCCCTTGACCATCTTGCCGGGGATCATCCAGTTCGACAGGTCGCCCTTGGCCGAGACCTGCATGGCGCCGAGGATGGCCGCGTCGATCGCACCGCCGCGGATCATCCCGAACGACAGCGACGAGTCGAAGAACGACGCGCCTGGCAGCGTGGTGACGGTCTCCTTGCCGGCGTTGATCAGGTCCGGGTCCTCCTCGCCCGCGACCGGGTACGGCCCGACGCCGAGGATGCCGTTCTCGGACTGCAGTACGACGGTGACACCGTCCGGGATGTAGTTCGGGACCAGGGTCGGCAGTCCGATGCCGAGGTTCACGTACGAGCCGTCGTCCAGCTCGGCGGCTGCCCGCGCCGCCATCTGCTCACGGGTGAGTGGCATGGCTCAGACCTCCGTCTTCTGTACGGTGAGCTTCTCGATCCGCTTCTCGATATCCTTGCCGACGGCAACAACACGCTGTACGTAGACACCGGGCAGGTGGATCGAGTCCGGGTCCAGCTCACCAGGCTGGACCAGCTCCTCGACCTGCGCGATCGTCACCCGGCCGGCCATCGCGGCCAGCGGGTTGAAGTTGCGCGCGCTCCGGTCGAAGACCAGGTTGCCGTGGGTGTCGCCCTTCAGTGCGTGCACCAGTCCGAAGTCCGTGGTGATCGAGTCCTCCAGCACGTACGTCGTACCGTTGATCTCCCGCGTCTCCTTCGGTGCCGACGCCTTCGCGACCGAGCCGTCCGCGTTGTACTTCTGCGGCAGCCCGCCCTCCGCGACCTGCGTGCCGACACCGGCCAGCGTGTAGAACGCAGCGATCCCGCAGCCGCCGGCGCGCAGCTTCTCGGCCAGCGTGCCCTGCGGCGTCAGCTCGACCTCCAGCTCGCCGGTCAGGAACTGGCGGGCGAACTCCTTGTTCTCCCCGACGTACGACGAGGTCATCTTCGCGATGCGCTTGTCCGCGAGCAGGATGCCCAGGCCCCAGTCGTCGACGCCGCAGTTGTTCGACACCACGCTGAGCCCGCTCACCCCCTTGTCGTGCAGAGCGCTGATCAGCTGCATCGGGTTGCCGCACAACCCGAAGCCCCCGACCGCGAGGCTCGCGCCGTCCCCGATGTCCGCCACCGCTTCCTGCGGCGACCCGTACGTCTTGTCCATCAGCTGCTCCGTTGCAGTCGTCGGTGCCGATTCGCTCCCGACTCTAACCAGCAGCACCGCCCGCCGCGATGTGGCTGGCACCACACCTATGCGGTGGCTTCGGAGGCGTTGAGCACACGCAGCTCGTGGAGGGCCTCGAAGTGGGCGTCCTCCAGGTTGGGGAGGTTGAGGACGGCCGAGAGGTGGGTGCGAGCGGCCGGAGCGTTGCCGGAGTGCCGGGCGGTACGCGCCAGCCCCAGCCGCGCCGCCGCGACAGTCTCGGCGAGTTCTGCGTGCTCACCGATGGACAGTGCGCGGCTGTAGTCCGCGTGGGCGTCCTCCAGCTTCCCTAGCCGCCTGTAGAGGTCGGCGCGCTCACACAGCAGCAGAGCGGTCTCCTCAGCGAGGCACAGCTGCTCCGCGAGCTCCAGGGCCTCTGTGGTGACGTCCAGCGGCTCGTCGACGACCTGGCGGAGCGAGCACAGGGCCAGGAACATCCCCCAGCGGTCCTCGAGCATCCGGAAGCGGCCGAGCGCCGTACGCAAGGCCTGCGCGGCGTCGGCCGGCGCAGCCGCAGTCAGCCCCGGATAGCCCCGGCAGAGCTCCACAGCGGCCCGCGCCCACGCGTCGCCGGCCTCGTTGCGCTCCAGCACCTCATCGACCACCTCGGCCGGCTCGAACGGTCCGAAGACCAGTGACCAGAGCAGCACGGTCACGGAGTACTGGAACGGGCCGGTCGTCGTCAGGACGATCTGCTGGGCGAGCTCCAGTTGCTCCTGCTCGGCCGACCCGGCGCCGTGGATGACGGCGAGCAGGTACTCCTCGTCCAGCCCGACCGGGACGGTCCGGCCGAGCATGCTCAGGACCCGCTCGGCCGCGGCCGCTGCTTCGTCCTGGAGCCCGTTGGACCACCAGTACGCCGAGTAACGCGCAACGAGCCGCAGGGCGGTCCGCAGGTCGCTCTCACACGCGCGCTCGATCGCGCTGACGACCTGGTCCGCCTCCAGACTGTTCGGTGCTCCGGAGCCCCCCAAGTTCACGTACCTCATTGTTGCGCGGCCCTGTTAACGCCAGGTCACGGGGGTCACACGCCGTCAGAAACGAAGTACGCCCCAGCGGTCCGGCCGGTGCATGTCCTCGATGCCCTGCGGCGACCAGACCCAGAACTCGATCTGCTCACCCTTCACGTACGCGCCGTCGACGACCTCGTGCGGCCACTCGCAGCGCATCAGGTTCATCCGCCACTCGTCACCCGGGTTCGGCGGCGTCGCCCGGCCCGCGTTGTACGACGCCAGGTCGGCCCACGGTACGGCGAGCTCGACCGACCACGCGGTATCGGTGTCGGACGGGTCGTTGACGGTGCCGTCGAGGTGGACCGCGGTCCGCAGACCGGGCAGGTTGGTCGGGTCGATCGGCAGGCCGCCGTCGACGTACGGCTTGGGCAGCGTCAGCTCCCAGATCGTGCCCAGCGGGTTGATCTCGAACTCGTAGTAGTTCAGCCCGTCGCCGTCCGGGTCCAGGAACAGCTCGAAGTTGTTCTCGTGGAACAGCTTGCTGTTCTTCTCGGTCATCGTCGACCAGATGTGCGGCTCCTCGAGCAGGCCGCCGACGTACAGGTACCGATCGTCGTACATCAGCTTCGCCCGGGTCCGGAACCGCGGCGCGGGGCCGTCGTGGATCGGGACGAAGTCCGTGGTCCAGGGCGCGGCCTCCCAGGCGGGGTCGGTCAGGGTGCCGTCGAGATTCGGCGCGGTCGCGGTCCGCGGGCACTCGTAGACGGGCAGGTCAGGCATCGGCACGCTCCAGCAGTCGGGCGACGAGATTGGCGAGCAGGAAGGTCATCGCGGTCAGCGCCGGTACGACGGCGACGATCCACGGCGAGTCCAGGTGACCGGTCAGGAACGCGACGACGAGCGCCACCATGAACGCGACCCCGAGGAACGGGACGAGCCGCGGGTGCGGCATCGCCAGCCGGCTGAGCGCGAGGCCGCCGAGCACCATCGTCACGACCACGATCAGCACCAGCAGCGGAAGCCCGAGCGCACCGCAGTTCGTGGTGTCGCGGAACCGGTCGCAACTGCGCTCGCTCAGCCAGACGAAGGCGATCGTCGCGAACCCGCACAGCAGGCCGACAACGGCCAGGATCAGCGCCGGCGGCAGCGGCGGGGCGTCGTACCGTCCCTCACTCATTCCCGAAGGCTATCGGGCTCCCAGGGAGTTCGCGATCGCGTCACGCACCTCCGCGTCGGTCGGCCCGGGTACGCCGCGTTCGGCCGCGAGCTCGGCCAGCGAGGTCATCGTGACGTCGTGCAGCCCGCAGCTCGTGAATGTGTGAAACACAGTCATGTCGGGATCGACGTTGACCGAGAAGCCGTGGCTGGTCACGCCGCGCCGGATCCGCATGCCGATCGAGCACAGCTTCCGCCCGTCCTCGGTCCACACCCCGACCAGGCTGCTCGCGCCCTTCGGCGTGTCCCGGCGTACCAGCGGGAAGCCGAGCGAGCCGAGCGCGTCGATCAGCCCGTTCTCGACCCAGCGGACGATGTCGACCGGCCCGCGCTGCTTCAGGTCGATGACCAGGTACCCGACCAGCTGGCCCGGTCCGTGGTACGTCGCGAAGCCGCCGCGGTCCACTGCGACCGCCGGCGTACCGGCGGGCAGATCGTCCAGGGACGTGCGCGGCCCGTACGTGATCACCGGCGGATGGCTCAGCAGGAACAGCCGGTCCTCGGCCTTGCCCTCGATCCGCTCCTCGACCCAGCCGCGCATGTCCTTCGCGGCCACGTCGTACTCGACCTCACCCAGCTCAACTCGCTGCATGCATTCAGCCTAGGCATACGGCGCGCGGTACAGGATGTCGTACAGCGTCAGGCGGTCGAGCAGGAGGCCCTCCGGCTGCAGCCAGGCCTGGAGTTGGTTGGCCGCGGTCTGCGCCGGCAAGCAGGTGACGGCGGCCTCGGTTCCCAGCGGGGCGGTGATGCCGCCCTGGCCGTCGACCGGCGGGTGGACGATCAGGAAGCCGCGCACCTCCACGGGGGCGAGTCGGCTCCGCCAAGCGGCAACGGCGGCGTCCAGTCCGGAGACCGGGCTGTCGACCGGCATGCCGTTCAGCTGCAACGCGCCGTACGCGTCGAGCGCGTAGTGCCCCGGCGGGCCGACGACCGACGAGATCAAGGCGACGCGATGACCGTTGAGGAGCAGGTGGCTGACAGCCACGTCGCCGATCCGGGCACCGTGCACCAGCTTCGACGCGGGGAGCGCGTTGACCACCGAGTCCAGAATCCGGGCGGTACGCCGATGCCGCAGTACGTCGGACGGCGAGAGCCAGGCCGTACGCCCGTCGTCCACGAGCGGCTCGCCGGGGCGGCCCCAGAGATTGAAGTCGTACGCCGCCGTCGCGTCGATGGTCTTGTCCAGCTTGTGGACCTTCGACCACCTGCCGGTCAGGACCCGGACGAGCACGAGGCCGATGAGCAGCGCGATGATCACGACTCGCTGGAGCGCGGTGGCGCCGCTCTTCGAGAACGGGAACAGAACCAGGAAGTACAGCACGGCGGTAACGATGCCGAAGGCCTTGAGCAGTCTGCGCAGCGGAATCCGCCGGCTCCAGTGCGGCGGCATTGCCACCACGATCATCGCGACAGTGCCGACGGCGAAGACGATGTCCCACGTGCCGTCGAGACCGCCGATGGCGATGATTGCGATGTCCAGCAGTGTCAGGACGGCCAGCGACAACAGCGCCGGCAGCCGCCAGCGTCCGAACGCGGGCACGACCTCGATGCCGCCCGACAGCGGCTCCGCCGCCGCGTGCGAGGTCTGGGGCGGGGGCTGATACGACGTCTGCGTCCAGGTGAACGGGTCCGGCGCCGGCTCGGGCTCCGGCTCGGGGCGCGGCGTGTACGTCGGTTCCTCGTACTGCGGAGCACTCGGCTGAGCATTCGTCTGACCGTCCAGCGTGCGGTCGTATGCCGCGCGCTTCGCCGGATCGCCGAGCGTCGTCCACGCCTCTTGCACGACCCGGAACAGCGCAGCGTTACCGCCCTGGTCCGGGTGGACCTGACGGACCAGGCGCCGGTACGCCGACTTGATCTCCGCCGTCGTGGCGGTTCGCTCGACGTTCAGCACCTCGTAGTGGTCGGACACCCAGCGCACCTCTCGACGACAGGCCTGGTAACGCACTCAGGGCCAGCCACCTAAGTGACTGGCCCTGAGTGTTGGTCGGGCTGACAGGATTTGAACCTGCGACCTCTTCGTCCCGAACGAAGCGCGCTACCAAGCTGCGCCACAGCCCGAAGTCGCGAGTAGCTTACATGTGCTCAGCGTCCGAACGAAATCGGGTTATTCCGTGGGACGAGCGTGAGCAGCGTCGCCTCCGGCCGGCACGCGAATCGCACCGGCGCGTACGGCGACGTACCGAGGCCCGCGGACACGTGCAGGGCCGCCTGGCGGCCGTCGTACCCCCAGGTGGACAGGCCCTTCACACGGGACGTGTCGAGGTCGCAGTTGGTCACGAGCGCGCCGTACAGCGGCACCGCCAGCTGGCCGCCGTGCGTATGACCGGCCAGGACCAGGGGATACCCGTCGCCGACGAACCCGTTCAGGACCCGCTGGTACGGCGCGTGGGTCACTCCGACGGACAGGTCGGCCGTCGGGTCGATCTCGCCCGCGACCTCGTCGTACCGGTCGCGCCTGATGTGCGGGTCGTCGGTGCCGGCGAAGTCCAGGCGCAGGCCGTTGACCTTCAGGGTGGCCTTGGCGTTGTTGAGGTCGGTCCAGCCGGCGCCGGTGAACGCGCGGCGCATCTCCTCGTACGGCAGGTCGGGGCCGTGCGGCTTGTGCCGCTGCTTGTGGGCCGGCAGCAAGTACTTGCCCGGGTTCTTGAAGTGCGGCTTCCAGTAGTCGTTGGAGCCGAACACGAACACGCCGGGCAGGTCGAGCAGATCGCCGTACGCACGCAGCAGCGGGCGGACCGAGTCCTCGTGCGAGAGGTTGTCGCCGGTGTTGACGATCAGGTCGGGCTCGAGCGCGGCGAGCTCGTTGACCCAGCGGATCTTCTTCTCCTGCGTGGGCCACAGGTGCAGGTCGGACAGGTGCAGCACCTTCAGCGGGTCGCTCCCCGCGGACAGCACCGGCACCGTGACTCTGCGCAGTGTGAACCAGCGCACCTCGATCGCGGCCGCGTACGCGACGCAGGCAGCACCTACGGCGCCGACGACGGCTGTGGTCTTCAGGGCGGTCCTGGCGATACTCACTTCTCCAGCCTGCCACAATCATGGTCATGTCCAACTCCGGAATGAAGCAGCGCCTGCACGACGACATGACCGCAGCCCTCAAGGCCCGCGACGAGATCCGCAAGTCGACCCTGCGGATGGCGCTCACCGCGATCACCAAGGCGGAGGTGGCCGGCAAGGAGGCTCGCGAGCTCAGCGACACCGAGATCGTCGACGTGCTCGGCTCGGAGGCGAAGAAGCGCCGCGAGTCCGTCGTCGCCTACCGCGACGCCGGCCGCGCGGAACTCGCCGACAAGGAACAGGCCGAGGCGGACATCCTCGCCGAGTACCTCCCCGAACAACTCACCGAAGACGAAATCAAAACCCTCGTCACCGAAGCCATCGCCGCAACCGGCGCCGCCGACCTGGGCCCCCGCGGCATCGGCAAGGTAATGGGCGCCCTCCAACCCAAGGTCAAAGGCAAAGCCGACGGCTCCATCGTCTCGGCCGAAGTAAAACGCCAACTAGGCGCCTGACGGGTCATCCACACGCGCCGAATACCTTGAAGAACAAGAACACCCAGAAGAAAAGAACAAGGAAGAAACACAGAAAATAGAGTGGGAGCCGGGTGCCTGGCCGGGTCCGCCGGTCCAGCGGCGGTTGGCGGGCGCCGTCCTGCTGTATGCGCCGAGGTCGCCGGGTTCTCGAGAGTCAGACTGCGTTCGCCGGCTGGCCCGACCAGCGGATGCCTGTCTCGACCTACGGCGATCACCGGAGAGAGCCGAACTCAGCCAGGCGGTCAACTCCCACTGCAGGCGGCATCTCGACAGGAGATGTCGGGTTGTCCGGCTCGGTTTCCGGTGTGCGCCAGCGGGCTGGGGCCGGTCAGGAAGGCACACCTCCTGTCCAGTTGCAGGTCACCCCCGCACCACTAGCCCTGGCATGCAGGGCCGCCAACCCACCAACTCAGGGGTTAGCCCCTCAGACGTTCCACCGCGAAAAGCTTGATCGCCAGGGCCATCTGCGAGACCGAAGCCGGCGGTGGCCGAGGCCTCGCTTTCCGGAAAGATGTTGGCGCTCACTGGCAGTTTTGTTCCGGAAAGCTGGTCCGGGCGTGCGGGTGAACCTCAGCCGTGGCCGCGGCCGCCGCAGTTGGGGTATTTGGGGTTCCAGGGTGGGCAGTTGGGGTTGATGGTGGTGGGGCCGCCCGGGGGTTTGGTGGTGTTCTGGGGTTTGTTGGGCTGGTTCTTGTTGTTGCCGTTGGAGACGTAGATCGTTACCAGGGAGCCTTCGGGGGCGCCGTCGCGTTGGCGGGGGTCCGTGTAGGCGACGGTGCCGGCGGTCTCGTCGGAGTTGACTGTGCCGCTGGCGATCGCTACGTCGAAGCCTGCCTGGCGGAGCTTGTTGGCGGCGTCGTCGGGGTTCATGCCGTTGACGAACGGGAGGCTCTTCACGTCGCCGCGCTGGATCTTGTCCGACGGCGCGACGAAGTGCGTGGTCGGGTAGCCCTGCAGGGCGGCCTTCATCGCGGCCTCCCAGATCGGGCCGGCGGTGCCGGAACCTGTCGGGTCGTGAATGCCGTGGCCGTTGAGCGTCTGGCCCTGCAGCGGGTCGTACGGCAGGGAGGCGTCGCCCACTGTCGCGGCCGCGGCAAGCCTGGTCGAGTAACCGGCGTACCAGACAGCCTTGGCTTCGTTGATGGTTCCGGTCTTACCGGCCAGGTCGCTGTTGCCGAACTTGAGCTTGCCGCCGGTCCCGTTCGGCTCCATGACCTGGTGCAGGACCGCGTTGACGCCGTCGGCGACCTCCGGCGCTATGGCCTGCTTGCAGTCCGCGCCGCGGTTGCTGATCGGCTTGCCGGCGGAGTCCCGGACCGAGGTGACCACCCACGGGCTGCAGTACATGCCGCGCGCGGCGAAGGCGGCGTACGCACCGGCCAGCTGGAGCGGCGAGATCGGGTCGATGCCCAGAGTCATCGACGGGACCTGCTTGAGCGGGCTGAGGTCCTGCGCGTTGTACATGCCCAGGGAGGCCGCGATCTTGGCGATCGGGCACAGACCCGTCCGCAGCGACAACTGCAGGAAGTACGTGTTCGTGGACTTCTGGGCCGCCTGGACCATGGTCGGGTCCGGCACGTTCGACGTCGAGTTCTTTGGCGAGTAGCCGTCGACGACCTTGTGCGAGCCGTTGCAGTCGGTGTACTTCATGCCGCCCATGTTCAGCGGGCTCGGCGAGTTGATCTTGTAGGTGAGCGGTATGCCCTTCTGGATCGCCGCGGCGATCGTGAAGGCCTTCATCGTCGAACCGTTCTGGAATCCGCCGAAGCCGCCCGGATACGTCTTAGGGGCGTTGTAGTTGTACGCCGTCTGCCCGCGCTTGCTGCCATACGCGCGGCTCTGCGCCATCGCCTTCACCAGGCCCGTACCCGGCTCGACGATCGTGATCGCCGCGATCGCCTGGTCGGTCGGCTTGGAGTGGGTGTCGATCGATCGCTGCGCGTCTGCCTGGATCTTCGGGTCGAGCGACGTCCGGATCGTCAGGCCGGCGGTCTTCAGGTAGTTGGCCCGGTCGGCCTTCGTCTTGCCGAACGCCGTGTTGTTCTCGAGCTCGGAGACGACGTACTCGCAGTAGAACGGGTACGGGCCGTTGCCGCAGCCGAGCTTGTTCGAGCGGACCTTGGCCGGGTCGATGACCGGCGTCTTCAGCGCCGAGTTGGCCTGGGAGACCGAGATGACGTGCAGCTCGAGCATCCGCTTGATGACCACGTCGCGGCGGTCCTTGGCGCGCTTGGCGTTGTTGGTCGGGTCGTAGCCGGTCGGGTTCTTCACCAGGCCGGCCAGCATCGCGGCCTGCGGCAGCGTCAGCTGGGAGGCGTTCACCGAGAAGTAGTGCTGGGCCGCGGCCTGGATGCCCCACGCGCCGTCGCCGAAGTTGGCGAGGTTGAGGTACTTCTCCAGGATCTCCTGCTTCGAGTACTGCTTCTCGACCGCGATCGCGTACCGCAGCTCGGCGACCTTGCGCTGGTAGTTGTCGGCGGTCGCGGCGGCGACCTCCTCGGGCGTCTTCGCCTTCTCGACCAGGCTGATCTTCACGTACTGCTGGGTGATGCTCGAACCGCCCTGCTGCACCGATCCGGCGGACTGGTTCTGCAGCAGCGCGCGCAGCGTGCCCTTGAGGTCCAGCGCGCCGTGCTCGTAGAACCGGTCGTCCTCGATCGCGACGATCGCCTTCTGCATGATCGGCGCCACCTGGGCCAGCTTCACCGGCACCCGGTTCTGCTCGGCCAGCGTCGCGATCACGGATCCGTCGGCGGCCAGGATCGTGCTCTTCTGCTTGAGCGGTACTTCGTCGAACTGCTGCGGCAGGTCCTGCAGAGTGGTGGATGTCTTCTCTGTGGTGAACCCGGCGAGACCGGCGAACGGGATGGCGAGACCGGCGGCCAGGGCCCCCGACAGCACGCTCACCCCAAGGAACAGAACCACAGATTGGACGACTCCCCGGTCACCCTTTTCCCTGACGCGCATGGTTATAGAGACTACGGGATGCGCTGTTTGGGTTACCGCTGCGCTTATGACTTCGGTCACACTGTCTGGACAAAGTTCATCCAAAAGAACGAGGGCCCGGGCAGCTGCCCGGGCCCTCGAAAAGGTACTGCGTTACGCGGCGTACTGGTGTGCCTGTACCTCGGCCGGCTCCAGGGCCAGCTCCAGCACCTCGCGGACGTCGCTCACCGGGTGAACGGTCAGCTCCGCGAGCACGGACGCGGGTACGTCCTCCAGGTCCGGCTCGTTCCGCTTCGGGATCAGGATCGTGGTCAGCCCGGCCCGGTGGGCGGCGAGCAGCTTCTGCTTCACCCCACCGATCGGGAGCACCCGTCCGGTCAGCGACACCTCACCGGTCATCGCGACCTCCGAACGGACCGGCCGTCCGGACAGCAGCGACGCCAGCGCCGTCGTCATCGTCACACCCGCCGACGGTCCGTCCTTCGGGACAGCACCGGCCGGCACGTGGATGTGAGCGTTCCGCTCGGCCAGGTCGCCTACCGGCAGCCCCAGCTCCGCACCGTGCGAGCGCAGGTACGACAGGGCGATCTGCGCCGACTCCTTCATCACGTCACCGAGCTGTCCGGTCAGCGTGACTCCGGTCGGGCCGGTCTCCTTGTCGGCCAGCGACGCCTCGACGAAGAGCACATCACCACCCGCACCGGTCACCGCCAGTCCGGTCGCCACACCCGGAAGCGCCGTACGCTCGGCCGACTCCGGAGTGAACTTCGGCGAACCCAGGTACTCCTTCAGGTTGTCGCCGCCGATGGTCAGCGCACCGAGCTCCTCGCCCAGGGCCAGCTTCGCCGTCACCTTCCGCAGTACGCGGGAGATCGACCGCTCCAGCTGCCGTACGCCGGCCTCCCGGGTGTACTCACCCGCGAGCACCCGCAGGGCCGAGTCCTCGATGGACACCTCGTCCGCCGTCAGGCCCGCCCGCTCCAGCTGACGCGGGAGCAAGTGGTCACGGGCGATGATGACCTTCTCGTCCTCGGTGTACCCGTCCAGCTGCACCAGTTCCATCCGGTCCAGCAGCGGCGCCGGGATGGAGTCCAGCACGTTCGCCGTGGCCAGGAAGACCACGTCGGACAGGTCCAGCTCGACCTCCAGGTAGTGGTCCCGGAAGGTGTGGTTCTGCGCCGGGTCCAGGACCTCCAGCAGCGCGGCAGTCGGGTCGCCCCGGTAGTCCGCACCGACCTTGTCGATCTCGTCCAGCAGTACGACGGGGTTCATCGAACCCGCCTCGGTGATCGCCCGGACGATCCGGCCCGGCAGCGCACCGACGTACGTACGCCGGTGACCGCGGATCTCGGCCTCGTCCCGCACACCACCCAGAGCGACCCGGACGAACTTCCGTCCCATCGCCCGCGCCACGGACTCACCCAGCGAGGTCTTACCCACACCAGGAGGACCGACCAGGGCCAGTACGGCGCCACTGCGGCGTCCGCCGACCACTCCGAGACCACGGTCCGCGCGGCGACGCCGTACCGCCAGGTACTCGGTGATGCGCTGCTTCACGTCGTCCAGTCCGGCGTGGTCCGCGTCCAGCACGGCCCGCGCCTCGCGGATGTCGTAGCTGTCCTCGGTCCGCTCGTTCCACGGCAGCTCGAGAACGGTGTCCAGCCAGGTGCGGATCCAGCCGACCTCGGGGGACTGCTCGGCGGTCCGCTCGAGCTTGTCGACCTCGGAGAGCGCGGCCTTGCGGACGTGCTCCGGCAGGTCGGCCGCCTCGACGCGGGCCCGGTAGTCCTCTTCCTCGGACTCGGCCTTACCGTCCAGCTCGGCCAGCTCCTTGCGGATCGCGGCCATCTGCTGGCGCAGCAGGAACTCCCGCTGCTGCTTCTCCATACCCTCCTGGACGTCCTTCTGGATCGTCTCGGAGACCTCGAGCTCGGCGAGGTGGTCCTTCACCCAGCCGATCAGCTTCTCCAGCCGCTCGGACACGTTCGCGTTCTCGACCAGCCAGGACTTCTGCTCGTTGTTGAGATACGACGCGTAGCCGGCCAGGTCGGACAGCTCGGAGGGGTCGTCGACCTGCTTGATGGAGTCGATGACCTGGTACGCGCCGCGACGCTGCAGCACGGAGGTCGTCAGAGTCTTGTATTCGCGGGCCAGCTCGACGGAGCGGTCGTCGGTGATCTCGTGCATCACCGTCGCGCCCACCCACAGCGCCGCACCCGGGCCGGTCGTCCCGGCGCCGATGCGGACCCGCTGGGTCCCGCGGATCACGGCCGCCTGGGCACCGCCCGGCAGCCGGCCGATCTGCTCGATCTCACCGAGCGTTCCGGCCTTGGCATATTTTCCGTCCAGCCGCGGCACCAGGAGCACCTGGTCCTGACCCGCAGCCTGCGCGGCGTCGATGGCCGCCCGGGCCTCGCTGTCGGCGAGTCGGACCGGCACGACCATTCCCGGCAGGACCACGACGTCGTCCAGCGGCAGTACCGGAAGATTCAACGTATCGGTCACGCTGTCACACCCTTTTCCAAGTTGAGTCTGACAGGCTCAACCACGGGTGTAAGCAGGTAATTCCCGGCGTTCGCTGAGGGTGAAACGGATCACGCCGTGAGCAGATCGCCGATCTGGCGTAGACCGGTCAGGTCGTGTACGTCGTCGGCCAGAGCCGGCACCTCGACGGTCCGGATGGCGCGGTGGCCGCGGCGGAAGCGGTCGGCCCGGCGGTGGTCGCCGACGACCTGTTGCATCTTGTCCGCGTGCAACCGCAGTACTGCGGCCGTCAACGGCGACTTGTCCGCTTCCTCGAGCTTCTCGGCTGCAGCCAGTGACCGCTCCGCCGACAATTCCGTGGCCTGCGAGTTCGTCACCCGGTTCAGCACGACTCCGGCCAGCGGCATTCCCTCGGCCCGCAGCCGCTCGGCGAAGTACGACGCCTCGCGCAGCGCGTCGTTCTGCGGGGCGGCCACCACGAGGAACGCCGTGTGCGGCTCGCGCAGCAAGGCGACCGTCTGCTCGGCCCGCTGCCGGAACCCGCCGAACAACGTGTCGAACGCAGCGACAAACGTTTGTACGTCGGTCAGCACCTGGGCGCCGAGGACCTTGTTGAGCACCGACATCGCCATGTTCACGCCGGCCGACATCAACTTGAACGGCCCGCGTGCGGGCGCCAGCAGCAGCCGGAGGAAGCGACCCTCGAGCAGCGACGCCAGCCGCTCCGGCGCGTCCAGGAAGTCCAGCGCGGACCGCGACGGCGGGGTGTCGACGACGATCAGGTCCCAGTCGCCGGTCTGCTCGGCCTGCTTGTGCAGCTGCCCGAGCTTCTCCATCGCCATGTACTCCTGCGTGCCCGCGAACGACGAGGAAAGCGCCTGGTAGAAGGGATTCGCGAGGATCTGCTCGGCCTTGTCCGGTGTCGCGTGCTGCAGGACGACGTCGTCGAACGTCCGTTTCATGTCGAGCATCATCGCGTCCAGCCGGCCGCCGTTCGCGGCGTTCACCTCGGCCACCGCGCGCGGGGTGTTGTCCAGCTCGGTCAGCCCGAGCGACTGCGCCAGCCGCCGCGCCGGGTCGATCGTCAGTACGACGACCTTCCGCCCGCGCTCCGCCGCCCGCAGTCCCAGCGCCGCGGCCGTCGTGGTCTTGCCGACCCCGCCCGCGCCGCAGGTGACGATGATCCGCGTTCCCGCATCATCGATCAGGGCATCCAGGTCGAGCTCTGTCATGCGCGCAGCTCCTCGGCCAGGTCGAACAGGGCGCCGTGGTCGATCCCCTCGGGCTGCAGCTCGAGCTCGACGACTTTCTTGCCCAGGGCATCTATCCGGTCGCGGTTCTCGCGTTCGAGCCCGACCCGGATGGCGTGGTCGTGGGCCTCGGCCGCGAGCGTCCCGACCAGGTCGTCGGCGAGCGTGATCCCGGCCGCCTTGAGGCCCCTGGTCAGCTCGGCGGTGGGCAGTTTCTCCTTCACCGCAAGGGCCAGCGCGTCGTCGTCGAGCGGGCTGTTGCGGACCATGTTCACCACGATCGAGCCGATCCGCAGATCGATCTTCTCCAGCTGCTCGACCGCGTCCAGCGTCTCCTGGACCGGCATCTCCTCGAGCAGCGTGACCAGGTGGACCTGGGTGACGTCCGAGCGCAGCATGCCCATGATCGCGTCCGCCTGGTTACGGATCGGTCCGACCTTGGCCAGTCCGGCGACCTCGTGGTTCACGTTCAGGAAGCGGCCGATCCGCCCGGTCGGCGGGGCGTCCAGCACCACCGCGTCGTACGCGAGCCGCCCGTGCGCCTTGCGCCGGGTCGCCTCGTAGACCTTGCCGGTGAGCAGTACGTCGCGGAGCCCCGGGGCGATCGTGGTGACGAAGTCGATCGCGCCGACCTTCTCCAGCGCTTTCCCGGCGCGGCCGAGGTGGTAGTACATGTCGAGGTACTCGAGCAGCGCGGCCTCGGCATCCACGGCCAGCGCGAACACCTCGCCGCCGCCGGGACCCTGAGCGATGCGGCGTTCGACGTACGGCAGCGGCGGTACGTCGAAGAGCTGGGCGAGCCCCTGGCGGCCCTCGACCTCGCAGAGCAGAACCCGCTTGCCCTCGTCGGCCAGCGAAAGAGCCATCGCGGCCGCAACAGTCGTCTTCCCGGTCCCCCCTTTACCGGTGACCACGTGCAGTCGCGCCATAGGTCCCAGGGTAGGACGTGTCCTGAGACACACCGTTAGAGTCCCCTTCATGAAGAAGTTCGAGTACTTCACCGCGCCGCTGCTGGTCCACTCGACCAAGGAGATCCTGGACAACTTCGGCCAGGACGGCTGGGAGTTGGTCCAGGTCGTCCCGGGGATGAACCCGGAGAACCTGGTCGCCTACTTCAAGCGGGAGATCGAGGACAAATGAGCCACCCCGAGGAGAAGCTCGCCGAGCTCGGCCTGAAGCTGCCCGACGTGGCCAAGCCGGTCGCCGCGTACGTGCCGTCGGTCCGGACCGGTGACCTCGTCTACACGTCCGGTCAGCTGCCGCTGCGCGAGGGCACGCTGATCGCCACCGGCAAGGTCGGCGGCGAGGTCAGCGCCGAGGTCGCCAGCGAGTGCGCCCAGCAGTGCGCGCTGAACGCGCTGGCCGCGGTCAAGGCCGAGATCGGCGACCTGGCGAACGTGAAGCGGATCGTCAAGGCGGTCGCGTTCATCGCGTCCACGCCGGACTTCACCGGTCAGCCGCAGGTCGCCAACGGCGCCTCCGAGCTGTTCGGCCAGGTCTTCGGCGAGGCCGGGCAGCACGCCCGCAGCGCGGTCGGCGTACCCGTCCTGCCGCTGGACGCACCGGTCGAGGTCGAACTGATCGTCGAGGTCGGCTGATCAACCGCACCGGCCCCATCGCCCTCCCCGCCCACGGGCGGGTGGGGCGATGATGCGCGACCTGCGCTCGGAGCTGATGCACGGCCGAATGGCCGAGACGGCCCTCGCGTACGCCCGAGGCACCCGCACCCCCGTCACCCCCCGCCCCGCCGCCACCGTCATCCTCCTCCGCCAATCCCCAGCCACCGCTGGAGCAGGCGGGTTGGAGGTTTATCTGCTGCGGCGGCAGCGGACTATGGCGTTTGCTGCGGGGATGACGGTGTTCCCCGGTGGGCGGGTTGACCCGGCTGACTCGGCGATAGCTGACTCCTGGTCGGGTCCGCCACCGGAGGACTTTGCCGACCGGCTCGGGTGCTCGGCCGAGTTGGCTGCGGCCTACGTGGCCGCCGCAGTACGGGAGACCTTCGAGGAGTCCGGTGTGCTCCTCGCCGGCCCGTCCACGGAGGCTGTGGTCGGCGACACGACCGGTCCGGACTGGGAAGCCGACCGAGTGGCCCTGGAAGCGGGCGAGCTGAGGTTCGCCGACTTCCTGCACCGGCGCAGGCTCCTCCTCCGCGCAGATCTGCTCCGCGCCTGGGCGCACTGGATCACACCCGAGTTCGAGCCCAAGCGGTACGACACCGCCTTCTTCGTCGCCGCGCTCCCAGCAGGTCAGCTGACCCGGGACGTGACGAGTGAGTCCGACCAGGTCGCGTGGGTCAGGCCGGGAGACGCCGTAGCAGCCGTCGACGCGGGCGAGACGCTCATGCTGCCCCCGACGTACCTGTGCTGCCGCGACCTCACGCAGTACGACGACATCGCCGGGGTGCTGGCCGGTGCGGGGGACCGCGAGATCCGGACCATCATGCCGACCGTGCGGATCGACGGCGACCAGGCCTATCTGGAGACGACATGACCGAGTACGCGACGCTCGTGCGGGCGGACAACCCCGGCCCGATGACGCTGGACGGCACCAACACCTGGATCCTGAAAGCGCCGGACGGCGAGCGCTCGGTCGTCGTCGACCCCGGCCCGCTGCTCGAGGACCACCTCACCGCGGTCCTGGAGGCGGCTTCCCGGGTAGCCGTCGTACTGCTGACCCACAAGCACCCGGACCACTCCGAGGGTGCCGCCTGGTTCGCCAACAGGGCCGGCTGCGGCGTACGGGCGGTGGATCCCGCCTTCCGGATCCCCACCGACCACGCCCACGGGCTGTCCGAAGGCGACGTGATCACCGCCGACGGCCTGCGGATCGAGGTCCTGCCGACCCCCGGCCACACCCTCGACTCGGTCTGCTTCTGGCTCCCGCAGGACGGCTCGCTGCTCACGGGCGACACGGTCCTCGGCCGCGGTACGTCGGTCGTCGCGCACCCGGATGGTGCCCTGGGCCCCTACCTCGACTCCCTGAACCGCCTCCGCGCCTTCGCCAACTCACCGGCCGGCGTGGCGCGCCTGCTCCCCGGCCACGGCCCCGTCATCGACGACCCCGCCGCCGTACTCACCTACTACATCAACCACCGCGAAGAACGCCTCAACCAGGTCCGCGCAGCCGTCGCCGAGGGCCACACGACCCCCAGGGCGATCGTCGAACACGTCTACGCCGACGTCGACAAGATCCTCTGGCCCGCCGCCGAACGCTCGGTGCGGGCCCAACTCGACTACCTGAACCGCTAGCGCGCCCGCCGCTGCAGGCGGTCGACGTCGAGGAGTACTACGGAGCGAGGCTCGAGGCGGACCCAGCCGCGGGAGGCGAAGTCGGCGAGGGCCTTGTTCACGGTCTCGCGGGAGGCGCCGACCAGCTGGGCCAGCTCCTCCTGGGTGAGGTCGTGGTGGACGTGTACGCCGTCGTCGGCGGTGCGCCCGAACCGGCTGGCCAGGTCGAGCAGGGCCTTGGCGACCCGCCCCGGTACGTCGGAGAAGACCAGGTCGGCCACCACGTCGGAGACCTTGCGCAGTCGCCCGGCCAGCTGCAGCAGCAGGCCGCGGGCCACCGCGGGGCGCCCGTCCAGCCAGCGGAGCAGCTCGTCGTGGGTCAGCGACATCAGCTGGGCGTCGGTGACGGCGGTGACGGTCGCGGACCGCGGTCCCGGGTCGAACAGCGACAGCTCGCCGAACATCTGGCCCGGGCCGAGCACGGCGATCAGGTTCTCCCGCCCGTCGGCCGACGTACGCCCCAGCTTGACCTTGCCCTCGACCACGACGAACAGCCGATCACCGGAATCGCCCTCGTGGAACAGCACCTGGCCGCGCCGCAGCCGGCTCTCGGACATCGATGCGGCCAGGGCGTCGGCCGCCTCGTCGTCGAGCTGACTGAACAGCGGTGCCTGTCGGAGCACTGCGGCATCCACTTTGGGCCTCCTAGGACCTTCGACCACGACTTCGGGCGGGGGATCTGCCCCGTCCGGCACCGGGTCGTTCACACCCGGTCGCCACAAAACCGTAGCCCCTCGGGTGTCGGCACCGCCACGTAGGCTTGCCTCCATGCCATCCCCGCGTGTCGCGGAACCAGTCCCGGGAGCCCTCCCGGACGTGGTTCTCAAGCTCCCCCGCAAGGCCCCGCTGTTCGTCGACGAGACCCACACCCAGCTGGTCCGGCGGGCCCGCAAGATGCACAAGGTGCTCACCGACACCTACCCCGACGCCCACTGCGAGCTGGACTTCACCACCCCGCTCGAGTTGCTGGTGGCCACCATCCTGTCGGCCCAGACCACCGACGTCACGGTGAACAAGGTGACCCCCACGCTCTTCGCGAAGTACCCCACGGCCCAGGCGTACGCCGAGGCCGACCGGGACGAGATGGAGGCCATCCTCAAGCCGACCGGCTTCTTCCGGGCCAAGACCAACAGCGTGATGAAGCTCGGTCAGGCCCTGGTCGACGACTACGACGGCGTCGTGCCCGGCAAGCTGACCGAGCTGGTGAAGCTCCCGGGCACCGGCCGGAAGACGGCCAACGTGGTCCTCGGCAACGCGTTCGGCGTCCCCGGGATCACCGTCGACACGCACTTCGGCCGCCTGGTCCGCCGGTTCGGCTGGACCGCCGAGGAGGACCCGGTCAAGGTCGAGCTCATCATCGGCGAGCTCTTCCCGAAGAAGGACTGGACGATGCTGTCGCACCGGCTGATCTTCCACGGCCGCCGCCGCTGCCACGCCAAGAAGCCGGCCTGCGGCGCCTGCCCGATCGCCCAGTGGTGCCCGTCGTACGGCGCCGGCCCCACCGACCCCGAGGTCGCCGCGAAGCTGGTGAAGGTCCCGGCGTGAACCGACCGCTCCGATCCGGTACGCCGTACCGCCGTCGCGCAGCGTTGATCGCCGGGGCGGTCGCGTTGGTGCTGTCGGCGACACTGGCGGCGTGTGGATCGGAGCGAGCCGGTGACGGCGGTCAGCCGTCGGCGAGCCGCAGTGCTGTCGCCGGGGCGGACAAGCTGCCGGCGTGCCCGTCCACGCCGTCGAAACCGCCGACGACCAACGGCCTGCCGGACGTCAGCCTGCCGTGTTTGGGCAGCGGCCCGGACGTCCGGCTCGCCGACCTCCGCGGTCCGCTCGTGATCAACGTGTGGGCGCAGTGGTGCGGCCCGTGCCGCGACGAAGCGCCGTACCTGGCCGAGCTGGCCAAGGCGGGGACCGTCAAGATGCTCGGGATCGACTACGACGACCCGCGGCCGGAGCTGGCGGTGAAGTTCGCGACCGACGAGGGGCTGACGTACCCGCACGTCGTCGACCGGGACAAGGCGATCCAGCGGGCGTTGAAGATCGGCGGGCCGCCGCTGACCGCCTTCATCGACTCCGACGGCGCGGTCGCCTTCGTGCATCGCGGCGTACTCACCTCGCAGCAGCAGCTCGATCAGCTGGTGGAGGCGCACGCGCGATGACCTTCGATGTGGAGATCCCGGACTGGTTACAGCCGTTGGCGAAGGCCTCCGACGACGTCGACCCGAACCAGTTGTCCCGCTTCCTGCCGCCGGACGACCCGTCGGTGCGGAAGTCCGCCGTCCTGATCTTGCTTGCTGAGGGCAACGACGGGCCCGAGGTGCTGCTGACCGAGCGGGCCTGGACGTTGCGCAGCCATGCCGGGCAGATGGCGTTCCCCGGCGGCGGCGCCGATCCCGAGGACGGGACCGGTGACGAGGGCCTGATCCGGACGGCCTTGCGCGAGGCCGAGGAGGAGACCGGGCTGGATCCGGCCGGCGTCGTGCCGTTCTCGATCTGGCCGGCGCTCTGGGTGCCGGTGAGCAACTTCGCCGTGTCGCCGGTGCTGGCGTGGTGGCGGGAGCCGTCGCCGGTCGCGGTGGTCGACCCGGCCGAGGTCGCGTCGGTACACGAGGTACCGATCAGCGCGCTGGCCGACCCGGCGAACCGGATCAGCTGCCTGCACCCGTCCGGATTCATCGGGCCGGCGTTCGTCGTCGACGACCTCTACATCTGGGGATTCACGGCCGGGTTGCTGGATAAATTGCTCCTTCTCGGCGGATGGCGCCGCGACTGGGACCCCTCGGTCGTCGTACCGTTGCCCGACCGACTGGTCGAGGCGGCCTGGCGGAGGCACGGGGACAAGTCGGAAGGCGTGGAATGAGCTGGCTCGACTGGGCGGTGCTCGGCACCGCGGCACTGGTGGCGATCTCGGGGTACGTCGAAGGGTTCGTGCTCGGGGCGTGCGCCACGCTCGGCCTGCTCGGCGGTGCCGCGATCGGCGTCTGGGGCGTCCCCAGGATTCTGGACCACTTCTCACCGAGCGTGACGGTGTCGTTCGCCGCGCTGGTGCTGGTGGTGGGACTGGCCGCGCTCGGCCGAATGCTCGGGGCCATGGTCGGGACCAGGGTGCGCAACCGGCTGTCCTGGAAACCGATCCGGTTCCTCGACGCGCTCGGCGGCGCCGCGCTGGCCGCCGCGTCGGTGCTGATCGTCGCCTGGGTGCTCGGTGTCGCGGTCAGCGGCGCGCGGATCCCGAGCGTGACGTCGGCGGTCCGCGGGTCGCAGGTGCTGGCGAAGGTCGACGAAGTCCTGCCGAACAGCGCCGATCGTGCGCTGCAGTCGTTCAACGACGTGGTGAACACCGACCTGTTCCCTCGGTTCCTCGACCCGTTCGTGCCGGAGCGGATCCGGGAGACGCAGCCGCCGGACAGCGCGATCGCGCGTCAGCAGCCGGTGCGGTCGGCGTACAGCCGGATCGCGAAGGTGACCGGGGTCGCCAGTTGCTCCCGCGGTCTCGAGGGCAGCGGATTCGTGTACGCGCCGCAGCGGGTGATGACGAACGCACACGTCGTCGCCGGGGTCAGCTCGCCGTCGGTCGAGGTGAACGGGAAGAAGTACGACGCCCGGGTGGTCGTGTTCGACCCCGAGACCGACATCGCGGTGCTCTACGTGCCGAACTTGAAGGAACAGCCGCTGACCTTCGACTTCGCCGGCAAGGCCGACGACTCGGCGGTCGTGCTCGGGTACCCCGAGAACGGCCCGTTCGACTCCGAGCCGGCCAGGATCCGCTCCGAGGAACGGCTCCGCGGCCCGGACATCTACGGCGACAAGACCGTCACCCGCGACGCGTTCTCGATCTGGGCCTCGGTCCGCCCCGGCAACTCCGGCGGCCCGCTGCTCTCGGCCAGAGGCACGGTGTACGGCGTGGTCTTCGCCGCCTCGGTCGAAGACAACCGCACCGGCTACGTCCTCACCGCCGAACAGGTCGCCGCCGACGCCCGCACCGGCACCAACGCAACCCAAGAGGTCTCCACCCAGTCCTGCACCTGATGCAACGGGACCGCGCTGCCGCCGCATTGAAGGGTTGTGACGGTGACGACGGACGCGCTCTCGTTCGACGAGGTCGTGCGGGCGAGTGAACGGCGGCTGCTGCGGCTCGGGCTGATGCTGACCGGCGGTGTGCACAGCGCGGAGGACCTGGTCCAGACGGTCTTCGCGCGTGCCTACCGCCGGTGGGCGCGAATTGGTGCGCTCGACCATCCCGAGGCCTATCTGCGGACCATGGTGGTGAACGAGTTCCTCGGCTGGCGCCGCTTGCTGAAGAACAGCGAGGTCCCGCTGGCAGAGCCGGTGGACCAGGCGTCCCGCGAGGACATCGGCAGTCGCCTGGCACAGCGAGACGCCGCCTGGCGTCTGCTCGCGGGGCTGCCTCGCAAGCAGCGCACCGTCCTCGTCCTGCGGTACTACGAGGACCTCCCCGACTCCGAGATCGCCGAGGTGCTCGGCATCGCGCCCGTCACGGTCCGCACCAACGCCGCGCGCGCGTTGGCGACCTTACGAGAGGCACTGTCCGCCGAGGAGGCGCAGAGATGACCAGGCTGACCGACGACGAGCTCGGCGAGCTCCTCCGCGAAACCTTTGCCGAGCAAGAAGAACTGATCGATAGATTGCCTGCGGCCACCAAACGCTGGAGTCCGCTGCCCGCCCTGCTCGCGGCCGCAGCGGTCCTCGTCGTACTGGCCGGAGTCCTGTACGCCGTCAACCGGACCGGAGCCGCCGACTCGGCGCCACCGGCGGCGTTCCCGATGCCTACCCGCAGGGCCGATGACGACGCGCTGATCTGGACCGCCTCGATCGAGACCTTGCTCCGGAGCGTGAAACCAACCGCCGGCGCCTGGCGGTCGGTGATCGTGCTGGACCTGTCCGACGTCGGGACGAAGCATGCCCGCAAAGGCCCGCCGATATCCGCGGACCAGCGGGAGACGATGGCCTACCTGGCGCGAAGGATCGCGCCGCTCCAGTTCCACGGGGAGATGGCGCCAGCCCCGCCGACCTGCCGGGACAACCGGGTCGGAGTGATCCAGATCGCCGACGCGATCGACAAGGGCGACCACCTCGAGGTCCAGGTGAGTCTCTTCCACGACTGCAACCACCGGGAGACCGCGACGTACCGCGTCGAGCACCACGGTCCTTTCTGGGTGGTCACTGCGACTTTGGCGGCCGATTCTCAGACCTGGTAGCGCTCATCCAGTCAAGCAGGATGCGGTTGAGGGTGTCCGGTGTTTCCTCGTGGGCGAAATGGCCGGCGGAGGCGATCAGCTCGTGGCGGAGGGGAGCGGTGACGAGGCCGGCTGGGGTTGTTGCGGTCGGAGAGATGGCGGAGTCCTGCGCACCGTGGACCTGCAGCACGGGTACGGCGACCGGCGTACGCATCTTCGCGGAGTACTTGCGGCCGTCCGGGCGGAGTCGCGAGCGGGCGAACCAGCGGTGGTATTCGAGGGCGCAGTGCGGGGCCGGCCAGACCTGGAGTGCGGCGCGGTAGCGGCGGGACGCCTCGGCGTCAGGGAAAGCGCCGTTCGGTGCGGCCCAGGCGCGCAGGAGGCCCTCGATGTGGATGCCGTCGTGTGCGAGCAACCGCCGTTCAGGGAAGATTGGGAGCTGGAACCACGCCGTCCGGCTCAACGCCTTGGCGCGACCGGCGCGGGCCAGGACGAGCGGGTGTGGTGCTGAAACAGCTGCTACCCCGCGGACCTGGCGGGGGGTTAGTACTGCGGCTGACCAGGCGATGAAGCCGCCCCAGCCGTGGCCGACGATCACTGCGTCGGTGGCGCCGAGGGATCGGATGACGCCGGAGACGTCAGCTGCCGCGGTGTACGGGTCGTAGCCGCGGGGTGTCTTGTCGCTCGCGCCGTACCCACGCAGGTCCATCGCCACCGCGCGGTAGCCGGCGGCCGCGACGACCGGCAGTTGGTGTCGCCAGGCCCACCAGAACTCGGGAAAGCCGTGCAAGAACAGGACGAGCGGGTCGTCTGCCGCGCCGCACTCGGCCACATGGAACCGGGCCCCGTTGGCCGCGACCAGTGAGTGCGACCAGGGGCCGTCGACCAGGAGGTCGACGACTCCTGCCGGGCTCAGCGCCGTACGCCTGACTCAGGCAGGGCCGCGTGCTCCTCGTCGCCCTTGCCGATCGCCTTGAGCGCCTCGACCGACTGCTTCGAGGTCTCGATCGTCCGCTCCGGACCCTTGGCGCTCTTCAGGGCTCGCATCCCGATGAAGACCAGGATCGCGCCGACCAGCAGGTAGGCGCCGGCCACGATCAGGAACGCGATGGCCGGGTGCAGGCCGGCCGCGGTCAGTCCGTACGCCGCGGCGATGCTCAGCAGGATGACCGCGAGCAGCGCCAGGAACGCCGCCGCCGCGAACATACCGGCACCGGTGCCGGCCGCGACCGCGGTCTTCTTCAGCTCGGTCTTGGCGAGCTCGACCTCACTGCGGACCAGGCTGGACAGTTCCTTGCTGGCATTCGCGACAAGCTGGCCGACCGTGGGCTCGTCCCCGTTCTGCCCCATCGACATCGCAACTCCTTCCCACACGTCCGTAGCCTGACACTACCGTCCGTACCCGAGGTCAATCCGCGTACGCGCGGTTTCGGCGAGCCAGCAGGCCGGCGGCGATCAGCGCGGCGAGGACCGAGGCGACCAGTACGGCGGCCTTGGCGCGTTCGACCTGCGCCGCGTCCGATCCGAACGCGAGCTGGGCGATCAGCAGCGCGACCGTGAAACCGATGCCCGCCAGCACGGAGACCGCGGCGACGTCTCGCCAGGCGAGGTCGGAGTTCAGCTCGGCCCGCGTGAAGCGTGCGGTCAGCCAGGACCCGCCGAACACCCCGAGGGATTTGCCGACCAGCAGCCCCGCGACCACGCCGATCGCGACCGGGTCGGTCAGCATCTGCCGTATCGCGGTCCCGCTCAACGTGACGCCTGCTGCGAACAGGGCGAACACCGGTACGGCGACGCCCGCCGACCACGGCCGCAGGCGGTGCTCGATCCGCTCCGCCGGGGCGTGCTTCTCGCCGGGATCCGCGACGACGCGAGTGACCAGCCCGAGCGCGACGCCGGCGATCGTCGCGTGGATCCCCGACTCGTGCATGAACCACCAGGTCGCGAGCGCGATTGGCACGTACAGGAACGGCGTACGGACGCGGCGTCGCTGGAGGAGATACCAGAGCGCGATCAGGGCGACCGCGGCAAGCAGCGAGAGCAGGTGGAAGCCGTGCGAGAAGAACACCGCGATCACGAGGATCGCGCCGAAATCGTCCACCACCGCCAGCGTGAGCAGAAAGGCCCGCAGCGCACTTGGCAGCGACGACCCGACTATCGCCAGCACGGCCAGCGCGAACGCGATATCGGTCGCGGTCGGAACCGCCCAGCCGTGCGGCTTGCCGTCGTCCGCGACCAGGTTCGTGATCAAGTAGATGATTGCCGGGAGCACCATTCCGGAGATCGCCGCGACCACCGGTACGACGGCCTCGTTGAGCTTCGACAAGGTGCCGACGACGAGTTCACGCTTCAGCTCGACACCGGCCAGGTAGAAGAACAACGCCAGCGCGCCGTCGGACGCCCAGGCCTCGACCGTCAGCGGGCCGAGCTGGGCGTCGCGGAGGTGGTGGTACGCGTCCTGCCAGGGGGAGTTCGCCCAGGCCAGCGCGACAACAGTGGCCGCGAGCAACAACAGGCCGCCGGTGGTCTCAGCACGCAGCGTGTCTGCGAGGAACGCGCGTTCACGCCCGAGGATGCGGGGGAATGCGCGCTTCTTCTGCCGGATCCGCGGGTGCTGGCTCATGTCGGCCCTTCATTTCGGGGTCGGTCGGACGGACGCCGACCAGACTTCCCGGCACACCCGGTGACCGATTCTACCTGGTGATCTCCGCGGCCAGGGCTTCGAAATCGGGAACGACGAGGTCCGGCGCGAGGAACGACTTGGGGTACGGCGTGTGCCGCCGGTCGAGGTAGAACCCGTTCAGCCCGGCCCGGCGCGCGCCGTCGATGTCCCAGGGGTGGACCGCGGCGAGCGCCATCCGTTCCACCGGCACCGCGCACACGTCCGCGGCGTACCGGTAGGCGTCCGGGTGCGGCTTCCAGCGCTGCGGCGTGGCCACCTCGAGGCGGTGCTCGAGGAACGGCATGATCCCGCCCTTCTCGAAGACCTCCTTCGACATCGCCGCGGACCCGTTCGTCAGCGTGACGATGCGGATGCCGGCCTCGTGGATCCGGCGCAGCCCCGGTTCGACGTCCGGGTGCAGCGGCAGGCGGGTGAATCCGGACAGCACGCTCGTGACCGTCTCGTCGTTCGGCTCGATCCCGGCCGCGATCAGCTGCGCCTCCAGGAGTTCGGCGGCGAGCTCGCGGAAGTCGGCGTACGCATCGACCGCGGTCAGCGCGAACCCGTCCCGCAGTGTCGCCGCGAACCACGCGTCGAGGCTGTGCCGGGGCAGGCCCACGGCCTCGAACCCGTCCCGGAGCGGCTCCATGTTCGTCAGGGTCTCGTTGACGTCGAGCACCAGTACGTCGATCATCACGACTCCTCATATCTTGGATCGGTCGTTCCAAGATATGATGCCGGGTGTGGCGGATGTCAAACACTTCGACGAGGCGGAAGCGCTGGCCACGGTCGAGCAGTTGTTCTGGCGTCGTGGGAGCGCGGCCACCGGGATCCAGGACGTGGTGGCCGCGACCGGGCTGAGCCGCTCGAGTCTGTACAACGCCTTCGGTGGCAAGGACGACCTGTATGCGGCGGCGGCCCGGCGCTACCTCGAGCACCGGTCGCGGCCGATGTTCGACCAACTGGCCGCGGACGGTCGCGGGCTGGGGGCGGTCCGTGCGTTCTTCGACCGGCTGCTGCGGCTGCGGCTCTCGGGGGAGTACGCCGGATGGGGCTGCATGATGGCGAACGCGAACGCCGAGAACCCGCCGGAAGCGGTACGGACGGTGCTCGCGGAGCATCACGCCGTACTGCGGGATGCGCTCGCCGCCGCCTTGACGGTTGCTCAGAGCAACGAGGAGTTGCGGTCCGGGGTCGAGGTGGAGGGCGCGGCGGAGCTGCTCACGCTGCTCGCATACGCGGTGAACCTGCGGTCACGATCCGGTGCGACCCGTTCCCAGCTGAGGTCGGCGGTCACTGCTGCACTGGCGGCGCTGGCTAGCTGATCCAGACGCGCGGATCAGGGCCCTTCGGGACGATGCCGGTCGGGTTGATGTTCTCGTGGGTGACGTAGTAGTGCCGCTTGATCTGGTCGAAGTCGACCGTCTCGCCGAAGCCCGGGCGCTGGTACAGGCGGCGCGCGTACGCCCACAGGTTGGGGAACTCGGTCAGCTTCTGCCGGTTGCACTTGAAGTGGCCGTGGTACACCGCGTCGAAGCGAACCAGTGTCGTGAACAGCCGGATGTCCACCTCGCGAAGCGTGTCTCCCAGCAGGTAGTCGCGGTCTTTCAGCCGCTCCTCGAGTACGTCGAGCCGCGCGAAGAGGGCGTCGTACGCCTCGTCGTACGCCTCCTGGCTGGTGGCGAAACCGCAGCGGTAGACGCCGTTGTTCACGTCGCGGTAGATCTCGTCGATCAGTACGTCCATCTCCGCGCGATCCGGCGGGATCAGCTGCGGGGCGCCGGGTTTGTGGAAGTCGGTCCACTCCGTTGAGAGGTCGAGCGTGATCTGCGGGTAGTCGTTCGTGACCACGTCGCCGGTCTTCGTGTCGACGATGGCAGGCACGGTCACGCGTCCGTCGTACGTCGGGTCCGTGCGCAGGTATGCCTCGGAGAGGAACTTGATGCCGAGGACGGGGTCCGTGTCATCAGCGTCGAGGGTGAACCGCCAGCCGCGCTCGTCGCGGATCGGGTCGACGATCGCGAGGCTGATCGCGTCCTCCAGGCCGAGCAGCCGGCGGACGATGACGGAGCGGTGCGCCCAGGGGCAGGCCAGGCTGACGACCAGCCGGTACCGGCCCGGCTCGACCGGCCAGCGACCTTGATCGTCCGGGCCTTCGCCGGGTTTCGAGGTCGAGTCCCTCGTGATGCGGCCGGTGAACCTGTTGCCCTGCCGCTTCCATTCGCCGGCCGACGACGTCTCCTGCACGAACTGTCCCGGGGTCATAACGGTAAAACTACCCCTGCTGGTAATTGGCTGAGGCTGTGGATGGTCACTGGCCGTGAGACGGCACTGGACGTTACAGTCGGGCTGACAAGGTCGTTCGGGACAAAGTCGTCGCGAACGTCTTGCGCGGTACGACTGACCGCGGCCCGCGTACCCCGGCAACCGGTTTGCCGGGCAGATTCCCAGGGATACTTGAGCTCATGGCCCGCCCACGGAACAACCCCGGCGATCTCGCCGAGCTCCCTACCGAGCTGCGGCCCGATCGTCCGAAGGGTGACCAGATTCGCGAGATTCTGGAGAACCTCACCCGCTCGCTGGCCGTCGGTACCGTGCTGCCGTCCGAGCGCGTCCTGGCCGAGCGCTTCGGCGTCGCCCGGATGACGGTCCGGCAGGAAGTGGACCGGGTCGTGGCCGAAGGCCTGGCCAACCGTCGCCCCGGCGGCGGCACCTTCGTCGCCGAGCCCCGCCCGTCGCGGATGCTCGCCTCGTCGTTCAGCCAGGACATGATCAACCGCGGTATCCAGCCTGGCGCCAAGGTCCTCGAACACCGCGTCGGCGCCGCCGACGAGGACCTCGCCCGCGAGCTCGAAGAGCCGATCGGCACCCCCGTCCTGCACCTGGTCCGCCTCCGCACCGCAGACGGCGACCCGATGGCGATCGAGCGCACCGCCCTCTCCCTGCAGCGCTACCCCGGCCTCGACGAGATCGACTTCGCCGAGAAGTCCCTCTACACCGAACTCTCCACCCGGTACGGCGTAACCCTCGGCATGGTCTCCGCCTCGATCGTCGCCGCCCCACCCGAGCCCGGCGACGCCGAACTCCTCGAGATCGACAACTCGACCCCCTGCCTCATCATCACCGTCGCCCCCCGAACCGCCACCGACCAGGTCATCGAATTCGGCCGCTCGGTGTACCGCTCGGACCGCTACGACATCACCGTCGCCTACCGCGCCACCTGAGCTGAACTCCTGCGGTCAACCTCCGCGCGCTACGCAGCCGTTTCTCGTCGCTCCGCTCCTCGGCGCGTCAGCTCCGCGCGCTGCCCACCCACCCCCGGCTCATCGCCGGTGCATCCCTTCCAGCTATCGCTGGGACTTCCGGCTGCCGCCGCGTTTGCTCGCTCGCGCTCGCGTGTGAGTGCTGGGGTCGGGCCGGGCAGGTGTCGCGAACTCGTCCCGGTGCATCTCTTCCGGCGGTCGCCCGGGCTACGGCTGCGGCCGCCGTGCTCGCTGGCGCTCGCGTGTGGCTGCTAGCTCCTCGGCTGATTGCCGAGCGGCTATAAAGGGTTTGGTCTGTCCCCAAGCCTGAGAACCCCCTGCGGTCGCTGCGCGAGCGGCAGCGCGCGAACCGCAGGCGACTGCGCTCAACTCGCCGGCGGCAGTCGGCACGTCTGGCGATAAGCCGGAACCCCGGCGGCAACTGGACGAACCCGGCGATAAGCCGGAAGGACCCAGCGATAGCAGGCAGGCCCGGCGATGAGCCGGTAACCGGGCGACAGCCCCAAGAACCCGGCGGTAGCCGGAAGAACCCGGCGGTAGCCGGCAGGCCCGGCGATGAGCCGGTAACCGGGCGATAGCCGGAAGAACCCGGCGGCAGCCGGCAGATCGGGCGATGAGCCGGTAACCGGGCGACAGCCCCAAGAACCCGGCGGCAGCCGGCAGAACTCGGCGATAGTCGGAAGAAGCCGGCGGTAGCCGGAAAGGATGCACCGGCGGTAGCCGGGGGGTGGGTGGGGCGCGCGGAGCGGCCGCGCCGAGGAGCAGGGCGACGAGAGGCGGCTGCGTAGCACGCGGGGCAGCTACTCCCGGCTAAAGCTCGAGGTAAGTGCCGACCTCCGCAAGGATCACGTCTATTGGCTTGGTGGCGTCGACCCGTAGGTAGCCGTCGGGTGGGCGCTTCGTGCGTAGGAGCCAGGCTTGGAACAGCTGTTCGCCATCAGCGTCCGCCCCGCCTGCGTCGACGGCGTGGAGATTGATGCCCCGGCGTTGGCTTCGCAGCGGCGCCCGGGAAGTGAGGCGCTCGTCGATCAACGTGAGGTCGTCCGTGTCGGCCTCCACGTACTTGTAAGCGACCCCCCGCTCATCAGCCATCGCCCGGCCCGTCACCAGAATCTCGTCGTACCCGCAGGGGCTGTCGATGACGACGTTGAAGCCTTGATCCAGAAGGTTCCGTGCCAGGGCGAACATGACCGGATAGGCGACCGGACCGCTCTCCTCGACCGGTACGCCGCCGTCGAGGGCCGCGCTCCGGATGACATCGAGGTCGACCACGACAGCGCCGTACCGCGTGCCGACCTGCCGCGCGATCGTGGACTTCCCGGATCCTGGAATACCGGACATCTGCAGAAGGAACTGCTTCATGACTGTCTAGACGTTCAAACTGCGCATAACGTTCGGGGTCTCGCCGCGTTCCACCAAGCGGGTGACGATCTCGACGGTCAGTGCCTGGACGAGCATCGCGCCGACCATCGTCGACGTGGCGCCGGTGAGCTCCGGCGACCCCGGGACCTCGATCAACGCATCACCCGGTACGCCGCAGTTGTCGATCACCACGTCCGCGGTCTCGAACAACCGCTGTCCGCCCGGCGCGCGGGACGTCGTCGCCGTGGTGTGGGCGAGAGACGTCAGCGCGATCACCAGGGCACCCCGCTGCCGTGCACCCAGAGCGAACTCGACAGGTACGGCGTTCCGGCCCGAGTTCGAGGCGATCAGTACGACATCGCCGGACTCCAGTTGGTTGATCTCCAGCAGAACCTCGGCCAGACCGGGCAGCCGTTCGAGCAGCGAGCTCTTCTCCAGCCCCTCGTGCAGCATCAGCCCGGGTTCGAGAATCGCCCGTACGTCGGCCAGCCCGCCGGCGCGTCCGTACAGCTCCTCGGCCAGCAGGTGGCTGTGCCCGGTCCCGAACACCCAGAACCGCTTCCCGCCGGCCAGCGCCTCCGCGACCAGCCCGGCGGCCACCCGGATCGCCCCGAGCTGCGTCTCGGCCGCCTGGTGCGCGACTGCCAACGCCTTACCGAAGTACTCCTCAGCCCCAGCCATACCCCGAACCTATCGCCCCGGCTCCCCGGCCCGCGAGCAACCCGACTAGACCACTATTTCTGGCGACCGCAGGCTCGCCAGGCAGGAATCTTGCTCACCGCAACGACGCCGGCGGGCGAATCGTAGGTGCTGCCAACGCTGGGTTCACCGGGGACGAACCTGTCTCCGCTTAGACTGCCCGGGTGGACGAGCAGACTCCGACCGCCCTGACTCAGTTGCCGAGCTGGCTGCTGACCCAGAGCGCGGCCCAGGCGCACCGGATCGTCACCGAGTCGTTCGCCGCCGGGGGTGCGCGGGCGTACCACTTCCGGCTGCTGGCGACCCTGGTGGAGTTCGGTCCGGCCAGTCAGGCAGAGCTCGGGCGGCGCAGCTGCATCGACCGCAGCGACGTAGTTGCCGCGCTCAACGAGCTGGAGGGCGAGGGGTACGTCGAACGCAGCCCGGACCCGGCCGATGCCCGGCGCAACATCATCACGATCACGACGGCCGGCAAGCGGCAGTACAAGCGGCTGACGAACCTGGTCGGCAAGGCGCAGGAAGAGATCTTCGCGCCGCTGTCGGCCACCGACCGTGCGCGGCTGACCACGATCCTCACCAAGCTCCTGGGCTACCACCAGGATCTCTAGTGTCCTGAGTCGGAGGTTCGACGGCGCTTTCGGCGCCCAGGCACGCACCTCGCGGCACTTGCCCAGCGCCCACGATGCTCCGCATCGAGGCCACTGACCAAGCACCACGATGCACGCACCTGACCACCGAAATCGCTCGCCGAACCTCCGACTCAGGACACTGGGACTACACGTTCGGCAGCTGGGCGCGAGCCGCTCGCTGAGTGCGGCGGACGCGTAGTTCGCGAGCGTGGACCCGGCGGCGGGCGGCCCGCGAGATCTTCCGGCGTTCCTCGGTGACGGGGGTCGGCTGGGAGTCGGTCTGCATCGCGTTCACATCTTTTCCGATGCACGCCCGGCCGCGATGGTTCCGCCGTACGCCGGATTTCTGCTCCGCCGGGCCCGGAATCGGTCCTGTTCGGCGCAGATTCGAAACGACTCGGCGATACCCCGGTTCCGTGGCAGGGTCAGCGTTGGTAGAAAGGTAACCGGGCGCGCCGGCGCGCCGAAGCCAGCGATGAGGAGTCGTCGACGTGACGAATGCAGAGTCACCCAAGCCCGAGGCCCAGTCCGAGGCGCTGTCGAACCTGATGCACGAGGAGCGCCGCTTCGAGCCGCCCGCCGAGCTCGCCGCGAACGCGAACCTCAAGGCCGACGCGTACGAGCGGGCCGCGGCCGACCCGGAGGGGTTCTGGGCCGAGCAGGCCAAGCGGATCACCTGGGCCACCGAGCCGACGGAGACGCTGGACTGGAGCAACCCGCCGTTCGCCAAGTGGTACGCCGACGGCAAGCTGAACGCCGCGTACAACTGCGTCGACCGCCACGTCGAGAACGGTCTCGGCGACAAGGTCGCGTACTACTTCGAGGGCGAGCCCGGTGACACCCGCGAGATCACCTACGCGCAGCTCAAGGACGAGGTCAGCAAGGCGGCCAACGCGCTGCTCGAGCTGAACGTCCGGGCCGGCGAGATCGTCGCGATCTACATGCCGATGATCCCGGAGACGGTCGTCGCGATGCTCGCCTGCGCCCGGATCGGCGCGCCGCACACGGTGATCTTCGGCGGCTTCTCGTCCGAGGCGCTGAAGGACCGGATCCTGGACTGCGACGCCCGCATCGTGATCACGTCTGACGGCGGGTACCGCCGCGGTGCGCCGGCGGCGCTGAAGCCCGCCGTGGACGCCGCGCTGGAGGACTGCCCCGACGTACGCAACGTGCTCGTGGTCAAGCGCACCGGCCAGGAGACCGCGATGGTCGAGGACCGCGACCTGTGGTGGGAGGACTTCGTCGGCAAGCAGTCCGCGGAGCACACTCCCGAGGCCTTCGATGCCGAGCACCCGCTGTACGTGATGTACACGTCCGGCAGCACGGGCAAGCCGAAGGGCATCCTGCACACGACCGGCGGCTACCTGGTCGGTACGTCGTACACGCAGTGGGGCGTCTTCGACCTCAAGCCCGACACCGACGTGTACTGGACCGCCGCCGACATCGGCTGGGTCACCGGCCACAGCTACATCGTGTACGGCGCCCTCGCGAACGCGACCACCTCCGTGCTGTACGAAGGCACCCCGGACACCCCGCACCAGGGCCGCTGGTGGGAGATCGTGCAGAAGTACAAGGTCTCGATCCTGTACTGCGCTCCGACCGCGATCCGCACGTTCATGAAGTGGGGCGCGGACATCCCGGCGAAGTTCGACCTGTCGACGCTGCGGGTGATCGGGTCGGTCGGCGAGCCGATCAACCCCGAGGCGTACATCTGGTACCGCGAGAACATCGGCGGGAACAAGGCGCCGGTCGTCGACACCTGGTGGCAGACCGAGACCGGTATGCACATGATCTCGCCGCTGCCGGGTGTGACCGCCGGCAAGCCGGGCGCCGCGATGCGGGCGATCCCGGGTGTGTCGGTCGACGTCGTGGACGACTCGGGCAACTCGGTGCCGGACGGGTCCGGTGGGTACCTCGTGATCACCAAGCCCTGGCCGTCGATGCTCCGGACGCTGTGGGGCGACGACCAGCGCTTCATCGACACCTACTGGTCCCGCTGGCCGGGCGTGTACTTCGCCGGCGACGGCGCGAAGAAGGACGAGGACGGCGACCTGTGGCTGCTCGGCCGCGTCGACGACGTGATGAACGTGTCCGGCCACCGGTTGTCGACGACCGAGATCGAGTCCGCCCTGGTCTCGCACCCGAAGGTGGCTGAGGCGGCCGTCGTCGGCGCGTCCGACCCGACCACCGGTCAGGCGATCGCGGCCTTCGTCATCCTCCGCTCCGAGGCCGGTGACGGCGGCCCCGACGTGGTCCAGGAACTCCGCAACCACGTCGCCAAGGAGATCGGCCCGATCGCCAAGCCCCGCCAGATCATGGTCGTCTCCGAGCTCCCCAAGACCCGCTCCGGCAAGATCATGCGCCGCCTCCTCCGCGACGTCGCCGAGAACCGCGAGGTAGGCGACGTCACCACCCTCGCCGACTCCACCGTCATGGACCTGATCAAAACCAACCTCGCCGCCGGCAAGTCCGACGAAGACTAGGTTTCAGCCAGTCAGCAGGCCCTCGGTTCTTACCGGGGGCCTGCTCACGTTTCGACGAGCAACGGCGGGAGTGCTTCGAGTTCCGTCACTCGCGACGGCGGGAACGGCGCCCCCGGGCCGATGGGTCCTTCCTCCTCGCGGCGGAGGTAGCGGTTGATGAATTGTTGGGTTTGGTGGAGGACGGTTGCGCACTGGGTCGGGGTGATCTGGCCGGCGCGCAGGGCGTCGGCGAACTCGTCGAGGTCGAGGACCTGGTAGCGGTTCGCGGCAGGTGGGATCAGCAGGTCGACGTACAGATCGTGGACGAGGAGGCCGGTGTCGGTGTGCTCGATTTCGACGAGGTCGACGTACCACCAGCCCTCGACCGGGCCCTCGAAGACGGCGGGCCTGGTCAGTTGGACGCCCTCGTTGAGCAGGAGGTAGCTGCGGTCGACCGTGGGGCGTCCGGCGACCTGATATTGGGGCAGGATCTTCACGTCGTAGGCGACGACATCGTCGAGCCTGCGCCCCGAACACCACTGGCCGCTGCGGTGGTACACCTGCACGTTGTCCATTGCGCGACTCTTTCACGGCGGCGGACCTGCTGAGGTCTACTGTCGGGGCGTGAGCTCCGGAGTGGTGGCTGGGTTGGCGGTTGTTCATGCCGGGTTGGCTGCTGCTTGGGTCGGTGGGATGGCCTACTCGTTGTTCGTCGTCCAGCCGAAGTTGAAGCGGTACTTCGGGGCCGATGACGACGGGCGGGAGCAGCTCACCGCGGTGATTGCCTCGGGCAACCGGTGGAAGGTGGTCGGGCTGGTCGGCGCGATCGCGGTCACCGGTCTGCTCATGCTGGTGATCGATCACAGCCACTGGTGGATCCATGCCGTGAAGGGCGTCCTGCTGCTGATCGCCAGCGGCATTTTCTGGTACGTCTCGTGGCGCCACTGGCCGCAGCGCATCTTCGCTACCGCGGCCGAGCTGCCGGTGCTTCAGCGCCGGCTGATCGTCCTCGCGACCACGATGCTCGGTCTCGCGGGTGTCGCGTTCGCGCTCGGAGTCGTCGCCGTACATCTCTGAGAGCTTGGTCACGAAAACGAACACTTGTGTCACTCATCGCGAGAAATACATTGGAAGGGAATGCATCTCGCGAGACGGAGGAGCGGCCGTATGTGTGGCATCACCGGGTGGGTGGCGTACCGGCAGGATCTCGACGCGAAGCGGGAGGTCGTCGATGCGATGACCGAGACGATGTCGTGCCGCGGGCCGGACGCGAGAGGCACCTGGTACTCGCCGCACGTCGCGCTCGGGCACCGCAGACTCGCGGTCATCGACCTCCCCGGCGGCGAGCAGCCGATGACCACCGAGGTCGCCCACGACGGGCGCACGATCACGCTCGGGATGGTCTACAGCGGTGAGGTCTACAACTACACCGAGCTGCGCGACGAGCTCCGCCGCCGCGGGCACGCGTTCACGACCGACTCCGACACCGAGGTCGTGCTCCGCGCGTACGTCGAGTGGGGTACGGCGTTCGCCGAGCGGCTGAACGGGATGTACGCGCTCGCCATCTGGGACCCGCGGACCGAGACCCTGGTGATGGTCCGCGACCGGATGGGGATCAAGCCGTTCTTCTACTACCCGACCGGGGACGGCGTGCTGTTCGGCTCGGAGCCGAAGGCGATCCTGGCCAACCCCGCCGTACCGGCCGTTGTCGAGGTCGACGGCCTGCGCGAGCTGCTCACGGTGTCGAAGACGCCGGGCAAGTCGCTGTGGGCCGGGATGTTCGAGGTCGAGCCGGGGACCGTGGTCACGGTCGATCGCGCTGGCATCCACCGCAGTACGTACTGGCGCCTGGAGACCCGGCAGCACACCGACGACCAGGACACCTCGGTCGCGCACATCCGGGAGCTGCTCGACGACATCACGCGGCGGCAGCTCGTGGCCGACGTACCGCGGTGTGTGCTGTTGTCGGGTGGGCTCGACTCCAGTGCGATCACCGCGCTCGCGGCCGGTCAGCTCGCGGAGGAGGGGAAGAAGGTCCGCAGCTTCGCGGTCGACTTCGTCGGGCAGGAGGAGAACTTCCAGCCGACCGAGCTCCGCGGTACGCCGGACACGCCGTACGTGCACGACGTCGCGGATCTGGTGCATTCGCAGCACTCGGACATCGTGCTGGACAACGCCGTGCTGACCGATCCGGAGATCCGCCGGAAGGTGGTCCGGGCGAACGACGCGCCGCTCGGCGGGGACATCTACAACTCGCTGTACCTGCTGTTCTCGGCGATCCGGGAGCAGTCGACGGTCGCGCTGTCCGGCGAGTCGGCGGACGAGGTGTTCGGCGGATACCTGTGGTTCCACGACCCCGAGGTGCGGAACCGACCGATCTTCCCGTGGATCGCGTACATGGCGTCGCGGCGGCAGCCCGGCCAGGTCCACGCGCTCCGGAAGGACGTGCTGAGGCAGCTCGATCTCGGCGGTCACCTGCGGGACCGGTACGCCGAGGCGGTGCGCGAGGTCGAGCGGCTCGAGGGCGAGTCCGACGACGAGTGGGCGATGCGGAAGGTCTGCTACCTGCACCTGACCCGGATGGTGCGGATCCTGCTCGACCGCAAGGACCGGATGAGCATGGCGGTCGGGCTCGAGGTACGGGTGCCGTTCTGCGACCACCGGCTGGTTGAATACGTATACAACACGCCGTGGTCGATGAAGACGTTCGACGGGTACGAGAAGAGCCTGCTGCGGGCGGCGACCAGCGACGTCCTTCCGCAGTCGGTGGTGGACCGGCGCAAGTCGCCGTACCCGCAGACGCAGGACCCGGCGTACGTCGAGGCGCTGGCGGGCCAGGTCCGCGAACTGGTGGCGGATCGGCATCCGGTGTTCGAGTTGGTCGACCGGGAGAGCGTCGATCAGGCGGCGCGGGCGGTGGAGGCGGCCGGGCGGCGACAATTGGAGCAGACGCTGTCGCTGGCGACCTGGATTGACCTTTATCACCCAGATATCAGGCTCTCGTTGTAGGAGTTGTTTGGCTGCCTGTGCCAGGATGGCGCTTCCCGACGGAGGTGATCTACATGGCGCACATGGCGGCGGCCGAGACTCTGCTGCTCCTGGTGAGCATGCACCGGATCGTCAGACACCTGCGCCGGAGCAGGACCACCACGGTCATGCACCCGACGCAGTTCCTGGCGCTGATGCTGATCGCCGACGAGCAACCGATCCGGATCGGCGAGATCGCCACCCGGGTCCCCTGCTCCCAACCCACCGCGACCACCACGGTCGCCGCCCTCGAAGAGGCCGGCCTGGTCCGCCGCGAGCCCGACCCGGTCGACGGCCGAGCCACCGCCGTAGTCCTCACCGAAGCCGGCGCCGCCACCGTCCAGGCCTCCGGCCAGCAAGTCGCCGAAGAACTCTCCCACCTCCTCAACCGCCTCGACGAAACCGACCGAGCCCTGGTCCTCAAAGCCGGCCAAGCCCTCAACCGAATAACCAAAGACCTCTAACGGGGTTTCCAGGGGTTTCCAGGGGCAGATACGAAAAACCGCTCCCCGACCCACAAACTCCGGCTACAGTTGATCTTGCTCGTGGACAGAAGAGTCCCTTGAAGTGGACCCGGCAGCCATCCGGACGGTCGGTGAGCCGGGTCTCGCGCTTTCTTCAGAGGTCGCGCAGGCCACTGAACGTCGCGACTGTGCGGCGCCAGTGTCCTGCGCGGGCCCACGCCCAGCCGATGGCATCGGGCACCCACAGCAGTGGATCCAGCTTCGGCACCATCAGCTCCCACCGGAGGTCGAAGCACTCGAAGCGCTGGCATGCGGCGTGCAGCGTCTCCCGGTCCCGCGCAATGGTCGACTCGTCCCGCTCGACCACGAGGCGCTCGGCATCAGCTGCCGTGTCGCGAACGATGGCTTCGAGACAGCGCCGCCGGTTGGCGAGCGTCTCTTGCTCGGTCGCATAGATGTCGACCAGAAGGTGCAGCCCGGCGATGACGTCAAGGATCTGTTTGCGGCGCGCATCGGTCTCGTGCCTGAAATGCAGTCGTTCCTGTCCAGGCAGGAGTAACCCGCGAAGCGCCTTGCGGTTGACCGCGACGTCACCTGACGGGCACCGGGCGCCAACCATCAGGAATCCCCGAGTCTTGTTCTCGTCGACGAACACGTGGATCGGCATTACCCCGCCTTGTTGAGTGGCAAGGGTTGAGCTTCACACGTAGCTGGGCCGGTTGTCCGGTGTGACGCCGGGGCATCTCGGGGCAACCTGGGGCAGATTGGAAAATGCCCCGGATGCGGATACAACAAGGCGTTATGGTGGTGATGCCTCGGGATAGGAGAATCCCTTGGAAGTTGGCTCGGCAGCCATCCGGACGGTTGACGAGCCGGGTCCGCGCACGAGGGAGCCGCCGGAGGGGACGAGTCTCCGGCGGCTCCTTTGGGTTAGTGGCGGGTGATGGTGAAGGTGGTGGTGGTGTTTTGGATGTCTACCGCGTTGTTGGTGAGGGTCAGGTTGTTGAAGGTGGCGGTGCCGACGGCTGGGCCTTGGCCGGGTTCGGGGAGTTCGTTGGCCCAGAGGGCGAAGCCTGACTTGGAGTCGAAGGCGTCGCCGGACTTTCGGGCTCCGGTGATGGTGGTGTCGGTGAAGACGGTGTCGGCGACCGGGAACTGCGGCTGACCGCCGACATAGTTGGTCTGGAACATGATTCCGCTGTACGTCGGATCGACGACATCGAGATCATTCACGCGAATTCCCTGGAAGATCTTCGATGCCGAGAAGATCCACACCCCGGGGAAGGCCTGATTACCCCAGAAATGCCCGCCGGAGCGCACCACCGAAGCATTCTCGAAGACCGTCGGCGGCGTCGCGCCGAAGCCGTTCATCGGAATGCCGAAGTCGAGCGAACTGATCGTGATCCCGGGATATGTGAGCATGTCCGCCGCGTACAGATTGCGGAAGATGTTGTTGGTCCCGCCGTACACCGCGAACCCGGCCGCCCGCCACGTCAAGGACGCGGACAGGTTCTCGAAGACGTTGTCCCGGACCTCCCCGCCGCCGTTGTCGGTGGCGTTGAAGAGCGCGAAACTGTCGTCGCCGGTCGAGCGTGCGTCGTTGTTGCTGACGGTGTTCCCGGCCGACCCGTTCGTCATGTTGATGCCGTCGGCGAACGTGTCCCGGATCCGCGAGTTCTTGATCACCGAGTTGTCGGTGTTCGCGCCCCAGTACAGGCACATCTGGTGCTCGACCCAGATGTTGTCGATGGTCATGTTCGACGTACCGGCGAAGTTGAACACCTTGCCCGGGCCGTCGTTACGGCTGTCGTAGTTCCCGAAGTACGAGAACCCGCTGAACGTCGACCCGTTCGCCAACGACTGCGCATCGAACCCGACATCGGTGTTCGACTGGCTCTGCGGCGCCACGAACCGCGTGAACCACGGTCCCGCGCCGACGACCCGAATCGCCCGCCCGTAGACATTGAACTTCGACGACGTCTGGTATTCACCCGCCGGCAGGTACACGCCCTGCAGTGTGGTGTCCTGCCGCACCCGGTCGAGCGCGCTCTGCACGTCCTGCTGCGTGAATCCGGACGGCGTCACGTATCCCGCGCCCGGATTCGGGATCACGGAAGCCGCCTCGGTGTCGATGAAGTCGATCGAGTACGTCGAACCGTTCGACGGGTCCTTCTGCAGCCGGATCTTCGTCCCGGCCGGATACGTCTGGTCGAGCATCAGATTGGCTTCGTCGTAGATGTGCCGCGCCGGCCCCGACCCTGGCGAGTTGTTCGGTGACGCCTCCGCGCCGTACAGCCAGGCGTACTTCGAGGTCAGCGGCAACGTCTTGGCGAAGCTGCCGTTCACATAGACGCTGATCGACGAGGTCTGGCCGCCGCCACCCGCCGAGTCCGGCATCGAGAACCGCGTGACCAGCGTGTTCGTCGACGCCCGCGTGGTGAACTCGACGTACGAGCCGTTCGAGTTGAGCGTCACCGCACGCCGGCCGGACGCTTCACCGGCCAGGTCGCCGATCGTCCGGTTCGGCCCGATGACGGCCGCACCGCCGCCGACCGAGGCGTCCTCGGCCTCGAGGTGGTCGTAAGGCATGTTCGCGCCACGGCCGACGAACAGCGGCCGCTCACTGGTGTTGTTGGTCCGCTTCACCGGCAGCTCGTTGGCGTCGTCCGCAATCACTACCCGCACGGTGTACCGGCCGTTCGCCGCGGTCCAGTTGCCAAGAGCAACGGCTGACGTGGTCGCGCCGGCCGCGATCGCGCCGTTGTACGAACCGGTCAACGTCGTCACCACGGTCGACCCGTTCAGCACCGTCAGCGTGATCCCATGCGCACCAGACGCAGAGGCGACACTGCCCTGGTTGCGCAGAGCAACCGAGAAGGCGACGGAGTTTCCCGCGGACGGGTTGCCGGGCGTCCAGTTGACCGCCGACGCGACGAGGTCGGAACTCGCAACCGGCGTCACCACGAGAGGCCCGGAGGCGGCGGCGGTGTTGTTCCCGTCGTTCTGCTCGATCACCGTGTTGGCCTCGTCGACCTTCGCGCTCAACGAGTACGAGCCTGCATCGCGCGTTCCGATCGATGCGCTGACCGTCGTCGACGCCCCGGCCGCGAGTGCGCCGACCGCCGCCGTACCGACCTTGGTGGCCCCGAGGTAGAAGTTCACGTCGGTTGCCGCGGAGGCCGCCGTACCGCCGTTGTTCACCGTCGCGCGGACCGTGATCGCGTCGGTCTCGACCGGTGACGTCGGTGTCCAACTGACGCCCGACAAGGTGAGGTCCGGGTTCGGCGCCGGTACGCCGAGCACCTGCAACTCGGCGACCTGCCCGGCCGGCGCGCCGGTGTTCCCGGTGAAGTTCAGCCGTACGTCGGCAACCCGTGCGCTGACCGGGATCGTGACGCTGTTACCGCTCGACGGGTTGAAGGCATACGACGCGGAGGCAACGATCGTGGTGAACGACGACGAGCTCTGCTCCCGACCGAGGATCGAGAACGTCTGCGTGCGCGGGCCCCACGCCGAGTCCGGGTTGAGCCGGACCACGATCGAGCTCAGATCCGCGTTCGCACCGAGCTGCGTGGTCAGCGTCGCCGGGTTGGCGTTGCCCTCCCAGTACGTCGTCACGTCGTCGTCGTTCGCGTTCGCCGGCACGTAGGTGAACGTGTACCCGGACGCGGTGATCGGCTTGTGCAGCGCGAGATTGCTGCCCGGTCCGCCACTGCCGTTGCGGGTGACGGTGTTGCTGTTGGCCGATTGGTTGCCAGCAGCATCCTTCGCGCGGACGAAGTACGACACCGACACGTTGGCCGGCTGGTTGTCGGTGTACGTCAGTCCGGTCACGCTGGTGCGCAGCTGACCGTTCGCGTAGACGTCGTACCCGGTGACGCCGACGTTGTCGGTCGACGCGTTCCAGGTGAGGCGGATCTGGCCGGCGCCGGGCTCGGTGAAGGCCAGGCCGCCCGGGGCGGTGGGAGCCTGGGTGTCACCGGTCGCCGGTCCGTAGACCTCGAGCTCGGACAGTTGCCCGGCCGGCCAGCCGGTGTTCGCGGTGATCCGGATCCGGACGTACCGCGTTGTCGCCGTACCGTAGTCGACCGTCACGGTGTTGTTCGGCGGGCTGAACGTGCGCGCCGCGGACGCGGACAGGTCGGTGAAGTTCTGCCCGTCCACGCTGCCCTGGACCGCGAGGGTCTCGTCGCGGGCACCCCAGTTCGCGGTCGGCAGCTTGAGCACGACCTGGTTGGTCGCGACCGACGAGCCGAGGTCGACCTGGACCCACTGCGGGAACGCGTTGTTCGCGCTCTCCCAGTAGCTGCTCTGAATGCCGTCGGTCACGTTCGACGCGACGTAGCTCTGGGTGCTGCTACTGGCCGAGGCGGCTTTGCCGGCGGCGAGATTGGGTCCGGCGAGTACGGCGGCCTGGGCGGCCGGCGCCGGTCGGACGAGGGGTGCCGCCGCGAGACTCGCAGCCAGCAAGGCGGTCAGCAACCGCCATCTCGGAATACGCATGGGCCTCTCCTGGTGGGCGGGTCAGGGAAGAGCTGCCGCGCGTGAGTCCAAAACTTTCGTTGACTTGCTCATTTCTTGCGCGGCGATGGCTCATTGTTACGGCACCATCACGCAGGCGTCAACGGTTCGGGAACGACGAAGGCCCGGCTCGCAGGCAGCGAGCCGGGCCTTCGAGGAACGAGTGTCAGTGCTTGGCGGGACCCTCCGCACCGGCGCCGGTGAGCGCCCGGACCGAGAGTTCGTTGTACCGCTGCTCGCTGGACCTGTCCCGGCCGAGGTACGTGCCGAGGACGCCGAACAGGAAGCCCAGCGGGATCGACACGATGCCCGGGTTCGACAGCGGGAACCAGGAGAAGTCCGCGCCGGTGATCATCGACGTCGGCTTGCCGGACACCACCGGCGAGAACACGACCAGTACGACGGCGGAGATCAGGCCGCCGTAGATGCTCCAGGTCGCCCCCGCGGTGTTGAACCGCTTCCAGAACAGGTTGAACAGCAGCGCCGGCAGGTTCGCCGAGGCCGCGACCGCGAACGCCAGCGCGACCAGGAACGCGATGTTCAGCTTCTGCGCCGGGATCGCCAGCGCGATCGCCACCGCACCGATCCCGACCGCGGCGAACCGCGCCACCCGCAGCTCGGACTTCTCCGACGGCTTCTCCTTCGCGATGACGTTCGCGTAGAGGTCGTGCGCGAACGACGACGCCGAGGTCAGCGTGAGCCCGGCGACCACCGCGAGGATCGTCGCGAACGCGACCGCCGCGATCAGCGCCAGCAGGATCGCCCCGCCGATCGACCCGGCGCCTCCGCCGACGGACTCCGCCAGCAACGGCGACGCGACGTTGCCCTTGGACTCGGCCACCGCCGAACCCTTGCCGGTGTCGAGCAGCGCCGCGGCGCCGAAACCGAGGGCCAGCGTCATCAGGTAGAACACGCCGATCAGGCCGATCGCCCACTGCACCGAGCGCCTGGCCGAGCGCGAGTCCGGCACGGTGTAGAAGCGGATCAGGATGTGCGGCAGACCCGCCGTACCGAGGACCAGCGCGAGGCCGAGGGACAGGAAGTCGATCTGGCCGGTGAGGTCCTTGCCATACAGCAGACCGGGCTGCAGGAACGACTCGCCGTGGCCGGACTTCGCCGCCGCCGAGCCGAGCAGGTCCGAGAGGTTGAAGTGGAACTTCAGCAGTACGAGGAACGTGATCACGACGGTGCCGGCCATCAGCAGTACGGCCTTCACGATCTGCACCCAGGTGGTGCCCTTCATGCCGCCGATCGTCACGTAGATGATCATCAGCGCGCCGACCAGGACGATCACGGCGGCCTTCACGCCCTCGCTCTTCACCCCGAGCAGCAGCCCGACCAGCGAGCCGGCGCCGACCATCTGGGCCAGCAGGTAGAAGATCGACACCACGATCGTCGAGGTCGCGGCCGCCGTACGCACCGGGCGCTGCTTCATCCGGAACGCGAGCTGGTCGGCCATCGTGAAGCGGCCCGAGTTCCGTAGTAGCTCTGCAACTAGGAGCAATGCCACTAGCCACGCGACCAGGAAGCCGATCGAGTACAGGAAGCCGTCGTACCCGTAGAGCGCGATCTGGCCGGAGATGCCGAGGAACGACGCCGCGGACATGTAGTCGCCCGCGACGGCGAGGCCGTTCTGCGAGCCGCTGAACGAGCGGCCGCCGGCGTAGTAGTCGGCCGCGGTCTTGTTCTGCCGGGACGCCCACCAGGTGATGTAGAGCGTCACGGCAACGACCGCAGTGAACAGCGAGATGGTCAGCGCCCGGTTCCCCGGCTCGGTTGCCAGGGGGACGAGAAGCGTGGTCACCGGCGGCGCTCCCTCTTGTACTTGGCGTTCAGGCCGTGGGCCAGCGGATCGAGCTTGCGGTTGGCGAAGCGCCCGTACAGCGCGGCGATCACAAACGTCGACACGAACTGCAGCAGGCCGAAGATCAGCGCGACGTTGATGTGGCTGTCGCCGATCCGGTGGCTCATGAAGCCGCGGGCCCAGTTGCAGCAGGCGACGTACGCCAGGTACCAGGCCATGAAGGCGATGGTCCACGGCACCACGAAGTTCCGGTAGCGCCGTTTCAGCTCGGTGAAATCGGCCGCCTCGTGCACAGCCTCGTATGCGCGGCTATCCCGCTCGCGCACCGCCTGGTCGTCCATCAGATCCCCTTTTGCCCGGACACGAACAGGTGCACGTTAGCCGCAAGTCTCCGTTTTGTGACCGACCGCAACCAAAACGTTTCTAGAGATGCGGTGCGACCGGCCCGTCGACGGTACGGCGGTAGTTGGCGAACTCGCTGGGGTGCGCGCGGAAACAATCGGTGAAGTACGGCATCCGCAGCGCCTCCGGCGGCCGGGCGGTGTGCTCGTAGATCAGCTCGATCTGGTCCAGGACCTGGTCGCGCCGGGTGTCCTTGAGGACGGCGACCCGCGAGTGCGACTGGGCCAGCTGCCGCAGGCCCTCGCGGTTCAGGTCGTGCCAGTGCCGGAACCGGGCGAACTCGGGCGGGGTGAACAGGTTCGACTGGTCGAGCAGCGGCACCGGGTCGAACCGGTCGCTGCCGCCGACGCCGTCACCCTGCATGACCTGGAAGATCCGGCGGACCCACGGCACCACGGTGTCCGCGTTGTTCCAGAGCAGACCCAGTACGCCGTTCGGCCGCAGGACACGGGCGATCTCCGGCAGCGCGCGGGCGTGGTCGAACCAGTGGAACGCCTGCCCGACGATGACCGCGTCGACCGAGGCGTGGGCCAGCGGGATCGACTCCGCGGCGCCGACCATCGTGTCGATACCGGAGCGCCGGCGGCAGACCTCGAGCATCTCCTGTGACGGGTCGACCGCGATCACGTCGTGGCCGAGTTCGGCGGCGACCGCGGCGAGCTTGCCGGTGCCGGCCCCCAGATCGAGGACCTGCAGTCCGCGGCCCGGGCCCAGGATCCAGATCAGCGACTCGACCGGGAACGTCGGCCGGCCCGCGTCGTACGCGGCCGCGACGGCGCCGAACGACTTCGCCCGCGCCGCGTGCGCGCCGCTGGCCGGGCCGTCCGCGGCGTCTCCGGCTGGATCATCGGTGGTCATCACCGTAAATCATGCCGTAGTGAACGGGCTGCGCGCTGTCACTCGCCGAGCTTCTTCTGCTCGATGTGCGCGTTCAGCGCGGCCAGCTCCGGGTGGGCGTCCAGGATCGCGACCAGTTCGGCGCAGCTGAGCCGGGGCGCATCGAAGTCCTCGATGAGGGCGTCGAGCAACTTCCAGTCGTCGGCCGTGTCGAGCGTGAGCCGGTACTGCGCTGCGTTCTTGGAGCCGCCGGACCAGGGCAGATTGAGCAACCGCATCTCGCCCGACCGGTTCTGGTGCAGGTACGGCGTGACGTGCTCGCGGTCGGCCTTCAGCGTCGCCTTCGCCTCCGCGTCGTACAACCGGGCGGTGGAGAAGATCTCGAAGTCCATGCCGCGCGGGTAGGTCCGCTCCAGGCAGTTCGAGATGTACAGGTCGAGGTCGTTCTCGGCCCGCCACCGATCGACGCCCGCGGCAACGATCTCCGGGTCGATCAGCGGGCAGTCGGACGTCACCCGGACGATCGCGTCCAGCTCGTGCTCGCGGGCGGCACCTGCGAACCGGCTCAGGACGTCGTCCTCGCTGCCGCGGAAGACCGGGATTCCGTCCTCGTGGCACACCTGCACCACCAAGTCGTCGTGAAGGTTGGTGGTGGTGGCAACGATCACCGGCAGACCGGTGCGGCTCAGCCGGTCGAGGTGGTGCTCGAGGTACGAACGGCCCGCTACGCTCAGCAGCACCTTGGCCGGCAGCCGCGTGCTGGTCACGCGCACCTGCGTGATGATGCCTACCTTCAGGGGTTCCATCGGAACATCTCCCGGATCTCGGCCGGACCGGCGACATGGTCGACGCCCAGCTCGGTATCGGTGAACTCACGCGCGACCGCCGCCGGGACGAACGGCTGGTCGAGCTCCGGCCACAACCGTTTGATCCGCGCCTGGCCGCCGAACGACGGGTGCTCGTTCTCCAGCACCATGGGATCACCGTAGACCCCGGGCTGCAGGCCGAGCGAGGCGCCGTACAGAACGGCGGAGCTGAGCCGGTTGGAGGCGACCCGCTCGTGCTTGCGGAGTTCGCGGAGCTGGTTGACCAGGAACTTGGCGTTGGTACGCCGCCAGTGCAGGCCGCGGTAGCCGTGCGTGATCACCCGGAACCCGGCGTCCTTGTAGACGTTGCGGATCGCGGGTTTGTCGTACTCGTTCCAGTACAGGCAGACGGTCACCGGGCCGGTCTCGTGCTCGTTGATCGAGGCAACGATCCGGCCGTGGTCGCCGAGCACGTGCTGGCCTTCCCAGCCGTGGAACGGGTAGAAAATGGTGCCCTTGGCCCGCTTTGCCGGGGTGGCGAGCTCCGGGTGCACCTTGAGCAGGTACAGCCAGACCGAGCCGATCACCGAGTAGTTGCGCAGGCCCAGCGCGTGCCCGCGGCGGCGGACGCTGTCGGACCAGACGAACTTCGGCATCCCCGGCGCGAAGTTCGTGCCGTGCGCGAACCCGTCGAGGATGTTCCAGCCGTGCTGCAGGTAGCCCCAGATCCGCGGTGGCTTCTGCAGTCCGGCGTACGACGCCATGATGTTGGCGTGGCCGTAGAAGTGGTTGGCGTGGTGCATCAGCGGCGCACCTTGCGCAGGACCCGCTTGAGGCGGCGGCGGATGACGCGCGCCGGGTTGAGGACGCCGTGGCCGACGCGGTAGGGGAGCGAACGGCGGATGCCGCTGACGGTCCCTTCGAAGAGGATCGCGCGGGCGCTCGCGTGGGCGAGCTCGTCGGCGAGCCGGGCGACGGTCGCGAGTTGCTCGGCGCTGCCGCGCGGTCGGATCACTTCGTCCGGAGTGAAGTCCTGCTCAGGCACGGTGATCCCGGCCATCGCAGCCAACCGTGCGGTCAGGGTGTGCGGATCAGCTGCTGCCGGCCATGGTTGCCGAGAGCCACTTTCCAGCGCGCGCCGGGCGAATCGTGCCAGGTGCTCGACGACGTCCAGCTCTTGCGGTTCCCCGAACAACCGGTACGACGACCCGTCGAGGATCACGTTGTCCGGCGAACCGTTCCCGCCGGTGCCGAGCCATGCCACGTAGCCGGGGATGATCCGCCGAAGCTCGGCCTGGTCATCAGCGCGCAGCGCCATCAGCAGGTGCTCTTCCAGCAGCACACCGTCCCCGCCCGGCACGGAGCCTTCAGGCAGTACGGCGGGGGCGTCGGCGCCGATCACGAAGTACCAGGACGGAGCCAGCTCTAGACCTAGTCCCGCCGCGGCCGCGTCGAGCACGAGCCGGTACGGATCCATCAGCACCGGGCCATCATTGCGCGAGGCAACAGCCCGCGCGGCAACGACAGCCGCGAACCCGTGGACGTCGCTGAGCGCGACATCTGCCTGGATCAACGACGGGAAAACCGCGTAGGCCCGCACTGTGCCTGCGTGGCCTACGGTGCCTGCGTGGCCTACGGTGCCTGCGTCGCCTACGGTGCCTGCGTCAGCAGCGGGACCTGCGTCGGCAACGCCGGCTGCTTGGAGTGCGGTGGTGAGTGGTTTGAGGCCGGACGGTGCGCGATCTCCGATCTCCCGGCCCCAGTCTTCATCCCGCGGGAGCGCCGCGGTGATGTCCGGCTGCACCAGCCGTTGGAACCCGAACGAGTTCTCCGCGCCCAGCAGCAACCGCCCACCCGGCGCCAGCCGTCCCAGCAACCGTCCGAGCGCCTCGGCCCACGGGAAGCGTGCAGTGTCCGGGCCGACCAGCCGATCCAGCCCGTCGAGCGCGACGATGACGTCGTACCGGTCGTTCGTCCCACCGCTCTGCTCGTCGACCGCGAAACGGTCGACCGAGCCGCAGTACACCTCGCCCTTGGTCTCCGCGAGCTGCTCGGCGAGTTCCTCAGCATCCGGAGCGGAGCGCACCAGCAGATCCACCGACGTCACCTGACCGGCGACGGTGGTGACGAGCTCGGCGGCGTGCGGGCCGGCGATCAGCACGGAGTCCTCGGGCTGGAGGGTAGCGGCCAGGAGCGCCGTCGCCGCAGCCCCGCCGGCCGCACCCCGGGCATCTCCCGGGTGCAGATCCGACCAGTTGAGCATCTCCCCACCGACCAGATTCGATCGGGTCACATCCGTCACGTTACTGAATCAACCCCAGAAGAGTCTCGATCACTCGGTCTGCGTCGCTGTCGGTGAGGCCCGGGAAGAGCGGTAGTGACAGCTCCTCGGCGTAGTACTGCTCCGCGTTCGGGCACGACCCGCGCTGGTACCCCTGCCGCGCGAACACCGGATGCCAGTAGACGGGAATGTAGTTGACCTGTACGCCGATACCCGCGGCCCGCATCCGCTCGAAGACCTCGCGCCGGCGTCCGCCGAGCACACGGACGGGGTACAGGTGCCACATCGGGTCGGCGCCGGCGCGCTGCACCGGCGTACGCAGCCCGTCCACGCCTGCGAACGCCTCGTTGTAACGGGCGGTGATCTCGGTCCGGCGGCGCTTGAACTCCGCGAGCCGGGCCAGCTGTGACAGCCCGAGCGCCGCGCCGAGGTCGGTGAGGCGGTAGTTCACGCCGTACTCGTGGACCTCCTGGTGCCACGGGCCCTCGTCGGTAAGCTCGAAGCGTGCGGGGTCGCGGACGAGACCGATGAAGTGGAACTCGTGGGCGCGCTGGGCGATCGCAGGGTCCTTGGAGACGACCGCGCCGCCTTCGCCGGTGGTGAGGTTCTTCGTCGGGAAGAACGACATCGTGGTGACATCGGCGAGGTCGCCGACCGGGCGGCCCTCGAACGATCCGCCGACCGAGTGGGCCGCGTCGGCCAGCGTCCGAGCACCGACCCGATCGGCCAACGCCTGGAGCGCAGGGTAGTCAGCGGCTTGGCCGGCATAGTCGACCGCCGCGATGACCTTGGTCTGCTCAGAGAGCGAGGCCTCGACCGCCACCGGATCCAGCAGCGCGGTGTCGTAGTCGACGTCGGCGAAGACGATGCGAGCGCCGAGCATTGCGGCGCAAGAGGCGGTGGCTACGAACGTCATCGGTGTGGTGACGACCTCGTCGCCGGGCCCGACGCCCAGGGCGGCGTACGCGATGTGCAGCGCCGCCGTGCCCGACGTACAACTGACTGCGCGATGCCCGCCTGCGAGCTTCGACACCGCCTCCTCGAAGGCGGTGACCGCAGGCCCGGTGGTGAGCCAGTCACCCCGCAGTACGGCGGTGACCGCCTCGATGTCTTCCTCGGAGATCGACTGCCGTCCGTACGGAAGCACGGTCAGACGTCGCTCTCGAGGATCTTGCGGATCTCCTCGATCGAGTACCACTGGTCGTTGGTGTCCGACGCGTAGTGGAAATCGTCCCCGACCGCACGCCCGTCCGCGGGCGGCTGGTAGCCCCAGGTGGCCAGGTCGGGCTGGAGGACGAAGCGGTTGCCGAGGGACAGCGCGCGGCGGCCTTCCTCCGGGCTGATCATCTCCTCGTGCAGCTTCTCGCCCGGGCGCAGTCCGACGTCGTGCATGGTCGCGCCGGGCGCGATCGCCTCGGCCAGGTCGGTGACCTTCATCGACGGGATCCGCGGCACGTACAGCTCACCGCCGGTCATCAGGTCGAACGAGTCGACGACGAACTCGACCGCCTCCGGCAGCGTGATCAGGAACCGGGTGCAGCGCAGATCGGTGATCGGCAGCGACTGCCCGGCCGCGTGCAGCGCGCGGAACTTCGGGATGATCGAACCCCGGCTGCCCATCACGTTGCCGTACCGCACGACGCTGAAGCGGGTGTCGTACGCCGCCGCGTAGTGGTTGCCGTTGATGAAGAGCTTGTCCGCCGTCAGCTTGGTCGCGCCGTACAGGTTGATCGGGCTCGACGCCTTGTCCGTCGACAACGCCACGACCCGCTTCACGCCGCAGTCGATGGCCGCCTCGATGACATTCTGCGAGCCGATGACGTTGGTCTGGACGAACTCCCACGGGTTGTACTCACCGCTGTCCACCTGCTTCAGCGCCGCGGCGTGTACGACGTAGTCCACCCGGTGCATCGCCCGCAGCAACCGGCTCCGGTCGCGGACGTCGCCGAGGAAGAACCGCAGCCGCGGGTCGTCGCCGAACAGCTGGCGGACCTCCCACTGCTTCAGCTCGTCGCGGCTGAAGACGATGATCCGGCGCGGGTTCAGCTGGTCCAGCGCGTGCCGTACGAAACTCCGGCCGAACGACCCGGTGCCGCCGGTGACCAGGATGTCTGAGCCGGTAAGGATTGACACGCGAGCGGGACCCTTCTGACGGACAGTTCCGAACCGCACACACGCGGTACGGACCTCGAAACAATAGCTGCCCCGTGAGCGAGCCCTTTAATCCACTGTCTCAGCCAGGCGTGATCAAACGTACGCTGTCGGCCGTGAGACGCGTCGGAGTGCGATGTGATGTGGGGCCCGCCCGGGGTATCGGTCACGTGATGCGCTGCCTGGCGCTCGCCGAGGAGGTACGCCGCCGCGACGTCGAGCTGCTGTTCATCTGCGACGCGCACACCGTGCCGTGGGCGGCGGACCAGATCGCCGCGCGCGGCATCGACGTACATCCGGCGGTCTGGACGCCCGCCGAGCATCTCGAGCTCTTCGAACGGCTGGGGCTGGACGCGGTCGTCTTCGACTCCTACGACCTGGATGCATCCGTCTACTCGGCGGCCCGTGCGCTTCCCACGCTGGCGATCGTCGACGGTGACTTCCGTGGCGCGGAGGCCGACGTCCTGGTCGACCAGAACCTCGCCGCTGAGCTCGACCACCCCACGCTGCCGCGGGACTCGGTCCGGCTTGCCGGTCTGCCGTACGTGATGATCCGCGACGAGGTCCTCCAGCACCGTCCGACAGAACCGCCCGCTGCCCGGCAGACCGCAGTACCGAAGGTGTTCGCGTTCTTCGGTGGCACGGATGCCTTCGGCGCCGGTCCGTACGTCGCCCGCGCGCTAGCGGCGACCGGTCTGCCGTTCGAGGCCACCGTGGTCGCGCCCAGTCCCGATCTGGCCGCACGGATCACCGCGGTCGAGCTGCAGCCGCAGCAGCACCTCCAGGTCATCGCTCCGACCAGCCAGCTGGCCGCCGAGGTGCGCACTGCCGACCTGACCATCAGTGCGTCCGGTACGTCGACCTGGGAGCTGCTCTGTCTCGGTGCAACGACCGGACTGGTCTGTGTGGTCGACAACCAGGTCATGGGCTACGAGCGCGCAGTCGACACCGGTGCGGCGGCTGGGCTGGGTCTGTTGAGTGCACTGGAGACAGATGCGTCGTCCGCGGTCACAGTTCTCAAGCGGTTGCTGACTGACCCGGCTGAGCGTGGCCGGTTGGCCAGTGCGGGCTGGGAGCTGGTCGACGGCAGAGGGCGTGAGCGGGTGGCCGACGCCCTTCTGCAGCTCATCTGAGCTCGTAGACGGTTGCGTCCAGGGTGGCGTGGCGCAGGCGGACGTAGTTGCGGAGCGTGGGTGACACTCCGCCGGCGCGGTTGTCGGCGTACAGCCAGCGCACTCCGGCCCGGCGTAGTCGCTCGATCGACGCAGGCGTGGGCGACTTGAAGGCGGTGTCGTTGGCAGCCAGTTCGCTGCTGTCCCAGTAGGGGATGAGGCTCGGGTTGCCGCCGGTGGTGAGAGCGATCCGGTTGGCCTGGTTGGAGTACGACCAGCCTTCGATCAGCACTGGGCGCTCCGACAATGCAGCGAGCCAGAAGTGCCGGCTGTCGCAGAGGCCGTTGCGTTGGATGATGCAGTGCGCGTTGGTCGCGACCAGATCGCCCGGTGTGCTGTTGCGCTGGAGCCACCGCGCAGCGCCTGCCTCAGCAGCGGTCGCACCGCCGCGGAACGGGTGCGCGAAGACCAGATTCGACGCCTTGTCCGACACGAGTGCCTGCAGAGGCACCAGCGTCGCGCCGATCATGCACGCTGCCACCGCAGCACCCAGCAACGCAACGAAGAAGTTGCCAGGCCGCCGCGCCAGCTTCCAGACCACTGCCACCAGCACAGCAACCGCCAAGACGGCAGCCAGCGTCCAGAGCCATGGCGCCTTGATGCCGGGCAGATCAGCGGACTGCCATCGGGCGATCGCCAGCGCCACCAGACCGAGCAGTCCGGCCACACCGACCAGCACAACGGCTCGCCGATCGCCGAGTCGCCCGACCAGGTTCGCCAGCCCGACAGACGCCAGTACGGCGACCACGGGGAACGCCGTACGGAGGAAGTAGAGCTGGCTGACACCGGACTGCGTCGTCAGCAGCGTGCCTAGCAACCCCGCCACCACGAAGCCGGCCAGGAACACCGCGCCGGTGTCCCGCCACCTGCGGCCGAGGAAGAACAACCCCGACGCGGCCAGCCCCCAACTCAGCAAGGTCGTTGCCCCAGACAACAACTGTGCGTTCGGGTTCGACATAAGCAGCGGGTACGGCGCCAGCTGGACGAACGTCTCGAACGGCTTGATCTCCGTCCCCCACGTGCTCCCGCCGAAGATCGTGATCAACGCAGCCACGAACACCGCCAGCGACAGCAACCCGCCGTAGAACGCCGGCCGAGTGCTCCGCCGGGCCAGCCCCAAGTGCAGGAACGCGAAGGCGAACCCGACGCCCACCAGCGGCAGAATCGTCGACTTCGCCCCGGCCGCGACCAGCGCGAGCAGCACCAGCAACACCCACCGGCTGCGCTGCCTACCGTCGGACCGCAACAGGTCCACCGCAACGATGCACACGGCCAGCGCGATCAGTACTCCGAGGTTCTGCGTCGGACTCAGGTACGCGGCAACCGCAGTGGACACGCCGCCCAGTCCAACCCCGGCCAGCGGCTGCATGGCCCCGCCGAGACCAGCGACGAACACTGCGAGCGGACCGGCCCAGGTGGCACCCGACTCCGCAGTCGGAGCGAGCCGAGAGGTCAGCGCGAACACCAGTCCGCACCCAGCGAGGAACAGCGGCAGCCAGCTCAGCGAGTGGATCAGATCGGTCAGATCGATCCGCGTACCCCACTGCGTCGCAGCCGTCGCCTGGTGGAAGAACGTGTGGTACTTCATCGGCTCCCCGCCGAGCCACAACGTCGAGATAGGTACGTCGTACTTCGCACTCGCGGCCAGTGCCTGCTGAAAGGCCAGATCCGGGTACGCCCGCAGCGGATCCGTGTACGCCGGGAGGAACTGCCCCGGACCGCGGCGGTACACGATCAGCAGCACCACCGCGGTCGACGCAGCGAGCAGCCACGCCTGCAGCGGTCGGAGTGGTTGCTCGACCCGCCGCCAGACCCGCGCTCGGGCGTCACTGTCGACGAACGCGACCACCAGCACGACCGGCGCCCACACCCACGACCACGCCTGCAGACCGATCGACGCACTGGCCAGATAGACCAGCACCTGCCCGGCCGTGCCGACCGCGAACCCCGCGGACAGGTCCTCGACCAGGTTGCGCCCGTACCCGCCGATCAGCCGCCACAGCGCGAACCCGGGAAGCATGACCGCGACACCGGTGAACAGCACGAACCGGATGAGCTCGAAGAACGTCGCATGCAGCCCGAGCAGGACCAGCGCCAGCACCACGACCGCCAGTCCCGCGACCAGACCGGAAAGGGAAGGCCCCGCAGTACGCGGCCCCCGCCGCCTCGCTCTCGCGCGCATGCCGTAACACTAATGTGAAATTCGCCGCAGAGCGTGCCCGGCGATTCACGGGTGGTCACGTCCGAGGTCACCGCCATGCCCTAAGCTCGACGCCCTATGAGTTGGTACGACGCTCTCGAGGCCGGCGAACTGACCGTCCGGCCGTCCGTTGACGCGGCGAAGCGGTTCGGGGTCTCGATCGACCGGATGTCCGTCTCCGCCTCCGCCGGTACGCCGCTGGCCGAGGTGCTGGGCGCCGTCGAGCGGTCGACCGCGGACGTGATCGTGCTGCGCTACCCGGCCCGCGAGACCACCTGGTTCGCCGCGCTGGCCGGCGGACCGCGCCAGGCGCTGCTGGCCGACACCGTCGTCTACTGGTCGCTGCCGACCGGCAAGGGCCGGCGCCCCGCGCCGCTGGCCGGCTTCAGCACCCAACTCGAGCCCACTGCCGACGCCGATCTGGTCGATGACCTGGTCGCGGACGTCTTCGGCGACTCCGGCAACCACTACTGCTCCAACCCGATCTTCGACCGGACCCTCGCGCTGGCCGGCCGGCAGGACTGGGCGCGGCGGCGCATCGCCGACGCGGGCGCCGTCGTACTGCGCGGTCCGGACCGGCGGGTGCTCGCGCTGGCAGCCATCGACCAGCAGCGCTCCTGGACCGAGATCCAGCTGGCCGGCGTCGTACCGGCCGAGCAGGGCCGCGGACGGTACGGCCACCTGCTGGCCGCGATCGAGGACGCGTGCACCACCCGTCGGCTGGTCGTCTCGACGCAGGGCCACCAGACCGGTATCCAGCGGATCTGGGCGCGTTACGGGTTCGAACCGGTGCATAACCTCCTGACGGTCCACCTCGTTGCCGCTACGTAGTCCCCTGGGGGCCCGCGTACCGCTGTCGAGGGAGGAAACACCGGAGTGACGCCGCGGCTGAGCGTGGTGGTGCCCTTCTACGGCGTCGGCGACTACCTCGGAGACTGCCTGGAATCGATTGCCCGGCAGGCCTGGAGCGACTTCGAGGCGATCCTCGTCGACGACGGCTCGCCGGACGACAGCGCTGTCGTCGCCAAGGAGTTCTGCGACCGGGACCCGAGGTTCCGGCTGATCCAGCAGGACAACGCCGGCCCCGGCCCTGCCCGCGACCGAGGTATCAGCGAGGCGACCGGCGAGTACCTGGCGTTCGTCGACGGCGACGACCTGGTCTCGCGGTACGGCTTCGCCGCGCTGGTCCGGACCCTGGACCGAACCGGTTCAGACTTCGCCGGCGGCAACGCCAGGCGGTTCAACAACAGCTTCGGGGTCCGGCCGTCCTGGCTGCACAAGCAACCGTTCGCGCGGGTCCGGCATGCGACGCACGTGACCGAGTTCCCCGACCTGGTCCTGGACCGGATGCTCTGGAACAAGGTCTACCGCCGCTCGTTCTGGACCGAGTACGGCTACACGTTCCCCCCGATCCGGTACGAGGACTATCCGGTCGCGCTCAAGGCGCACCTGGACGCAGTCACCGTCGACACCATCACGCAGGCCGTCTACTACTGGCGCGAGCGCGAGTCGGGCGAGTCGATCACCCAGCAGAAGTTCCAGCTCGGCAACATCCGCGACCGGGTCACCTCGGCCGGCATGGTGATCGACCTGGTCGAGGACGCGGTCCCGGTGGTCCGCCGGCGCACCCATGCGCACCTGGCGCAGATCGACGTACTAACGCTGATGTCCGCGTTCGGGACCGTGCCGGCCGAGGAGGAGCAGCACCTGGTCGACCTGTCCCGGGAGCTGCTCGACCGGATCGACAGCGACGTACTGGCTGCCACTCATAGGTATGACCGGATCCAGCACGCTGCGCTCCGGGCCGGCGATGTCGAGCTGCTCCGCCGGCTCGCGGTCTTCCGCAACTCCGGCGGGCTTCGCGGCGGCGCCCGGGCCGTTCCACGCGCCAAACGTTCGCGGCAGCTCGACTACAACTACCCGGGCCAGGGCGAGACGGTCGTACCGCGCAGGTTGTACGGGCTGCGCGAGCAGGACCTGACCCTCGCGACGAGCGTGCGCGAGGTCGTCTGGGTCGACGGCAAGCTGTCGGTCAGAGGCACCGCCGAGATCCGCCACCTGGAGACGAACCGCTCGTCGAACCTGCAGATCGCGCTGGTCGTCGACGACAACTCACATCCCCTCGAGGTACGCCGGTACGCCGCGCTGGACCTGCACGGGGACAAGTCGCTGGTCGGATTCGAAGTACTGCTGGATCCTGAACTGCTCGCCCGCTGCACGGGGGCGCCCGCGCACTTCGAGGTGCGGATGCGATCGGGGCGGCGGGACCGGAAGGGCATGCTCGGCGGCCAAGGACCGGGGAGCCCTGGCTGGGCGCCGGGTGCGTGGATCGACGAGACGAACTGGATCCAGCCGGGTCCGGGCAAGTACGGCTGGTTCTCGCTGCGGCGGCTCACGGACCCGTGCCGGTTGACCGCGGTCGAGCAGACCGCGGACGAGCTCGTGCTGCACGGGCGGGCGTCGTTCGACGAGCCGGAGCTGCACCTCAGCCGGCCGGTCGTCGGCGGCGAGGAAGAGATCCCGCTGGAGGTCGACGGGCGTGACTTCACCGCCCGGCTGCCGATTCGAGACATCCTCGCGGCGGCGAACCACGACGATCCCTTCGGTCAGCGGACGACGCGGTCGTTCCGGGTCCACGGTCCGGACCGGCAGCAGCGTGTACTGCTGTGGACTGCCGGTGACTCGGCCGTCTCGCGGGTTGTCGACGACAGGGTCGTCACGCTGACCCGGTCGACCGGCGGGTACGTGAACCTGCACGAGTCGCCGATCCGGACGACCGCGGCCCATGCTGTTGCTGAGGGCAATCAGTTGGTCGTGCGCGGATCCGAGGGCTGTGACGTCACCTTCAGCTGGCGGCGGTACCTGGCCGAGTCCGACGACCACCTGGACGTCGCATGCCGTCGTACCGTGTCCGCCGACGGGTGGTCGGCCGCGGTCGGCGTCGACTCGTTGATCCCGGTGACGGCGGTGAAGCTGTCGGTCGACCCGCTCGCGGCGCTGGCCGACTGGATCCTGTTCGCAACCTCCCCCGACGGTGCGGCCCACGCCGTACAGTGCGAGCCCTTCCTGTGCAGCCGGTTGCCGTTGGCAATTACTCACGGGATGCACGCGCTCGCAGTCCGACCCCATGCCGGCACTCTGCATGTCGAGGTGCGCTGATGCATCACCACAACCACTACTACGGTCAGACGCACATCCTGTCGCGGTACGCCGGATTCGACTTCGACCATCCGCCGCGGCTGCGGGGATACCTGCAGCACGGCTGGAACATCGGCTGCGGCTGGAACCCGGTGCACGAGTTCTACGACGGCGCCTGGCGGTTCACCTGGAGCGATGCGCCGCGTCGTCGCGGGCACGCGCTCGGCCGGCGGAACTACCACAGCATCGGTGCGCCGTTCCTGTACCTGATGGAGCTCGAGCCCGAGCCGGAGGAGCCGGTCGAGCGTGAGGGCACGCTGTGGTTCCTCTTCCACGGGTGGGAAGGCGGCAAGATCCACGGCGACCACCGGCGGCTGATCGACGAGATCAGCGAGACCGAGCCCGGGCCGGTGACGTTCAGCCTGTACTACACGGAGTACGACCGGCCCGAGGTGCGCGGGTTCTACGAGGACGCCGGGTTCCGCGTGGTGTCGTTCGGGCGGCGCGGGTTCTCGTACGAGGGGACCGATCGGCGCTTCCTGTTCAAGCAGCTCGCCGAACTGCGCAAGCACAAGCGGGTCGCGGCCAACCGGCTGTCGACCGCGATCTTCTACGGCATCGCGGCCGGCTGCGAACCGGCGGTGTACGGCGACCCGATGGAGATGGAAGGCGAGAACCCGCTGTTCGGCGGGCAGAGCCGGATCGAGCGCCTGTGGCCGGAGATGCTCGGCAAGACCATCGACCTCGAGGCCGCGCGCGCAACCACCGACCTAGAGCTAGGGAAGCCCTGGATGATGCCGGCCGCCGAACTGCGGAGCCTGTTCGATTGGAGAGAGCGTGTCTGAGGTTCAGGTGGTCCTGGGTGAGATGCAGCCGTGGACCGATCACACGACGCCGCGGCCGGCGCTTGCTGCGTTGCTGACCGATGTCGTACCGGCCAACCGCCGGACGCTGATCCTCGGGCCGCACGCGCCGCAGCAGATCGAGTCCGTGCTGGCGCACTCCGCCGACGTGACGATCCTGGTCCGCTCTGTCGCCGATGCACAGCAGCTCGGCGAGGACTTCGGCCCGTGCCTGCAGGTGATCGCGGGCGCGCTGGACGGGCTGGAGGGTCAGCCGTACGACGTGATCATCGCGACCGACGGCTTGGACCGGGTGCTGGGCTACGACAGCGCCGACCTGTCGTGGACGGAGCGGCTCGCGGCGTTGTCCCGGCTTGCGGCGCCGGACGCGGTCGTCGTACTCGCGCTGGAGAACGAGTTCTCGCTGCTGAACCTCCTGGACAGCCGACCCGCGCACGAACGCCACGGCGACGACGAGTGGCGTCCGCTCCACGACGACCCCACACGCCCGGTCTCTGTCGACCAGCTGAAGGCTGCGCTCCCGTGGCGAGCCGAGGTGTACGCCGACTTCGGGTCGCGCACGTTCATCCGCGCCGACGTCGCCGCAAGCGCCCGCCCCGGCGAGCTGCCGACTCGGTTGGCGGTCGGTGCGCTCGAGTCCATCGACGCACCGCTCCTGTCACCGCCCAACGAAGGCGTCGACACCGCCGCCCGAGCCGGCCTGCTGGCCTCGGTCCCGACCGGCTGGCTGACCGTCTGCGGCGCTCAGCCCTCCCACGACATCTACACCCAAACCGCCCAAGCAGTCCTCACCGCCGACGAAGACCTCACCGGCTGGTCCACCACCAGCACCATCGGCCCTGCCACCTCGCCCGAGCCCTCGTCAGCCTCCGCGCCGTCCGCGCCGTCCGCGCCGTCCGCGCCGTCCGCGCCGTCCGCGCCGTCCGCGCCGTCCGCGCCGTCCGCGCCGTCAGCGCCGTCCGCGCCGTCCGCGCCGTCAGCGCCGGTGAGCGAGGCACCCGCGTCGGCCGGTTCGGCACCTGCCAGCTCCGGCATGCCGGACTGCGTCCGCGGGAGTCTGCTCTTCTTCGACCCGTCCGTGGTCCCCACCACGGTCCCCGCAGGTGTCTCGGTCGAGACAGTGTTGTTCCGGCTCGCCGCCGCCGAGGACGTCCCCGCCTTCCGCAAGCTCGCCGCCGACCTCGGCGAGTGGGTGACGGAATCGCGCGTGATCGTCCGCTGGGACGACCTCGTCTTCGACGGCGAATCTTTCGCCCACGGCGTCTCCCCGTGGGTGGCCCAGGAAGCTGTGGACAAGGCCGACCTGCTGGCGGCAGCCTGGGTGCGGTTCCAGGATCGGCTGACACGACAGCACCGCCGGCATCCGTGGCCGCCGTGGATGGTGGGCGACGACCTGGTGTCCGCGTGGCTCGGGATGTCCGGGATCGAGCCGCCCGAACAGCTCCAGGCGACCTCACCCGACACCGCCCCGGCGACCGCCCAACAAGTTGCTCGCGGCAAGGAGTTGGCGGCCGCGCTGGACGTCGTACTCGAAACCCGCAAGGACACCATCGACGTACGCACGGCTCTGGCGGCAGCCGAGGCGACCAAGCAGGAGCTGTTCGAGCTCAAGGGCCACGTATACGGGCTCGAGCGCACGCTCGGCTTCCGCAACAAGGCGATGAAGACGCGCGAGAACCGCATCCGCGAACTCCGCGGCCAGCTGCAGCGGCTCACCAGCGCCCACGAGCGCATCCGCGGTTCCCGCACGTACGCCGTCTCGCGGGTGATCTTCCACGCCGCGCAGGTCCGCAAGCCCAAGACCGTGGCCCGCAAGCTCGCCCGCCGGATCCGCAAGCGATGAGCCGTCCGCGCCTGTCGGTGGTGGTGCCGTTCTACAACGTCGGCGCGTACATCGGGGACTGCCTGGACTCGATCGCGCGCCAGACCTGGGGCGATTTCGAGGCGATCCTGGTCGACGACGGTTCGCCGGACGACAGCGCCGTCGTCGCGAAGGAGATGTGCGCCCGCGACGGACGGTTCCGGATCGTCCAGCAGGACAACGCCGGGCTCGGTCCGGCGCGCAACACCGGGGTGGAGCACGCGACGGGGGAGTACATCACGTTCGTCGACAGCGACGACCTGGTGACCCGGCACGGGTTCGGCCTGCTGATCAAGGCCCTCGACCGGACCGGTTCGGACTTCGCCGGCGGCAACGCGCGACGGTTCAACAACAGCTACGGCGTACGGCCGTCGTGGCTGCACGGCCAAACGTTCACCGAGGACCGGTTCGCGACGCACATCTCCGAGACGCCGCAGCTCGTCCTCGATCGGATGGTGTGGAACAAGGTCTACCGGCGCTCGTTCTGGGACGAGTACGGCTACCGCTTCCCCGCGATCCGGTACGAGGACTACCCGGTCACGATCAAGGCGCACCTGGACGCAATCACCGTCGACACGATCGCGGCGCCGGTGTACTTCTGGCGCGAGCGCGAGTCAGGTGACTCGATCACGCAGCAGAAGTTCCAGCTCGCGAACATCCGCGACCGCGTCGCCTCGGCGGGGCTCGTACTGGACGAGATCGAGGACGCGCTGCCGGAGATCCGTCATCGGGTGCACGCGCACTTCCGCCAGATCGACCTGCACTCGGTCTTCTCCGCGTTCGGCACCGTGCCCCCGGAGGAAGAGCAGCACCTCGTCGAGCTGACGAGCGAACTCCTCGGCCGGCTGGACGACGCCGTACTCGACACTGCGCCGCGGCTCGCTCAGTTGCAGTTCGACGCTCTCCGCGCGGGCGACGTGGAGGTGCTGCGCCTGATCGCCCTCGACCCGGACGCCGCGCAGGAACACCTGCCACTCGCCAAGACCGACTTCACGCTCGCGACGAGCATCCGCGAGGTGACCTGGATCGACGGCGAGCTGTCGGTGCGGGGTACCGCAGAGATCCGCCACCTGCAGTCCAAGCCGTCAAACCTCCGGATCGGTCTGGTCATCGCGGGCCGGAACTATCGACTTCCGGTACGGCGGTTGCCCGCGACCGACCTGCGCGGCGAGGAGAGCCTCGTCGGGTTCGAGGTCCGCGTCAGCCGGGAACTGCTCGCCAAATGCCCGGCGGGTCCGTCCCACTTCGACGTACGGATGCGGGTCGGCGGGATCCGTCGCCGGGACATGCTGCGCGGTCAGAAGGCGGGCAGTCCAGGGTGGCCGCCGGGGATGTGGATCGACGGGACCAGCTGGATCCAGCCAGGCCCAGGCAAGGAAGGCGCCTTCGCCGTACGGCGGTTGGCGGATCCGTGCCGGCTGACGTCCGTCGAGCAGACGCCCGATGCGCTCGTGCTGCACGGCCGGTCCGCGTTCGACGAGCCGTCGCTGTTCGTCAGCCGGCCGTTGTCGGGCGGCGAGGAGCAGCTGCCGCTCGAGGTTCACGGCCGCGACTTCACCGCGCGGCTGCCGATCTTGCCGATGCTCGAGGAGATCAACCCCGACGATCCGTTCAGCCAGCGGACGACGCGGGCGTTCCGGATGCGCGGGCCGGAAGGTCGCGAGCAGGTGCTGCTGTGGACCGCGGGCGACCGATTGGTTTCACACGCCGAGGGCGGTCGCGTGGTGATGCTGACGCGGTCGACCGGCGGCTATGTGAACCTGCACGAGTCCCCGATCCGGATGACCGCGACCGCTGCGGTTGCTGCTGGCAACATGTTGGTTGTGCGCGGCCCCGATTGGGGTGACGTCGACTTCAGCTGGCGACGGTACCTGCCCGATTCCGACGACCACGTGGACGTCGCGTGCCGTCGTACCGTGTCCGACGACGGCTGGGCTGCCGTGGTCGAGATGGCGGCGCTGGAGCCGGCCGACTGGATCCTCTTCGCGACCGCGCCGGACGGTACGTCGCATGCCGTGCAATGCGAGCCGTTCCTGTCCAGCCGGTTGCCGCTCCTGATCACCCGCGGGCGGCACGTGGTCGCCCTACGGCCACTCGCCGGCACCCTGCATCTCGAGGTGAGCTAGCGCCTCGCGACCAGCAGTTGGTGGGTGACCGGCCAGTCGACCGGGTCGCCGTCGGGGGTGGTGATCGAGGCGACCGGGGCGATGCGGTTTTCGATCACCCAGTCGTTGCGCCAGGCCGTCGAGGCCGGGTCGATGGTGAAGCCGGCGCGTTCGGCGACCGCGGACCAGCCGGCGAAGTCCAGGCCGCAGAACTGTTCGTGCGTCTCACTCAGCCAGTTGTCGACGTAGTCCTTGCGGGTCAGGAAGTCCATCGCATCGGCCAGCCGGAGCGTGATGCCGTCGCCGGCTACCTCGAACGCGAACGCGACCTTCGCGTTGCGCCGGAAGTCGTGCGCGAACTGGAAGAACCGTGCGCGGGTCGAGAGCTTGGCGACGTACGCCGCTGGGTCGTTCAGCGCTTCGAGCTCGGTGACATCTCGTGGGTTCTCGCCGTCGCTGTCGTCCAGCCGCAGTACGACGGGGCGGGCGGGCTCGTCGGGGCCGCAGACATCGGAGTTGATCCAGACGCCCTGCGGCGCGGTGTGCGCGAAGAGTGCGTCGGCGAAGCGCTGGACGGTGTCGGGGCGCGAGCCGTCGGCGTACGACCAGATCTCGTGGGTGAGGGCGAGCGTCAACGTGGTGTCGATCGACCGCGGCGGGAAGACGGCCGAGCCGAGCATGTTGCGTTGGTAGAAATAGACGTTCGGGTTGGTGAAGAGGCCCTGCTCTTTCTTGTGCACGCATTCGGCGTACAAATGCCGGGCGACCTCGACGCCGATCAGGTCCGACTCGTGAAAACGCGGGTCCGCGTCGACGAGTTGCAGGGTCGCGCCGGTCGCGCAGCCGATGTCGAGAATGCGTCCGGGGCGGACGAAGTCCTTTATCTGCTGCCATTTCCGGTCCGCGGCGGTTTCGAACGCGTCGGCGTACGTCTTGTAGTCGCGGGTCGTGGTGAGACCGCCGTCGTCGCCGACCACCGGGTCGTTCACGCACCGCGCGACGTGCGCGTCCAGCGCATATCGCTCGAACACGTCCACAGTCGCCGGATGCGCGAGCTCCTTCCACTGCTCGTTGCCCGCAGCAATCATCAGCAGGACGTCCCACGGGTGTGCGACACCGTCAGGCTCGACCCCGATGACGCTGAACCCGAGCCGCTCGTACAACTTGGCGACCGCGGGCGTCGAACACGCCACGAGTGTGTTCGACGGCGTCAACCGGACGAGATCATCCGTCCCGGCCTCGATCGCCTTCACCGTCACTTCAGCGAACTCGTCCGTCGGCGGTGTGTCGACAACGCCCACCACCAACGACCGGATCCCGGTCGCGACACTGAACCGCTCGATCGCCGCCTCCCGCCGATCGAACCCCACCGGATTCCGCTTCGTCGTCCGATGGTTGGCCGACGTCACCGCCCACACCACGGTCCGCCCCACGAACCGCTGCAGAAACTCCCCCTGAAACCGAGTCAAAACATGATGCCGCCCCGGAAACAACAAGTACTCGGTCACACCAAACCCTTCCCCGCTACCATTCCTCGACACCACATAATCCCAGGAGAAGGGGCCTCGGCATGCCGCGCCTGACCCGCTGGTCGCTCGCAGCCGTATGCCTGCTCACGGTGGCCGGCTGCAGTACGCCGGAGTCGCGCCCCGCGCCTTCACCGTCGGCCGCCGTCGCCACGCCCACACCGGCAGCTTCGGCCCCGCCGTCGTACCGCTACACCGCCTTCCAGTTGGCGGCTGTGCCGTCACTGCAGTTCGGGCGGTATCGGCTCGTGTGGAACACGGATTTCCTGCCGCCGAACCGGACGTTCACGCCGCGACCGGATCCGCTCGCCGGACGGTCGGTCGAGCCGGAGGCTTGCCGATCGGTGATCCGCACCGGTGGGCTCACCGTTCCGTACGGGGACTTCGTGCCGTCGGATGCTCCGGGGGCCTCGACGCAGCTCGAGCTGGGACCGTGGGTCGGGGACCTCGAGCCGTACGTGCAGGTGCGGATCATTGAGCTCGTCGGTGCGTCCGCGGACCGGTACATCGACCAGTACACGCGGACGCCCGCCGAGTGCGCTGACATCCGGATCGACGGCACCGGCCACGCGTCGGTGGTCGATCAGTCGCTGCCGGGATTCGGCGAGAGATCCCGCTACCTGCGCCGCAGCTTCCCGATCGCGCACGGGCGGTGGACCGAGCGGATCCTGTACTACCGCACGCCGACCTACCTGGTGGAGCTCCGGCTGACCGGGCCGACCGGTACCGAGGCGGCGTTCCTCGCACTGGCGCGGGAGGCTCGTGATCGTATTGCGGCTGGTTTGAAGGCGGGTTAGAGCAGGTCCCACGTCAGCGGTGTGCCGGCCTTGACTGATGTGCGGAAGGGGCGGCCGTTGACCTGTTGGAAGAGGTCGGGGGCGAGGCCGCCGGCGGGGCGGATGGAGCGAACGTTCTCGGAGGTGATGGGGTCGCCGGCTCGGACGTCGCGGGTGACGTAGAGGGAGCGGCGGAAGCGGAGGACGTTCTCTTCGGCCTGTTTGGGGCCGATGACCGGTTTGCCCAGGGAGAGTTGGGCGACGCGGGTGCTCTCGACGAGCAGCTCCAGCTCCCACGGCTCGAGCGAGAACGCGGAGTCGACGCCGCCGTCGACCCGCTTCAGCGTCACGTGCTTCTCGATCACCGTCGCGCCGAGCGCCACCGCGGCCACGGCTGCTCCGATACCCATCGTGTGGTCCGACAGGCCGACCTGGACGTCGAGTGCGTCGCGCAGGACCGGGATGCCGCGCAGGTTCGACTGCTCGGGCGGGGCGGGGTAGCTCGCCGTACACGACAGGACGATGATCTGCTCGTTGCCGGTCGATCGCGCGGCCCGGACCGCGGCGTCGATGTCGGTCAGCGTCGCGGAGCCGGTGGAGATGATGATCGGCTTCCCGGTCTCCGCCATCCCGCGGACCAGCGGCAGGTCACCGATCTCGTTCGACGCGACCTTGTACGCCGGCACGTTCAGCTTCTCGAGGAAGTCGATCGCGGTCTGGTCGAACGCCGACGAGAACGCGACGAGCCCGAGCGAGGCCGCCAGCTCGAAGATCGGCTCGTGCCAGGCCCACGGGGTGTGCGCCTCCTCGTACAGGTCGTACAGCCGCGCCTCGCTCCACAGCTCGTGTTCGGCCGGCAGCCGGAACGCGGGCAGGTCGAGGTCGAGCGTCATCGTGTCCGCGGTGTACGTCTGCAGCTTCAGCGCCTGTGCGCCGGACTCCGCGACCGCCCGCACGATGTCCAACGCGCGCGAGAGGTCGCCGTTGTGGTTCCCGGACATCTCCGCGATCACGAACGGCTGGTGATCCGGCCCGACCGGCACGCCGCCGATCTCGATGGTGGTGCGCATCATTTCCCCTGGGGTCTGCGGTCCTGCTTGCGCAGGCTGATGGGTATCACGGTGAGCTCGCGGCCGTCGGCGTACCGGACCTCCGGCGTACCTTCGACGAACCGGAAGCGGCGGTTCATCTGCCGGACCACCGCGTTGTGCTCGAGCACCTCGCCGGTGAGTACGTCGAGACCGAGCTCGTCGAACGCGTACGCCGTCGCCTCGCGCATCACCTCGATCCACGCCGGCAGCGTCTCCCCGCGCTCGGCGAGCCCGTCGGCGTCGAGGAAGAACCCCCACGCGCCGGACGCGCCTTCGAGGTCGAAGAAGTTCACGACGCCGGCCGTCGCGCCGTCGCGTTGGTAGATCAGGACGCGCCGGCTGGGATCCGTCGACGTCTTCGCCCACCACGCAGCGTGTTCGTCGGCCGAGATCTCGTGCGAGGTGATGCTGACGTCGCGATTCGGCTGCTGGTTTCGCAACCGCCGGATGGTGTCGACATCGGCGTTCGTAGCGGTCCGCAGCATGTACCTAACCTAGCGTCTTCTCTTCAGGTGCCCGGATGTGTAAACATCTTTCGACTTCAGCTTGAACGACGGTCGGAGAGTGACATGAGAGTCTGGCGAGCCATGGGTGTCTTGGGCGTGACGGCGGGGCTGTTGCTGAGCGGGCTGACCGGTACGGCGTCGGCCGCGCAGGCGCCCACGGACCAGCAGAAGTGCGCGCCCAGCGCGACCACTCCACTGCGGCAGTTCCGGGCGAGCTGGATCTCGTCGGTGGTGAACATCGACTGGCCGTCGAAGACCGGTCTCAGCGCCGCACAGCAGCAGGCCGAACTGATCGGCTGGCTCGACGACGCCGTACGCCAGCACCACAACGCGGTCGTCCTGCAGGTCCGCCCGACCGCGGACGCGTTCTGGCCGTCGAAGGTGGAGCCCTGGTCGCAGTACCTGACCGGGACGCAGGGCGGCGACCCCGGCTACGACCCCCTGGCGTTCGCGGTCGCCGAGGCGCACAAGCGGAACCTCGAGCTGCACGCGTGGTTCAACCCGTACCGGCTGTCGATGGGCACGGACATCAACGCGCTCATCCCGACGCACCCGGCGCGGCTGCACCCGGACTGGGTTGTCACGTACGGCGGGAAGCTCTACTACAACCCCGGCATCCCGGCCGCTCGCAAGCTGGTCGAGGACGCGATCATGGACGCCGTCTCGCGGTACGACATCGACGGCGTGCACTTCGACGACTACTTCTACCCGTACCCGGTGGCCGGCCAGACCTTCGACGACGCGGCGACGTTCGCGCAGTACGCCGACGGCTACACGGATCTGCAGGCCTGGCGGCGGCACAACATCGACCTGCTGATCAGCGAGCTGAGCCAGAAGATGCACGCGATCAAGCCGTGGATAAAGTTCGGCATCTCCCCGTTCGCGGTCTGGCGGAACAAGGCGACCGACCCGGAGGGCACCGACACGACGGCCGGCGTGCAGACGTACGACGACCTCGCTGCGGACACCCGCAAGTGGGTCCGCGAGGAGTGGATCGACTACATCGTCCCGCAGGTGTACTGGGCCGGCGGGTTCGCACCGGCCGACTACAACAAGATCGTCCCGTGGTGGGCCGACCAGGTCCGCGGTACGCACGTCCACCTCTACATCGGCGAGGCGACGTACAAGGTCGGTACGTCGACCCAGTCGCCGGACTGGTCGGACCCTGCCGAGCTGAGTGACCACATGGCGTTCGACAGCGCGATCCCTGAGGTGAAGGGCAACATCTTCTTCTCCGCCAAGGACGTCCGCGCCGACCGGCTCGGTGCGACCACGCTCCTCAACAACACCTGGTACACCAGGCCGGCGCTGATCCCCGCGATGCCCGCCCTCGACTCCCGCCCGCCGCTGCCCGCCCACGCGGTCCACGCCTCGCGCACTGCAACCGGCGTACAACTCAAGTGGTCCCGCACGTCGAACGACACCACGTCCTACGCGATCTACCGCCGCGAACTCCTGGGCAACGACCACTGCCCCGACAACGACGCCCGCAACCTACTTACGACCGTCCGCTCCACCGGCCCCACCCAGTCCTACCTAGACCCAACCGCCACCCCAGGCAAGGCCTACCTCTACACCATCACCGCCCTGGACCGCCTGTCTAACCAGAGCCCCGCAATCCCCGCAGTCTCCCTCCGCTGAAATCTGCGAACGGTAGTGCTGGAGCCCTGCTAACGGTAGGGTCCAATTGCTGCTAACGGTAGTCTAGTGGCATGGATGCGTACCTGGAGCGGATTGTCGACGCGGAGCTGGACGAGTTGCTCGCCGGTCTGCCGGCTGTCACGCTCGATGGCCCGAAGGGCGTCGGGAAGACGGCGACGGCGGTCCGGCGGGCGCAGACGGTGTATGCGCTCGACGATCCGGCTCGGCGGCTTCTGCTGGAGGCTGATCCAGATCGTCTGGATCGGGCAAAGCCGCCGGTTCTGGTCGACGAATGGCAGCTTCATCCACCTGTGTGGGACCAGGTCCGGCGTAGCGTCGACCGCGACGCGACGCCGGGCCGCTTCCTTCTGACCGGCAGCGCAAGCCCGGTCGACGCGCCGACCCACTCCGGAGCCGGCCGGATCGTCCGTCTGCGGATGCGTCCGATGTCGTTGTTCGAGCGCGGTATCGAGTCGCCGACCGTCAGCATCCGGGGTCTGCTGACCGGCGCCAAGGATCCTGTCAGCGGTACGACGGATGTCCAACTACCGCAGTACACCGAGGAGATCGTCCGGTCCGGCTTCCCCGGCATCAGACCGCTGACCGATCGGCCCCGGCGCGCACAGCTCGCCGGCTACCTCGATCGGATCGTGGAGCGGGACTTCCCCGAGCAAGGACATCTGGTCCGGCGCCCCGCCACCCTGCGGGCGTGGTTGGCCGCGTACGCCGCCGCGACCGCGACCACCGCGTCGTACAACGCGATCCTCGACGCCGCGACCGCGGGTGACAGCGACAAGCCGGCCAAGACCACCACGATGGTGTACCGCGATGTCTTGAGTCAGCTGTGGCTGCTCGAGCCCGTCGAGGCCTGGCTGCCGACCCGAAACCGCCTCAGTCGGCTGGCGTCGTCGCCGAAGCACCATCTGGCCGACCCGGCGCTGGCGGCGGCCCTCCTCGGAGTCGGAGTGGATGCGCTGCTGGACGACGAGCTGAAGGGACACCCGCGGATCCGCGACGGTGTCCTGCTCGGCCAGCTCTTCGAGTCGCTGGTAACTCTTGACGTGCGCGTGTACGCGCAGGCGGCCGAAGCGGTCGTTCGGCATCTGCGAACCAGGAACGGCGATCACGAGGTGGATCTCATCGTCGAGCGCGCCGACCACCGGGTGCTGGCGATCGAGGTCAAGCTGGCGCCGTTCGTGACCGACGATGACGTCAAACACCTGCGCTGGTTGAGATCCGAGATTGGTGCGGATCTGTTGGACGCGATGGTGATCTGCACCGGAAGCGAGGCCTATCGGCGGCAGGACGGGATCCTCGTCGTTCCGGCCGCGCTGCTCGGACCTTAAGCCCTACGGGCTCTTGAGGCCTGGTGTGGTTGTTTGTTGGGTCGGGGGTGGGCCTGTGGGGAAGGTGGGTGAGGCTGGCAGGCTGTTGGTGGGGAGGCTGCCGGTGGGGAAGGGCTGGGTCTGTTGGGTTTGGCCTGGGGGTTGGGTGGTCGGGAAGCTGGAGGTGTTTGTCGGGAAGCTGGGTGTGGTTGTGGGAAAGCTCGGCGTGCTGGTTGGGCTGCCGGTTGGGGAGGGAGTTCTGGTAGGGAACGGGTTCTCCGGGGGTGGCGGGTAGATCTGGTAGACGCGGACGGTGCCCAGCTGGAACCTGAGTTCGGTCAGCTTGTCCAGGTTCTTCGGTGGGGCGCTGACTCGGTCGTCGAGCAGTAGCCACTGCACGTCGTACTTCGTGCGGAGCGTTTCGATGAGCTGGCGGGTGGGGTTGCTGAAGACCTCGTCGTTCAGCTGCAGCTGCTCCTGGTCCGAGTACGGTCCCTGCACGCCGGCGGGATACGTGTCGTCGACGCGGGTCTGGTACGACCACCCCTCCACCAGCACGCGTCGCTCGGCGTACCCGGCGATCCAGTACGAGCCGATCTGGCAATGGGACGCCCGCGCCTGGTGGCAGTGCAGATTGGTGGCGATCCGGTCGTCCGACCCCGAGTTCCGGCGGATGAACCGCGCCGCCTCGATCCCGCCCGGCGCGATCGACTCGTACGACGTCAACGGCGGGCTGGCGAACTTCCGTATGGCCGCCACCGTCGGCGACACCGTCATACCCACCAGCACCGCGACCGCGATGACAGCCCAGGTACGACGGGAGCCGCGCAACACCAGCCCGAAGACGCCGATGCCGAGCGCAGCGATCACCAGCGCGACCACGAGGCCCTGGCCGAAGCAGCCCCCCGACGTACACGAACTGTCCGAGCGATAACGACCCCAGTAGATGGCAGCGACGCCGATCAACAACGCCACACCAGCGATCCAGTACTGACGCCGCTCCAACGACCCGAGCCCCCACGTGGCCAGCAGCACCCCGAAGATGAACCCGGTCCGCACGAAGAACAGCGGCGTGTCACCACGATCCGCCAACAGCGACGCACCCAGCACCGCAGCGACGAATCCGGCCAGCAGGAAGACCACCATCGGGTCGCGCGCCAACCGCCGCTTGATCAGCAACGCACCGACCACCGGCATGACCCACCCGACCACCACGACCACGGCGATCACCGGGACAGCAGACCCACCGCCCATCCGATCCGCCAGGCTGTCGAACGTCGCCCCCGGATCGAACCGCACGCTCGACGCCGCACCACCCAGCACGAAGAAGAACGTCAACGCGTACGCCGCTGCCACGCCCACACCGAGCACCAGAGCACGCAGGTTGAGTCGACCGGCCCGGACCGTCAGATAGATCCACGCAACAGCCAGACCGGTCGCGTAAATGGGCAGTGCGGTCGCTTTCGTCAAGGCCAGCGCCGCAACGAGCACTCCGGCCGCAACGTAGAGCCGAAACAACTCACCACGCGTTTTGGGCGACTGGCGCCTCAGCAGCACCGCAGTGACCGCTATCAGCGGCAGCAGCAACACCGTGGAGAAGGCCTGCGGCGGATTGGTCAGCTGTCCAAGGGAAAACGGCCCGTCCGCGAACACTCGGTCGGACACCGCCCACGGCCACGCAACCAGATCGCCCCCGGCCACCACGAGCCCAGCAGCGATCGGTGCGGCCACAGCACGACCGGTCAGCATCATCCCGACCGCGGCCGCACCCAGCACCGTCAACAGTATCCAGGCGAACGGCACCATCCGGTGCGTCAGTACGTCGAGCGGCACACTCGTGATCCAGTGCGCCGACGCGATGTGGTCGTACGCCGTCCAGTGGCTGGTCAGCCATCCACCATCGGCGTACGGGACCCGCGGCGGGAAGTGGTGCGTCACCTCACCCGCGAGCGCGAGGTTGTGCGGCGCATCCGAGTTGGGTCGCAGCGCCTCCGACCCGTCGAGCGGGATGAGCCGCGAGCCGACGCGGACGAACCACGCAGCCGCGACGCCGACCGCGACCATCGCACCGGCGATCGACCACCACGGCGTCGGCCGCTCGGGCAGCTTGCGGCGCGGCAACGCCCGCCACACCCCGAGAGCCAGCGCCGGCATCAGCAACGCCGCGAACGGCATGTTGAACAGCATCCCGATCGGATAGAGCAGCGCCTCGACGGCCAGGCCGAACGCAGTACCGAGGACGATGTCGGCCGAGAACCACCCGACGCCGCCGGTCAGCCGGCGCCAGAACATCGTGCCCGGTACGACGATCACGACCAGCAGATAACCGAGGTACGCCGCGGGCATCCACGGCGGATGCTCCTGCAGCGCCACGAACCAGGCCACCGGCAGGACAGGCAGGCTCGCCAGCGCCGCGATCCGCTTGCCGCTTCCCGCGGCACGGCGCCTGCCCGCTCTGATCATCGCGTCAGTGTATGAGTCCGACGAGTCGCGTTCGTGGCCGGTGAGGCGTTTACCGCGGTGAAGTTCGCATTTACACTCAGTAACCTCCCACACCGCTTAGTCGCCGGGAGGTCCCGATGGTCAAACGGTTGACAGCCTGGGGGCCCGGCAGTGACCCGCTAGGCTTCGGGACTATGAGTTCGGTGGCGCGGGGTCGGGTCAGGGAGATGATGGGTGAGGTGATGACGGCCCAGGGCCGATCATTGCCGGCCGACGACACAGCGGATCTCCGCGAGATCGGGTTCCGATCGCTCGACTTCTCCGAGCTGGCCCTCCGGGTGGAGGACGAGCTCGGCGACGAGCTGAACTTCGATGCCCCCGGGCTGCGCCGGATCGCGACGGTCGGCGACGTACTGGACTTCATCGAGCAACTTCAGTCTGCGTGACGGCCGCCGTGACCAGCCGCCGCCGGACCACCGCCCTGATCGGTGACGACAACACTGTCGTCGTCGCCGGTAAGCGCCTGACCTGGCGGACGCTGCACAAGCTGCCGCAACTGCCGTCGCCCGCAGCCGTGCTGGTAGACAGCGGCGCCGACGCGCTCGCCTCTCTGCGCCACCATGCGGTCCACGGCACCGAGCTGCTGGTCGCCGCCGAGTCCCGGGTGGACATGCGGATGCGCGAGGAACTCGGCGAGTCCGGGTTCGCGATCGTCCTGCCCGATGGGGCAGTGACCCCGGCCAAGCTGAAGCGTGTCGAGGAGTCCGGCCGGGCCTGGCTGCTCACGTCCGGTTCGACCGGCCGCCCGAAGCGCATCGGCCACACCCTCGAGTCCCTGACCACGGTCACCGGGGATCAACCGCCGCGCACCTGGCTGCTGCCGTACTCGCCCGGGACCTACGCCTGGTGGCAGGTCGTCACGCTCTCACTGACCCAGGCCGATCAGGGCCTGGTCGTGATCGAGCCCAGCGAGCTCGAGGAGTGGCCCGCGATCGCGGCCGAGCACGGCGTCACAGCCGCCTCGGGTACGCCGACGTTCTGGCGGCAGGCGATCTACCGCGACGCCGACGCGCTCGCCGCCGTACCGCTGGAGCAGATCACGCTCGGCGGCGAACCGGTCGATCAGGCCATCCTCGACCAGCTGCGGGAGATCTTCCCGAAGACGCGGATCTCCTGGATCTACGCGTCCTCCGAGGTCGGCGCCTCGATCGTGGTGCACGACGGCAAGGCCGGGTTCCCGAAGACCTGGCTGGACCGTGAGCCCGACCCGGAGCGTCCGGTGCTTTCCGTCGAGGGTGACGAGCTGGTGATCCGCTCGCCGCATCACGGCGCGGGCCTGGTCGGCGCCGTCCGCACCGGCGACCGGATCGAGTACGACGGCGACCGCGTGCTGATCACCGGGCGCCTGGACACCGACGAGATCAACGTCGGCGGATCGAAGGTGTCGGCGGGCGTGGTCCGCAACGTGCTGATGGGTCATCCGGGTGTTTCGTGGGCGCGGGTGTTCGCGCGCAAGGCGCCGCTGGTCGGCCGGATGGTCGCGGCCGAGGTCGTCCCGAACCGCGCGCTCGGCCCGATCACGGATGCCGACCTGGTGCAGTGGTGCTCGACCCGGCTGCCTGACTACGGCGTACCCCGGAGGATCAAGTTCCTCGACGAGATCCCGCAGAAGGAATCCCTGAAGAGTGATGTCTGAAGTCAGTCTTGTCCCGCCGGCCTCGGTCGTGCTGGTGTCGGGCGGCTCGCGCGGTCTCGGCCTGGCGATCGTCACCGACCTGCTCGCAGCCGGGCTCAAGGTCGCGGCCTTCGCCCGGACCGTCACACCGGAGCTGACGGCGCTCGGCGAGAAGTACCCGGACCATCTGCACTACGGCGCGGTCGACGTCAACGACGCCGACGCCGCTCAGGCCTTCGTAAAGGAGGTCGAGCAGGCGCTCGGGCCGATCGATGCCTTGGTCAACAATGCGGCGATCGGCCAGGACTCCTTGCACGTCCACACCTCGGCGGATCACCTGGCCGAGATCATCCGGACGAACCTGACGTCGCCGTTGATCCTGACCCGCTTCGTCCTGCGCCGGATGCTGGCCAAGGGACTGAAGGGCCGGATCGTCAACATCACCTCGATCTGCGCGCAACGCGGCTATCCCGGCCTGGTCGCGTACTCGGCGACCAAGGGCGGCATGGACGCGGCCACCCGCTCACTCGCTCGTGAGCTCGGTGGCCGCATCCTCGCCAACTCGGTCGCACCGGGCTTCTTCGCCTCGGAGATGTCCGCGGTCCTCGGCCAGACCCAGCTCGACCAGATCGTCCGGCGTACTCCGACCGGTCACCTGACCGAGCCGGAGGACGTGCTGCCGGTCGTCCGCATGCTCCTGCTGGAGAACACGAACATCAACGGTCAGGTGCTGGTCGTGGACGGCGCTGCCTCGATCTGAGTCAGGCTCTCGACCGGCTCCGGCTGTGTGCGGAACCAGTTCCACGGACGGACGCTGATCACGATCATGGTCAGCGTGAGCCCGGCGTACACCAACGCCCCGATGAAGGCTGCGTGGACGCCGTCGACCAGGACCTCACGCGGGATCCTCGAGGTCGAGTTGCGGCTCGCCGTACCGAAGATCGTGACCAGGATGCCGAGGCCCAGTGCGCCGCCGACCTGCTGGACCACGTTCAGCATGCCGGACGCGGCGCCCGAGTCCTCCGGTGCGACACCTGAGATGGCCCGGCCGACCAGCGGGATGAAGATCATCCCGGCGCCGCCGCCGAACAGCAGCAGCGGACCGACCACGTCGTGCAAGTAGGTGCTGTGCGCGTCCAGCCGGGTCAGCCAGACGGTGCCCAGCGCGACCAGCGTCGATCCGGCCAGCATCAGCTTCGCTCCGTCGATCCGGGCGACCAGCCGCGGTACGACGCGTGACGCGGTGAACAGCAGACCGGTCATCGGCAGGAAGGCCAGACCGGCGGCCACCGGCCGGAGTCCGAGCACACCCTGCAGGTACTGCGTCAGGAAGAAGAACATCCCGAACATCGTGCCGACGACCAGCAGCATCGTCAGGTACGACGTCGACCGGGCGGCGGACTTGAACAGCCGCAACGGCACGATCGGGTGGCTGACCCGGCGCTCGATCATGACGAACGAGACCAGCAGCACCACACCGACGGCAAAGGAAGCCAGTACTTCGGCCGAGGTCCAGCCGGCCTCAGCGACCCGGATGAAGCCGTAGACGAGTGACGTGATGCCGAGCGTCGAGGTGAGCGCACCGGCCACGTCGAACCGGCCGGTCTCAGGCTCGGTCTCGGTCAGCACGCGTCGTGCGGCGAAGACCAGCGCGATACCGATCGGGACGTTCACGAACAGGCCCCAACGCCAGGACGCCCACTCGGTCAGCATGCCCCCGAGGACCAGGCCGACGCTGCCGCCGCCGGACGAGACGAGGCTGTAGTAGCCGAGCGCCTTCATCCGCTCGGGGCCTTCGCGGTACGTGAGCATCAGCAGCGTCAGCGCGGCCGGAGCAGCGATCGCGCCACCGATGCCCTGCAGGACGCGGGCGGCGAGCAGCAGCTCCGCGTTCGGCGCGAGACCGCCGAGCAGCGAGGCGAGCGTGAAGACACTGATACCGGTGATGAACACCCGGCGGCGGCCGAGCAGGTCACCGGCGCGGGCGCCGAGCAGCAGCAGACCGCCGAACGCGAGTGCGTAGGCGTTCTGGACCCACGACAGGCTGGACGGGCTGAAGTGCAGGGCCTGCTGAATGTGCGGCATCGCGATGTTCACCACGGTGCCGTCGAGGATCACCATCAGCTGGGTGACCAGGATTACTGCGAGTACTACCCCCGGCCGCCGAGCGGGCGTGCCGGATCTGGCGCCGGCCGGCGCCGCGGCTGTTGCCGACATATTGCTCCTTACCCCGCAGGGGTTACAGTTGTGAGAGAAAGCGGAGCGCTCCTCCGGATACGATACGGAGGCATCCTCCGCTTTGCAAGCGATATTGTGAACGGACCTGTGCGAGGAGGTTGGATGGCGCCGCAACCACTGCCGTGCGCGCGGCCGAACCGTGCGGACGCGGCCCGGAACTACGACCGCCTGGTGACGGCCGCCCGGGAGACTTTCGCGGAGCACGGCACCGACACCTCGCTGGAGGAGATCGCCCGTCGCGCCGGTGTCGGTATCGGCACGCTGTACCGCCGGTTCCCGAGCCGTACCGCCCTGCTCGAGGCGGTCTACGTCGAGGAGATCCAGTCCGTCTGCGACCGCGCGTACGACTTCGACCGCGAGCTGGAGCCGTTCGAGGCGCTGGCCGCGTGGCTGCGCAGCTTCCTCGGGTACGGCCTGTCCAAGGGCACGCTGGCGAGCGAGCTTACGGTTGCCCTGGGCAAAGACTCGCCGTTCTTCAAGGCCTGCAAGGTGAACGTGCAGGAGGCCGGGAATCTCCTGCTGGACAAGGCGAAAGCGGCCGGCGAGGTGCGGCAGGAGCTGGACCTGGCGGACGTCATGCGACTGGTCGGCGGTATCAACATGGGTCGCGACATCGAGCCCGAGCAAGCCAATCGCCTGCTCGACATCGTGCTCTGCGGGCTCAGGCCCGCTGCTCCCGCAGCTGCGCCAGCGAAGGGTTAGCGGCGTCCCGCTCGGTGTAGCTCAGCTCCTCTGCCGGCCAGTCGATCGCCAGCTCCGGGTCGAAGAGGTCGACGGCCACCCGCTCCGGCGACCAGTGCTCGTTCACCAGGAAGTTGTACGTCGTGTGCGGCGTCACCGTGCAGAACGAGTTCCCGACGTCCCGCGGCACGAACAACGCCTGCTCCGGACCGAGCTCGAACGTCTCCACCCGGCCGAACGTCTCGTTGTCCCGCAGGTCGACGATCGCGGCGAACACCCGGCCCGACGACGGCGACAGGTACTTGTCCCACGGCTCGGCGTGGATGCCGCGGACGATGCCGGCCTCGGCGAAGTACGCGACGTTGTGCTGGACGACGTCCATCCCGAGCTCGGCCAGCTTCTCGCGGTGGAAGTTCTCCTTGAACCACCCGTCGTCGTTGGGCTTCACCTCCAGCGCGATCCTCAGTACGCCGGGGATCGTGGTCTCCTCGATCTTCACCGGCGGACCTGCCGGCGGGCGTCGAGTTGGGCCTGGTCGGCGGCGGTCAGGCCCGCGTGCCAGCCGGCGCCGTTGGTGATGCGCGTCCGCCGGGTCGTCGTGTTCGGGAAGAGCTGCGCGAACAGCGCGTCCACCTGCTCCTCCCGTTTGGCCAGCACCGGCAGCAGCCGACCGGCATCCGCTTCCGGTACGGCGGCCTGGGTCGCCGCGGCGGTCTGCTCCAGCCGCTCGCCGATCCGCAACGCATACGCCATCAGGAACGACTGGCGGAACGAGCGCGTCCTGGACTCTCCGCGATGGCCGATGTGCTTGCCAGCAGCAATCATCGCCCGGTTCGCCTGCACCAGCAGGGAGGTGCTGAGGATCTCGGTGTGCTGCAGATCCACCTCCGCGCCGACGATAGTGACCACCGCCAGCTCGTCGATCACGACCGTCCGGCACCGGTTCGCCGAGGCGACCGCGCCGACCAGCTGAGCTTTGGCCGAGACGTACGGCGTCTCGACCCACAGCCGTCGCGCAGCCGAGTCGTCCGGGATCTCCACATCGGCCTCGACCAGCGCACTGTCCAGCGAGAACTTGGCCATCAACTCCTGCGCCTTCCCGGACAGCGCTTCGGCCTCGTCCGGGAACTCGGTCGCCTCCGCCTTCGCGAGCAGCGCACGAATCCGCGCCAGCATCTTCCCGTTGGCCGGCACGACGTGGTGGGCCTGGCGGACAGTCGTGCCGGGCAGCGGAAAGATCCGAGCCAGCACCGGGAGCGTCTGGAGGAATCCGGCCAGCGACAGCGCATGGTGCAAGGTGAGGTAGCGGCCGACGCGGGCACCGGCGGCCCACGCGGTCAGGCTCAACTCGGTGAAGGGTTGCGGCACGCCGAGGTCGACCAGCTGCTCGAGCCAGCGCGAGTCGATCGTCGCGGCCTTGTAGCCCACGTGTTCGGCGGCGATCGCGGCCAGCAGCAGCGGCTCGACGCCCGGATCCAGACTGCGGCGGCCGTGCTGGACGACGTCGGCCGGCGCCCAGCCGCGCTCCCACGTCGTGCGGAGCAGGCCGCTGAGGAACCCTTGCAGGCAACGGTCCACCTGCGCCTGGTCGCGCTCGTCGTACGCGCCCAGGCGGGCCAGGTGTTCGTCGGCGCGATCGTCGCGCACCGCCACGACAGCAGCCGTGATCGGTAACAATCGCAGGATTTCCTCGTCACTCACGCCGTCGAGTCTGACACTCACCGAAGTTCCTGCCCAAACGGGAATCCGTTCCCTTGTGGATAACGCCCGTCACTCTGCAGGCTGCCCGAAAGGACGCTGACGCAGCGGAGCCGGGCACCTAGCCTGGCGGCAAGACATCGGGGAGGGGACAAGTACATGACGCAGACTGTGGGGGAACTGCGCGCGGCCGTGAGCGGAGCCGTGTTCGCACCGGAGGACGACGGGTACGACACTGCGCGCCGGCTGTGGAACGCAGAGCACGTCCGGGAGCCGGCGGTGATCGCCCAGGTTGGTTCGGCCGAGGACGTGCAGGCAGCCGTCCGGTATGCAGTGGCGGAGGGGCTCGAGATCGCCGTCCGCGGCGGCGGCCACAGCATTGCCGGGTTGTCGTCGGTGGACGGCGGACTGATGATCGACCTGAGCCGGCTCAACCAGGTCACGGTGGATCCCGAGGCGCGGCGGGCTCGCGTCGGCGGCGGTGCGCTGTTGCGGGATCTCGACGCGGCCACGCAGGAACACGGCCTCGCCGTACCGGCCGGGCTGATCGGCCACACCGGCGTCGGCGGGCTCACGCTCGGCGGGGGCATGGGCTGGTTGACCCGGATGCACGGGCTCACCATCGACAACCTGGAGTCGGTCCAGCTGGTCACCGCGGACGGCAGCATCGTGCGTGCCGCGGAGGACGAGAACGCCGACCTGTTCTGGGCGGTGCGTGGTGGCGGCGGCAACTTCGGCGTGGTCACCGAGTTCGAGTTCCGGCTGCACCCGGCCGGTCCGATCGTGAACTTCGGCCTGGCGTTCTGGGGGCAGGACCAGGGCGCGGAGCTGCTCCGGGCGGCCCGCGAGGTGATCCCGACACTGCCGCGTGAGGTCAACGTGGTGATCGCGGCCTTGAACGCGCCGCCGGCGCCGTTCGTCCCGGAGGAGCACCACTTCAAGCCGGGGTTCGCCCTGGTTGTGGTCGGGTTCGGCGCGCCCGAGCAGCACGCCGACGCAGTGGCCCGGCTGCAGGAGGCGCTGCCGCCGCTGTTCCAGATGGTCACGCCGATGCCGTACGTCGCCGTACAGCAGCTGCTCGACGAGGCGAACGGCCCGGGGATGTACCACTACGAGAAGGGCGCGTACCTCGAGACGCTGTCCGACGAAGCGATCGAGGTGTACACGTCACAGCAGGTGCACAAGACGTCGCCGATGTCGGCCGCCATGATCTACCACCTCGACGAGGGCTATCTCGAGACCGCGGACGACGCCACCGCGTTCGGCGGCCAACGGACCGAGCGCTACGCGATGTTCATCATCGCGACCACGCCGGTCCCTGAGGCCCTGGAAGCCGAGCGCGCCTGGGTGCGAACCTTCTGGGACGCCGTCCAGCCGTACGCGATCAACATCGGCAGCTACGTGAACGGTATGGCGGAGCCGGACGCGGACCGGCTCCGGGCGTCGTACGGCGACAAGTTCGACCGACTGGTGGAGCTGAAGCGGAAGTACGACCCGGACAACGTGTTCCACCGCAACCAGAACATCAACCCAGCGGCAATTGGTAGCTGATGAACTTCTGGTGAGTGACGAAGCCGAGGCCCTCGTACAGCCCGAGGGCTCCGGTGGGGTTGTCGGCGTCGACGCCGAGCGCGGCCCGCTGGTATCCGGCCTCTGCGGCCTTGGTGAGCACCTTCGCCAGGGCCGCACGGGCCAGTCCGCGCCCGCGGTACGCACGCCGGGTGCCGACCTGGCCGATGTACAGCTCCCGGACGCCGGTCACCTCGGTGTCCGCTTCCCACTCGTAGCCGTTGACGTACGCCGCGACGGTATCGCCGTCCATGACGTAGTACGACTGCTGGCCGCGGAACGCGCGCAATCCGACATTCCTGGCGCGCCAGCCCTCCGTGGTGGGCGGCGTCCAGCCCCAGTGGTCGGAGAAGGCCTCGTAGTGGGCCAGCCGCAATGCCTCCTCGTACGACGTGTCGTACGACCTCAGCTTCAGACCGTCGGGCACCGGTGAGTCCGGGACCGGCTGGTCGAGCGGCCGGCGCATGTCGAAGAAGTAACGCTCTGCCTCGAACCCGAGGTTGCGCAGCATCCGGTCCGCACCGGTGTTGGCACTGCTCGCTCCGACGCCGACCTGGCCGGGGGCCTCGGGGTGCTTGGCGGTGTGCAGCTCGCCGGCCCGCTCGATCAGCCAGCGCATCAGCGTCGTGCCGAGACCCTGCCGGCGCCACTCGGGGTCGATGGTGCCCTCGGCGTTGACTCGGTCCACGTCCACCACGGCGGACTTCACCTGCGCGATGCCGTAGCCGATCATCCGGTCGCCGGACCACAGGCCGATGGTGTCCCGGGCCAGGTGCGGGTGGTCCAGTTGCTCGGCCAGGTCCTCGGCGCTGAAGTTCTCGCCGTCCTGGTCGACCTTCTCCTTGGCGGCCAGCAACTCCGCCCACGCCTCCACGTCACCCTTGTCGATCGGGCGCGCTTGGATCCCCTCCGGCCAGTTCATGGGACGAAGGTACGACGTCCGCCGGGCCACGGCACGTCAATTAGCTCAGCTGCTCGGCAAGCCACCGCACCGCCATCGGATAGCGGTACTCGATACCGCCGTGGGTGCCCTCGAACAGCTCGAAGTGGATCCGCTCGTCCGGCAGACCGGTCTCGCGGGCGGCCCGGTGGAACGCGGTCGCCCCCAGGTCCAGGTAGTACTCGTCCTGCCGGCCCGCGTCGATCCACACCGCCCGCAGCGAGCGCAGTGCGTCGGCGTACTGCGGCTCCTTGACCATCTCGACCGGGTCCCGCGACAGCCAGCGCGCCCAGACCTCGGGGACGATCGACCCCAGGTCGTCGAACGGCATTAGGACCGTGCCGTCGGGCTCAGCGGAGTACGCCGACGCGTAGCCGTACATCTCCAGCAGGTGCAGGTCCTCGTTCGTCGTACGGCCGGTCCTCGTCGCCAGATCCGCGAAGTACTTCTCGTAGCTGCCGTCGTACTTGTCCCGCAGCGTCCGCGCACGCTCCGGGAACTCCGGCCGGTAGCAGACGTCGAAGAGCGCGTCACCGGCATGTGTAGCGAGCGCCCCGAACACATCCGGCCGCAGCAACGGCATGACCATCGCCGTGTACCCGCCACTCGACTTGCCGGTGACAGCGCGGTGGTCGCGGTCTGGGATGGTCCGGTACGTCGCGTCGACCCACGGCACGATCTCGTCGCACAGGTACGACTGGTACTGACCTGTGCCGGGCGAGTCGAGGCACTGGCTGCCGCCGTACTTCGTCCAGGAGTCGACGAACACCACTACTGCCCGCGGCACGCTCTCGTCGGCGAACATGGCGTCCAGCAACTCCGGGTACGGCTGGCGGAACGGAGTCCGGTTGAACCACATCCCGACATGACCGGTGTAGCCCATCGTCACGTAGATGGACGGGTAGCGGTCCTCGGACTCGTCGTACCCCGGTGGCAGGTAGACCAGCACCGGACGCTCGTGTGGATCGCCGAGCGGGTTCCCGCGCAGCAGTTCGCTCGTGAACGTCAGTTGGTCCAGGCGTCCGTTGAGTTCAGCCGACCACGGCAGCATCCGTACCTCCAGTGGGTCACATCGCGTCAGGGGCCTCGATACCGAGCAGGCCGAGTCCATCCTGCAACACACTGCGGGTTGCCGTGCAGAGGGCGATCCGGCTTGCTCTGGTCGCGCCTTCGCTGCCGAGAACCGGGCACTGCTCGTAGAAGGTGGAGAGGGCGGACGCCACGTCGTACAGATAGGTGCAGAGTCTGTGCGGCTGCAGCGTCTCGGCCACCTGGGCGACGGCCGCTGCGAAGCCGGAGAGCAGGAGGGCCAACCGCTGCTCGGCGGGGTCCTTGAGTCCGGTGACCTCAGTCGACGCCTCAGCCTTGGACAGGAGCCTCGTGAGCCGGGCATGGGCGTACTGGAGGTACGGTCCGGTGTTGCCGGTCATCGCAACCATCCGGTCCAGGTCGAACACGTAGTCGTTACCCCGGTCGCTCGACAGGTCGGCGTACTTGACCGCACCGATCCCGACGGCCCGCGCTGTAGCCTCCCCGCTGGCACTCGCCTTTGCCACCGCGCTCTCCAGCAGGTCGACGAGCTTGACCGTCCCGCCTTCCCTTGTTTTGAAGGGTTTCCCGTTCGGTCCGAGTACCGTACCGAACGCCACATGCTCCGCCGGTACGTCGGCCGGCAGCCACCCCGCGGTCCGCGCCAACGTGAAGATCATGTCGAAGTGCAGCGCCTGCCGGTGGTCGACGACGTAGACGATCCGGTCGGCGTGCAGGGTGCTGACCCGGTGTCTGACGGCGGCCAGGTCCGTTGCGCTGTAGCCGAAACCACCGTCCGACTTCCGCACGATCACGGGCAACGGTTCGCCGTCCCGTCCCAGGTAACCGGGCAGGAAAGCGCACATGGCGCCGTCGGACTCGGTCAGCAGGCCTTGCTGCTCGAGCTCAGCCACCACCTGCGGCAGGTCGTCGTTGTAGGCGCTCTCACCAACCACATCCGCCCGTTGCAACTTCGACCCGAGGAGGGCATACACCTGCTCGAAGTCGTCCAGCGACACGTCCACCATGTGCTGCCAGATCGCCCGCGTCTCCGCGTCTCCCGACTGCAGCTTCACCACCCGCAGTCTGGCTGCGTCAGCAAAGGCGCCGTCGCTGTCGAAGTGCCTCCGGCTCCGCTCGTACAGCAGCTGCAACCCTTGTAGATCAAGGGATTCCGCGGCGAGCTCCTCCTCGAGCAGCTGCTCGATCATCATCCCGTACTGCGTTCCCCAGTCGCCCACGTGGTTCTGCCGGATCACCTCGTACCCGACGTAGGTCAGCACATTGCACAAAGCGTCGCCGATGACCGTCGACCGCAGATGGCCGACGTGCATCTGCTTCGCGACGTTCGGCTGCGAGTAGTCGACGACGACCCGTTGGCCGTTACTGGTAAAGGATTCCGGTTCGTTGACTGCCTTCGCCAACGTCGACGGCAGCAGCGTCAGATTGATGAATCCCGGCCCGGCGATCGACGGGTTCTCGCAGAGGTCGTCGACCTGCAGCTCCCCGATCAGGCGCGCGGCGACCTCCCGCGGCGGCTGCTTGAGTGCATTGCCGATCCGCAGCGCCAGGTTGCTCTGGTAGTGGCCGAACTCGGGCTTGGTCGCCGCCCGCAACTCCGGGTCGTACGGCGTACCGAAAGCGGCCTCGGCGGCAGCGGACAGTCTGGTGGCAAGGACAGGCAGAACTGCAGACATAACGGGGTCCTTCAAAGAGACGCGACTGGAACAGGCTGGGGTGTTCAGACAGTGCGTCGTCGTCGCAGGCTGAAGCTCACGCGCGCGGCGTGGACGGGCTTCAAGCTGATCGACATGTCAGCCATTATGCACGAAGTACGCCGACGGTGCCGGTGACCGGTCGGCCAACGGCACGATCGCCGGTACCTCGGTCTCGCCCAGGAACACCCGCCGTACGACGCGCTCGGCCGCCTGCCCGTCGTCGAACTCGCAGAACTTCTCCCGGTAGAGGTGCCGGTGCTTGGCCGCCTCCGGCGTGGCGAACGTGCCGTTCCGCAACGCGGCGAACAGCTCCGCGGACGACCGCGCCACCACCCCGGGCGGGAAGTCGGCAACGTCGAAGTACGTCCCGCGCCGGCCGTCGTAGAAGCCCTGGTCCTCGACGTGCAGCATCATCGGCCGGTCGAGGTTGGCGTAGTCGAAGGTGATCGACGAGTAGTCCGAGATCAGTACGTCGGCCGCCAGCATCAGGTCCTCGACCCGCAGGTGCCGGGACACGTCGAGCACCTTGCCGTCGTGCGTTTCCGGTGCCGTGGACAACGAATAGTGCGTCCGCACGAGCACCCGGCCGTGCTCGCCGGCCGCGCGGGCCAGCTGGCCCGGGTCGAGCTGGAGGCCGGTGCCGCCGAGATCCTTCAACCCGGTCGGCAGCCGGACCGAGTCGACGCCGTCGCGGAACGTCGGCGCGTACAGGATGACCAGGTGCGAGTCGTCGAAGCCCAGTGCGGCCCGGATCGCCCGGACGTCGTCGAGGGTCGCGGTGAGCAGCCGGTCGTTCCGCGGGTAGCCGTACTCGAGCTCCTCGAAGTACGCCGGGTAGGTGCGCTCCCAGATCTCCGAGGAGTACCGGTTCGAGGAGAGGTTGAAGTCCCAGCGGTCGACCTGGCGCATCAGCTCCTCGAGGTCGAGACCCTTCGCGGCCTGCGGGAAGTTGCGCAGATCGGTACCCATCGTCTTCAGCGGCGTGCCGTGCTGGGTCTGCAGGTGGATCTGGCCCTCGCGCTTCTCGAGTTCCTTCGGCCAGTTCATGTTGCTGACGAAGTACGTCGCCTTGCTGAGCAGCTTCTCGTACGCCGGGGAGTCCGCGACGACGTACTCGATGCCCTCCGGGATCGCGGCCAAGTGATCGTTGTCGACCACCCAGACCCCGCGGATGTGCGGCGCCCGCTCGGCCGCCTTCTCGTAGATCGCCCGCGGGTTGCAGGCGTACTGCTTGAACCAGTACGCCGTGTACGCGGCCAGGTTGGGGTCGAGTTTGCTGCGGCGCAGGATCTTGCGGACCGTCTTACGCGGGCTCGGGCCGTGCAGCATCCGCGAGCTGAGCTTCAGGGTCGAGTAGGTCGCGTAGTCGTCGTGGATCAGCAGCCAGCGCTTGAAGCCGCGCGCCGTCCGGTCCGTGGTGTAGCCCTCGGGCTTCCAGCGCTTGGCGAACGCGTGGGCCGCGTGGAAGAACTCGGCCCGGTCGTCAGACGCGATCCGCTCCGGCTTCGCGAGTACGGCGACGATGTGGTCCAGCGACCGGTCGAACGCGAACCGGCGCCAGCCGGCCAGGTCCGGGTCGGACTGGATGAACGCGTGCACCCGGTCGTACTGGTCGAAGATGTCCCACTGCCGGCGCCCGCCGGTGGCGTGGATGTTGCCGCCGGTCCGGTGCTGCCGGTAGTGCACGACGACCCGGTCCAGGGTGGCGATCCGCTCGGCGGTCAGCATCGTCGAGTACGTCCAGGGCGCGTCCTCGTAGAAGCCGGAGGTGAACGCGAAGCTGTGCCGGGTGAGGAACTCCCGCCGGTACGCCTTGTTCCAGACCACCTCGAGGAAGGTCAGGAAGATCGGCCGCTCGGCCGCGGTGAACACGCCGGCGCCCTCCCGCGCGAACGCCTCCTGCCGCTGACTCGCGACCACCCGGCCGTCCCAGAAGATCCGCTCGTAGCCGAACATCACGATGTCCGGCTGGTTCGTGTTGTCGATCCGGGTAGCGATCGCGTCCAGCGAGCCCGGCGCGTAGGTGTCGTCGGCGTCCAGGAACAGCACGTACTCGCCGCGGCACTCCTTCAGCCCGGCGTTCCGCGTCAGCCCGAGCCCGATGTTCTCGTCCAGGTGCAGTGCCCGCACCCGCGGGTCCGCCGCGGCGTACTCGTCCAGGATCCGCCCGGAGCCGTCCGGGTCCGCGTCGTCGACCCCGATCACCTCGAAATCGGTGAACGACTGGCTCAGCACAGAGTCCAAGCATGGCCGCAACCACGCCCGCGAGGCATGGCAGGGGACCACGATGCTGAACCTGGGGACGGTGCCGAGCGCCATACGAAGTCATCCTAGGGTGCAGGCATGAGTGTTGACGTGTTCGAGCCGTTGGCTGGGCTGGAGGGGGTCGGGTCGGCAGCGGCTGCGGCCCGGGATGCGGTCGACGTGCTGCTCCGGGACCGAGGGCTGCGCCGGGTCGGTACGGACATGACCGCCGAGGCCCTGCTGCGTGGCGCCCACGCCTCCGCCGCCCTGGCCGGCAGTACGTCGACGCCCGACGAGGTACGCCGGGGTGCCGCGGACGGGCTGGCTTCCGGGGCGGTCCGGCTGACGGGGGAGCTGATGGCGCTCGCGCCGCAGCTGGACAAGGCACCGGTGCAGGTCTGGACCAGACTGCACCAGTTGGCCGCGGCCGATCTGAGCGACGAGGACCAGTTGGGCCATCTCCGGACCAGTCGGGAAGCAGTGCCGGACGACATCCCGGGGCTGCCGCCGGCACCCGCCGCGGACGAGATGTGGGAGCGGTTGAGCGCTCTCGCGCAGAACCTGACCCGCCCGACCAAGGCGCCCGGCCTGGTCGTGGCCGCGATCGTGCACGCCGAGCTCGCCGTCCTCCGGCCGTTCCCGAGCGCCAACGGACTGGTTGCCCGGGCCGCCGAGCGCTGCCTATTGGTTGCCCGGGGCATCGATCCGGTCGCGGTCACGGTGCCCGAGGGCGGTCACTATGTGTTGCAGGCGTCGTATGCGAGCGGGCTGACCGACTACGCAGTGCAAGGATTGACCGGAGTCCGTGATTGGTTGCTGCGGTCCTGCGAGGTCGTGACAAAGGGCGCCGAGCTCTCGCCGCTGGTCTCCTGAGCTGACATGCGGACGGCGTTCTCAGATTGAGAACGCCGTCGCTGGCACAACACCCTGGTTACCATGCGTGCACCGGTTTGCCGCCACAGGTCTGGCCTGGGTCGCGCTGCCCGTTTGGGATGGGCTGGTCGCCGCGTGGGTGCCTGGTTGCCGTGCAATCTCTACCGGACCCGAAAGTCCTTTGTGCTTCCTTTGTACTCCTGAAACCCCTTTCTGGGAAGGGGATGCGGCGTCTTCATGGAGTTGAGAACAATGAAGCTATCTTCAGCTTTCAGACACTCCGCGAACGCCGGCGGGAGGCCAGCAGCAGCGCACCGGCGGCGATCGCCGCGACCACGCCGGCGGCAACGGCAGGACGCCGTACGCCGGGGAAACCGGCGCGCTCGACGGGCTCGGCGAACTCCAGTACGGGCCACCCGCGCTCGACCGCGATCCGGCGCAACGCCTTGTCCGGGTTGACCGCGAACGGGTGCCCGACCGCGGCCAGCAGCGGCTCGTCGGTGATCGAATCCGAGTAACCGTAGGACGTGGATAGGTCGTAACCCTCGGCAGCGGCGAGCGCCTCGATCGCGGTCACCTTGTTCGGACCGTACGCATAGTCGGCGATCTCGCCGGTGTACTTGCCGTCGGCAACGACCATCCGGGTGGCGATCACCTTGTCGGCGCCGAGCATCGCGCCGATCGGCTCGACCACCTCGGCGCCGGACGACGACACGATCACCACGTCCCGGCCGGCCGCGTGGTGCTCCGCGATCAGCTCGACCGCCTCGGTGTGGATCATCGGCCGGACGATGTGGTCCAGGGTGTCGGCGACGATCGCCTTCACCGTCGCCACGTCCCAGCCGGTGCACATCGCCGAGATGTACTCGCGCATCCGCTCCATCTGGTCGTGGTCGGCGCCGCCGAGCAGGTAGACGAACTGGGCGTACGCGCTCCGCAGTACGGTCCGGCGGTTGATCAGCCCACCGGCGTAGAACGGCCGGGAGAACGCGAGCGTGCTGGAGCGCGCCAGAATGGTCTTGTCCAGATCGAAGAAAGCCGCCGCTCGAGCCGTCCCGGGGTGCGCCATGGGACCGAGCATAGGCAGTTGGGCGAAACGCCGGGGGACCCGGGCTTTTGCCTGGGCCGGTATCCCGTTAGACTGTTGATCAGTGTGACAGTGACACTGGCTGAAAGCGCCCGATCGGGCGTGATCGGCGCCTGGGTGACAGCGGATCAGTCGAAATCGAACTGAGATGTGTGAAGCCCGGTCTTGGGGGGTACATACCTCCTGACAGTGGCAGACTGTCGCCTCCTGAACGGCCCCCGGCTCCTCCCCCCGAGCCCGTGGCCGAAGACGGCCCCCGGTCACCCCCCCGCCGGGGGCCGTCGCCTTTCTCCGTTCAGCCAAGTAAGCGTAAAGATTCTCGCTTTTCTGGGCGTGAGAGCGTTCCCACTTTATGCAGGGTCTTGACAATGTAATTGCCTGGTCACAGGTTGTAGAACATGAAACCGCCTGCGTACCGCCCCCAGGCAGCGGTCGTCATCAGCCTGCTCGCCGTACTCATGGCCTTCCTGGCCCCCGGTTCCGCCTCCGCGGCTACCAATCTCGTCACGAACGCTGGCTTCGAGTCCGGCACGCTGTCGGGCTGGTCGTGCGCGGCCGGCGGCGTCACGACGTCCGCCCCGCACTCCGGCTCGTACGCCCTTCAGGCGACACCGAGCGGGAGCGACATCGCCCGGTGCTCGCAGTCGATAGCGGTACAGCCCAATACGGCGTACACGCTGTCGGCGTGGGTCAAGGGCTCGAACGTCTACCTCGGCGTGGATGGTGGTCCCAGTACGTGGACAACCTCGTCCGGCTGGAGCCAGTTGACGGTTCCGTTCACGTCGACCAGCTCCACGGTGACGATCTATGTCCACAGTTGGTACGCGCTTCCGGCGTACCAGGTTGACGACGTGGTCCTGGACGGACCCGGAGGAACGGCGGACACCACGCCCCCGTCGACGCCAGGTGGTCTGACCGTCGGCAGCCCGACCTCCAGCTCGCTGAAGCTCAACTGGTCTGCTGCGTCCGACGCGAACGGGATCGACCACTACGACGTGGTCCGCGGGACGGGAGCCGCTCAGAGCGTCGGCAACGTCACCAGCTGGACCGCTACTGGTCTCGCTGCATCGACGACGTACTCGTTCAAGGTGCGCGCATGTGACCCGAGCGGCAACTGCTCGGCGTACGGCGCGACCGTGTCCGGCACCACGTCGGACGGTGGCACCAACCCGCCTGTCGGCAACCTGCCGGCGCATGTGCTCACCGGGTACTGGCAGAACTTCAACAACGGCGCGACCGTGCAGAAGATCTCCGACGTGCCGGCGGCGTACGACCTGATCGCAGTGGCATTCGCCGACGCCGACTCGTCGCGGCCGGGCGCCATCACGTTCAACCTGGACAGTGCCGGCCTCGGTGGCTACACGGTCGCGCAGTTCAAGGCCGACATCGCGGCGAAGCAGGCGGCCGGTAAGAAGGTCATCCTGTCCGTCGGCGGCCAGAACGGCACCATCTCGGTTGCCGACCCCACGGCCGCGTCCAACTTCGCATCCAGTGCCCTGTCGGTGCTGCGGACCTACGGCTTCGACGGGATCGACATCGACCTCGAGAACGGGGTCAACGCGCAGTACATGGGTCAGGCGCTGCGCAGCCTGCAGAGCCAGTTCGGCAGCGGACTGGTGATCACCATGGCGCCCCAGACGATCGACATGCAGAGCACGTCGTTCGAGTACTTCAAGCTGGCGCTGGCGATCAAGGACATCCTGACCATCGTCAACGTGCAGTACTACAACTCCGGCTCGATGAACGGCTGCGACGGACAGGTCTACTCGCAGGGCTCGGTCGACTTCATCACCGCACAGGCCTGCATCATGCTGCAGGGCGGGCTGCGTCCCGACCAGGTCGGCCTCGGCCTGCCGGCGTCGTCACGGGCGGCGGGTAGCGGGTACGTCTCGCCGACCGTCGTCAACAACGCTCTGGACTGCCTGACCAAGGGCACCGGCTGCGGCAACTACCGGCCGAGCTCCCCGTGGCCCTCGCTGCGCGGAGCGATGACCTGGTCGACCAACTGGGACGCGTCGAACGGCAACCAGTTCGCGAACCAGGTCGGCGGCCACGTGCACTCGCTGCCCTGATCATGCACAGCTATCGACCGGCTCCGGTGCTGGAGGCGCTCGGTGTCTGCTCGGAGGACGAGCAGCTCTACCGGGCGCTTCTGGCCCAACCGGAGTCCACAGCCACTGACCTGACCACGTTCGTCGACTGGCCCGCCAACCGGGTCGGCCGGCATCTACGGTCCCTGCTGTCGCTCGGCCTGGCGTCCCGTACGCCAGGCCGTCCGGCCCGCTACCTACCGGCCGTGCCGGAGGCTGCGGTCGAGCTGCTCGCGTTGCGGAAGCAGGCCGCGATCGTCGAGGCCCGGCTGGGTGCTTCGGTGCTGACTGCCGAGTTCCGGCAACCGGATGCGTTCACGGTCATCCGAGGCGCCGAGGCGATCGCGCAGCGGTTCTACCAGGCCCAGCAGTGCGCACAGACCGAAGTACTCGTGCTGGATCGCATGCCGTACGCCGTGGAGCCGCGTCGGGCGCACGGTGTGAGGTACCGAACGATCTACGACATGGCGTCCTTGTCGGAGCCCGGTGATCTGATTGCGGCCCGGTCGTCGGGTTGCTGCCGGATGCTGCGCGACGTACCGCTCAAGCTGATCGTCATCGACCGCCGGACCGCTCTCCTCCCGACGTCGTCCGATGTGGTCGTTGAGCTCGGTCCGTCCAGCCTGCTGGACGCGCTGCTTCGTCTGTTCGACCTGTTGTGGCAGCAGGCGAGTCCATTGACGCCGGCGGTCTCGGAAGGCCCGCTGACGTCGGACGACCAGCAGCTCCTGTCGCTGGCTGCCGCAGGCCTGACAGACCAAGCCATAGCCCGCCGCCTAGGAGTGGCTCAGCGAACCGTAGAGCGCCGGATGCAGCGCATTCTCAAGGCGTTGGACGCAACGACCCGCTTCCAGGCCGGACTCCGCGCCGGACAACGCGGTCTGCTCGTCTAGTCCGTGACGTCTGCCACCGTTGCGTTCAGGGCCTTGGCAAGCGCCTGGGCGTCAACGGTGATGCCGACACCGTGGTCCCCACCGCCGATGGAGATCGTGCCGGTGATCCGCTCGTCCGCGATCACCGGCCAGGCGTGCGTGCTGCCGAGCGGCGTGATCGTCCCGCGCACGTAGCCGGTGACGTCGAACGCAGTGTCCTTGTCCGGCATCGAGATCCGGTTCACGCCGAGCAGCGCCCGCAGCTTCGGCCACGCGATCTCGCGATCACCTGGCACCAGGACGAACCGGTAGTCGTCGTCCGACAGCCGCACCACGATCGTCTTGATCAACCGGGCCGGCTCGATACCCCGCGCCGCCGCGGCCTCCTCCAACGAGTTCACCCGGCCGTGCCTGGTCACCTCGTAGGTGAGTCCCAACTGGTCAGCCGCATCCGTCGCCTTCGTCACCTGGTCAGTTTCGCATTCGTCTGCTTGAGCAGCACGGAAAGGACCAGGCTGATCGCGAACAGAGTCCCGGCCTCGAGCGCGACCCCGGTCCAGCCTCCGTGGCTCCACGCCGTACCAGCGAGGCCTCCGAAGACCGAGGAACCCAGGTAGAACGAGAAGAGGTACATGCTCGAGGCCTGACCGGTCCCGACTCCGCTCGCATGGGCTCGAGCTGGCACCCAGCCGCTGGCCACTCCGTGCACCGCGAAGAACCCTGCCGTCATGACAGCCAGCCCGAGCACGATGAGCGGCAGCGGAGCGGCGAGCGTGATGGCTACTCCGGCCAGGGTGATCAGACACCCGATCGGCACGACTGCCCGTCGCCCGTAGCGGTCGGCGAGCGTACCTGCCGTCGCCGAGCTGGCCGATCCGAGCAGATAGACACAGAAGACCAGCCCTGCCGCTCCAGCACTCAGGTGGTACGGCGAACCGGACAGCCGGAAGACCGCTCCGTTGTAAACGGCGACGAACGCACCCACGGCTGTGGCGGCAATCCCGTAGAGGGCCAGCAGGGCAGGATCCTTCAGCACCTGGACCGAGAAAAGGTCGCGCCGGCGACGGGCTGGGCTGGGGCGGAAGTTCCGCGACGCGGGAAGAAGCAGCCACACGACGGCTGCGCACAGTACGCCGACCGCGGCGATCCCACCGGTCGCGAATCGCCAACCGCCGAGGTCTGACAACCCGCCCGCGATGAGGCGCCCGGCCATGCCGCCGACCGCAGTACCCGCGATGTAGAGGCCGCTGGCCCGCGCGTGACTGTCCTGGTGCACCTCCTCGCGCAGATAAGCCATCGCGACTGCTGGCAGACCGGCCATCGCGATCCCTTGCAGACCGCGCAGTGCCAGCAGCGTGTGCCACGTCGGAGCGAAGGCGCTGAGCAGTGCGAACCCGGTGGTTGCAGCGACCGACCAGCGCATCAGATTGGTACGGCCGAGAACCTCCGACGCCGGCCCCGCGACCAGAAGCGCGAGACCCAGTCCGAACGTGGCGAACGACACGCTGAACGCGCTCTGGCTCGGGGAGACATGGAACGCGTCGACGAGCTGGGGCAGCAGCGGCTGCGTGCTGTAGAGCAGAGCGAACGTGGCCAGTCCGGCCGCGAACAGCGCGACGGAGAGCTTGCGGTACTCCGGGTCTCCGGGCAGATACCCGGTCTGGCGAGCAACGGACTGGTGCATGTCTTCGACGGTCGCACGCCTGGAGCGATACGTAAAATGTCGATCTCGGCAGAAATCGATACGCTTTCAGTATGCATGTCGAGGATCTGCGGTGGTTCGCCGTACTCGCGGAGACCGAGCACCTGACCGAGGCGGCCGCTGCGTTGGGCACGAGCCAGCCGAATCTGTCCCGGTCGCTGCAGCGGGTCGAGAAGGCGTTCGGGGTGGCGTTGTTCGAGCGGGAACGCCGCGGTGTGCGGCTGAATCCGTACGGCCGGCTGGTGCTGGAGGCCGCGCGGGCCGGGACGGCTGCGGTCGACACCGCTCGCAGGCGCATTGATGCTCTCGTCGACCCGGAGTCCGGGACCGTGCGGCTGGCGTTCCTGCATTCGGTCGCGACGAGCCTGATGCCGGACCTGCTGAAGGCGTTCCGCGCAGAAGCGCCGAACATCGGGTTCGCGCTGCGGCAGGAGCCGGCCCACGACATCGTCCAGGACCTCGAGACCGGTGAGGCCGAGATCGCGATCATCGCGCCCCGGCCGGACCCGGACCACTTCGGCTGGCATCTGCTGGAGCGACAGCGGCTCTGCCTGCACGTGCCGCCTGGGCACGCTCTGGCTTCTCGGCACCGGGTCGAGCTGGAGGAGGTCCGGGACGAGCCGTTCGTCGCGCTGCAGCCCGGCTTCGGCTTCCAGCGGGTGACGGACCGGCTGTGCGAGGCCGCGGGATTCACTCCGCAGTTCGCGTTCCAGGCGACCGACCTGGCCACGATCGACAGTCTGGTCGGTGCGGGCCTCGGTGTGGCGATCCTCCCGGCCGGTGCGGTCCGCGGGAATGACAGCGGTGCGGTGTCCGTCCCGCTGGCCGGCGTACAGGCCCGTCGGGAGATCGGGATGGCGTGGCGACTGAGTACGCCGCTGACGCCTGCGGCGGAACGTTTCCGGACGTTCGTGCGATCCCGGCCGGTCACGTCCAGCTGACTGCTGAGACAGCGACTTCCGTAGCGTTCGTCCAATTTTCCAGGTGTCGACTTGCAGTGAGAGGCCTTTCCACCGCACTCTTTCCTCCGTGAGGAAGCGCCTGGGTTCGTTCCGGCCGAGTCGCCGGCTGCTGTTCGCAGCTGGGACGGCGGCGGCTGCGTCGACGGTTGCGGCGGCGTCCGCTGCCTCCGCCGCCGAGGCGGCTCCGGTCTCGCCGCAGTCCCGGGCGGACGACGCGACCGGACTGGCCAATCTGGGCAACTACGGCTCCGGCGTGCTCGGCGCGTGGGCTCAACAAGCGCGAGCGATCTCGAACGAGGCGCAGATCCGCCGGACGCGAGAGACCGACGGTGTCTTCATGTTCGGCGACAGCATCGGGGTCCAGGACGGGCCGGCCCTGGTCCGACAGCTCGCGAAGCTCGGCATCATGACCGCCGTCCACAACTGGGCTGGCCGCCCGGTGACGCCGGCGGTCGACGCGCTGGACACCTGGGCCCAGGACTACGGCCTGCCCCATCGGATCCTGATGTCAGTCGGCTCCAACGACATCTTCACACCACCGGCAGTCGCGGCTCAGGTTGACCGTACGATGCAGATCGCCGGCCCGGAACGGACCGTCTACTGGGTCAACGTGCAGGCTGCTCGAACGGCGTTCATCCCGGAGATCAGGCTCGCCGACCAGCGCAACAGCGCGTGGATCAACCTCCAGCTCTCCGAGGCCGCGCGCCGCTACGACAACCTGCGGATCATTCACTGGGCGGAGCACCTGGCGTCCAGCCCGAACCGGCTGGCCCGCTATCTCCGCGACGGCCTGCACCCGTCGAAGCCGCTCGGGCAGAATGCCCGCAACAGCCTGATCATCGACGCGATCAAGGCCGGCTGAGTCTTCCGGAGTACGGCGGGATGCCGACGCGCATCCCGCCGTACCGCCGGGTCAGAATCCTGCGGTGATGCGGGTGAAGTCCCAGTCGCCCTGGGCGATGCCGCTGCAGTTCGAGACCACACCGCCGCCGGCGCAACCGCGGTCGCGGTTGACCGACCAGAACGCCAGCCGGCCGAGCCCGTTGCTCTTGGCCCAGTTGGTGATGTTCTGCCAGGTCGCGGTCGTGGTCATCTCCTGCTGGTCCGACAGACCGTTCATGCCGGAGATGCCCTGGTGCGCGTACGCCTCCGCGGTGGACCAGCCGAAGGTGGACTTCAGCTTGTTGTTCAGGCCCTGGGACGCGCCGACCGTGTCGTTGTAGATGTTCGAGCTGCCGAAGTCGAACGGCATCAGCGTGAAGATGTCGATGTTCGCGCCGAGCGCCTTGGACTGGTCGATCAGCCGGTTGCCGTAGTACGTCGGACCGGTCGTCGACGTACCGAACGTGACGATGGTCTGGATCCCCGGGTTGTTCTGCTTGACGATCTTCAGCGCGGTCAGGATGCGGTCCTGCACGGCCTCGTTCTCGAACTCGTCGGAGTTCTCGATGTCTATGTCGATCGCCTTCAGGCTGTAGGCGTTGATGACCTGCTGGTACGCGCCGGCCAGCGCCTCGGGGGTGCTGCAGTTCGGGCCGAGCTTGTTGCCGCTCCAGCCGCCGAACGACGGTACGACGTCACCGCCGCCGGCTCGGATCTGGCTGATCGCGTTGGCATCGGCGCCGCCTTGGAGCGGACGGCTGCCGTCCCAGGCCGGGCTGCAGCCGCCGCCCGACAGGACGAACGCCATGGTGAACCACTTGATCCCGGTGGCGTTCATCACGGTCGACGGGCTCGGCGGGTCGCCCCAGCCCATGTAGAGGTACGGCGCGGCCTGCTTGCTGCCGGTGTTGCCGCCGCCAGTGCCCGTGGTGACCGAGATGGTGTTGCTCTTCGGTCCCTCACCTGCGCTGTTGGACGCGCTCACCTGGTACGAGTACGACGTGTTGGCGCTGAGGCCGGAGTCCGTATAGGACGTGCCGCTGGGCGAGCCGACCTTCGAGCCGTTGCGGTAGACGTTGTAGCTCGTCGCGCCCGATGCTGCGGACCAGGACAGGTTGACGGACGTGCCTGACGCCGTACCCGAGAGGCCTGTGGGTGCACCGGGGGCGGTGCCGCCACCGCCGCCCGAGCAGGAGCCGCCGTTCAGACGGCAGGCGGCGACGCCGGCAAAGTTGCCCGGGCTGCCGTTGAAGCCGAAGCTGACAGTTGCTCCTGGGGCGAGAGGTCCGGCCCAGCTCGGCGGAGTGAACGTGTGCGTCTGTCCGCTGCTGGTGTGGTTGGCGTCCCAGGTGCTGGTGACGGTGTAGCCGGATGGGAAGTCGAGCGCTACCGACCAGGTGCTGAGGGAGCTCGTGGTGCCGTTGGTGACGGTCACCTTGCCCTCGAAGCCGCTGCCCCAGTCGGACACTTTGGTGAAGGTGGCAGAGACCCCTGCCGCGCTGGCCGCTTGTGCGGTCAGTAGGGCGATGACCACGGCCGAGATGGCCGCTATCGCCAGAGTGATACGTCGTTTCATGATGCTCCGATCAGTTGGGGCGGTACGTGATCAGACCCGGCCCCACAATGCGGGGACGTTCGGTGGCTCCCAGCCGGTCAGGGACGTGTGGCCCTGGATGCACTTGTAGGTGACGCCGTTGTAGGTCACCAGCGCACCGGTCGCGTACGTCGTGTTCGGCGCCCACGGAGTAGCCGATGTGGGCGGCGTCGTCGGCGGTGTGGTGGGAGGTGTGGTGGGAGGCGTGGTCGGGGGAGTCGTAGGCGGTGTTGTTGGCGGCGTGGTCGGCGGTGTGGTGGGCGGCGTCGTTGGCGGGCCGCTGCAGCCGGCGGTGCTGGCGTTGACCGAGTCGACCACGTTGTTGAAGAGGGTGACTCCCGGGTCGAGCGCCTCGAGGGAGTACATCATCGCGCCGGCCAGACCGTTGCAGTGCTGGTAGTCGGCCTTCGCCTTGATCGACTGGGCGTTGTCACCGGACCAGAAGGTGCCGTTGCTGTAGAACCACGAGGACTTCGTCGCGTCGTCGAAGTACGTGCTGGAGGGGTTGTCCACGAAGCCGGTGAGCTCCTTGTAGAACGAGACGCCCGGCACGTTGCCGCTCAGTGCATGCCCGTCGGCCGGTCCGGTAGCGGTCTGGTACTTGCCGTTGGCCGTGGCCGGTACGCCCTTCCATCCCCTGTAATAGAAGGGGTATCCGATGCTCAGCTTGTTCGCCGGGAACCCGCCGGGGATGCCGTACGCCGCGTCTCCGGTCGTCCACGCCTTCACCGCAGCGTCGACGGAGTACTTGCCCTGACCCGGCGGGATCGGGTTGCTCGGGTCGTTCGGCGCTGTGTAGAGCGGGTCCTGGAAGTTCGTCGGCCCGGTAGCTTCCCAGCCGCCGTGCATGTCGTACGTCATCACGTTGTTGTAGTCGAGGTACTGCCCGATCTTGTTGGTCTCGATCGTGGCGATCTTGTCCTGGCCGGCCGGAGTGGCAGCGGTCAGGTAGTACCGCTTGCCAGTCTGGCTGCCGTACGCATCGAGTTGGCTGCGGAACTCGGCCAGCAACGACGTGAAGTTCTGCTTGTCGGCTGCGCTGTAGTGGTTGCCGACGTGACCGTTCGGCGAGCCCGGGTACTCCCAGTCGATGTCGACACCGTCGAAGATGCCTGCTGCCGAGCCGGCGCCGCCGAACCCGTCGATGACCGGCAGGTCGCCCTTGAGGAACATGTTCACGCAGGAGCTCACGAACGCCTTGCGCTTGGCATCGGTCGAGGCCGCGTCCGAGAAGTACTTCGAGTACGTCCAGCCGCCGATCGAGATCAGGATCTTCAGGTTCGGGTACTTCGCCTTGAGCTTCTTCAGCTGGTTGAAGTTCCCCTGGATCGGCTGGTTCCACACGTCGCCGACACCGTCGACGCTGATGTCCGCGCCGTACGACTTGCCGTAGTCCGCGAACGCGTCACCCGCGCCGTCACCGGCGTTCGGGTTGTTCTCGTCCTGCGAAGCGGCCTTGTTGGCCATGAAGCAGGTGTGGTTCGTCGGATCGATGTTCGCGAAGGCGTAGTTCAGGAAGTCCAGCTTGCCGGCCGCGCCGGTGGTGATCAGGTTCTTGGGGTAGAAACCGTTGGCGTAGATACCCCACTGGGTGAAGTACGCCGTCTTGACGCCACCGCTGGTCGCTGTGGTGGCGGCGTTGGCGGTGGTGGCGGTGTCCGGGCCGGCGAGAGACACTCCGGCGGCGGTGAGCAGGGCGGTGGCCGCGACGGCTGAGGTGGCGGCGAACAGGCGTAATCGACTCATCAGAGATCCTCCGGAGCGATGGGACGGAAGCGGTCCGGTGAAATTTAGTTAAAGACGCTTCGAAAGGAACCGTAACCGTTCCCGACGGGTTGGTCGCCGCCTCGTCGTGGCGGGTTCCCGCTGCTGACGGAAACCCGACAACGCTTTGTCCACAGGGATTCCGCTCGTGTGCGCAGAGCACGCCCGGCAACGGCATCTTCTTGGCATGGACACGAAATCACCAACCACCTCGGTGCTCATGGCAACTACCAACGACGCCCTCCTCGACGATCTCCTGCGGCTGGCCGCGGCCGCTTCCGTGACGCCCCTGGTCGAGCCGGACCTCCACGGCCTCCGGCGCAACTGGCAGACCTGCTCGCTGGTTGTGATCGGCCGCGACCTGGCCGAGCCGTTGGCTCGCCTGCAGCCCACCCAGCGACCGGGAGTCGTCGTGGTCGGCTCGGCGCTCGACGGCGACGATCTCTACCGCTGCGCCTTCGACGTCGGCGCTGACGTCGTCTGTCGTCTTCCCGACGACGAGTCCTTGCTCGCCGGCAAATTGGCCGACGCACTGGACGGTGTGAATCGGAAGGCCGTCACGCTCGCCTTCGTCGGCGGCTGCGGGGGAGCTGGTGCCACCACGCTCGCCGCCGCGGTCGCGGTCCTCGGCAATCGGCGCGGATACCGGACGATGCTCATCGACGGCGATCCACTCGGCGGCGGCATAGAGCTCGCCCTAGGCATCGAACGCGATCCCGGCGACCGCTGGCCGAAGCTTCTCAATGCTTCGGGTCGCGTCAGTGCTGCCGCTCTCCGCTCGGCGCTGCCATCCGTCGACGGCCTCGCTGTCCTGTCCTGGGATCAGTCCGACGTCACCGTGCTGCCGCCGGACACGATGAGCTCAGTCATCGGCGCGGCGCAACGCAGCAACGATCTCGTCGTCCTGGACCTGCCTCGCCGCGCAGATCCAACCGTCGAGGAAGGGTTCATCCGCTCGACCGCGACCCTCCTGGTCGTCCCCTGTGACGTCCGTTCTGTCGCGGCCGCCAAACGCCTCTCCGGCCCTCTCCGTTCCGTCGCCGGCGACCTGCGCGTCGTAGCCCGCAGCACCCGCCCCGCGCTGTCACCTGCTGACGTATCGACCCATCTCTCCTTGCCGTTAGCAACAAAACTCGGCATCGACCGGGCGCTTCCCGCCGCCATGGATCAGGGCCGCTTCATTCTCGGCGCTCGAAGCCCTCTGACCCGAGCCGCCACAACTCTGCTGGACCTCTTCAACCTGGCCCATCCGGTAGCGGCATGACCGCCGCCGCTCCACCTATCCGAGTTGGTGATTCTGTGACCACCGCAGTTGTCCCCGCCGACCTGCTCGACCGCGTCCGCGGCACGCTGGCGGTCACCGGCGCCGAGCCCACTCCCGTCCATGTGGCGGCGGCCCTCCGCGCCGGCGGCACCATCTGCGGCGACGCCATGGTCCTCGCCGTTGTCACCGCCCTCCGCCGAGAAGCCCTGGGCGCCGGCCCACTCGACAGCCTCCTGGCCGAGCCAGGCGTGACCGACATCCTGGTGAACGGCCCGGACGAGGTCTACATCGACCGCGGCCGCGGCCTCGAGTTCGTCGCCATCCGCACCGGCGACGAGCCCGCCATCCGCCGCCTGGCCACCCGGCTCGCCGCCGCAGCCGGCCGCCGCCTCGACGACTCCACGCCGTACGTCGACGTCCGGCTCTCCGATGGCACCCGCTTCCACGCCGTACTCGCCCCGATCGCCGCTCCGGGCACCTGCCTGTCGCTCCGCGTCCCGTCTCGGAAGGTCTTCACTCTCGACGATCTCGTAGCCGCCGGTGCGCTCCCGCAGGCCGGTGTGACGATCCTGCGCGACCTTCTCGACTCCCGCCTGGCGTTCCTGATCAGCGGCGGTACCGGGACAGGCAAGACCACCCTCCTCAACTCCCTACTCTCCCTGACCGACCCGTCCGAACGCCTGGTCCTGGTAGAGGACGCCAGCGAACTACGCCCCGACCACCCACACGTAGTCCGCCTCGAAGCCCGCCCACCCAATGTCGAAGGCACCGGCGAAATCTCCCTCCGAGACCTCGTCCGCCAAGCCCTCCGCATGCGCCCAGATCGTTTGGTGGTCGGCGAGGTCCGCGGTCCCGAAGTCGTCGACCTACTGATCGCGTTGAACACCGGCCACGAAGGCGGCTGCGGCACCATCCACGCCAACTCGGCCGCCGACGTACCCGCTCGCCTGGAAGCGCTGGGTTCTCTGGCCGGCCTCACCCGAGAAGCCATCCACAGCCAGATGACCTCAGCCCTGCACGCCGTGATCCACCTGACCCGGACCTCCAAGGGCCGCCGCCGAATCGCCGAGATCCACACCTTGACCGCTCACCCCAACGGCCCTCCAACCACGCAACCTGCCGTCACCTTCCACCCCGACAACACCCTCACCCTCCACCCACCCGCACACCTCTTCACCAACCTTCCCGTCGCTGCCGTGGGTGCGGCATGAACCCAGCCTTCCTCGCAGCCGCGCTCACCCTCCTAACCTGCACGCTCGCGCTTCCACCGCCAGCCGCAGCCCTCCATCGCCTGCAATCCCAACCGAACCTCACCCGTCCGCAGCCAACCCCCGGATCCTTTCGAACCCGCCTAATCCGAGCAGCGCTCCTGGCTCCTCCAACCGCCCTGGCCACCGCGATCCTCGGCCCTCAAGCCCTCGTCTCAGCCCTCGCCATCACCGCAGTGCTGATCCTGATCGCCAACCAACGAGCCCAACACCAGCTGCAGAAGGCCACCGCCGCCCGCCGCGCCAACATCATTGAAGCCCTCGACGTACTAGCCGCAGACCTCTCTGCCGGCCGTCCGCCCATCGCCGCCCTGGAGGGCGCAGCCTCGATCAGCCCCGACTTGGAGGTAGCCCACGCCGCAGCCAAGCTCGGCGCCGACGTACCCACCGCCCTGATCCGGGCATCAACCAAGCCGGGCGCCACCAGCCTCCGAGCCCTGGCCGCCGCCTGGCGCGTCACCGAGGAATCCGGCGCCGCCTTCGCGGCCCTCACCGAACGCCTGGCCAACTCCCTCCGAGCCGATGAAGCCATCCACCGCCAAACCGAATCCAGCCTCGCCGGTGCCCGCTCCACCGCCCGAATCCTCGCCGTCCTCCCCGCCTTCGGCATAGCCCTCGGCTACGCACTGGGCGCCCACCCTCTCGTGTTCCTCACCGCCACCCCGCCCGGCTGGCTCTGCCTGGCAGCCGGCCTGACCCTCACCACTGCAGGCCTCCACTGGACCACCCGCCTCGCCCAACCCGAAGCCCCAAATGCCTGAAGCCTTCGCCGCCGCAACAGCAGTTGCCCTAAGCACCTATCTCGCAATCCCGCCCCGCCCGAACCTCCGCCGCCTAGCCCGCCCCCAACCCCGTACCACCCCGCGAACCCCACCCCACCACCACCTAGCCGCAGCCATCACAGCCCTAGGCGCCGTACTCCTCATCGGCCTCCCCTGGGGCGCCCTCCCAGCTGCCATCGCCCTGTACGCCGTCCCGCGAGCCCTAGCCCGCCTGGAACCAGCCGCCACCAAACAACGCAACGCCCAACTAGCCCGCGACCTCCCCCTAGCCATCGACCTACTGACCGCCTGCCTCCGAGCCGGCCGCCCACCCCAACACGCCCTAACCCTCGTAGCCGAAGCCCTCCCCGGCCCCTTGGCCGACCTCTTCACCAAGATCGCCCACCACCTCGCCCTCGGCGCCGACCCAGCCATGGCCTGGTCTCACCTACGCGCCGAACCCGCTTGCGCCCCCATGGCCCGAGCCATCACCCGCTCCCTCCGCTCCGGCGCCGCCCTCTCCAAAACCCTCGAGCACCTCTCCGACGAAACCCGCCGCTCCCACCACCACACCGCCGACCGACAAGCCCGAGCCACCGAGTCCCGAGCCGCCCTCCCGCTAGGCCTCTGCTTCCTCCCAGCCTTCGTCCTCCTCTCCATAGTCCCCACCACTGCTGGCTCGCTGCTCCCGTACCTCCAAACCCCGTAATCCACAACCCAAAACTCCCCAACCAAAACCCCACCCCGCAACGGCATGTTCTCCATGAACCACCCCGCCACTTCCCCAGGAGGCAGCAAATGTCCATTCCACTAGTAGCCCTAGGCAACTACCACCACTCGGCTCGAACCGACCTCGTCAACAACTCCACTCCCCAAGCCACTCCCTCCGACACACCCCACGCGCCCCGCTGCAACACCGAAGAGCCAACCCACTCCCACACCGAGAAACGGACTCACCCCCACACCGAAGCGCCGACCCCCTCCCGCACCGCAGTGCCAACGAGCACGTATGCCGACGCGCGGACTCACTCCCACACCGAAGAGCCGCCCCACCCCCGCACCGCAGTGCCAACGAGCACGTACGCCGACGCGCGGACTCACTCCCACACCGAAGAACCGACCCATCCCCGCACCGCAGTACCAACGAGCACGCATGCCGACGCGCGGACTCACTCCCACACCGAAGAGCCGACCCACCCCCGCGCCTTGGAGCCGACCCACTCCCACTCCCCAGACCCGTTCCTCCCACAGACCTCCGCGCCCCTGACCCCTTGGACTTCCATGCCGCTCAGCTCCATCACTCCCGAGCCCGTCCTGCCCAGCGTCCGCGGGCACGTCCTGCCCAGCGCCCGCGAACATCGCCGCGCCCGCACCCTCCGCCGCCTCCGCCCACGCACCCTCCGAAACCTCCGCACCCGCACAGAACGCGGCGCCGCAACCGCCGAGTACGCCGTAACCATCGTCGCCGCCTGCGGCCTAGGCGGAATCCTGGTAGCCCTGCTCAAATCCCCGGTCATGCAAAACGCCCTCAAAGCCCTCATCAACTACGCCCTCAAACTCGCCGGCGTAGAAGGCGTCCACCTCTAACCATCCCCAATCAGGCGACCGGTCGGCCCACCCCTCCCGACCGGTCGCCACCCCCAAGGACCCCAATGCCCCACCTCCCCACGTACCACCCCAACCCCACAAGCCGCTCGCCGTCCCCCCACGACGCGCCGTCCTCCCACCACACGCCGGCTTCCCACCACACGCCGGCTTCCCACCACACGCCGGCTTCCCACCACACCGCGACCTGCAGCCACACCACGGCCTCGAACCCCACGACGGGTTCGGGCTCATCCACCGGCGCGCGCTCCACCGCCGACCCCGGCCAACACGCCGCGGCCTCCCACCAGAGGTCGGCCTCCGGTCACACCGCCGGTGCGAACCCCGCAACCGGCTCGTACTCCTCGGCTTGTTCTCGCGCCACCGAGGGGCGACAGCGCGGCGACCGAGGTGCGGTGACGGCTGAGTTGGCGATCGCACTGCCTGTCCTGTTTTCCCTGCTCTTGCTGGGCATCTGGTCCATCAGCCTCGTCGTACTCAACATCCGATGCATCGACGCAGCCCGAGACGTAGCCCGCGCAGCAGCCCGCGGCGAACCACTCGACCAAGCCAAAGCCATCGGCCACCGCACCATCCCCAGCAGCACGATCACCATCACCCGCGACACCTCAGACATCCACGTAACCGTCACCGCAACCCCGACTCACACCCCTCCACTCCTCACCCTCCTAACTCCCACCCGCCTAACAGCAATCGCCACCCTCCAAGCCGAACCGGAGACGACCCCATGACCCGCTCGGAACGAGGCAGTGCCACCGTCCACACCCTCCTGGCCGCAGTACTCCTCACCACAGCCCTAGCCGCAGCAACCCTCTGGTCCACCATCTCCACCGCCCGCCACAAACTCACCGCCGCCGCAGACCTAACTGCCCTAAGCGCCGCCCAATCCCTGACCACACCAGCCAACCTGCCACCGTCAGCCGCTGCACCGACAACAGCCACTCCACCGACAACAGCCACTCCACCGACAAACGCCTTCGCCCCGAGAAACGTGTTCGCACCGCCTGCAGCGTTCGCACCGCCTGCAGCGTTCGCACCGCCTACGGCGTTCGCACCGCCTGTGGCGTTCGCGCCGACAAATGCGTTCGCCCGGCCCGCCGCGTTCGCCGCGACCGAGGCCTACATGCCGCCCGCCAATCTGTTCTCGGCTGGGGCCGTGGAGCCCACGACGGAACTCGCGCCGACAGCCGTCTTCGCCCCGAAGCCGGTCTTCGCGCCGGCCGCCGCGCAGGTCCCGTCCGCGGCATCGGAACCTGCGACGGAACTTGCGGCGACGATTGCGAATCCACCGGCTGACGCGGCAGCTAGCACGTACTTCGAGCACGGTGGCACTTCGCTGACCAGGCAGGGAACTCGTGCCACGCAAACGTCAAGCGCAGACCAACCTCCGAGCGACGGTGCACCTGCGACGCCGTGTGAAACCGCCGCTCGCATCGCGATCCTGAACAAAGTTCACCTATCCAACTGCGCCACCACCGCCGACGCTGTAACCGTGGAGGTGTCACTCGAGCTTGATCTTCCGCTGGGTCGTCCAACGCTGAGCGCGACTGCCCGGGCCGGTCCGCTCTGACGTCGCCCGACAGGGCAAACTTGAGCCTGGTTCTGGTGTGGTCGCGATCTGGTCGCAATCTGGTAGAGATGCCGCGTTGATGTGGACTACCCGTGTTGCCGCGCTCCATGATCTGGAACCGAGTCCAACTCATCTTCCCGGACGTACTTCCCCGACGCCCGGACGGATACCTCGGAGGCCCGTTTGCCCGACCGGATTCGGCTGTTGCTGGTCGATGACCAGATCCTCAGCCGAGGCTTGCTCCGCAGCGGTCTGGAGCGCGAGCGCGATCTGGAGATCGTTGCCGAGCTCAACAGAACCGACGACGTCGTAGGTGCGGCGAAACGACACCGCGCCAACGTCGCTCTGCTCGACGCCGGCGGACCGGGGAACCACAGCATCACCGTCACCACCAAGCTGCGTACGTCGATGCCGGAGTGCCGCGTCGTCATGCTCACGACGTACGGTCGGCCGGTGCACCTTCGCCGCGGGCTGGACGCCGGCGCGAAAGGGTTCGCGCTGAAAGGCTGTCCGGCGCCGCAGCTCGCAGATGCGGTACGCCGCGTGCACCTGGGCCTCCGCGTGGTCGACGCGAACCTCGCTGCGGAAACCCTCCAGTACTCCGAGACGCCGCTCGACCAGAACGAGACCGACACACTGCGCGCCGCCCGCGAAGGTGGTTCCGTAGCCCTGATGGCACGCAAGCTGCAGGTCTCCGAGCGCGTCGTTCGCACCCGCCTCTGGTCCGCAATCGGCAAAACCGGAGCCCGCACCCGCTCCGACGCCATCCAAGTAGCCGAACAAAACGGCTGGCTCCTCGACTAGACCAGCTGCCGCCTCTCCCGCCCGGGCTGGACGGGCTGGAAGAGTGCGCGGAGTGCACACGGTGGGTGGGTCTGGCTGGGTGGTGTGACTAGCTAAGGCAGGTTGTGGCGAGGTCGCGGAGGTGGTCAACGGTGTGGGCGAGCGTGTCGAGATCCTTGCGGATCAGGGCGGCGGAGTCTTGTCCTTGCATCCAGCCGGGTGGGCGTTCCATGCCGACTTCGACGTCAAGGCGTTCCGCGAGGTGGCACAGGCGAAGCGAGATCTTGCGAAGGAACAGGTCGTCGCCGATCGGGGCCAGCACGCCGCCGGCGTCGACGTACTCCTGGAGGATGCGGGAGATCCGGGCGGGGTTGTCACCGCCGAAACTCAGCGCGGCGCGGGAGATCTCCAGGGTGGCGCTTTCGCAGGCCACGCTCTCCCAGTCGATCAGGATCGGGCCGTCGGCCGAGACGAGGACGTTGTAGGGTTCGAGGTCGCCGTGGCTCAGTACTTGGTCGTCGGCCGAGGTAAACGCGGCCCGGATCGACTGGCCAAGCTCGTCGAAGAAGCCGACCTTCTGACTGAGTGCAGCTGCCCATGGCTTGTCCTGGCTTCGGCCGAGTGTTGCCCACTCCTCCCAACGATCGCGGGGGAAGACTCCCCACCAACGCCATTCAGGTTGTACGCCGGTCAGCGGCATCAGCCCGTGGAGCCGCGCAGCGACCCGTCCGAGCCACGCTGCGACGTCATCGGCAGGTTGGAGCGTGCGATGCTCGATCCAGTCGTAGAGGCGAACAGTGCCGAAGTCGTGCACCCGAGCCGCGTACCCGAAGGCCGGATCTCGCGGCTCGATCGGCTGGGCGATTGGCAGGCCTTGCGCGAGTGCGGCCGCCTCCAGCGCCATGCCCTGCTCGATGTGGGTCCACCATGGTGGGTCATCGAGGCCCCACAGGCGCTTGACGAGATAGTCGGCTGTGGCTGTTCGAAGACGCCAGGTCTCGAAGCTGGTGTGCTGGACGGGCGTCAGAGGCTGGACGGATCGGCCCAGTCCGAAGGCCTTCGTGATGGATTCCACCGCGCGGGTCAAGGCTAGATCTGGTCCAGGAGCCAGCGGGGGCCGACTGCGGTCGCACCGGTGGGGTCTGTGCGCTGCCGGAGGCCTCGGTCGGCGGTGACGACGGTGACCTCGGGGCTGTTGGGTTGCGCCGCGGCCTCGGCCGTCACGAGGGCGATGGTGTCGTCGCCCGAGCCCGGGGCGAGGACGACACGGAGGGTGCCGGTGTCGGGAGCGTCAGGGCCCGAGACGGCGCTTCGGGCGGCTCCTTCGAGGATCACGATGATGTCGGTCGTGTCCTGCAGGCGTTGCTGGAGTGCGGCGAGCTTCGTCAGGAGACGTCGAGCTGCGCCGGCGCGGTCGCGCCACCAGCCGTCGGGGCGGGAGCCGACGACGTTCGCAGCATCTACCACGATCACCTGGGGTCGCTCGCTCGTCATGAAGTCAGTCTGCAGGAAAACGTTCAGGCGCACGTCGCCAGGAACTCTCCCGTGTGAGTGACGAGGATGTGCGGGCCGCGTGTCCCGGGGATCCGCTCGACGGACGAACGGACGGGGTGGCGGGTGCCGTCCGCGGCTATGACGAGGGTGTTGGGTGCGTCCAGGGCGACCAGTTCGTCGTCGACTCGCACCAAGACAGGAGAGGTATAGGACCAGGAGAGCGAAGTTCGGCCGGCCGCGAGGGCTTCGAGAGTGGCGGCCGCGAGTTCGTTGGGGCCTTCGGCGTCGGCGTCTACGGCGATCCAGGTCGTGGGGCTGCCTGGTGGTGTGAACGAGGTGGGGTTGTGCCAGTCGCTGCCACCGATGGGGGTTGTGCCTTCGAGGCCCCAGGCTTGCCACCAGGCGATGGGGCCGCCCCAGGTGTGGTCGAGCCAGGAGGAGTGCCAGATTTCGGCCAGGGGTGGGTGTTCGGGAAGCGGGTGGCGCCAGGAGCAGTCGCCGCCGAGAGGGTGGTTGATCGAGAGCAGGCCGCCGCGGCGGGCGACCTCGGAGACCCAGGTGGCCGCGGGTTTGCGGAAGTCGATCGCGCCGATCTCGCCGAAGGCGTTGGCGTGCCCGGTGTCGGTCGTTACTTCCTGGCCGGGGATGAGGCCGATCCCGAACCGGTTGCCGAGCGACGGGAGTTCGGCGTGGTGGGCGACGGTGTTGTGGTCGGTGACCGCGAGTACGTCGAGACCGGCCGACACACCCAGCGCAGCCAGGTTGGCGACCGGCGTGGAGCCGTCGGAGTGGAGCGTGTGGGCGTGGAAGTCGCCCGCGATCCACTTCAGACCGGAAGATGCAGGGAGAGTACGGCGCGGTGGTCGCGGCGGTACTGCGATAGCCGCGGTCGCGTCAGCGTACTCGTTCAGACCGGGAATCGTGGCGACCGGGCCGGTGGTCGCCTCGACGAGGAGCTCGACGCCTTCGACCGGGATCCGGTGGAGGCCGAGGACGACCCACCAAGTGCCTGGTTCGAGTTCGCCCGGGAGGTAGCCGGGGGTGGCGGCGTCAGGTGTGATGGCGAAGGTCTGGCGGGCGCCGCCGGACCAACCACGCCAGCCGGCCGCGCCCTCGCAGCCGATGTCGATGACGGCCCCGTCGACCGGCGGGATCGTGAGCGTGACCAGGAGACCGGGGCAATCGGCCGGAATGTCGACGGGTAGCGAGTGCCAGGGGGATTCGGCCCGATCGTCCAACGTCCAGCGCCGACGGTAGGACGTGACAGCCATCAGGTGATCTCCCGGCAGCGGCGGTGCGACGTGGTGGGCATCAGGCGACCGGAGCGGGTTGGCGGGCCAGGAGTTCGCCGGACTCGTGGTCGTAGAGCAGGACCCGGGCAGCGGGGGCGGTGAGGGCGACTGCGGTGCCTGGAGCAGGTTCGGCTTCTTCGGGGACGGTGACGCCGACGAGGGTGCCGTCGCAGTCGACGGTGACCAGGGATTGGGTGCCAAGGTTCTCGGCGACCACGACGATGCCGCGGAGGGCGGGTCCGGTGACATCACCGGAGGCGACGGTGAGGTACTCGGGGCGGATGCCGACGGTGACCTCGGCGCCGGCCGGGGTGGAGAAGGTGGCTGCAGGCAACGATCCGCCCGCCACCGAGACCATGCCGACCGCGGCGCTGGAGTCGGAAGCAGCCGAGCTGTTCCGGCTGGAGGTGGTGCCGGAGGAGGTCCCGACCTTGCCTGGGAGGAGGTTCATCGGGGTCGAGCCGATGAAGTTGGCCACGAAGGTGTTGGCGGGCCGGGCGAAGACCTCGCGCGGAGAGCCCAGCTGGCGAAGCTTGCCGGAGTCCATGACAGCGATGCGATCCGCGAGCGCGAGAGCCTCGGCCTGGTCGTGGGTGACGAAGACCGTGGTGATGCCGAGGTCGCGTTGGAGCTTCTTCAGAAAGGTACGGGCCTCGAGGCGGAGCCGGGCGTCGAGGTTCGACAGCGGCTCGTCCAGCAGCAACACCTTGCCCTCGGACGCGATCGCGCGGGCCAGCGCGACACGCTGTTGCTGCCCGCCGGACAGCTGTGCCGGCTTGCGTTCCAGCAACCCCTGCAAGGACAGCTCGCCGGCGGTGCGAGTGGCAACTTCGGACCGGGTGGCCGCGGCGACGCGGCGTACCTTCAGGGGATAGGTGATGTTCTCGGAGACGTTCATGTGGGGAAAGAGCGCGTAGTCCTGGAAGACCATCGCCACCCCGCGCTTGCCGGGCTCCGTCCGGGTCACGTCGGCCGAATCGATCCGGACGGTGCCCTCGGATGCCGCCTCCAGCCCGGCGATTGTCCGGAGCAGGGTGGTCTTGCCGCAACCGGACGGACCGAGGAGGGCGAAGAACTCGCCGTCGGCCACGTGCAGGTCCAGCCCGTCGACGGCGCGTACGCCGTTCGGGTAGACGGTTGCGAGGCCTTCGATGTCGATGCCCGCCATCAGCTCTTGATCCCTCCATGGAAGCGGAACCCGTACCGCGAGTTCACCAACAGGTACAGCACGACGACCGGGATCGAGAACAGCAGCGAGAACACCGGCAGCACCTGCAGGTTCACACTGCCGCCTTCGTCGGTGAGGGTCTGCATCAGCACCGCACCGGGCTGCTTGTCGATCGACCGGAGAAGCAGGAAGGGCACCAGGAAATTGCCCCAGGAGTTGACGAACGCCCAGACCATGATCGTCGCGAGCCCGGGCCGTGCGACCGGCAGTACGACGTCGCGCAGGATCTGGCCGGTCGACGCGCCGAACACCCGCGCCGACTCCTCGTACGACTTCGGTACCGCGTCGACGAAGTCCTTCAGGATGAAGATTGCCGCCGGCAACAACCCGCCGGTCATCACCAGCGCGACCCCGAACCGCGAGTCGATCAGCCCGAGCTGGAACATCATCACGAAGATCGGCACCATCGCCGCCGTACCGGTCACCACCGACGACAGCAGCAGCAACCCGTAGAGCAACGCGTCCCGCCCCGGGATGCGCACCCGCGACAGGGCGTACGACGCCAACGCCGCGAAAGCAGTCACCGCAAGGGCGGTCGTCACGCAGATCAGCAGCGAGTTGACCATCGAGTGCATCGCGTACGGATGCTCGAGCGTCTTCCGGAAGTTCTCCAGCGTCCAGTCCGGCCAATGCACGCCCAGACCCGGCGAGGCGTCGAACGGCGCCGAGGCGATCCACAGCATCGGTACGGCGAAGAACAGCGTGATCGCGCAGATCAGCACGTAGAAGCCAATGCGGCGCAGGACGAAGGCCGGGGTTGCCGGCAACGGCCGCGTGCTCACGAGCGCCTCCTCAGCAGCCGCAGGTACACCAGTGAGACCAGCAGGTTCGCGATCAGCAGCAGGAACGAGATCGCCGACGAGTATCCGAGCTCACCGCCCTGCAGCGCCACGTTGTAGATGTACACCGGCACCGTCTCGGACTCGTGGTTCGGCCCGCCCTTGGTGAGCAGGAACGGCGAGAAGTCGTTCGCCGTCCACAGCGAGATCAGCAGCGTGTTCGTCAGCACGTGTCCGCGGATGTGCGGGAACACCACGTCCCGCAGCGTCTGCCAGCCCGAGGCGCCGACCATCCGGGCCGACTCCAGCTGCGACGGCGGGACGGCCTGCAGCGCGGACGAGTAGAGCATCATCGAGAACGCCGTACCGCGCCACGTGTTGAAGACCACGAGGCAGGCCATCGGATAATCGATCAGCCACGCGGTCCCGGAAGTACCGAGCAGACTGTTCAACGTACCGCCGTCGCGGTCGTAGAACGCGACCCACAGATAGGCGACGACCGTCGACGGCAGGATCCACGCGAGCAGGACGAAGGCCTCGACGGTACGGCGTACTGCGGGTCGCGTCCGCCGCATGATCCAGGCCAGTGTGAAGCCGAGCACGTTCTGCCCGATGATCGCCGAACCGAGGACGAACACCAGTGTCAGCCACAACGCGTTGTGGAACAGCGCGTCGTTCAGAGCCTTCGTGTAGTTCGACAGGCCCACGATCGACGGCGACACGGCCTCGACGCCGGTCAGCCGGTAGTTCGTGATGCCGATGTAGATCGTCCACAGCGCGGGGAAGATCAGGAACGCGCCGATCAGCAGGAACGCGGGCGCGACGAAGCCGAGGGCACGGCCGACGCCGAGCCCCGCGACATCCCGCGCGGGCGCACGACCCTGCACGCCCGTCGCGGGAGCAGATGCGGAAGCCATCAGTTACTGGTGACCTTGTCCTTGCCGCCGGCCGCGGTCTCGACCGCCTTCTCGTACGCCGATGCCGCGGCGTCGGTGCTCTTGCCGGCCACCACGTCCGCGGTCGCCTGCTGCAGCGCCGCCGAGATCTTCGGGTACTCCGCCATCCCCGGACGGAACTGGGTGATCGGCAGGACCTTGTCGGCGATGAAGCTCAGCATCGGGTCGCTCGCGAGTACTTCGCTGTTCACGTCGGACCGCTGCGTGATCTTCGCGGCCCCGTCCAGCGACGCCTTCACCATCTCCGCGGAGTTCATGAACTGCAGCAGATCCCATGCCTGCTGCGGGAACTTCGTGTTCGGGTTGATCACGGTCGCGCCGCCGCCGGACATCGAGACGAAGTCCTGGCCCTTCACGCCGGAGCCCGGCTTCATCGCCGGGATCATCGCCCAGCCCACCGCGCTGTCGCGGTCGGCCATCTTCGCGACGCCCTCCTTGGGCTCGACCACGCTGCGCCAGAAGTAGTCGCTCTCGCCCAGGATGCCGATCTTGTTCGCCGCGAACTCGGCGAACGACTTGTCCCGGCCCTTGGCCTCCTTCTGCAGCACAGGGTCGCCCAGACCGGTGCTGTAGATCTGGTGGTAGAAGTCCAGCACCTGGCGCAGTTGCGGGGTGTTGCCCAGCCACTTGCCGTCGGTGTTGACGGTCGCGCCGGTGCCGACCAGCAGCGGCAGCACGCCCTGCATGGTGGTCGCCTCGCCCATCGCCGTACCGGCGTTGATCTGGATCGGCGTCACGCCGGGCAGCTTCTTCAGCGCCTGGCCGGCCGAGATGATGTCGTCCCACGACTTCGGCTGCCAGTCGGCGGGCAGACCGGCCTGCTGGAACAGTTTCTTGTTGAAGTAGAGCACCCGGCCGTCGGTGCCGCCCGGTACGCCGTACCGCTGGCCGTTGAAGCTGCCGAGCGCCTGGACCGATTCCGGGATCTGCTTCCAGCCGTCCCAGTCGTTCACCTTGGCGGCGTCGCCGACGGTGTCGGTCAGCGGCTTGATGTAGCCGGCCTGGGCGAACTCGCCGACCCAGATGCCGTCGATCTGGAACAGGTCCGGTCCGGACTTGTTCGACAGGTCGAGGGACAGCTTCTGCTTGTAGACCTCGTCGTCGGAGCCGTCGCCCTGGAACTTGACCGTGACGTCGACGCCCTTGCCCTTCTGGTCGGCGACGAACTTCGGGATCAGCACGTCTTCGAGGAAGGTCGCCCCGGCGCTGCTCTTACCGCCCTTGACCGAGTTCGAGCCGATGGTCAGCTCGACCTTCTTGGCGTCGGCGTTCCGGTTCGCGTCCTGGCCGCTGCTGCCCGAGTCGGAGGACGACCCGAGACATCCGGTGAGCAGCGCGAGGGCGGCGGCGCCGAGGACGCCGGCGGTGGTCAACCGCGAGAGAGATCGCATCAGGGCTCCTAGGAAGGTGGACCGGCGACGGTGCCGGAGACATGCCGGTCAAAGATTGTCACTCTCAAACGACTATGTGAAGACTTTTTCCCAACCCCGGATGAACGTTGACCGGTGCTGTAGGCAACCAAGACGCCGCTGTCAAGCCGGGATTCCGCGGCACGCATTGCGGAAGAGTTAAAGGATGCTCAAGGTTCTGTGGCAACAGGTAGTTGACTAGATACAGAGCGTGAGGATCGGAGCTACTGTCTTGCCGACCGGTTCAGTGGATCGGAGGTGACAGACATGGGACTGCTTCACGGAGTTGCTTGCCTTCTCGACGACCTGCTTGATCACTGCCATCACTGGTGTTGGTGGTGACCGCGGCCGCCTGGTGACGGCTGCGGACCTGACGGCCGAGCGGTGACGACGACGCCGGGCTCCCGCTGACGCGCAAGCAGCGCGGATACCCGATGTCATCCCCGAGCATCGAGCGGCGGTCGTTCGCTTCACCAGACACAACTGAAGATTCACGTCGATTCGAAGGAGAGAAAACGGTCGGCCCCGACATGTTGTCGGGGCCGACCGTCTGTCTGGCTGGAACCTCCTCAGGTCAGCTCTGGGCCAGCTGCATCATCTGCTTCGGCAGCACCGTCATCTGGGCCGGGATCGGCAGTTGCGGCCGCAGCAGCGACAGCAGGCTGGCCGCCGCGCCCGCGATCGGCAGCGGCAGGGCCAGGCCCAGCGACGCCAGCAGCGCGTTCACGAGCGCCAGGACCGCGCCCAGGATGTCCAGGCTCGGCACCGGGAGCCCGGCCCAGGCCTGGATCGGCGTGCCGGCTGCGCTCATGCTGCCGGTCGGTTGTGCCTGCTTGGCCTTCCCCTTGCCAAGCAGCGATGTCAGGGCGAGACCGCTGGCGGCGTTCACGAACGTGCCGGCGTCCTCGTCGTAGCTCCACTTCTGCCCGGAGCCGTCACGGCAGGGCAGCACCAGCAGTGGCGCGGCGGCAGGTACCTTCGCCAGGTCCGCACCGCTGTCCAGGCAGGCTCCGGTCTTGGCAAGGGCGCCACCGACGCTCTTGCTCATCGCGACCTGCAACTGGCCGGACTCGGTGTAGATCCACTCCTGGGTCTTGCCCTCCTTGCCCGGGGCACACGCCATCATGACGGCCATCGGGACCTTGGCGGCCGCGACGAACGTCAGGCAGTAGCGCGTGTCCGAGCGAGTGGCGATCTGTTGCGCCACGCCCACCGAGACGCCCGGTGTCTTCGAACCGCCGGAGACGGGGTTCGCGGCCTGGGCCGGTACGGCGGTGGCGAGTGCGACGCTGACCGCGAGGACTGCCACGCCGGTGCGGCTGAACAGCTTACGGATGATCAAGACAACCTCCAGAGGTCGTGCTATCTCGCAGGCGTCAGGTCGTCGGGACCCCGTGCGCAGCCGGTACCCCGGCAGTGACTCAGCGCGACGTTGACGCCACAACAAGTAAGGCACAGGTGTGGCGGGGGAGGTTATGGCGATCTCGCGAAACTTGATGCCAATGGCAACTAACTGCCACCCCGATCTCGTTGCGCAAGGCATCGAAATCGGGCTGCCGGGTCGCCGTGCGACCGCTGTGAGGTGATCGAGATCTTACGGCAATCCGGTGATATCCCGGTAGCTTCCCGGGATAGTTGATGCCGTAGGCAACAGAGTGGTCAGTGCGGTTGTTTGGTGTCACTGGGGTCCGGTGCGAGCTCCTGCTCGGTGGTCAGACGTTCGTCCGCGGGGGCGTCCGCGGTGGTCTCGAGAGCGGGTTTGGCGGTATCACCCTCTGTGACCTCACCGCCGACGGTGTCACTCGGCGTGGTCGTCGCCTGGGCGCGCAGCTCACGCATCTGCTTGCGCCGGCGGTACCCGCGGCCGAGCCCCTTCTTGAGCAGCCAGAGCCCGAAGATGAGCGCCGCGCCGGCCAGCGCGCCGAGGAAGAACACGGTCGGTACCGAGACGCCGAAGTCGACGCCGAAGACCTCGAGTTTGGTGGACGCGGTCGAGGACACCGAGACGCCCAGACCGAACAGCACCGCGAGGGCGATCAGGACGATTCCGAGGACGGCCATGGCAAGCTGCCTTTCTGCCGGCCCCGAGGCCGGCCCTTTCAGGCCTCACTGCTCAGCAATGCGGAGAGCAGCGCCACCGCGCCGCTCTTGTCGAGTGGGTTGTTCTGGTTCCCACACTTTGGCGACTGTACGCACGACGGGCATCCATCCGTACATTCACAGTGTGCAATCGCCTCGCGTGTCGCGGTCAACCACTCGCGCGCCGCGGAATAGCCGTGTTCGGCGAATCCGGCCCCGCCCGGGTGGCCGTCGTACACGAAGACGGTGAGGCGGCCGGTGTCGGCGTGGCGGGCGGTGGAGACGCCGCCGATGTCCCAGCGGTCGCAGGTGGCGAACAGTGGGAGCAGACCGATCGACGCGTGCTCGGCGGCGTGGGCCGCCCCCGGTACGTCGGACAGGCCCAGATCCTCGACCGCGATGTCGGGCATCGTCCACCAGACCGCCTTGGTCCGGAGCGTGCGCTCGGGGAGGTCAAGGGGCTGTTCGTCGAGTACGTCGCCGGTCGCGATCAGCTTGCGCTGGTACGAGATCACCTGGCTCTTCACCTGGACCCAGCCACGCGACAGCTCCGCCGTACCCCAGTTGCAGGTCTCCTCGGTCGCCAGGATGCTGATCTCCGTCGTGTCCCGCGCGAACGTCGTGTAGTCCGGGGAGGCCGGCTCGACGACGGCGGCGTGCTCCTCGAGGTCGAGTGAGCGGACCAGGTACGACTCGCCGGCGTGGACGTAGACGGCGCCCTCGTGGACGGAGGAGTGTGCCGAGCCGCCGTCGACCGTGCCGAGCAGGCGACCGGTCCGGTCCTCCACGATCTGCACGGTCTTCCCACCGGCCGACCGGATGTCGATGGCGTCGACTGCCCGCTCGCGGCGCGTCCAGAACCAGCCGTGCGGCCGCTCGCGCAGCAGACCTTGCCGGACCAGTTGGGCGATGACGGACTCGGTGGTGCTGCCGAAGACCTCGAAGTCGTCGGCGGTCAGCGGCACCTCCTGCGCGGCCGCACACAGCTGCGGCCCGAGGACATAAGGGTTCTCGGGGTTGAACACCGTCGCCTCGACCGGGCGGCCGAAGATGGCGCGCGGATGGCGCACCAGATAGGTGTCCAGCGGGTCGTCGCGGGCGATCAGTAACGCCAGCGCGTCCCCACCTGCTCGTCCGGCGCGCCCGGCCTGCTGCCACAGCGATGCGCGGGTGCCAGGCCAGCCAGACAGCAGGACGGCGTCCAGCCCCGCGATGTCGATGCCCAGCTCGAGCGCGTTGGTTGCCGCGACACCGGTCAGCTCACCACTCTGCAGCATCCCCTCGAGCCGTCTGCGCTCCTCCGGCAGATAGCCGGCCCGGTACGCCGACACCTGGTCGATCAGCGTCGGGTCGACCTCCGCCAGGTTCTCGCGGGCTGTCAGTGCGACTGACTCCGCTCCTCGCCGCGAACGGACGAAGGCCACAGTCCGGACGCCAGTGACGACCAGATCGCTCAGCAGGTCGGCCACCTCGGCCGTGGCGGAACGGCGTACCGGTGCGCCGTTCTCGCCATGCAGTGCGGTCAGTGGCGGCTCCCACAGACCGAAAGCGATACCTCCGCGCGGAGAGCCGTCCTCGACGACCTCCACCATCGGCAGGCCGGTCAAGCGTTCGCCTGAGACCGCCGGCTCGGCGACAGTCGCGGAAGCGCAGATGAAGATCGGATGAGCTCCGTACTGCGCGCAGACCCGCCGCAGCCGCCGCAGTACGCCGGCGACGTGCGCACCGAAGACGCCGCGGTAGTGGTGGCACTCGTCGACCACGACGTACTGCAGGCAGCCCAGAAAACGCGCCCAGCGCTGGTGATTGGGCAGCACCGAGCGGTGCAACATGTCCGGGTTGCTCAGCACGTACGTCGCGTGGTCACGGGCCCAGTCCCGCTCGCTCCGCTCGGAGTCCCCGTCCAGCGTCGTCGCCCGCAGCCCGGGCACGGTGTACACCGAGACAGCGCGCAGCTGGTCGTGGGCCAGCGCCTTCGTCGGAGACAGGTACAACAAGGACGCCGTCCGGCGATGGGGTGAGGCTGCCTGCGCAATGCTCAACGTCGCAAAGGCCGGCAGCAGGTATCCCAGCGACTTCCCGGATGCGGTCCCGGTCGCGACGACGACGTGCTTCCCGGCGTACGCCGCTTCGGCCGTGGCGACCTGGTGGGTCCACGGGGCCGTGATGCCGGCGTCGCGGAGCTGGCCGAGCACCTCGTCCGGGACCCAGCGCGGCCAATCACACGTTTGCCCCAACCGCGCCGGCACGGACTCGACATGCGTCAACCGGTCGTCACGGCCGGCGGCCAGGCGTTTCAGGACAGCCTCCGCCTCACCACCTGCACGCATACCGTGAGCCTAGTGCGCCGTACGGACAGCAATCTGCTGAGGACGAGCTGAGAGTGCACGGGCGGCGTGCACGGTCGGATGCACACGGTCGGATGCACGCGGCTTTTTCCGGACGGGAATCGACTTCGGTCTGACGAGATGAAAGAGTTTTCGGTAGCGGGTCTTACTCACGGTCCGTACATGGTTGAATGCAGCAGTTCACGGGATCGGAGGCCGAAGTGGATCTGTCGCTGACCGCGCGCGCCGAGGGCGGGCGCACCGTCATCGAGGTGGCGGGGGAGATCGACGTCTACACCGCACCGAAGCTCCGCGAGAAGATCGCCGCGCTCGTCGATGAAGGGGTCTACGACCTGGTCATCGACCTGGAACGCGTGGAGTTCCTGGACTCCACCGGCCTCGGCGTTCTCGTCGGCGGGCTGAAACGGGTGCGCACCCACGACGGATCGCTGTCCCTGGTCTGCACCCAGGAACGGCTGCTGAAGATCTTCCGGATCACCGGTCTGACCAAGGTGTTCGACATCCACCCGGACGTCGCCTCGGCGATCTGACTCCGACGATTCGAAGCGAAAAGGTGTCCACAGGGCTACGAAGAGTGAGCTGCTTGCTCAGGCACCCGGGTATGGCGTAGACCACCCTGTCGTCAGGTCTGGTCGGGAACCCGTTAGAGTAGCCCACCGCGCCAGTCCATTGGCGTTGTGTCGTATTTCCCCAACCCTTCGGTTGCGGCAGACGGGGGCCGTCAAGCCTGGATGGGTTGCCTACAAGGAGGACGGATGTCCGCACGGCTTGTGCCACAAGCGGTGGATCTTTCGTCGAGCAACACCACACTGGTGATCGTCGTCGGGGTGATCGCGATCCTCGCGGTCGTCATCGCGATGGTCTTCCGGGGCCAGGTGCTTGCCGCGAACGATGGCACCGAGAACATGAAGACGATCGCCGCGGCGGTTCAGGAAGGCGCATCTGCGTACCTGAACCGGCAGTTCCGGACATTGTCGATCTTCGCCGTTGTCGCGTTCCTGTTGCTGTTCCTGCTGCCGGCTCACACCGACGGCGGCAACGAGACCACGCTGAAGATCTTCCGCTCCGTCTTCTTCCTGGTCGGAGCGGGCTTCTCCGCCGCGATCGGGTACCTGGGCATGTGGCTCGCGACGCGCGCCAACGTCCGGGTCGCCGCGGCGGCCCGCGACGAGGGCCGCAACCCGGCGATGCGGGTCGCGTTCCGCACCGGTGGCACCGTCGGCATGGCGACCGTGGGCCTCGGCCTGTTCGGCGCCGCATTGGTCGTGCTGATCTTCAAGGGTGACGCTCCGACGGTGCTCGAGGGCTTCGGCTTCGGCGCCGCGATGCTCGCCATGTTCATGCGTGTCGGCGGCGGTATCTTCACCAAGGCCGCCGACGTCGGCGCCGACCTGGTCGGCAAGGTCGAGCAGAACATCCCCGAGGACGACCCCCGGAACGCGGCGACGATCGCCGACAACGTGGGCGACAACGTCGGTGACTGCGCCGGTATGGCGGCCGACCTGTTCGAGTCGTACGCCGTGATGCTGGTCGCCTCGCTGATCCTGGGCAAGGCGGCGTTCGGCGAGCAGGGCCTGATCTTCCCGCTGATCGTTCCGACCATCGGCGCGATCACCGCGGTCATCGGCGTCTTCCTGACCCGTCCGCGCACCGGCGAGAACGGCCTGCGGACGATCAACCGGGCCTTCTACATCTCCGCGATCATCTCCGCCGTGCTCTGTGCGGTGGCGGCGTTCGTCTACCTGCCCGGCAGCTTCAAGGACCTGACCGGCGCGAGCGGCGCGATCGCCGCGTACGACGGCGACCCGCGGCTGATCGCCACCGTCTCGGTGATCATCGGCATCGTGCTGGCGGCCGTCATCCTGGCGCTGACCGGTTACTACACCGGCACCGAGGACAAGCCGGTCAAGGACGTCGGCAAGACCTCGCTGACCGGTGCCGCGACCGTGATCCTGTCGGGTATCTCGGTCGGCTTCGAGTCCGCCGTCTACACCGCGGTCGTGATCGCGGCGGCCGTGTACGGCGCCTTCCTGGTCGGCGGTTCCGGTGTGGTCGCGCTGTTCGCGATCGCGCTGGCCGGCTGCGGTCTGCTCACCACCGTCGGCGTCATCGTCGCGATGGACACCTTCGGTCCGGTCTCCGACAACGCGCAGGGCATCGCCGAGATGTCCGGTGACGTGGACGGCGAGGCGGCCCAGATCCTGACCGAGCTGGACGCCGTCGGCAACACCACGAAGGCCATCACCAAGGGCATCGCGATCGCGACCGCCGTACTGGCCGCGACCGCGCTGTTCGGTTCGTTCACCGACGCGATCCGGACCTCGCTGTCCGACAACTACCCGAAGTTCGAGGCCGAGGCACTGGTCTTCAACCCGGGCACGCTGGTCGGCATCATCCTCGGTGCGGCCGTCGTGTTCATGTTCTCCGGGCTCGCGATCAACGCCGTCGGCCGCGCCGCCGGTGCGGTCGTGTACGAGGTTCGTCGCCAGTTCCGCGACATCCCCGGGATCATGGAGGGGACGGGCAAGCCGGAGTACGGCAAGGTCGTCGACATCTGCACCCGGGACTCGCTGCGGGAGCTGGCCACGCCTGGTCTGCTCGCGCTGACCGCCCCGATCGCCGTCGGCTTCGGCCTCGGCGCCGCGGCGCTGGCCGGCTACCTGGCCGGTGCGATCGGCGCCGGCACGCTGATGGCGGTCTTCCTGGCCAACTCCGGTGGAGCCTGGGACAACGCCAAGAAGCTGGTCGAGGACGGCAACTGGGGCGGCAAGGGTTCGCCGGCTCACGAGGCCACTGTCATCGGTGACACCGTCGGCGACCCGTTCAAGGACACCGCCGGCCCGGCCATCAACCCGCTGATCAAGGTGATGAACCTGGTCTCGGTGCTGATCGCTCCGGCCGTCGTCGGGATGTCCGCGATCGGCGACGACCCGAACAAGGCGCTCCGGATCATCATCGCGGTCGTCGCGGTGATCATCCTGGCCGCCGCGGTCTACGTCTCCAAGCGCCGGGAGTCGGTCATCTCCGACACCCCGGCCGAGGTGAACGCGGCCGCGTAGTACCGCAGTAGCTGCTGGAACGGCCCGCCGATCGGTTGATCGGCGGGCCGTTTCGCGTGGACCGGGACCACCCCACGCCCGTACTGTTTTGTACGTCGAAACGTCCGTTGGGAGGTGGCACGGTCGATGTCTCTCCGGCGGACAGTTGCTTTGATCATCGTGCTCATGGCCGGCCTCTGGGCGGCGGCACAGCAGGCGGACGCCGCGCCGCCGACGCCGGACTCGACGTACCTCATCGCGGCCCACCAGTTCAATCTGACGATCATCGTCGCCGCCCACGCGGCGAACTCGCAGGGCCAAAGCTCGTGCGTGCGGACCGTGGCCGTCCAGCTGGAACGTGACCATCGCAAGCTCGCCGCGCAGGAGACCGAGCTCGCCACCCGTTTCGGCATCAAACTGCCGACGCTGCCGTCGACGGCACAGCTCCGGCAGCTCGACGCCGTCGGAGCCAAGTCGGGGACGAGCGAGTACGACGCGGCGTGGCTCGCGTTGCAGCGGACGCAGCACCAGCAGTACCTCGCGCTGATCAACGGCGACCTGCCCAAGGCCTCCTCGCCGGCGGTCGAGTCGGTGGCCGAGGGCGCGAAGCCCGTCGTCGAGATGGATCTGCAGATGGTGGCAGGTCCTTGCAAGGTCGTCACGACCAAACCGGTCGTGCCCACCGGGAACGGCGGTCAGGTCGGCGACGCCCAGCAGGCACGCTCGCGGGCGGCTCTGGTCCTGCTCGGGCTCGGAGCGCTGCTTCTCCTGGTCGGTAAGCAGAAGTCGATGCGGCGGCGCGTCCTCGGTGTCGGAGCTCTCGTGGCCGGGCTCGTCATGATCTTCGGGACGCCCGGCAACACCGGGAAGGTACCGTCAGCCGGTGCGGGCGTGGAGGACCGGGAAGCTGCGATTCCGCCGGTTCGGTTGAAACTGCAAGGTGTCAAGAACGCGCCGGTGCAGCCGGTCGCTACCGGGAGTGACGGCCAGCTGCAGATGCCGGCGTCGCCGAATGCCGTGGGTTGGTGGGCTGCGGGCGCGGCGCCGGGCTCCGAGGGCGGGACTGTGCTGCTTGCCGGACATGTGGATACGGCCCGTTCCGGGCGCGCGGTGTTCGCTGGGCTGTCCGAAGTACCCGTCGGTGCCAAGGTCTCGGTGACGGGTGGGGACGGACACGTGCACCGGTACAAGATCGTGGCTCGGCGCACCTACTTGCAGAGTGCGTTGCCGCGCGACCTCTTCCAGGGCGCCGGGAAGCCGCGTCTGGTGCTGGTCACCTGCACCGGTGCGTACGACCACAAGGCGAATCGCTACACCCACAACCTGGTGCTGTACGGCGTCCCGGTGGTCTGAGCCGTTTGGTAGTCACTTCCACCTGCTACCGACCGAAGTACGGCGGTCCGTCGACTTTCGGCTGATGTGGGAAGACCCGCTGATAGGGGATCGTCGGGGTCGTGGTCAGGGCTTTAACCGATAGCAGCCGGCATCCGGCGGACGGCAGAATCAACCCACGGGTGGACACACCGGATCCGCCCGGGGTCCGATGATCCAGGCCCCGCTGACCTCGATACTGAGTGCTACACAGTCCACTACCAGGTGCGCCACCGAAAGAGGAGTACGGCGATGATCGAGGCAAAGGGCCTCACCAAGCGATACGGCGCAACAGTTGCCGTTGACAACCTGTCTTTCGAGGTGAAACCGGGGCGGGTGACCGGCTTCCTCGGCCCGAACGGGGCCGGCAAGTCGACCACCATGCGGATGATCCTCGGACTCGATACCCCGACGTCCGGATCGGTCACGATCGACGGCCAGCGCTACCGGGATCTGCACAAGCCGCTGACCAAGGTCGGCGCGCTGCTGGACGCCAAGTGGGTGCACCCGAACCGCTCGGCGCGTGCGCACCTGACCTGGATGGCCGCGTCCAACAAGCTGCCGAAGGACTCCGTCGACAAGGCGCTCGAGATGGTCGGCCTGTCCGCCGTCGCGAACAAGCGCGCCGGCGCCTTCTCGCTCGGTATGTCGCAGCGGCTCGGTATCGCCGGTGCGCTGCTCGGCGACCCCGAGGTGCTGCTGTTCGACGAGCCGGTCAACGGCCTCGACCCCGAGGGCATCGTCTGGATCCGGACCTTCATGCACCGGCTGGCCGACGAGGGCCGGACCGTGCTGGTCTCCAGCCACCTGCTGTCCGAGATGGCACTGACCGCCGAGGACCTGGTCGTCATCGGCCGCGGCAAGCTGATCGCGCAGAGCACGACGCAGGAGTTCGTCGACCGCGCCAGCGGCACGACGGTCAAGGTCCGTACGCCGCAGCTCGACCAGCTGGCCGGTGTACTGCACGAGCAGCAGCTGGTCACCCGGATCGAGGACGTCGAGAACGAGGGCAAGGTGCTCTTCGTCGAGGGCGACCTGACCACCGACCAGGTCGGCGAGGCCGCTGCCGCGCACGGCATCGTGCTGCACGAGCTGACGCTGCAGCGCGGTTCGCTGGAGCAGGCGTTCATGCAGATGACCGGAGACTCGGTCGAGTACCACGCGCACGACGAGATCGCTGCCGTGACCCAGCTCGACGCGCCCTCGGGTGCCGAGGTGGCCGCGGGTCCGAAGGAGGACAACTGACATGTCGGTGATCACTGTCGAGCGGATCAAGCTCTTCTCCACCCGTTCGCCGTGGTGGTGCATGGTCGTCGCGGCCGTGCTGACCGTCGGGTTCGCGGCGCTGACGACCGGCTTCCTGAAGGGTGCCGACGAGCAGCAGGCGACGATCTTCATCACCCAGCCGGGCGCCCAGCTCAGCCAGATGGTGATGATGGTGATGGCCGCGCTGGCCGTCACCACGGAGTACCGGTTCGGCACCATCCGGACCAGCTTCCAGGCCGTTCCGCAGCGTGCCGCGCTGCTGCTCGGCAAGACCGCGGTGGTGGCGTTCCTGTCCGGTGTCATCGGCCTGATCGCGTCGTTCGGCGCGTGGGGCGTCGGCAGCCTGTTCGCGAGCAACGCGGACCTGTCGATCAACACCGGGGCCGAGTGGCGGCTGCTGGCCGGCCAGGGCCTGGTCTTCGCGATCTCCGCGGTGATCGCGGTGGCGGTCGGGATCCTGATCCGGCAGAGCGCCGGTGCGATCGCGATCCTGATCCTCTGGCCGCTGCTGGTCGAGAACCTGGTCAACCTGATCCCCAAGGTCGGCGACGACCTGGCCAAGTGGGCGCCGTTCGCGAACGGCAGCTCGTTCCTGAACCAGGGCCAGGACTTCGGTCTGGCCGGTCCGGGCGCCGGGGGCAGCGACTTCGCTCTCGGACCATGGTGGGCCTTGCTGTACTTCGCCGGCTGGGCGGCCGCGCTGATGGCGATCGCCCTCTTCTCGGCGAGCAAGCGCGACGCGTAGAAGCCACCCCGGTCGAGGTTGAGGGGCCCTGACCGGGGCAGGGAGCCCGGCCGGGCTGAGGGGTCCTGGCCGCGACGGCCCGTGGTACATCCGGGAGACCGGATGGACCGCGGGCCGTTTCTCCTGTTGATCAAAGGTTGGCGGGTGGCCCGGCCAGCGTCTACGGTGCCGCGCATGACCGATTGGGCGCAGGTGCGCGAGGCTGGTTACGCGGTCCCCGAGGACCGCTCGACGGACGAGCTGGTGGCCGAGCTGGTGGGCATGCTGCGATCACCGGATCCCGTCGTACGGGACCGGCACGGGTACTCCGTCCTCGCGACCTGGATCGGCCGCGGCGTACTGACGACCGACCAGCTGCGGGCACTCGGCGACGAGATGATTCCGCGATTCGGCGACCCGGAGATCCAGGTCCGGACCTTCGCGCCGCTGATCCTCGACTGCATCGTGACCGCGGGCGTCTTCGAGCCGCACTGGGTGCCGCCGTTCGAGCGCTGGTATGTCGCCGAGGAGGACCTGCGCGGGTACGACGAGAAGCTCGGCTGGCTGCACGCGATCGCGCACGGGGCCGACCTGCTCGGGGCGCTCGGGCAGCACCCGGCGGTCGAGCCGATGCAGGTGCTGCGGCTCGGGATCGGGCGGTTGCTGACGCCGACGTCGTACGTGCTGCGGGACATGGAGGACGACCGGCTCGGGTACGCGCTGGCCGCGACGCTCACCCGCGACGACCTGACCGAGTCCGACGCGGTCGAATGGCTCGACCCGGTGATCCGCGCGCTCTCGAACCCGCCGGCCGAAGGCATCACTCCCGAGGTGACGAACACGATCCGCACGTTGCGGGTTGTATACGTGTTCGCCGATCACGGTCTGCGGGTCGGGGATGAGAAAAAGCTCACGCCGATCCCGCGACGCGAAGAGGTCAAGACCAAGCTGGCCGACGTACTGCGCATCGTCACGCCGTACTATCTCTGAGCGCTCACAGGTGATGCAGGCTCGGGGCAACTACCTGGTGGGGTACGACGCATCCGACTTTCGTCTTGTTTTTCCCTGAATCCTCCCCGAGCAACGGCATGTCGAGGTCCAGGGCGGAGTACAGGTGAAGTCAGGTGGCAGTGGAGGGCTCGTCCGTGACAAGGTCTCTGCTGGCAGGCCATGGCCCCCTCCCATGGTGGTGCCAACGCCACTACCCAAGTAGTGCCAACACCATCAGATCTGGTCCCCGGCAAGGTTAGCTTTGAGCTACAAAGCCGTCGGGGGCAGCGGGTTCTAGAGAGGGCGCGTGGAAGTCATGGTTGCGACATACCTGAAGAGATGGGTCGGCAACCGCATTCTCAGTAGGACCACCCGCAAAGGTGGTCTCGACCTGTCGAAGATGCGGATGTTCCCCAGCTCGGTCTCGATGCCGCTGCGCCGGCAGGGTCTCGACCCGGTGCCGGCGTTGGCAGAGGTGCGGGAGACCGAGCCGGTGCACAAGCTGGCCCACCTGTTCGGGCTGAACGTCTGGGTGGTCAGCGGGCACGCGGAGGCCAAGTCCGTGCTCGCCGACACGACGAACTTCAGCAACGACATCCGGCCGCTGGTCGGCTCGGACCCGAACAAGCCGTCGGAAGGTATCGGCGGGCTCGGGTTCACCGATCCGCCGGACCACACGCGCCTGCGGAAGCTGCTCACCCCCGAGTTCACCAAGCGCAAGCTGGCCCGGCTCGAGCCGGCGATCGAGAAGATCGTCAACGACCAGCTGGACCAGATGGAGGCCAAGGGCCCGGTCGTCGACATCGTGTCGGACTTCGCCTTCAACGTGCCGTTCCTGCTGATCGCGGACCTGCTCGGCGTCGAGGAGCAGGACCGCGATCGCTTCCGCGCGCTCGGGCCGGCCCGTTTCGACCTGTCCGGCGGCGGGATCGGGGTGTTCGGGTCGGCGTCGGAGTCCCGGGACTTCCTGTTCGAGATCGTTCGCAAGCAGCGGACCAACCCCGGCGACGGGCTGATCGGGTCGATCATCCGCGAGCAGGGCGACGACCTGGACGACATCGAGCTCGGCGGGCTTGCCGACGGCGTGTTCCTGGGCGGGTACGAGACGTCGGCGAGCATGCTCGCGCTCGGCACGCTGGTGCTGCTGCGCGACCCGGCGAACTTCGAGCTGATCCGGAACGAGCCGGGCGCCGTCGACGTGATCGTCGAGGAGCTGCTGCGGTACTTGACGGTTGTCCAGGTCGCGTTCCCGCGGTTCGCCCGGCACGACCAGGAGCTGTTCGGCCAGCAGGTGAAGAAGGGCGACCTGGTCGCGGTGTCGCTGTCCGGCGCGGACCGCGACAAGCAGATCTTCGGCCCGGACGCGGAGGACTTCTACCCCCGCCGTACCGTGTCCGCCGCCCACCTCGCCTTCGGCCATGGCATGCACCGCTGCGTCGGCGCCGAGCTGGCGCGGATGGAACTGCGCGCCGCGTTCACTGCGCTGGCCCACCGCTTCCCGGACTTGTCCCTCGCCGTACCCGAAGAACAACTCCGCTTCCGCGACTTCTCCATCGTCTACGGCGTCGAGTCCCTCCCCGTCCAACTCCACGCAGCCTCAACCAACCAAGCCGCCGTCTAAACGACACCGCTCCGCCTGAAGCACACCGCTCCGGCGGCGGACAAAGGACACCGCTTCGCGGCGGCTGACTTTTGGCCGCTCCGCGGCAGCCGCAACCCGCCATCCGCCTCGCCCACATCCGGCGAGGCGGATGTGTTTCCGGGACCACGGGCACGGGTCCGCTACACCTGCTCGTCCGGGGCTGCGCCGCAGTACACGAACCGTCGTCCGGTCGGCAGTTGGGGCGAACTCTTGTGGGGGGATGGTCGTCTATCGGGCTGACGGAAGGGTGTGGTGGGTGTGGATGTGGAGTACGCGGCTGGGTTGGCTCGGAAGCGGGTGGTGGCTGGGGTGGTGTTTCGGGCGGGGGATGGGCGGGTGCTGCTGGTTGAGCCGTCGTACAAGGTCAACTGGGAGATACCGGGGGGAGCGGTTGAGGCTGACGAGTCGCCGTGGGACGGGGCGGCTCGGGAGTTGCGGGAAGAGCTTGGGTGGGAGCGGGGAATCGGGCGGCTGTTGGTGGTGGACCACGTGCACACGTACGAGGGGCGGCCGGAGGCGATTGTGTTTGTGTTCGACGGGGGTGTGCTGAGCGACGCTGAGGTTGGAGAGCTCACCTTCCCGGACGGGGAGATCGTGTCGGCCGGGTTCTACGACCCGGCCGAGACACGAAGCCTGGTGAAGCCGTTGCTGGCGGACCGGGTCGAGGTGGCGTTGACCGCGGCGAAGGACGGCTCGGTCTGGTACTGCGAGAACGGGAAGCCGGTCAGGACAAGCTGAAGCGGTGGGCGAAGGTGGTCAGGTCTTCCAGCGACTGGGGGTTGATCACCAGGCGGGTAACGCCTTGCCGGGCGTAGGAGTGAACGGCCACGGGGGTTAGGTCGGTAGACGCCCAGCGGGTGTATTCGAGGTTGTCCCGAGGAGATGTCTTGCGGGCCAGGTCCCACTGGGCTGCGCGTTCGGTGGGTGGGAGGTTGCCGCCTGGGAAGTAGCCGTTGCCGCGGAGGGCGGCTCGGCGGGCGGCGGCGCGGGAGGAGCCGCCTATGTGGATGGGGAGGGAGGCCAGCGGGTGGGGGTAGCTGGTGAGGTTCTCGAAGTTGTAGAACTCGCCTGAGTGGCTGACCCCGTCCGGTCCGCCCGACCACAGCAGGCGCAGTACGTCGATGGCCTCGTCGGCTCGGCGGCCTCGGGTGGCGTAGTCGACTCCTACGGCGTGGGCCTCGCCGGCGAGACTGCCTAGGCCGACGGTCAGCAGGCGCATCCGGCCCTTGGACAGTACGTCGATGGTGGCGAGGCGCTTCGCCAGCGTGACCGGGTGGTGGTACGGCAGCAGCAGTACTGCGGTGCCCAGCAGGAGATGGTCTGTCGCCGCAGCGACGTACGTGAGCAGGTCGAGCGGATCGGCGTACTCGAGCGTGGTCGGCAGTTCGAAGCCGCCCAAGGACGCGCCGCGGTAGAGGGCGACGTGCTCGGGGACGTACAGCCCCTCGAACCCGCAGGCCTCCGCGTGCTGGGCGAACTCGACCAGACGGTCCGGATCCATGCCTTGCCCTGGTGTGCTGTATGCAACGGCGAATTTCACCCCGCCGACCCTAGAACCCTGCCCCTGAGGGCAGGGCAAATTGCGGCACTGGTGGTTCTCGTGAGTAGTGTCTTTGTGGCACTAGGTGGTCGTTGGCCGGATCGGGTCGTGACAGGATGCGGGGTGGGTGGTCACAATGGGCGGTCCGGCCCGAGGTGCGGGTGACGGAACAGGGAAGGGCCGTCGGCGGGTATGGGGATTGGGGAGATGGCGACGGGCGATGAGCTGACCGCCCGGATTGCCGCCGCGATGACCGCCGCTCAGTCCGGCGGGCATGCGATGGCCGCGGCGGAGATCGAGGCGATCCGGTCCGAGCTGGGTGCGGAGCCGAGCTACCGGCTGGCTGCCGTAGAGTACGTGCGCGGCGTGACGGCCCACCACGCCAGTGACGCCGACGAGGCGCTGCGGGCGGTCGACGCCTGTATCGAGGTCGGCCGGGCGATCGACGAACCCGGCTGGGAAGCGAACGCCCTCCCGATCCGCATCATCAACCTCGCCCGCAGCGGCCGCGGCGGCGACACCGTGAACGACCTGGTCGCGGCTGAAGCGGCCTTGAGCCGGACCAAGGACCTGGGACTGACCGCCTGGGCGCACACCGGCCTCGGCTACGCGTACGACGTCCTGCGGCTGTTCGAGCTCTGCATCCCGCACTACGAGCTGGCGACCGGGCTCGACGAGGACGTGTTCGAGCTGGCCGAGTCCGAGGCGATCGATCGCTTGAACCTCGCAGAGACGTACCTGCGCTGGGCCCATGAGCTCGAGCGCCTCGGCGATCCTTTGTATACAAGGGAGATCGAGGAGCGCCTGGCGTCAGCGGCGTACTGGGCGCGTGAGGCCGAGCGGGTGATAGTCAACGACGAGAGCCAGGAGTTCTGGCGTCTGAGCGCCCGTCTGTGGCTTGCCGCGGCCGTTACCGCCGCGAACCCGGAGCATGCGGTCGCCGAGCTGACCGACATCCGCGACGAGATCAGCAAGCTCGGCGAGACCGAGCGGCTCGCGATCGCCGGCGCGTACCTGGCCAGGGCCCTGAAGGCGCAGCGGAAGCTCGAGGAGGCCAAGGCCGCGGCGGACCGGGCGGCCGACGACCTGATTCCGTTGGCCGACCCATCGACACATGTCCTCGTCCTGCAGACCCGTTCGGAGATCGATGCTCTCGAAGGTACGCCGGGAGCCGTGGCCGGCTTGGAGTACGCGCGCTCGGTCGCGCGTGGGTGGTGGAAGGAGCGGCAGCGGGCGCTGAACGCCGTCCGGCATGCGCTTGCCGTGCACGATCTCCCGGCCCGGCACGACGCCGAGTGGCACGCGGCGCGGCAGGATCCGCTGACCGGCGTGGGGAATCGCCGCGCGCTCGACGAGCGGCTGACGGCGGCCCGTGACTCCGGGCGGGCGGTCACCTTGCTGGCCATCGATGTGGACAACCTGAAGATCGTCAACGACACCTTCGGGCACGCCTGCGGGGACGAATTGCTGCAGGTTGTGGCAAATCTCCTGGTAGAACAGGCGCGAGCGACCGATGCCGTGGTTCGATCGGGAGGCGACGAGTTCTTCGTGGTCCTCGATCAGCCCGACGCCAAAGGCGGTGCCCAGTTGGCCGAGCGGATCCGGATCGCCGTCGAGGCGATCGCGGCGTCGACGGAGAAGCCGTGGTTGCGCCGGCTCGGGCTGAGCCTCGGATACGCAGCAACCGCCGAGGGACTCGGTGTCGAGCAGTTGATCGCGCGGGCGGATGTGCGCCTCTACGAGGACAAGCGCCGCAACAGGTGACGGGCACTTGCAACAAGTGAGTCAGGGTAGGGAGGTGTGGTGCGCGAGACGTCGGGGGTGACGGCACGGATCGCGGCGGCGATGACGCGGGCGCAGTCGGGCAGTCCGGCCGAGGCTGGGCTCGAGCTCAACGAGCTGCTGGCCGAGCTGGATCCGGAGCCGAGTCACGAGCGGGCGGCGGCGGAGTACGTGCGGGCCGTCGCGGCGCATCACGCCACCGACGCGATCGAGGCGCTGGACGCCGTCGACGGCTGTATCCGGGTCGCCCGCGCGATCGACGAGCCGGGCTGGGAGGCGAACGCGATCGCGCTGCGGATCGTCACGCTGATCCGGACCGGCGAAGGCGGTGACTCGGTCGCGGACCTGGTCGCCGCGGAGAACGCGCTGTCACGGACCCGCGATCTCGGTCTGGCCGGCTGGGCGCACACCGGCCTCGGCTACGCCTACGACCTGCTCCGGCTGTACGAGTTGTGCATCCCGCACTTCGAGCTCGCCGCAGAGGGTGATCACGATCCGCTCGGGCTGCCCGAGGCGCCCGCGATCAACCGGCTCAACCTGGCCGAGTCGAACCTGCGCTGGGCCCACGAGCTCGAGCGGCTCGGCGACACGTCGTACGACGAGGAGATCAAGCAGCGCCGGCGGGCCGCGCATCGGTGGGCGGGTGAGGCGGTCGACGCGATCCTCGCGGCCGACCTGCTCGGGTACTGGCCGATGGTCGGGCGGATGTGGCTCGCGGCGAGCAACGACGCCGGGGACGGGGCCGAGGCCGTCGTGATCCTGAAGGACTGTCGCGACCAGTTGGCGAAGATCGGTGATCTCGAGCTGGCTTCGATCGCGGGCGCGTACTTGGCCAGGGCGTACCTGACGCTCGGCCGGGTCGACGAGGCGATGGAGGCCGCGGGACGGTCGGCGAGCGAGTTGCCGCCGACGTCGGATCCGCCGGTCGAGGCGCTGATCCGGCACACCGCCGTACGGATCGTGGCCGAGTCAGGTGACGTCGGTGCGTCTACCGGGCTGCAGTATGCGCGGGCGATCAGCAGAGGGTGGTGGGCGGAGCGGCTGCGTGGGCTGTACGCCGTACGGACTGCGCTGGCGAGCCATGAGCTGTCGATTCGGCACGACGCCGAGTGGCGGGCGGCTCGTGAGGACCCGCTGACCGGTGTCGGCAATCGGCGCGCTCTGGACGAGCGGATGTCGGTCGCGCGGGACTCGGGTCGATCGGTGGCGGTGATCGCGATCGATGTCGACAACCTGAAGGTCGTCAACGACAGCTACGGACATGCGTGTGGTGATGAGGTACTGCGGCGTGTCGGGCAGCTGCTGAAGGAGCAGTGCCGCGCGGAGGACGTGGTGGCGCGGGCGGGCGGGGACGAGTTCGTCGTCGTACTCGACAATCCGGACGAGCGTGGCGCGCCCGAGCTCGTCGAGCGGATCAAGACCGCGGCGGACCGGGAGGCGGCGCAGGCGCTGGCGCCGTGGTTCGCGATGCTGCGGCTGAGTGTGGGGCAGGCGAGCAGCACAGACGGTACGTCGGTGAGTGACCTGCTGACCGAGGCCGACCGGCGCATGTACGCCGAGAAGCGCCGGCGCCGGCGGGCGGCTCAGTAGTTCAGGAAGCCTTCCACGACGAGGTTTCTGATCTGCGGGAGGTAGTCGGACAGTACGTCGACCACCGGGCGGTCCATCAGGTCCGCTAGGGCCGCGAGAATCTGGCCGGTGCTCAGATCACCGTCACAAGCACCTACGAAGCCGGCCAGCACGGTGTCGACCTGCTCCGCACGGCGCATGCCACGCTGGCGTCGCAGAACGATCGTGGCCGGGTCCTCGGCGCCCGGTTGGCCGGTGGTCTCCTGGATGACGTCGTCGGCGACGCGGAAATGCAGCGCGGTCAGGTCGGCGGGGAGACCTTCCAGACGTTCGAAGCGGTGCAGGACGTGCGGACCGATGGGACGCTCGATCTCGTACGGCCAGGACTCGGCGTCGAGGGTGCCTTCGACGTTGTGCAGGCTGATCCAGCCCATGCCGATCGCTTCGACGTTCTGGTCGTCCAGATAGCGCATCCACTCGTCGTATCTGGTGGTGTACTGCGGTGAGCCGTGCAGGCCGGCGTCGCGCAGCCAGAGTTCGACGTACTCGGACGGGTCGAGCTGCTCGCGCTGGACGGCCCAGGCGGAGCGGTCCGCTGTCCAGGTGGCGATGCGGTCCTGCCAGTCCTGGCCGCGGACGCAGGTCCAGTTGGCGAGCAGCTGGCACCAGCCGCCGTCGGTGAGGTGGTCCGGCGCTTGCCTGATGAGCTGCTCGACGACGGCGTCACCGGCGTACCCGGTCTCGCGGTAGGTCAGGTCGCCGCCGGGCGGGGAGATGACGTACGGCGGGTTGCTGACAATCAGGTCGAACCGCTCACCGCGGACCGGCTCGTACAGGCTGCCGTCGCGGACGTCGAGGTCGATGTGGTTGAGCGCCGCCGTCCACCGGGCCAGCTGCAGCGCACGCGGGTTGACGTCGGTGGCGACGAGCTGGTTGACGCGGTCGGCGAGGTGCAGCGATTGGATGCCGCAGCCGGTGCCGATGTCGAGCGCACGATCCGCCTTGATCGGGACGGTGAGGTGAATCAGGCTCAGGCTGGCCGGCGCGATCCCGAGCACGTAGTCGGACCGCATCGGCTCCCGCCGCCCGTCGAGCCCCGGGGTGGGGTCGGCAACCACCCACCACTCCCGCTCGTCCTCCGCGAACGGCCGGATGTCGAGCACCGCCCTCGCCTCGCCGCCCGATACCGCGACGATGCCCAGAGCAACTAGATCGATCCCCGGAAACGCCTTGCCCACAAGCGTTTCCGCCACCGGACGCTGCAACAAGAACAACCGAATCATCGTGTCAAGCGCATCCCCCGCCCCCGTACGCCGAACCGCCGGCGCCGTCTCGTTCCGCCCCAACGCCCCATTAGCCTGCTCCCCAAGCCGCTCGGCCACCCCGTCCACGGTGTAGCCCGCAGCCCCGAACGCCGCCCTAAGTCCCGCCACGTCGTACCCCGTCAACTGATCCACGCCGCCATCCTCCCATCCTCGTCGCCGCCCCCGTCTGCCCCGGCCGCCCCGCCTGCGACGCATTTGGTGGGTGGACCCATCCTGTTGGGGGTTCCACACCCTGTATAAGCGTGGGGAACCCCCGATTTGCTGGGTCCACCCACCAAATTGGTGGGTGGACCCAGCAAACGAGAGCGGGCGGGTGGGCCGGAGCGGGCGAGGGTGGGCCGGTGGGCGAGAGTGGGAAGGTAGGTCTTTCTAGGGTTTGCAGGTGAGTTTGGCGTTGGCCCAGTCGGCGTGGTCGCTGGTGTTGCCGTCGCCTCCGTCGGTGACTTGGAGGGTGAGGGTTTGGGCGCCGGTGACGTCGACTGTTGTGGTGGCGGTGGGGGACGTGCCGGTCAACTGGTCGGACGTGTACTTGGCGACACCGTCGGTGAGGACCTTGAAGGTGACTTTGCCGCGGTCCTCCATCTCGTCGTCGATGCCGAGGCTGCTGGTGAACGTGGTGCAGTTGCCGCCGAGCTGGACGCTGACCGACGAAGGTGCGTGTGCGCCCAGGCCCTTCGCGTACGTGACCCCGTCCAGCGTGATCGGGCCGCCGTCGCCGGCTCCGTCTTCACCGTTGCTGTGGTCGCGTTCGACCGGGCCCCAGCCGTTGGTCGAGTCCAGGAACTCCAGGTCACTGACCCAGTTCTCCCCAGTAGGTGCCGGAGGCAACGGTTTGTCGGCGATCGTGGCGGCGAAGAACCCGAGCCCGCCGCCGGGCAGCTTGATCGCCTTCACGGTCTTGCCGGGATCGAGCGGTACGGCGGTGTAGAAGACGCGATAGTCCGTCGTCGTATTGCCCAGACCCGCTGGTGTGTAACGCCCCTTGACCGAGACGGCGAGCTTGGCGCCGCCGGTGGTCGGGTCCTGGCAGCACCAGTTCGGCAACTGGAAGGTGCCTTCGGACGTGGTGCCGTCGGTGTAGATGATGGTGACGGTACCGCGAGCGTTGAGACTCGCGCCGGCTCCGAGCAGAGCAAGGTGCGATCCCGTGCCGGAGACCAAGATCGGCGCGGACTGGTTCTTCACCACGTTCGGCGTCCCCGGAGCTCCGGTCGGCCAAGTGAACTGAGCGTCCTGGACCGTGACCGTGGCGCCCGGCGAGTAGCCGGCGGCTGCCAGCGCTTCGCCGTTGAAGCTGTCACCCGATCCGTCGAAATTGCCTTGTTTATAAGTGTTTGCATCGCTGATGCCGACCAGGTTGGCTGCCTGGGACAACGATGCGTACGGCAACTCGGCTGTCGCCGAAGCGGAGTTGGAGTAGCTCTTGCCTTGGGCAACGTAACTTGCCTTCAATGCCAGGGTGAAGCTCGCCGGCTTGACGTCCGCACCGGGTGTCACCTGCAGCTTGGTGCTGACGGTCTGGCCGGGCCGGACCGACGCGAACCGGTTGGCTCCCGTGACAGTCCAGCCGGCCGGAACCTGCATGGCCAGATCGACGTTGCGGACGGTGTCCGAGGTGCTGTTGCGGAACGTCGCGGTCACCTCGGTTGCCTGGCCAGGCGCATTCCACAGCGACGGCGTCGTGAGCTCCGGCGTGCCGAAGGTGTTCCTGACGTCCGGACCGCCGACCGAAGAGGTGCCGGACAGGCGGACCACGGCGGACCGCGAGGTGGCGATCGACGCGGTCTGCACCGTGACGACCCCGTTGGCGAAGCTCCACTTGGCCGGACGCCCGTCGATGGTGACGTTGTGCGGGGCGGTGCCGGTGTGGAGCGTCAGTTCGTACGGGCGTGCCGCGGGCTTGCCGTCGTACGAACCGTTGCTGCGGCCGATGGTCACGGTGATGTCGCCGCGGCCGTCGGTCGGTGCGTCGACGGCGAACGTCTGCGTGGCGGACTTCGTCGAGCGGGTCACGCGGTCGTCCTCGTAGAGGCTGAACGACGACTTGCCCGACGGGTAGATGTCGACGGTCACGCGGTCGCCGAAGCCTTGTTCGGCGGCGTTGTTGATGCCGGACTTCCACATCGGTACGACGGCGCCGGCCTTCACGAACAGCGGCAGCGTGTCGAGCGCCGCGTGGTAGCCGTTGACCGTCGTCGGGCCCTGGTACACGCGACCGGTCCAGTAGTCGACCCAACGTCCGGCCGGCAGGTAGATCCCGTTCTTCACCTCGTCCGCGCCGTACATCGGCGCGACCAGGAACTCCTTGCCGGCCAGGAACTCGTACTTCGTGGTGTCGTCCCAGGTGCGAGGGTCGTTCGGGTACTCCAGCACCAGCGACCGGTTCAGCGGAGCTCCGGTCCGGTGTGCCTCGGCGGCGTACGTGTAGAAGTACGGCAGCAGCCGCTCGCGCAGCTTCAGGTACTTGCGGTTGATCGAGGTGTACGGGTCGCCGTACGCCCAGGGCTGCTTGTACGCCGGGGTCGACCAGCCGGACATGCTCATGAACGCCGGGTTGAACACCTTCCACTGCAGGTCACGCACGTACGACGTGGCGCTGCCGCCGAAGATGCCGTCGACGTCACCCGCGCTGTACGCGATACCCGAGTTGCCGGACCCGGTGATCGCCGGGATCTGCCACTTGATCGCGTCGAGCGAGCCGCTGTGGTCGCCGGTCCACTGCACCGCGCACCGTTGCGCGCCGGCCCAGCCCTCGACCATCCACGCGAACCCGCGGGCGTTGCTGTACTGCTCGATACCGTCATGCGCGGTGTCGCAGGCGCTCAGCGCGTACCGGTAGCCAGGACCGACCCACGCGACGTCGAGCTTCCGCACGCGCACACCGGCGTCGCCGACCTCGGCCGGCTGCCTGTCCAGGTCGGACTGCGTCCACAGACCCATCTGGATGTTCCGCTGGCGCAACTCGTCCCCGGTCTGCTTCAGCGCCGGGATGTCGCGCTTCCCCCACCAGGTGCCGTCGACCTGCTCGGAGTCGGTGTTGGCGGAATACCCACAGCCGTAGTCGTCGTTGACGAGCATCCAGCCGCCCGGCATGTCCTCGTCCTTGAACCGCTGTGCGACCTTCACCGCGTCCAGCGTGGTCACCTTGTCCGGGTTGACCTTCCAGTCGTTGCTGGGATCCGGGTCCGTCGCGTAGTGGCCACGGTTGTAGCAGTCCGAATCGCCGTACTCGAGGCCGTAGATCGGCGGCATGAAAGGCCGGCCGGTCAGCTCGGTGTAGCGGTCGAGCGAGGTCTTCAGATCGCCGACGAAGTAGTACGCGTCGAACCGCTTCTCATCGTGAGTAGTTACAACCGGACTAGTGAAGCTGTAACTACCCGGGTCGAACGTGTTCCGGAGTACGCCGTACCCCGCGGTGCTCATGTAGTACGGCGACGCGTTCGGGTTGCCGCCGTCCTCCCAGTTGAAGTCCTTGGAGACCTTGATCGTCTGGTCCCGGTGCGAGAAGCGGCCGTTCTGCATGCCGCCGCCGAAGAACTGCTCGTTCGCGCCACGCGCCAGGGTCTGGGTCGTGGACGTGTCGGTCCAGGACAGCGGCGCGGCCTCGGACCAGACCAGCTGCCCGTTCGACCGGTACAGCGAGAACTTCAGCGGGCTCTTCTGCGCACGGACCTCGATCTTGCCGGTCGTGAGCGAGTAGTAGCTGCCACGATCACGCCAGGAGGTCCGCGGCGTGCCGTAGTCGGTCTTCGTGACGATGTTGGACGCCGGGGCGCCCGGATCGGTGGGCGGGGTGTTCGCGGGGTCGGTGAAGTTCCCGTCCGGCGCCATCCACAGCCGGAAGACGTCGTCCTTCAGGAACACCACCCGCACCTTCGCCGGGCCGGCGCTGAGGGTGTACGTCGCTCTGTCGGCCGCGAAGCCGGTGACGTCACCGAGCGTGGTTGCCGCGGCCTGCGCGGGAGCCGCGGTGTACACAAGTGCGCCTGCTAGCAGAGCCAAGGCGACTACTGAACGTTTCATGCGGACAAAGATGCTCACGACTGCCTCACTTCACGCATCAATGAACAAGATGTGCACAGTGAAGCGCACCGGAGACCCGTTGTCACCAGGTCACCCGTGACGAAGTTGAAACCGTGTCGCCATCACGGGGTGAAACGGGGCGATGACGATGAGTCGCATGAGCAACCGGCGTCCCAGCAGCCCCAGCAGTCACGTCTTCACCAGGCGTCACGTCCTGGGCGCCGGCCTGACCGCCGGCCTCGCCGCGGGTATCGCCGCCGCCTGGCCGGGGTGGGCACAAGCAGCCCAGATCGACCCCGACGCGCCAGCCGGCCCCGCGCCAGCCGGCCCCGGCCCCGGGCCGGCCGGCCTCCGCGCCCAGGACGATCCGAACTTCCACCCGGTGAGGTTCCGGCTCCCGGAGCCGACCGGCCGGAAGGCGCTCGGGACGACCGAGGTCCACCTGATCGACCGCTCGCGCCCGGATCCGACCATGCCCAGCGGACAGCGCGAGCTGATGATCAGCCTCTGGTACCCGGCCGGCATGTTCGGGACCGCGCCCTTCGCCAAGTACATGCCCCCGCGTACGTCGGTCGAGGTCGACGACGCCTGGACGGGCGAGTACGGGCTGGCCCTGCCGAGCGGTTCGTTCGACTTCGCCGGCACCCAGACGCACGCGCGGGTCGACGTGCCGGCGCAGCCGATGCGGCATCCCGTCGTACTGTTCTCTCCCGGTTTCCAGTACAGCCGGTTCGTGAACACCGCGCAGGTCGAGGACCTCGCCAGCCGTGGGTACGTCGTGGTGACGATCGACCACTCGCACGAGACGCCGGTGGAGTTCCCCGGCGGCCGGTTCCTGCCGGGTGCGCCCGAATCGGAACCGCCCGGTCCGGACCAGATCCGGGCCGCGGTCGAGGCCCGGACCGCGGACGCGCGGTTCGTCCTGGACCAGCTCGAGCGGATGGCCGACGGCCGCAAGGTCGATGCCGACGGCAAGGATCTGCCGAAGGACCTCGCGGACGGGCTGGACCTGCGCAAGATCGGCATGTTCGGGATCGGGCTCGGCGGCTACGCGACCGCGAACACCATGCTGCAGGACGAGCGGATCGCGGCCGGCATCGATCTGGACGGCACGCTCCAGGACGACCGCGCCAAAGGCCCGTTCGGGGAGGTCGCGGAAAGAGGTCTGGACCGGCCGTTCCTGCTGTTCGGATCAGCCGAGACGCAGCGGACGGATCCGGCCCAGGACACTTATGACGCGTCCTGGGCGAGCTTCTGGAAGGCGCAGCGCGGCGGCAAACTCAACCTGGCGCTGGCCGGCACGAAGCAGAAGGCGTTCACCGACTACCAGTTCATCTTCTCCCAGCTCTTCCACGACATCTACGGCGAGGACCCGATCATCACCTCGGTGATGAAGGCGCTCGTCGGCAGCGCGAAACCGGCGCGGAGCGTGCTGGCGCAGCGCGAGTACATCGCCGCATTCTTCGACCAGACGCTGCGTCGCCGGCCGTCGCTTCTGCTCCGCGGTGACTCCCCGAAGTTCCCGGAAGTGCGCTTCGCCCGCTGAGACGGCGTACTCTCGACAGAGATTCGCCACGCCCACCGTGGCGGCATCGCGACGCGCGGTGACGATGGGGTGTTCGCCACTTTCTGAAATCCTGGGAGGCGGGTCCGGGGCCTCACCCGTTACGGTGCGTTGAGAAATGCGTTGCCGTCGGCCGTACTCTGTCCTCGGGCGGGGTCGGTCTGTGCTCGGGGAACAGACGTGGGGGCCGGGCGCGTTGTCGGCAGGACGAGAGTAGGGAGCGCAGTGGCAGGGGCAGCAGGGACCAGAACAGCGGCAGGGACCCGTTTGGTGATCGTCGAGTCGCCGAAGAAGGCGCGGATGATTGCCGGCTTCCTGGGGTCCGGGTACGTGGTGGAGTCCAGCTTCGGCCACATCCGCGACCTGCCGAGCGGGGCCGACGAGATCCCGGCGAAGTACAAGGGCCTGCCGTGGGCACGGCTGGGCGTGAACGTCGACGAGCACTTCGACCCGCTGTACGTCGTACCGGCCGACAAGAAGGCGCAGATCCGCAAGCTCAAGGACCTGCTCAAGGGCGCCGACGAGCTCTTCCTGGCCACAGATGAGGACCGCGAGGGCGAGGCGATCGCCTGGCACCTGCTCGAGGAGCTGAAGCCGAAGGTCCCGGTCAAGCGGATGGTCTTCCACGAGATCACCCCGAAGGCGATCCAGGACGCGGTCGGCAACGCCCGGGACATCGACGAGGACCTGGTCGACGCCCAGGAGGCGCGCCGGATCCTCGACCGGCTGTACGGGTACGAGGTCTCCCCGGTGCTGTGGAAGAAGGTCATGCCGCGGCTGTCGGCGGGCCGGGTGCAGTCGGTCGCGATCCGGATGGTGGTCGACCGGGAGCGCGAGCGGATCGCGTTCCGCAGCGCCTCGTACTGGGATCTCGACGCCACGCTGGACGCCGGCGAGGACCGGAACCCGCGACTCTTCCCCTCCCGCCTGGTCTCGGTGGACAGCAAGCGGGTGGCGCAGGGCCGCGACTTCAGTTCGACCGGTGAGCTCAAGGGCGCGAACACCGTCCATCTGAACGAGGCGACCGCGACCGCGCTGGCCGGCGCGCTGCGGGAGTCGCAGTTCACGGTCCGCTCGATCGAGTCCAAGCCGTACACCCGCAAGCCGTACGCGCCGTTCCGGACGACCACGCTGCAGCAGGAGGCCGGCCGCAAGCTCGGCATGTCCGCGTCGCAGACCATGCAGGTCGCCCAGCGGCTCTACGAGAACGGCAACATCACCTATATGCGTACCGACAGCGTCACGCTGTCGGACACCGCGATCACCGCCGCCCGGGCCCAGGTCCGCGAGTTGTACGGCGCGTCGTACCTGCCGGACAAGCCGCGCGTCTACACCTCCAAGGTGAAGAACGCCCAGGAGGCGCACGAGGCGATCCGGCCGGCCGGCGAGACGTTCCAGACTCCGGCGCAGACCGGTCTGAGCGGCAGTGAGTTCCGGCTCTACGAGCTGATCTGGATGCGGACGATCGCGTCCCAGATGCGGGACGCGGTCGGCAACAGCGTCTCGATCAAGATCGACGCGACCGCGGCGACCGGCGAGCAGTGCGAGTTCACCTCGTCCGGCCGGGTGATCACGTTCCACGGCTTCCTCAAGGCGTACGTCGAGGGCGCGGACGACCCGTCCGCCGGGACGGACGACCAGGAGACCCGGCTGCCGGATGTGCACGAGGGCGACGTACTGCCCGCGTCCGAGGTGGTCGCGTCCGGGCACGAGACCAAACCGCCGGCGCGTTACACCGAAGCCACGCTGATCCGCGAGATGGAAGAGCGCGAGATCGGCCGCCCGTCGACGTACGCGACGATCCTCGGCACCAACGTGGCCCGCGGGTACATCTACAAGAAGGGGCAGGCGCTGGTTCCGGCCTGGCTGGCGTTCGCGGTCGTCCGGCTGCTCGAGGAGCACTTCACCAGGCTGGTGGACTACGCGTTCACGGCGACGATGGAGGACGTGCTCGACGAGGTCGCGGCCGGTGACCTGCAGCGTGAGGGCGTGCTGTCGCGGTTCTACTTCGGCGACGACCAGCTCGAGGGCCTGAAGTCGATGGTCACCGACCTCGGCGACATCGACGCCCGGCAGATGTCGACGTTCCCGGTCGGCGGCGCCGACACCGGGATCGTGCTCCGCGTCGGCCGCTACGGGCCGTACGTCGAGGACAAGGACGAGCGCCGCGCGAACGTGCCGGAGGACCTGCCGCCGGACGAGCTGACGGTCGAGAAGGCGCACGAGCTGCTGGCCCAGCCGTCGGGCGTCGAGCTCGACCTCGGTACTGCGCCGGACACCGGGCTGAAGGTCGTGGCCAAGGCGGGCCGTTTCGGGCCGTACGTGACCGAGGTGCTGCCGGAGGACGCGCCGAAGGGCTCCAAGCCGCGGACCGGGTCGCTGCTGAAGTCGATGACGCTGGAGAACGTCGGCCTCGACGACGCGATGAAGCTGCTGTCGCTGCCGCGCGTGGTCGGCAAGGACCCGGAGTCGGGCGACGAGATCACGGCGCAGAACGGGCGCTACGGGCCGTACCTGAAGAAGGGCACGGACTCGCGGTCGCTGGCGACCGAGGAGCAGATGTTCGACATCACGCTCGAAGAGGCGCTGAAGATCTACTCCGAGCCGAAGCAGCGCGGTCGCCGGGCCGCCGCCCCGCCGCTCAAGGAGCTGGGCGAGGACCCGGAGTCCAAGAAGCCGATCGTGGTGAAGGAGGGCCGCTTCGGCCCGTACGTCACCGACGGCGAGACCAACGCGACGCTCCGCAAGGACGACGCGGTCGAGACGATCTCGCTGCTCCGCGCGGCCGAGCTGCTGGCCGACAAACGGGCCCGCGGGCCGGTGAAGAAGACCGCGAAGAAGTCCACGGCGAAGAAGACGACGACCAAGAAGACGGCCGCCAAGAAGACCGCCGCGAAGAAGACGACGGCCAAGAAGGCGCCGGCCAAGAAGACCACCGCGAAGAAGTCGGCGGCGAAGAAGTCCTGAGGGAGCGCCCATGACGAGTGCGGTCGAGGTCAGCGCGCAGCGGCTCCGCGAGCGGGGCGAGCGGGTCACGCCCGCCCGGCTCGCGGTGGTCGAGGTGCTGGCGGGCACCGAGGAGCACCTGAGCGCGGAGCAGATCGGCGAGCGGGCCGAGCAGCTGCGCCCGGGGATCCACCGCGCGACCGTGTACCGGGCGCTCGACGCGCTGGGCGAGTTCGGCCTCGTCACCCACGTCCACCTCGGTCGAGCCGGTACGACGTACCACCTGGCCGGCGACCTGGCCCCGCGCCACCTGCATCTGCGCTGCTCCGAGTGCGGCACGGTGTACGACGCCCCGGGCGACGTGCTCGAGTCGGCCCGGAAGAAGCTCGCCCGCGAGCTCGGCTTCCATCTCGCGCCCGAGCAGGTCGCGCTGGTCGGAGTGTGCCAGAACTGCTCGCGCTGAGGCCTGCTGTCCATATCTGTTCATCGGTGTGGATTCATGAACAGAGTTGGCTTAGGGTCTGGGGCTGTGACCTATGTCGAGGACTTTGCCTCCGGTGAGAACGTGCTGGCGCCGCGCGCCTGGCTGGACGACGACTCCGGGCGGTTGGCGCTCAGCGGGGACTGGAGCTTCCGGCTGTCACCGACGGTGGCGGACGCGCCGGACGATCTGAAGGACCCGGACACCTCCGGCTGGGACACGATCGCGGTCCCCGGTCACTGGCAGCTGAGCGGGTACGGCGCCCCGGCGTACACGAACGTGGTCTATCCGTTCCCGCTCGAGCCGCCGTACGTGCCGACCGACAACCCGACCGGCGACTACGTCCGGACCGTGACGGTGCCGGCGAACTGGGACGGCGCGCGGATCGTGCTGCGGTTCGAGGGCGTCGACTCGCGGTTCGCCGTGTTCGTGAACGGCTCCGAGGTCGGCTGGTCGTCGGGGTCGCGGCTGCCCTCGGAGTTCGACATCACCTCGTTGGTTGCCCCAGGCAAGGAAGCGCGGATCGCGGTCCGCGTGCACCAGTGGTCGGTCGGCAGCTACGTCGAGGACCAGGACATGTGGTGGCTGTCCGGGATCTTCCGCGAGGTCAACCTGCTCGCGCTCCGTCCGGACGCGCCGACCGACGTCTTCGTCAAGGCCGCGTGGGACCACATCGACGGCGCCGGCACGCTCCTCGTCGAGTCCGACGTACCGGGCACGGTTTCGGTGCCTGAGCTGGATCTGACGGTGGCGACGGGTGAGCACGTGCGTGTCGAGGGCGTGCAGCCGTGGAGTGCCGAGGTGCCGCGGTTGTACGACGCCGTACTGCGGAGCGCGGGCGGCGAGGTGCGGCTGCGGATCGGGTTCCGGACCGTCGCGATCGTCGACGGGATCTTCACTGTCAACGGCAATCGGGTGCTGTTCAACGGCGTCAACCGGCACGAGTTCCACCCGGACCGGGGTCGCACGCTGACCGAGCAGGACATGCTCGACGACGTACTGATCATGAAGCGGGCCGGGATCAACGCGGTCCGCACGAGTCACTACCCGCCGCACCCGCACTTCCTCTCGCTGTGCGACGAGTACGGGCTGTACGTGATCGACGAGTGCGATCTGGAGTCGCACGGGTTCGGGTACGAGCCGCAGCCGCCGAAGCTGCCGAACCCGGTGATGGATCCGCGGTTCCGCGACGACCTGGTCGACCGCATGCGGCGTACGGTGCACCGCGACAAGAACCACCCGTCGATCGTGATCTGGTCGCTCGGCAACGAGTGCGGGATGGGCTCGAACCTGAAGGACATGTACGACGCGGTGAAGGCGCTCGACCCGTCGCGGCCGGTGCACTACGAGCGCGACACCGAGGCGGAGTTCGTCGACATCTACTCGCGGATGTACACCTCGCCGGAGGGCTGCGCGGAGATCGGGGCGGACAGCAGTCTTTATCGCAACCTTCCCTTCATCCTGTGCGAGTACGGGCATGCGATGGGGAACGGGCCGGGCGGGCTGCTCGACTACCGCGAGGTGTTCGAGAAGTACCCGCGCTGCCAGGGCGGATTCATCTGGGAGTTCATCGACCACGGTCTGCGCACGACGATCGACGGACGCGAGGTCTATGCGTACGGCGGCGACTTCGGCGAGACCATCCACGACGGCAACTTCGTCTGCGACGGGCTGCTGTTCCCGGACCGTACGCCGTCGCCGGGGATGCACGAGTACGTCAAGGTGATCGAGCCGCTCCGGATCGTTGCTGATGGCAACCGAGTGTCGATCACCAACCGGTACGAGGTGCTGGACACCAGCCACCTGAACTTCACGCTGCGGCTCGAGGCCGAAGGCGAGGTCATCGGGGGCGGCGGTCTGCCGGTTCCGGTGATCGCACCGGGCGAGACCGTGTCGGTCGAGCTGCCGCCGGGGATCGAGAAGCAGCGCGACGCTCGCCCCGAGACCTGGCTGACGGTTACTGCCGAGCTGGCCGACGCGACGTCATGGGCCGACGCTGGTCACCGCATCGCTTGGGGCCAGATCCGCCTGGACGAGCCGGCCCCGGCTGCTGCTCTTCCGTCCGGCTCGCCTGCCTCGGGAACCACCGGCGTGCAGGGAATCAGCGTCGCCGGGCTGGAGAACGTGCGGCTGGACGTGTGGCGGGCGCCGATCGACAACGATGCGATCCCGGGTGTTGCCGACGCTTGGCGGGAGCAGGGGTTGCACCGGGTGCAGCATCGGATCGTTTCGCAGGGCGAGCAGGACGGTGCCTGGGAGGTTGTGACCCGGACTGCGCCGCCCGCGTTGCAGTGGGGTCTGCGTAGTACGTGGCGTTGGACGGCTGTCGACAACGGCGTGGTGCTCGAGCTCAGCGTCGTACCGGAAGGCTTGTTCCCGGAGGTGTTGCCGCGGCTCGGCATCACGTTCGAGCTGCCGAAGGTGGAGCGGGTCGAGTGGTTCGGCACCGGCCCCAACGAGGCATACGTCGACACGCGCGAAGCTGCCGCGGTCGGCAAGTACTCCGCCACGGTCGCCGAGCTGCAGACGCCGTACGTCCGGCCCCAGGAGAACGGCCACCGCATCGACACCCGCTGGGCCCAGCTGGACGGTCTGCGCGTCGAGGCAGTCAACGAGCTCTTCGGCCTGACCGTCCGCGACTGGACGAGCCAGGCACTGGAGACGGCCAAGCACACCCCGGACCTGGTCCCCGGCGACACCACCTACGTCACTCTGGACATCGCCCAGACCGGCGTAGGCACAGCCGCCTGCGGCCCCGCCCTCCCCGACCGCGACAAACTCAAAACCGCCCCCGCCACCCTCACCCTCCGTTTCACCAGCTGAATCCGGATGCCGGACCTGCGCCACTCACCAACCAACCTCCGGCAGGCTCGTGCAGGCTGAGCCGCAGCGTGTCAGCCGTTGAAGGACCAGGTTGGTGAGTGCTGCACGTCCGCCGTCAGATTGCGATGGTTGGGCGGGGGTGTGCTCGGGTCGCCGGTGGGTGGTAGGCGGACCAGGCTGTGGTTAGGCGGTGGGCGGCTTGGGTGAGGGGTGGTTCGGGGGCTCGGAAGTGTAGGCGGATGTGGGTGTCGCTGTTGCCGGTGACGTCCAGGCTGGCGCCGGGGAGGATGGCCAGGCCGTGGCGGAGTGCGGTTTGGGCGAAGGATGTGCCGTCGCCGTACGGGAGGCGGACCCAGAGGCACTGGCCGCCGGTGACGGTCGGGATCTCCCAGGTGGGGAAGGCCTGCGTGAGGAGCCGGTGCAGGTGGTCGTGGCGTGACTTGAGGGTGTGGTGCAGGCCGGGACCGTCCAACAGCGGCAGCAGGCGTACGGCGGCCAGCTGGGTGGGGACGTTTCCGCCCAGGTCGTGTACGGCGCGCAGCCGGGCCAGCCGGTTGATCAGGGGCGTGGACGCGCGGATCCAGCCGATCCGTAGGCCGCCCCAGATGCTCTTGCTGAGTGAGCCGATCGAGATCACAGAGTCGGAGTACGCCGCCATTGGCGTCGGCTGCAGCTCTCCAGGGAACCCGAGGTCCGCAGGCACCTCGTCCTCGATCAGCGGGATGCCAGCTCCGGCCAGCCGCTGGCGGGTGAGCGCCGACATCACTGACCCCGTCGGGTTCTGGTACGTCGGAATCACGTAGGCCAGCGCAGGACGCCGCTCCCGCACGGCCGCCTCGAACCCGTCCAGCCCGACCGGAAGCCCCCGCAGTACAGCGCCCTCCTCGCGGAACACCTCCAGCGCGCCCGGGTACGTCGGTGCCTCAACGAGCACCTGGTCACCAGGCGAGACCAGAGCATGCGCCAGCAAGGACAGGGCCTGCTGGCCGCCGTTGGTGACCAGGATCTGCTCGAACGACGTCCGTACGCCGCGAGCCGTGTACCGACCAGCCAGCGCCTTCCGCAGCGCTGGGTGACCGTACGGGTAGTAGCCGATGTCATCGCTGATCCGACCGAGCTCCGGAGCGATCTCCACGAACGCCTCGGCAACCTGCGGCGGCGGATCGCCGGGGGCTGCGCAGATGGCGAGCAGTACGTCGTCGTCGCGCGCCTCCAACGAGTCCAGGAAGATCGGGTCGACCGGGGCGTCCTCGACCGGACCGCCGGACGGTACGCCGGCCACCCGTGTGCCACTGCCCTGGCGACGGTTGATCCGGCCTTCGGCGCGGAGTAGGTCGTACGCCGCGACCACCGTCGTACGGCCGACTGCGAGCGCACCGGCCAGCGCCCTGTCCGGCGGCAGGAGCACGCCCGGAGGGAGTTCGCCGTCATCGATCAGCTGGCGGAGGCGGGCCGCGAGCAGCACGTACAGCGGGCCGCGGCCGGACGACCAACGGCCCAACCGCTCAACCACCTCGATTGGTCTCATCTGCGAACCAATTCTGCCGGATTGGCTCTGGGGTCGCCAGACCAGGCCCAGAACGATGGCGTTATGGCCACCTTCCCGCGCAACGAGATCATGTCCCTGACGGCCGAGCAGCCCGTGCACGACCTGGGCGAGAGCTACGGGCCGGACCTCCGGCTGGCGGACGTGCTGACGCCGGAGCTGGCGGATCTCGAGCTCGGCTACGGCACGTCGGCCGGCGACCCCCGGCTGCGGGCCGCGATCGCCGAGCGGCACGGCGTACGGCCGGATCAGGTCGTCGTCACGGTCGGCGGGATGCACGGGATCTTCCTGCTGTCGTACCTGCTGCTCGAGCGCGGCGGGCAGGTCGTGACGACCAACCCGCTGTTCCCGAACACCCGCAACATCTACGCGTCGCTCGGCGCTGACGTGCGGGTGATTCCGCTGACCTTCGACGATGGGTACCGCGTGACGGCCGATGCCGTCCGGGCGCAGCTCACGCCGGAGACCAAGCTGGTCAGCCTGACGACTCCGCAGAACCCGTCAGGTGTTGCGATAGCGCGGGAAACGCTGCAGGACATCGTGATCGCGATGGGCGAGGTGTGCCCGGACGCGTATTTGATGGTCGACGAGACGTACCGGGTGGCGTCGTACGGCGATGATCCGGTTGCGGAGACCGCCGTTCACCTTGGCGCGAGGGTTGTGTCGGTGGCCTCGCTGTCGAAGTGTCACGGGGCCGCCGGGCTACGGATCGGGTGGGTCGTGAGCACTGATGACGAACTGGTGGACCAGCTGACGACCGGGAAGTTCAGCACGGTCGTATCCGCGGCGCCGGTGACCGAGGCGATGGCGGTGCGAGTGCTCGAGCAGGAGGACCAGATCCTCGGGGCACGAAGGTCTTGGCTGGCGGAGAACCTTCGGATCGCCCAGAACTGGGTTCAGGAGAACAGCGATGTGGTCGAGTGGGTCCGGCCGGATGCCGGGGCCTTGTGCGTGGTGCGACTGAAGGTCGATCCCGTCCGGTTCAAGCAGGAGGCGGCGGACCGGGGTGTGCGGCTGGCCGACGGGGGCTGGTTCGGGGACGAGGCGCGGGTGTTCCGGCTGGGGTTCGGGTACCCGGCGGCGGGTGAGCTGAAGGCGGCGCTGGATGCGCTGCGTGAGGCTGTCCGTGCGGCCCACTAGTCTTTAGGCGTGCCGGAGGCTTACGACCCGCTGACCGATCCCGCACCGGCGCATGACGTGCGCGCGGTGTTGCGGATCCGCGCGTTCCGGCGGCTGTGGATCGGGTTCGGGTTGTCGAGCCTCGGCGACTGGATCGGGCTGCTGGCGCTGACCGCGATGGCGAAGTCGTTCGCCGGCGACAACTACCAGGCGGCGAACTTCGCGATCGGCGGCGTGCTGTTCCTCCGCGTGCTGCCCGCGCTGGTGATGGGTCCGGTGGCCGGCTGGGTCGCCGACCGGCTGGACCGGCGCTGGACGATGATCCTCGGCGACCTGATCCGGGCCGCGTTCTTCGTCACGATCCCGATCGTCGGCACGCTGACCTGGCTGCTGATCGCGACCGTGCTGATCGAGATCGTCAGCCTGATCTGGGGTCCGGCCAAGGACGCCTCGGTGCCGAACCTGATTCCCCGGCACCGGCTCGAAGCGGCCAACCAGATCAGCCTGATCACGACGTACGGCACCGCGCTTCCGGCCGCGGTGATCTTCACCGCGATCACCCTGGTCACTCGCTGGGCGGGCGACTTCTCCATCGACCTCGCGGTGTACGTGAACGCCGCGACGTTCGTCGTCTCCGCGTTCGCAATCGTGTCGGTCGCCGAGATCGGCCGCGCGGTCCACGATCACGAGGACCATCCGACGCTGTGGCGGACGATGGTCGAGGGCTGGTCCTACGTCACCGGCACGCCGGTGGTCCGCGGTCTCGTGGTCGGCATCTCCGGGGCGTTCGCGGCCGGTGCGGTCGTGGTCGGACTGGGCCGGACGTACGTCGAGGACCTCGGCGCCGGCGACCCCGGGTACGGCGTGCTGTTCGGTGCGGTCTTCGGCGGTCTCGCGCTGGGGATGGGGTTCGCGCCGCGGATCTTCTCCGGGCTGTCGCGGCGGCGGTTGTTCGCGGCCGGGCTGGTCGGGTCCGGCGTCTGCTTGGCCGGGCTGGCGTTGATCCAGCAGATCGAGATCGCCACGATGATCGCGATCCTGCTCGGGTTCTGCGCGGGCGGCTCGTGGGTTTCCGGGTACACGCTGCTCGGTCTCGAAGTACCGGATGCTGTTCGCGGGCGGACGTTCGCGTTCGTGCAGTCAGCCGTCCGCACGGTGCTCGCGGTCACGCTGGCGATCGCGCCGTTCGCCGCCGGTGCGATCGGCCGGCACACGTGGACGATCCGCGGCCACTCGGCGACGTACAACGGTGCCTCGATGACGATGCTCGCGGCCGCGATCCTGGCCGGGGTCATCGGTCTGCTGGCCTGGCGGCAGATGGACGACCGCCCGGGCGTCCCGTTCTGGCGCGACGTACGGCGGAGCTTCGGCAAGACCCGCGGTGACTACCCGACGACCGGCCTGTTCATCGCCATCGAGGGCGGTGACGGGGCCGGCAAGTCGACGCAGTCCGCGCTGCTCGTGAAATGGCTGGAGGAGCAGGGGCAACAGGTCCTGCTGACCCGCGAGCCGGGCGCGACCGAGCTCGGCAAGACGTTGCGGCAGATCGTCCTCGACCCGGCGACCGGCGACATCTCGCACCGCACGGAGGCGTTGCTGTACGCCGCCGACAAGGCCGAGCACGTCGACTCCGTGATCAAGCCGGCGCTCAAGGCCGGCGCAGTCGTGATCACCGACCGGTACGTCGACTCCGCGCTGGCCTACCAGGGCTCCGGGCGGGATCTGGATGTGTCCGACGTCGAGCGGGTGAATCGCTGGGCCACCGACGACCTCCGGCCGAACCTCACGATCCTGCTCGATCTGCCGCCGAAGCGCGGTCTCGGCCGGTTCGAGGAGCGGGACCGGATCGAGGCACAGTCCGACGAGTTCCACGAGCGGGTGCGGCACGCGTTCCTCGAGTTGGCGGCGGCCGAACCGCAGTATTACCTGGTCATCGACGCCGCCCAGGACCGCGAGGACATCGCCAAACAGATCCGCGCCCGCCTCCAGCCGATCCTCCCGAAGGTGGACCTATGAGTGTCTGGGACGACCTGGTCGGCCAGGACCCGGCCGTCGCCGTGCTGCGGAGGGCCGTTGACGGCGCGGCTGGCGTGCTGCGTGGAGAAAAGGGCGCTGCGGTCGCCGGGATGACGCATGCCTGGCTGATCACCGGTCCGCCGGGATCCGGCCGGTCGAACGCGGGTCGCGCGTTCGCGGCCGCCCTGCAGTGCGCAAACCAAGGCTGCGGCGAGTGCAACGAATGCCGTACGGCGCTCAGCGGGGCGCACCCCGACGTGTCGTTGATCCGCACCGAGCTGTTGTCGATCCGGGTCAGCGAGGTCCGTGAACTGGTCCGCCGGGCCGCGATGAGCCCGACCCAGGGCCGGTGGCAGGTGATGGTGATCGAGGACGCGGATCGCCTGACCGAGCAGGCCGCGGACGCCCTGCTGAAGAGCATCGAGGAGCCCGCACCGCGGACCGTGTGGGTGCTGTGCGCGCCGACGGTCGAGGACGTCGTACCGACGATTCGTTCGCGCTGCCGTCTGCTGGTGCTGCGTACGCCGCCGGTCGCCGCGGTCGCGGAGATGCTGAGCCGCAAGCTCGACGTGGATCAGGAGCTGGCCTGGTTCGCCGCGCGGGCCGCACAGGGGCATATCGGCCGGGCGCGGGCGCTGGCTCGTGACGAAGAGGTCCGCGAGCGGCGGAGCAAGGTGCTCGAGGTCCCGTTCGCGTTGCGTGACCTCGGAGCGTGCTTGAAGGCGGCACAACAGCTGGTCGAGGCGGCCAAGGTCGAGGCGAAGGCAAGCGCCGAGAAGGTCGACGAGAAGGAGCGGGCCGCGCTCGAGCAGGCGCTCGGCGTCGGGACCAAGGGCGCCAAGCCGCGCGAGGCGAACGCCGCGCTGAAGGAGCTCGAGGATCAGCAGAAGGCCCGTGCCAAACGCTGGGAACGCGACGTGCTCGACCGGTCACTCGTCGATCTGATGGCGCTGTACCGGGATGTGCTGGTCGTGCAGACCCGATCGGGTAGCGAGCTGATCAACGCAGAGTTGCACCGCAACGTCGAGCAGCTCGCGGCGCGGACGACACCCGAGCAGACCGTTCGCCGGATCGACGCGATCGGGATGTGCCGCGAGGCGATCGAGGCGAACGTCGCGCCGCTGGTCGCCCTGGAGGCGATGACGGTCTCGTTGTTCGAGGGCCGCAGCGACGGCTTCACGATCCCGCGCCGCGTACTGCGCTGAGGTCACGTTCCGGGGTGCACGTCCGATAACTGGGCGGGTGGTGTAACACCGAGACCAGCGGGTCCGATGACTGGGTGTCCGGGTGAAGCAGATCGCTCGGCACTTTCGCCGAACGGACACCGATGAACCAGCCGCCCTCCGAGATCCAGCCTGCGCGGCAGCCGTTGCCGTCGGCTGAGTCATGGCTCGAGGGTGTCCCGACCCCGGCGCAGCAGAAACAGGACAAGTACGCCGTCGCCGCGCTCGCGACCAGCCTGCCCGGGATGGTGCCGATCGCCGTGGTCCTGGCCGCGATCGCGTTGCGGCGGATCAAGCGGACCGGTGGCCGCGGGAAACGGCTCGCGTACGGCGCGTTGCTGGTCTCGCTGGCCTGGGTGATCGCGACCGCGGTCGCGGTGACGCTCAACCTGATCGGCGAACACCGGGAAGGGATCGGCCGGACGGTGTCGATCTCGCAGGTCGCCGTCGGGCGCTGCTTCGACGCCGACCTGGACGCCGATGCGCTGAAGCTGGTGCGGATCGCGGACTGCGCGGTGCCGCACACCGGGGAGGCGTACGCGAAGGTGCGCGCGGCGCTCGTGGGGTTGTCGGTCGCGCAGACCGGGACGGTGGCGACGCAGCAGTGCGCGGGCGCGTTCCTCGAGTTCATCGGCAAGCCGTACGAGCGGTCCGAGCTGGACATGTACTACGTCGTACTGGAAGATCGTGACGTTGCTGACGGCAACGTCCTGTGTCTGGTCGGGATGCCGGGGACCAAGCTGACGGGTACGATGCGCGGATCACAGCGGTAATGCCCGCGGGGGAGCAGTGGGGATAGCGTGACTCAGCCACCGTACGAACCAGAACGTCCGCAGGACAGGCCGCACGACGCCGCCCAGGACGCCACCCGGTCGTTCCCGACCCAGGACCCGACGCAGGTCTTCCCCACCCAGGAGCCGACGCGGGCATTCCCGACGTACGGGCGGCCGGAGCCGACGCAGGCGCAGCAGGCCGGGTCGCCTTGGGTGGCGCCGGGACAACCGCAGCCGCCCGCCGGTCAGCCGCAGTACGGGCCGCCTGGGCAGCCGGCTTATGGGCAACCGGCTTATGGGCAGCCGGCTTATGGGCAGGGGCAGCCGCAGTACGGGGCTTCCGGGCAGCCGCCGTACGGGCCGCAGCCGCCGCATTCGGCGTACGGGCAGGGCTACGGGCCGGGGCAGTATCCGGCGCAGTACGGCCAACCGCCGGCGCCGTACGGATACGGCTACGGCTACACGGGGTCGGGCGGGACGAACGGGCTCGCGGCCGCGGCGCTGGCGACCGGGATCGGCGGGATCTTCATCGGTCTGTCCGCGCCGGTCGCGATCGGTCTCGGCATCGCCGCGCTCGTGCAGATCAACCGCCGCGGGCAGGCCGGCAAGGGGATGGCGATCGCCGGACTGGTGATCGGTTCACTCGTGACGATCGGGTACGTCGTCCTGATCGGGCTCGTGATCGCGCTCGGCTCGTCGTACGACGACGACTACGGCTCGCCCGAACCGGTCTCGTCGTACTCGGCCGGCCCGACGACCAGCGTCGACGACCTGGCCGTCGGTGAATGCTTCGACGATGGCAGCCAGGAGGCCGAGGTCGTCCGCCAGCCGTGCACCCTCGCCCACGACGGCGAGGTCATCGCCGACGTCACTCTTCCCGAGGGCCCGTATCCGGGCGACAACGGCGTGGACAAAGCCGCCGACCGCGCGTGCAGCCCCAGATTCACCAGCTATGTCGGCAAATCCCCCGACGACTCCGAGCTGGATCTCTCGTACTGGACCCCCACCAGGTCCATCTGGGAGGACAACGACCGTCTGGTCGTCTGCGCGGTCTACGGCCCCGACAACGAAAAACTCACCAGCACAGTCAAGAACAGCCACCGCTAGCTAGCGTCGGGCGCTGATCCCGCCGACCATCCACAGGTGTCCGCCGGTGGCGCATTCCCGGCCCGCCCAGGTGTTCTGGAATCTGTCTGCACCTCCGCCGCCGATGGTGAGCGGGGCGCCCGAGTGGGCGACCGGCTTGCCTTCGGCGTCCAGGATTTCGAAGGAGTCCGGAGTTCCGCGGACCGTGTAGCCGCGGGGCCACACGAGAGTCGTGTTCGAGTGACCCGGCCGGACGCATCCGTTGGCGTCGGCGGTCAGCGTTGTCGGGAGAGCTGCTTCCATTCCGCTGAGATTGTCCACGTCGGAGGTGACGATTCGCGGCGGGACGGCGGGTGCCGACGGCCCGGTTGCTGTTGGCGTCTGTGGGCCGGGGTGGACGGCCCACGCGGTACCTGCGATCACGGCTGCGGCAGCCAGGGTTGTGGCGCCGAGTGTGAGGCGTCGGGTTCGGGTGCGGCGGTGGCGGATGCGGTCGGCGACGGCGTCCTCTGCCAGGTCGACGGCGTCGCTTCCCTGGGCGGCTGTGGCTCGGAGCAGGTCTTGTAGGTCTGTCATTGGGTGCTCTCCTCCGGGACGCCGAGTTGGGTGGCGAGTTTGGCCCTGGCGTCGGCCAGGTGGCGCTTCACGGTGCCCTCGGCGCAGCCGAGTTCGTCGGCGATCTCGGTGACGGTCAGGTCCTCGTAGTAGCGCAGTACGACGCAGGCCCGCTGCTTCGGTGACAGGGTCGCGAGCGCTCGCCGTACTTCGTCCGCCACCGCCAGTTGGTCGTCGTCGTGGTGCGGGAGGTCGACCAGCAGGTGGCGGGTCGCGTTCCAGCGCCTGAGTCGGCGGCGGCTGTCGATGTACTGGTTGAGCATCGCGCGGCGCACGTACGCCTCGAGTTCGTTGACGTCCCCACCGATCCGCCGCCGGCTGAACACCCGCGTGAGCGCTTCCTGGACGAGGTCACCGGCCGTACTCGCGTCGCCGGTCAGCAGATAGGCATAGCTCCGGAGCGCGCCGCCCCGCGAGGACAGCAACGCCCGGAACGCAGGCTCCCAGTCGGTCACCCCACCACCCCTCTCATTGATGCAGACGAACAACCGGTCCGCGACGTTGAGGGTCGACCTGAACAATCTGCCAGTACTCTGACGGCGTGGGCATGGTGATGGCGGTGTCGTTCGAGCGGTACGGGCGGCTTTACTACCTGGACCCGGGCGAGTTTCGGCCCCGGGTGGGGGACAAGGTGCTCGTGCCTACTGACGACGGGCCCGAGGTGGCCGAGTGCGTGTGGGCGCCGCAGTACGTCACCGACGAGGTCGGCGGGCTGCCGCTGTGTGCGGGCATCGCGACCGCGAAGGACCTGGATCGCGACGAGCAGAACCGGCAGCGGCGGGCCGACGCGCGGGTGATCGCCAAGCGGACGATCCGGCAGCACGACCTGCCGATGAAGGTGGTCGGGATCGATTTCGTCGACCGGCGGCCGGATGTCGACCAGTTGGTGATCGTGTACTTCTCGGCCCCGCACCGGGTGGATTTCCGTGAACTCGTCCGGGATCTGGCCCGGGCGCTGAGGGCGCGGATCGAGCTCCGGCAGGTCGGCGCGCGCGACGAAGCCCGGTTGCAGGGCGGGATCGGGCCGTGCGGTCGGGATCTGTGCTGCGCGACGTTCCTGAAGGATTTCGAGCCGGTCAGCGTGCGGATGGCGAAGGACCAGGACCTCCCGCTGAACCCGCTGAAGATTTCTGGTGCGTGCGGCCGGCTGATGTGCTGCCTGAAGTACGAGCACCCGCTCTACCAGGAGTTCAACGCGAAGGCCCCGGCGCTGGGGACCGCGGTGGAGACCCCCGCGGGTGATGGAGTGGTGGTCGGGCACAACGTGCCGAGCGACACCGTGGTCGTCCGGTTGGCGGCCTCGGGCCGGCGCTGCGCCTGCAGCCGCGCGGACGTGTGCTCGCCCCGGCAGCAGTACGAGGCATCCAGTACGACGACCCCGGACGCCGCCCCGGTCGAACCAGCCGCCACGCCCGCAGCAGACGCCACGCCCGCAGTGGACGCCGTACCGGAGGAAGAGGCCCGCGAGGAGCGGCGGGCCCGGAAACCGCGCCGGCGCCGCCGCCTGCACCATGACGACGAGGGAGAAACCGCGCAGTGAGATTCCGCAGGTCGACCGTACTGGTGGCAACTCTTGCGGTCCTGGCGAGCGGATGCGGGGTGGCCAGTCGCGCCCAGAACGCGGACGACGGCGCCCCGGCGCCCGGTATCGGCAGCAACCCGCCCAGCGCACCCGTCGGCCCGATCCCGGCCGGGCTGGAGAAGTTCTACCAGCAGAAGCCGGACTGGGAACGCTGCGGATCCAACCAGCAGTGCGCGACCATCCTGGTCCCGCTCGACTACACCAAGCCGGCCGGCCAGACGATCGAGCTGCGGGCGCGGAAGGTGCTGGCGCGGGACCGCGGCGGCCGGCTCGGCACGCTGTTCATCAACCCGGGCGGTCCGGGCGCGTCGGGGCAGGAGTTCGCCGGGCAGGCGCCGATGCTGTTCGGCTCCTCGCTGCTGCGGAAGTTCGACATCATCGGCTGGGACCCGCGCGGGGTCGGCGAGTCCACGCCGGTCAAGTGCCTGGACACCGAACAGCTGGACACGATGATCGCCGCCGACGGCAGCCCGGACAACGCGGCCGAGATCGCGGACCTCGACAAGGAGGCGAAGATCTTCGCCGCCGGCTGTGAGGCGCGCTCCGGCCGCCTGCTGCCGCATCTGTCGACCAAGGACGCGGCGCGCGACATCGACGTACTGCGCGGCATCGTCGGCGACCCGCAGCTGTACTACCTGGGGATGTCGTACGGCACGTACCTCGGCGCGACGTACGCCGAGCTGTTCCCGAAGAACGTCGGCCGGATGGTGCTGGACGGCGCGGTCGACCCGTCGATCACCAACGAGCAGCTGGGGATCGCGCAGGCGAAGGGCTTCGACAAGGCGCTGGACGCGTTCGCGGAGGACTGCGCGCAGCGGTCCTGCAAGCTCGGCAGCAGCAAGACCGAGGTGCTCGCGAAGGTCGACCAGCTGATCAAGGACAGCGACGCGAACCCGCTGCCCGGCGACGGGAACCGCAAGGTCACGCAGGCCCTCGTCATCCTCGGCCTGATCTACCCGCTGTACCTGAAGGACTTCTGGCCGCGGCTCGAGGACGCCGTCGCCGACGGGCTCGCGGGCAACGGCGCCCGCCTGCTCGCGCTCGCCGACGAGTACACCGACCGGCAGCAGAGCGGGTACGCCGACAACTCGAACGAGGTGAACATCGCGATCAACTGCCTCGATCACCCCGATTTCACCTCGATCGCGCAGATCGAGGCGAACCTGCCGGCGTACAAGGCGGCGTCACCGCGGTTCGGCGAGTTCCTCGCCTGGTCGTCGGTGTCGTGCGCGAACTGGCCGGTCAAGCCGGTCAACCAGCCGCACAAGATCAAGGCGGCCGGCGCGAAGCCGATCATGGTCGTCGGTACGACGCGCGACCCGGCCACGCCGTACGAGTGGGCCGTCGGGCTGGCGCACCAGCTGGAAAGCGGTGTCCTGGTTACCCGCGACGGCGACGGACACACGGCATACCTGTCGGGCAACGCGTGCGTGAAGAACGTCGTCGAGAGCTACCTGGTCCAGGGCAACACACCAGCCACCGACATCAAGTGTTAGTTCGGGCGGGTGTCGCCCGGTGCGACCTGCAGGTTGAGGGTGTCGGTCGCATGCTGGAGCACGGCGCGGAGGCCGGCCTCGTCCTGTGGGCGGCCGCCGACGGTGATCTCCACCGCTGTCGTCTTGCCGCCGTCGAGCGAGATCCAGCGTGACAGGCCCATCCGCGGCCCGCGGGACTGGTCGGTGTAGGTGTAGACCAGCGTGCCGTTGTCACGGCTGAGCACCTTCAGGTTGCGCTCGTCGATGCTGTGCTCGCGGCCGGCGACCAGCTGGTCCGGGCTCTGCTTGCTGCCCCGCGTGTCGAACCGGACCTGCCAGACACCGGTCGGGTCGAGGAACTTCGGCCGGGTGCCGTCCTGGGCGCTCTTCCAGCCGGCCGGGACCTCCGCGGACACCGGGTCGTCGTCGGTGCCGAAGTCCTGCACGACGTACTGCAGGGAGCCGGGCTCGAGACAACCGGAACAGGCCGGGGTGCTGGGTGGGGCCGAGGTCACGATCCCCACCGAGGTGTTGTTGTCGGTGGCGAACGGATTGCCGCCGTTGATGGCGAGCACCGCGCCGAACACGGCTACACCGACGGTCATCCCCGCCAGTGTCATCAGCAGCGCCTGGTGCCTGGGCGTGAGCATCCCGACCTCGCTTCCCTCTCTCCTGGCCGATTATCGCTGACGAGAGGGGCGTCACCGCAAACCCGCGCGTACGCTGGCACGTCGTGGAGATGTCCGAACCCGCGTTCCAGCAGGCGTTGCAGCGCTACAACGACGGTACGGCGGAGCGCGCCGACTTGAAACTGCTCACGAAGGAACTGCTGAAACTCTTGGTGGCAAAGGCGCCGGGTCACGCCGTCGAGGTCCGCGTCCCGCCGTACGGCGCGGTGCAGTGCATCGAGGGCCCGCGGCACACCCGCGGTACGCCGGGCGCCGTGATCGAACTCCCGCCGGAGCTGTGGATCGACGTCGCGCTGGGCCGCACCACCTGGGCCGACGCCCGGTCGACCGGCAAACTCCGCGCCAGCGGCGAGCGCACCGACCTGACCGGCCTGCTGCCGCTGGTCCGGGCATGAAAGGAGCCGCGGTGCTCCCCTGTAGCACCGCGGCTCACGATTTTCAGTGGGCGGAGGTGGACCAAACCGCCGTACGGCCGTACACGATGACCAGGCGGCCGTCGTTGTTCATCTGCAGCACGGAGCCCTTGCGGACGGTCTTGCTGGACCACAGGGCCTTCTTGGCGGCGCTGTAGACGACGAAGTTGCCGTCCTGCTGCATGACCGCGAACGCGCCCTTGCTGACCGTCTTGGTGGACCACACCGGGGTCTTGCCGTTCTTGACCATCACGAGGTTGCCGTCGGTCTGCATCTGCAGGCGGAAGATCCGGCTGGGCGAGAACAGCATGTCGTAGGGGTTCAGCAGCCGGCCGGAGCCGAGCGTGCCGATCACCATGTGCCGGAACCAGACCGCCTTGTTGCGGACGTTGTAGATGACCAGGTTGGAGTCGTTCTGGACGGCGAGGTACGCACCGGTGCTGCCGCCGGTGTTGCTGGCCCAGACCGGCGTACGGCCGGAGATGACGACCAGGTTGCCGTCGCGCTGCATGATCAGGCTCGAGGACTTGCGGTTCGTCGCCGAGGCCCACAGCGCGGTGCGGCCCTTGTAGAGGACGGCGTTGCCGTCGGTCTGCATGATGAGCGTGTAGATCCCGTTGGGCGAGCGACGGTACTGGCCCGGCTTCAGGTACTCACCCGGCTTCAGCACCGCCGACACGGCGGTCGTGGCAGTGGCCGAAGTGGCCGAAGTGGCCGACGTGGTCGCCGTACCGGCGGCGTGGGCGGCCGGCGGAACAAGCAGCGTGGCACCGGCGGCAGCGCCCGCGGCGAGCGTGGCGAGCAGCCGGGTGCGTGCCGACTTGATCGAGATCATGCGGTTCGTCTCCGTTTCCCGAGAACCGGCCGGGCGGTCCCGGCCGGTGAGATTGACGCCCTGGGCAACCAATCGGTTCCACGCTAGGGCGCTCGGAGGGTCGCGGCCCGACGATTCGACGGTGCTCGAAAGGCTGGTGGGAAATCAGGTTCGTCGCTACCGGTAGGACCTGTCACTATGTTGCGGTGGCAGCAAGTCTCCGCACGCGACTGGCCCGGTTGCGCGTCGATCTGACCCCGTGGCGTGGTTCCCGTGACTTCCGCATCCTGCTGGTCTCCGGATCGGTGTTCTTCCTCGGTGGCATGGTCGGATACGTCGCCCTGCCGTACCAGCTGTACCAACTGACCGGATCGAACTTCGCCGTCGGCGCGATGGGTCTGGTGACGATCGCACCACTCGTCGTGTTCGGTCTGTACGGCGGTGCCCTGGCCGACCACGTCGAGCGCCGCAAGCTGCTCGTCGGCACCGGGATCGCCCAAGTCGTGATCTCCGCGCTGATGGTGACCAACACGCTGCTCGCACACCCGCAGGTCTGGCTGATCTACGTCTGCGGCGCGCTGAACGCCGTCGCCTCGTCGCTGCAGCGGCCCTCGCGGGAGGCGCTCCTGCCGCGCGTGGTCCGCCACCAGGAGATCCCGGCCGCGGTCGCGCTGAGCTCGCTGACCTCACAGGTCGGCCAGCTCGCCGGTCCCGCGCTGGGCGGCGTCCTGGTCGGTACGGCGGGCGTGACCTGGGCGTTTGCCATCGAGCTGACCGGGATCGTCTTCGCGACGTTGCTCTACTCCCGGCTCGGTTCGTACAAGGCCGGGGACCACACCACCGCGCCGAGTCTGCGCGCGATCGGCGGCGGGATCATGTACGCGTTCCGCCGCAAGGACCTGCTGGCGACGTACCTGGTGGACATGGTCGGGATGTTCCTGGCGATGCCGATCGTGCTGTTCCCGGCGTTCGCGACCGACATCCTGAAGGAGCCGAAACTGCTCGGTCTCCTGTACAGCGCCGAGGCGATCGGCGCGATGTGCGCTTCGCTGACCAGCGGCTGGGCCAAGCACGTCCATCACCAGGGCCGGGCGGTGGTGCTGGCCACGATGGGCTGGGGCGCCGCGGTCGGTATCGCCGGGCTGGCGCCGAACATCTGGTTCGCGATCGGGTTCTTCGCGCTGGCCGGGGCTGCCGACATGGTGTCGGTGCTGTTCCGCTCGGTGATCTGGAACCAGACGATCCCCGACGAGATGCGCGGCCGGCTGGCCGGGATCGAGATGCTCGGGTACTCCCTCGGCCCGCTCGGCGGCCAGGCGCGCTCCGGTCTGGTCGCCGACCTCACCAGCGTCCGGACGGCGATCGTCAGCGGCGGCGCACTGTGCGTCATCGGCGTGGTCGGCACCGCCGCCTGGCTGCGCGAGTTCTGGCGGTACGACGCCCGTACCGACGAACACGCCGTCCGCGAAAGGGACCTCCGCGCCGCCCGTTAGGCTTCCAGTCATCATGCGAATCCGCCGGGTAGTGACCGCTGGGCTGGTGGCTGCGCTGCTCGCGGGCTGTAGCGGACCCGGGCAGGAGGACGCGCCGAGTGCGCCGCCGCTGGTGTCGGTTTCGCAGACGCCTTCGGAGACCCCGTCGGACACGCCGTCCGCGACACCGTCGACCGGTTCGAAGCTCGCGGAGACGCTGTGCGTGCGGATGGATTCCGCGCTGGTGATGTCGACGCTCGGTCTGCCGGTCGCGAACATCCAGCCGGAGACGCCACCGGTCGACTTCGGCCTTCCGACGTACGACGTCTGTCAGCTGACGCTCAGCACGGCGTCGAACGGGCCGGTGCTGAAGGTCGAGACTTCGGTGCTTCCGGCAACAAAGGCGACGTTGGCGGCGACGCAGCGGGCCTATGCGGCGACGAAGAAGGAGCCGGCCAAGCCGGCGCTGCTGGGCGACGGCGGGTACGGCACGAGCACGTTCGTCGTGTTCCTGCTGAACGGCCGGCTGTACAAGATCACCGGACCCAAGGCGACGCTCGCCAAGTACGTCGTGCTGGGTCAGGACGCGATCGCGCAGGCGCCGGGTCTGCCGGATCCCGAACTGTTGATCACCCGGCCGGACTGTGAGCGCGGCACGTCCGCGGCCGAGAAGGTGATGGACGGCCCGGCGATGGTCCGGCGGGACGGCGAGACCGCCCTCGGCGACCCGGTCTGCGGCTGGATCACCGCGACGAGCGTGCTGTACACCTCGGTCCGCCGTACGCCGCAGGCGAAGGCCCTGATGGTCCCGATCCGCAAGGCCGCGACCTCCCAGTCCCTCCCGCTCGGCGACGAGGGGTACGTCGACACCGCCACCGGCCGCACCACGATCCGCGTCGGCGACGACAAACTCGTCGACCTGGTGCCGCTGCCGGCACGCGCGATCAACCCGGACCTGATGACCCAGTTCGCGCTCTCGATGGCCCAGCTCTACACCCGCTGAGACCGCTACCCGTTCTTCGGTACGGATCCGGCCTCGGCGATCGTGGCGATGGCCTCGGTGATCTCGGTCGGGGTGCGGGCGGCGTAGCCCAGGACGAGGCCGGGGGCGTGCGGGAGTTGGCTGTGCCAGGACAGGGGATGGGTTTTGACTCCCTTGGCCAGGGCTGCCGCGGCCAGGTCGGCGTCGTCGGTGGGGTCGTCGAAGGTGATCGTGAGGTGCAGGCCCGCGGCGGCACCGTGAATGGTTGCGGTGGGCAAGTAGTTGTGGATGGCGGCGACCATCGCGTCCCGGCGGACGCGGTGCCGGCGGCGGAGGAAGCGCAGGTGGCGTTCGAGTTCGCCGGACTCCATCAGGTGGGCGAGCGTGAGCTGCGGAAGTGCCGCGTTGCCGAGGTCGGCCAGGCGCTTGCGGCCGATGAGTTCGTCCTTGTACTGCGAGGGAGCGAGCATCCAGCCGATTCGCAAGGACGGTGCGAGGAGCTTGGAGATGCTGCCCGCGTAGACGATTCGGTCGGCCAGCATCGCGCGGAGTGCGGGGACCGGCGGGCGGTCGTACCGGTGTTCGGCGTCGTAGTCGTCCTCGATGATCAGCCCGCCCTCGGCTGCCCACCGGATCAGCTCGCGACGACGTTCACCGTCGAGCACGACGCCGGTCGGGAAGTGGTGGGCCGGCGTCACCATCACCACGCCGGCTCCGGATTCCCGCAGTACGTCGACCTGCAGGCCGCGGTCGTCGACGGGGATCGGCGGGGTCTGCATACCCCAGTTCTGCAGGTGCTGCCGGGATCCGAGCGAGCCCGGATCCTCGACGGCGATCTCGTGTACGCCGCGCTGCGCGAGCACCTGCGCCACCAGCCCGATCGCCTGCGCCACACCGGCCACGACGATCACGTCGTCCGGGTCCGCAGCGATCCCGCGGTTGCGCGCGAGCCAGTTGGCGACGGCTCCCCGGAGGGCAGGCGTCCCCGCCGGATCGCCGTACCCGAAGCTTGCCGACTCCAGGTCTTTGAGCACCGCCCGCTCAGCCCGCAGCCAGGCCGCCCGCGGAAACGCCGCCAGATCTGGCACCCCCGGCGTGAGGTCGATCCTTGCCGGTGCCGCCCGGAGGTTGTCGAAGATCTCGAGGCCGGGACCACTCAGATCTGCAGATGGACAGGAGGCGTCGCCCGTTCCACTCTCTTCTGCCGGTGTGCCAGGCGGGCGAGGAGGTGTACGTAGACGACTACGTCCTGTCGAGTTGCCGGTGCCCACCACAACCGTGCCGGCGCGGCCTCGGCCGGTGACGTGGCCGTCCTCGGTGAGGCGTTGGTAGGACTCGGTGACTATGCCTCGGGAGATGCCGAGGTCGGTGGCGAGGGTGCGGGTGGCGGGGAGGCGGGTGCCGACCGGGAGGTGGCCGGTGGCGATCGCGGTGCGGAGGCGGTCGGTGAGCCAGTCCGCGAGACCGCCGGGCGGCGCCTCGGCCGGATCCAGTTGCAGGAAGTCGGCGCCTCCATTGGACCGACCACTTCTCCCCGGATTGGACCTGTTCACAGGACCATTGTCGTCGGATCTTAGAAGTATGGGAACTGACTACGTCCACGGCTACACCCCGGCGGAGACCCGCCGCCTGGCTGACCAGGCCGGAACGCTCGCCGACCTCCTCCACGGCGGCACCACCTACCCGGCCGGCAGCCGAGTGCTGGAAGCAGGCTGCGGAGTCGGCGCGCAGACCGTACAGCTGGTCACCCGCAGCCCCGGCATCGAACTCGTATCCCTCGATGTCTCCGAAGAATCGCTCGCCCAGGCGAAGGCCCGCGTCGCCGTCCACGCGCCGGACGCGACAGTCGACTGGCGCCACGCGGACCTCCACGACTTGCGCGGCGAGAAGTTCGACCACATCTTCGTCTGCTTCGTCCTCGAGCACCTCGCGGATCCGGGCAAGGCTCTCGTCAACCTGCGCGACCTGCTGAACCCCGGCGGCACGATCACGGTGATCGAAGGCGACCACGGCTCCGCCATCTATCACCCGCGCAGCACGCGGGCCCAAGCCGCCGTCGATTGCCTCGTCGACCTCCAGGCCGAGGCGGGCGGCGACTCGCTCATCGGCCGGCGCCTCCAGCCGCTCCTCGAGCAGGCCGGGTACGGCGGCGTACACGTCGAGCCACGGACCGTGTACGCCGACCAGACGCTCCCGCACCTCGTCGACGGCTTCACCCGCAAGACGTTCATCGCGATGGTCGAGTCCGTCCGGGACCGCGCGATCGCGGCCGGCCGCCGTACCGAGGCCGAGTGGGCCGCGGGCATCCGCGACCTCGAGCGGACCGCCGAGCCCGGCGGCACCTTCCACTACACGTTCTTCAAGGGAGTTGGTCGCACATGATCGCCCTACTCGTCCTCGTCGCAGCGGTCTGCCGGGCCCTGAATCGCAACCAGCGCAGACAGATCCGCACGACCGTCAACGGCATCGAGGACCGCGACCTGCAACGACTTGTCGCCGATCTCCGCGCACTAACCTGACCAGTTCATGAACGCCTGGTAAACAGGGGGTATGCCGGGAACTGAGCAGCTAGAGATCGAGACGAAGTACGACGTCGACGACAGCGTGATCCTGCCGGCGCTGCACGAGCTGCCCGGGGTCGCGAGCGTCGCCCAACCCGTCGAGCTCGATCTCGAGGCGGTGTACTACGACACCGCCGACCTCGACCTGGCCGCTAACAAGGTGACGCTGCGCCGGCGTACCGGTGGTGAGGACGACGGCTGGCATGTGAAGTTCCCGGTGTCGTCGGGTGAGCGGCTCGAGGTCCACCACCCGCTCGGGCGATCGGTGCGCAGTGTGCCGATCGCAGTCGTCCGCACGGTTCGGGTGCATGCGCGCGATCACGCGCTGGTACCGGTGGTGAGTCTGCGGACGAGGCGGATCGTCCACCGCCTGCTCGACGCGGACGGCGCCGTACTCGCGGAGGTCGCCGACGACAGCGTGACCGCGACGGTCGAGGGCGGAGAGCCGGAGAGCTGGCGCGAGTGGGAGGTCGAGCTGGTCTCCGGGGACAAGCAGTTGCTCGAGGACGCCGGTGAGCTGCTGCGGTCGGCCGGCGCGCGGCCCGCGAGCGGTCCGAGCAAGCTGGCACGGGCGCTCGGCAAGCGGGTGCCGTCGACCGTGGACTGGACGCTGCCGAAGAAGCCGCGGACGTCCGATGTGTTCCGGGCGTACGCCGCTGCGCAGGTGCAGGCGATCCACGAGCGGGACCCCGAGGTACGGCGTGACGTCCCGGACTCGATCCACAAGTTCCGGGTTGCGACGCGGCGGCTGCGGTCGGCGCTGGCTACGTACCGTCCGGTGATCGATCGCGAGGCCGGTGACGAGCTCCGGGCCGAGCTGAAGTGGCTGGCGGGTGAGCTCGGGGTCGCGCGGGATGCGGAGGTGCAGCGCGAGCACTTCGCGGCCGAGGTTGCGGAGCAGCCGGTCGAGCTCGTGATCGGCCGTGTCGCCGGACGGATCGACGACCACCTGCGCCGGGTCTACAAGGACGGCCGCGCGGGTGCGCTCGCGGCGCTCGAGAGCGAGCGGTACTTCCGGCTGCTCGATGCCTTGGACGAGCTGATCGCGAAGCCGCCGGTGACCGGCGACGACCGTAAGGCGAGCAAGCAGATCGACGACATCCTCGGCCACGACCGCAAGCGGATGCGGAAGGCGGTCAAGCGCTCGCAGGCCGCGGAGACGGTGGCCGGGCAGGACCACGAACTCCACGAGGTCCGCAAGGCCGCCAAGCGGTTGCGGTACGCCGCGGAGTCCGCCGTACCCGTCCTGGGTGACGAGGCGTCGGCGCTGGCCGCTCGGGCCGAAGAGGTCCAGGAGATCCTCGGCGAACACCAGGACTCGGTTGTCTCTCGCGAGCTCCTCCACCAGCTCGCCCTGGAGGTCTTCGCCGACGGCGGCAACCCCTTCACCTTCGGCCGGCTGCACGCCGCTGAAGAGATCCGCGGCAACACCTCTCGAGACGCCTTCTACAAACTCTGGCCCACCCTCGGGTTCTGACGGCCGGCCCTGGAACGTGATCCGGGCGGTCAGGTACTCGCCTACCTGGCCGCCCGGAGTTTGGGGCTGTCAGGCAGGTCCGCGTCGATTCAGCAGGGCCTGCCTGACAGGTCTTTAGTGTTGGACCGCCTTCTCGGCGCCGGCGCCGGTGAGGGAGCGGACCTCCATTTCGGCGAAGCGGTCGACGTCGACCGGCTCCTTGCTGGTGACGGTTCCGAGCCAGCCGAGGACGAAGGCCAGCGGGATCGTCACGATGCCCGGGTTGTCGAGCGGGAACCAGTGGAAGTCGATGCTCGTGTCGGTGATCATCGACAGGCTGGCGCCGGTCTTCTTGTCGACCTTGCCGGAGACGACCGGGCTGAACACGATCAGGATGATCGTCGAGGCCAGGCCGCCGTAGATGCTCCAGAGGGCGCCGCGAGTGTTGAAGCGCCGCCAGAACAGCGAGTACAGGATCGTCGGCAGGTTCGCACTTGCCGCGACCGCGAACGCCAGTGCCACCAGGAACGCGATGTTCTGGCCGTTGGCGAAGATACCGCCGATGATCGCGACGATGCCGATCACGACCGCGGTGTACCGCGCGACGCGGACCTCGCCGTCACCGCTGATCTGGCCCTTCTTGATGATCTGGCCGTAGATGTCGTGGGCGAACGACGTACTCGCGGTGATCGTGAGGCCCGCCACCACGGCGAGGATCGTGGCGAACGCGACCGCGGAGATGACGCCGAGCAGGACCTCGCCGCCGAGTTCGAACGCGAGCAGCGGTGCGGCCGAGTTCGCCTTGCCCGGTGCGGCCTTGATCCGGTCCGGGCCGACGATCGCGGCAGCGCCGTACCCGAGGACGAGCGTGAACAGGTAGAAGATGCCGATGATCCAGATCGCCCAGCTGACGCTGCGGCGGGCTTCCTTCGAGTCCGGAACCGTGTAGAAGCGCATCAGCACGTGCGGGAGACCGGCGGTGCCGAGCACCAGCGCGAGAGCCAGTGAGATGAAGTCCAGCTTGGTGACGCCGGTGGCGCCGTACTGCAGGCCGGGCGACAGCAGCTTCTCGCCGGCGGCCGGGCTCTTGTCGACGGCCGCGCCGAGCAGGCTGGACAGGTTGAAGGCGTACTTCGCGAGCACCCAGAGCGTCATGATGCCGGCGCCGATGACGAGCAGCACGGCCTTGACGATCTGCACCCAGGTGGTGCCCTTCATGCCGCCGACCAGGACGTAGGTGATCATCAGGATGCCGACCACGGCGATCACGATGCTCTGTCCGGCCCGGTGGCTGACGCCGAGCAGCAGCGCGACCAGACCGCCGGCGCCTGCCATCTGCGCCAGCAGGTAGAAGAAGCAGACGACGAGGGTCGAGATCGCGGCCGCCATCCGGACCGGCCGCTGCTTGAGCCGGAACGACAGGACGTCGGCCATCGTGAAGCGGCCGGTGTTCCGTAGTAGCTCGGCAACTAGTAGCAGTGCCACTAGCCACGCGACGAGGAAGCCGATCGAGTACAGGAAGCCGTCGTACCCGTTCAGTGCGATCGCGCCGGCGATGCCGAGGAACGAGGCGGCGGACAGGTAGTCGCCGGAGATCGCGATGCCGTTCTGCGGGCCGGTGAACGAGCGGCCGCCGGCGTAGAAGTCGGCCGCGGTCTTGTTGTTGCGGGAGGCCCGGAACACGATCGCCAGCGTGGCCACCACGAACAACGCGAAGATGACGATGTTGACGGTCGGGTTGCCGATGTCTGTTGCCAGCGGCAACATCAGTGGGGCGGTCACTGGACTTCTCCCTCGATCTGGTGGCGCAGCTTCTCGGCATCCGGGTCGAGCCGGCGGTCGGCCCAGCGGACGTAGATCAGCGTGATCGCGAACGTCGACACGAACTGGCCGAGCCCGAACAGCAGCGCGACGGTGATGTTGCCGCCGACCTTGTGCGACATGAAGCCGTGTGCGTAGTCGGCGAGCAGGACGTAGACGAAGTACCAGACCAGGAACAGGGCGGTCATCGGGAACACGAACCGCCGGAACCGGCGACGCAGTTCGGAGAAGTCCGGCGACAGCTGGACATCCCGGTACGTCGTGAGCTCCGGATCGCGCGTATCACTCATCGGCGAGCCTCCAGGTGGATCGAGCCGGGCGGAAGAGGCCGGGCACGTCGTACTGTGGCGTGCGTCACCAGCCGCCGACAGCACCGGCGCGCATCGAGCGCTCAGCGGAGCAGACCAGTCGCTCGGTGGATCGGTCAGCTGCGCCGAGCGGTAGGAATCACACGACGAGCGGTCTCACCGCGACGGCAGGCCGCGGTCGACGTCGACGGCCTCCGGGGTGTGCAGGCGGACCATGCTGCGGGCGGTGCCGGCCGGGATGCGGTCCGGGGTGAGCTTCGAGACCACGATGACGGTGACGAACGCGAGCGGCATCGTCCACGCGGCCGGCTGCCCGACGAGCGCGCGGGGCCAACCACCTTGCGGCGCACCTGCCACGTTGATCAGCGCGGCGGCGCTGGCGGCGATCCCGCCGACGACCAGCCCGGCTGCCGCGCCGGTCGTCGACATCCGCCGCCACCAGATCCCCAGCACCAGTAGAGGGCAGAACGTCGACGCAGCAAGGGCAAACGCGAGCCCGACGGTGTCCGCGAGACTCAACGCGCCGGTCACCGTGAACGCCAAGTAGGGCACGACCATCGCGATCAGCGCCGCGATCCGGAAGCTGTTCACTGCGACGTAATCGCCGCCCGTCCACTCGCGCAACCGGCTCCGCAGCAGATCCTGGTCGATCACCCCGGCGATCGCGACCGTCAACCCCGACGACGTCGACAGGAACGCCGCGAACGCCCCGGCGGCGACCAGTGCACCGAGCAGATCCCCTGCTGTACCAGGGAAAACACGTCCAGGCAGCTCGAGTACGACGGTGTCCCCACCGCTGGCCACCAGGTCGGGCGCGAACGTTCGCCCGAGGACGGCGTACATCGGTGGGAAGAGGTAGAACAGGCCGAGCAGCGCGAGCACGACGACCGTCGTACGGCGGGCCGCGCGGCCGTCCGGGTTGGTGTAGAAGCGGACCAGGACGTGCGGGAGCCCCATCGTCCCGAAACAAAGGGCCAGGAGCAACGAATAGGTCGCGTACAGCGGATGGTCGCGACCGCCGGCGCGCGACAACGGCTCGGCCCAGGTGGCGGCCGCGCCGTGGAGTGAGTCGAGTACGCCGGTCGGCTGGTGCCACGCGAGCAGGATCACGAAGATTGGCGCCGCCAACGCTGTCAGCTTCAGCCAGTACTGGAACGCCTGCACGAAGGTGATCGAGCGCATCCCGCCCGCGGCTACGTTGATCACCACGATCACCGCGACGATCATCGCCCCGACCTGCGGCGGCGCCCCGGTGACGGTTTGGACGGCGAGGCCGGCACCGTGCAGCTGCGGGAGGAGGTAGAGCGTGCCGATGCCGACCACGAGTCCCGCGCAGATCCGGCGTACGGCGGCGGACTCGAAGCGGGTCTCGGCGAAATCGGGCAGCGTGTACGCGCCGGACCGGCGCAGGGGAGCCGCCACCAGGACCAGCAGCATCAGGTAGCCGACGGTGTAGCCGACCGAGAACCACAGCATGTCGGCGCCGTTCACCAGCACCAGACCGGCGACGCCGAGGAACGACGCGGCCGACAGGTACTCGCCGCTGATCGCCGAGGCGTTCCAGCGCGGACTGACCGCACGACTGGCGACGTAGAAGTCGCTCGTCGTCCGCGAGATCCGCAGCCCGAACAACCCGATCCCGATCGTCGCCGCAACCACCAACCCGATCGCACTCAAACTGATTGCCGACGACATCTATTTCCGTCCGACGAACTCGGTGAACTCGGCCTCGATCCGCTCGGCGTGGCGGACGTAGACGCGGGCGGCGACGTACACGACCGGGTAGACCAGGATGCCGAGGATCACCCACGGCAACGGCAGGCCGAAGATGGACAGGGTCCTGGTCGGCGGGACGAGCCAGAAGAGCAGCGGGATGCTGCCGAGGACGAGTACTACGCCGCCGATGACGGCCAGCGCCAGCCGGAGCTGCGACTGCACCAGCGAGAGCATGTAGATCTCACCGAGCCTGGTCTGCTCGTCGATCTCGCGCGTGCCGGTGGGGATGATCGGACGCCGTGCCGCGCTGGTACGCGGGCTCGTGACCCGGACCCGCCGCGGCCCTTCCGGAGTGCTCATCGCAACGACGTCGATCGGACCAGGAGGTCGCGTAGCTCGCGGGTGTGCCGTCGGCTCACCGGGAGCCAGTCGCCGCCGACGCGGACCGCACACCGGCCGCCGTCGACCCGCATCTCATCGATGTGGGCCAGTGCGACCAGGGTGCTGCGGTGGATCCGTGTGAACCCGGCGTCGCGCCAGCGCTCCTCCAGCGTGCTGAGCGGGATGCGGACCAGGTGTGAGTTCTGGCCGGTGTGCAGACGGGCGTAGTCGCCCTGCGCCTCGACGTACCGGACTGTCGAACGCAGGACGAACCGGGTGACGCCGGCCAGCTCTACCGAGATCGTCTCGTCCTCGGTGTCGTCCGGCGACTGCAGCGCGGCCGGTGCGCCCGCGGTGACGACCCGGCGTACCGCCTCGGCCAGGCGCTCGGCCCGGACCGGCTTCATGACGTAGTCGGCCGCGTCGAGCTCGAAGGCGGCCACGGCGTGTTCGTCGTACGCGGTGACGAAGACGATCCGCGGACGCGGCTGGCGGAACTTGGACAGCACACTGGCCAGGTCGATGCCGTCCAGACCGGGCATCTTGATGTCGCAGAACACCACGTCCAGGTCGGAGGCCTGCAGGATCTTCAGCGCCTCCGGGCCGTCGGACGCGGTCTTGATCTCTCCGATCCGCGGGTCCTGGCTCAGCAGATACACCAGCTCGGCACGGGCGGGCTCCTCGTCATCCGCGACCAGGACGCGCAAGGGAGTGTCGGCCATGCCCTCACACTAAGGGGACGCGTGCACACCTGAGGAGTATTTGGGGATGCGGAAAGTTACCTTCGTGCCCGCGTCCAGTGCGGTCTCCACGACCAGGCCGTACGCGTCGCCGTACACCTGCCGCAGCCGGGCGTCGACGTTGCCGAGGCCGACCGAGTCGCTACCGGTCTCGCCGGACAGGGCGGCCCGGATCACCTCGGGGTCGCTGCCGGCGCCGTCGTCCTCCACGCTGATCTCTGCCTCGTTGATCCGGTCCCGGGCGCGGATCGTGATCGAGCCGGCCCCGGCCTCGAGCCCATGCCGTACTGCGTTCTCCACCAGCGGCTGGACGACAAGGAACGGGATGACCACCGGCAGCACCTCCGGCGCGATCTGCAGCGACACCTTGAGCCGCTCGCCGAAGCGGGCCTGCTCCAGCACCAGATAGCGCTCCACGTTGCGCAGCTCGTCAGCCAGCGTGGTGAACTCGCCGCCGCGCCGCAGTGCGTACCGGGAGAAGTCAGCGAACTCCAGGAGGAGCTCTCGCGCCCGCTCGGGATCTGTGCGGACGAACGACGCTATAGCGGCCAGAGCGTTGTAGATGAAGTGTGGGCTGATCTGGGCGCGCAGTGCCCGCAGCTCTGCCTCCATAGCCCGCGTACGTTCCTTGTTGAGCTCTGCAAGCTCCACCTGGCCCGAGACCCACCGCGCGACCTCCTCGGTCGCCCTGACCAGGGCAGCGGAGGTGTTGTTGCTGTACGCGACCAGTACGGCGACCACGCGCTCCTCGGTGACGATCGGCGCGACCACGGCCGTACGGATCGGGCACTGCGGATCGCCACAGGCCACGTCGTGTGCACCTAGTACTGCGGTTCGGCCCGAGCGGAGTGTCGGCGCGGCGAGGTCCTTGGCGTCACGGCGGTGGTTGCTCTCGTACGGTCCGCCGACGCCGTCCCACGCCAGTACGCCGGACGAGTCGCAGATCGCGATGGCCGCCGTACCGAGGAGGTCCCTGAGGTGGCGGCTCGCTTTGCCTGCCGCTGCCGGCGTCAGACCTTCGCGCAGGTGCGGGCTGGCCAACGAGGCGGTATGGAGGGTCGCATACGTCGCCTTGTCGGCCGGAGTCCCGAAATGCTTCCTCCGCCGCGCGAACACCCCCTGACGGTAACCGGTCAGCCCTCCGCACGCGGCCTGAAAGCCTCCAGCGCCTCCGTGTCGGAGTAGGTGCTCAGCAGGTACTCCGCAACCCACGCCTCGCGCCCTGGGTACGTCGACTCGCGCACGATCCGGTCCGCTGCCGCGGCGGCGTCCAGCGCGGATCGACGCAGTTGTACGGCGTCCTCGGTGAGCAACGCCCAGCTCGGACCGGGTGCGCCGTACGGCATGCCGACGCTGCCTGCGTTCACTACCAGGCGCCGATCGACCTGACGGGCGAACGGCATGTGCGTGTGGCCGCACACGACCGTCCTGACCTCAGCGGGCAGCCCGCTGAACACCGTGGCCCACCGCGAGATCGGACTGTCGACCAGCACCATCTCCTCGTCGTCGCGCGGAGTGGCGTGGCAGTACAGCGCTTCTCCGATTGTCACGGTGGTGGGCAGTCCGGCCAGCAGCTCGACCTGGTCCGGCCGCAGCTGCTCCGCAGCCCATGGACTCACCTCGTCCGGCGGCTTGGCGTCGTACGTCCCCCGAGCCATCTCGACCAGCTCCCGGTCCGCGTTACCGCGCACCCACACCGCCCGATCGCCCAGCGCCGTCAAGACATCCAGTGTCTCCACTGGCTGCGGCCCACTGGCGATGTCCCCAGCCAGCACGATCAGATCAGCATCCTGAGCATCCGCCAGCACTGCCTCCAACGCGGGCAGCACCCCATGAATGTCAGCCAGTACGGCAACCGTGGTCATACCCGCAGTCTGCCGTGAAAACCCTTGCTGCAAAGGGACATCTGCTCAGAGCAGAGATCAGCGGGCGAAGTCGACCTGCTTCGCGGCGACGATCCCGGTCGCGCGCTCACACGCCGCGGTATCGAGGGCGCAACGCACGACTGTTGTCTTCGTGTTCGGATCCTGACCGCCGCCGGCCACGACGGCGACCATCAGCAGGTGCTGCTCGTCCTCTGCGACGGCCTCGTAGAAGCAGCCACTCCACTGGCGTTCTACGGAGCCGGAACGCGAGTCCAGCGCGGTGATGATGTTGCTGCAGTAGCTGTCGCCGTACGCCGGTGTGCCGATTGCCACGCTGCCGTCGGGAGTGAAGCCGGTGACCCGGTAGTCGCAGGTCTTGAACCGCTTCCTGCCGGTGGCGATCTCGACGACCGTGGAGCAGCCGTCGCCGGTGTTCTTCGAGGGCAGTGCCGAAGCGAGGCGGCCGTCCTCGGAGACAGCCAGCACGTCACCGGTCACTGTCTTCACCGCCACGGGCTTGGCGGCGCCCGGCGTCCACGAGTAGAGCTTCAGGGTTGTCTCAGAGCCCTTCACGGAGGCCTTGTAGTAGATCTTGTCCTTCGTGTACGCGAGCACGTAGATGCTCTGGACGTCCGGGAGATCCAGAGACCTCACCGAAGCGCCGTTGTCCGTGTAGAGCTTCGCGCCGTACGTCTGCTCGCCGACGACCACCGGCGGCGTGGTCGCGTACGCCACGGCCGACTGGTCGGCGGTCCCGGCGAGGGTCATGACATGCGGCGTGCGGCTGATCACCGCCCCGCTGGAGCCGACCTTCAGCAGCTCCCCGCCGGACGTCGTTGCGAGCACGCTGGTGCCCAGGCGGGCCACCTCCATCAGACTGCCGCTGCTCGGGACCTTCAGCTCCTTGCCGGCGCCGAGCACCGTGCGGTCGAAGCGATAGGCCAGCTGCGGATCCCGCCCCTGCGTCAGCTTGGCCGCCTCGAGAGCGACCGGGCCGGAAGGAGCCTCGGGTGTCGTCGTCGACGGGGGCTTCGGCGTGAGCGACGGCTTCGGGGTCGGTTTCGACACCGCGACCGGGGTCGAGGTAAGCACCGGGGTCGGCGTCGGTGACGGTGTTGGGCTCGGCGTACCGCCCAGTGGCGCAGCGAGGTTCGAAGAAGCCGGCTCAGGGCTCTGGCGGTAGGCGAGGGCTCCGCCGACGGCGACAGCAGCCACAGCAACGGCCGCGACGACAGCAATCAGACGACCGTTCAGCTGTCGCTTGGGCGGAGTCGTCAACTCAGTCCCCGATCAGTAGTGGGCCCTTGGCAAGGGGCGTGGCGAGTTCGCAGGCACCGGTAGTCACGGTGCAGCGGATGATGGAAGCAGGTGTCTCGTCGCCGGTGTCGGCGAGTAGGAGCAGGTGCTGGTCGTCCTCGGGGACCCACTGGCGGAACACTCCGGACCACTCGTGCAGCAGAGTGCCCTTCTTGGCGTCCAGCACAGCGGCGATGCCGTTGCCATAGCCGTCCTGGTACATCGGACCGGCGATCGCGGTGGCGCCGTCCGGGGTGAAGCCGACGATCTGGTAGTCGCAGGTGCGCCAGAGTCGCTTGCCGGCCGGCACCGTCAGGAGACTGCTGCAGCTGTTCTGGTCGGCCAGCGTGGTCAGCGAGCCCGCCGTACCGACGCTCGAGACAGCCATCGCCTGCGGGACCGAGTCGAGCGTGATGATCTTCGATTCAGCCGGAGTCCACTCCCGCAGCGTGGACTTTCCGTCCTGGGTGGACGACGCGTCGAAGTAGAGCTTTCCGTCGCGGTAGCCCAGCAGGGAGGTGTTCCAGATGTTCGGCACCGTTACCTTCTTGACGCCGCCCTGGCCCTGGGCCTGCTCGGCGTACAAGGTGACGACCCCTGTCTCCTCGCCGGACTCCTTCAGTCGCGAGCCGACGTACGCCGCGCCGAGTCCGTCGTCGGTGGTGACGATCTGGGTGATGTCCGGGGTCCGCGCGGTGATCTTGCCGTCGGTGTCGATCGTCAGCATCTCGGTGCCGTAGCCCTTGGTGACCACCGCGAGGGCCGACGAGCCGAGCCGGGCGACCTCCTGGATCTCGGCCGTGCCCGGGACCTTGACGTCGCCGCCGGCGCCGCCGCGGATCGTCCGGCCGGTCAGGTACGCGATCTGCGGCGCACGGCCGGTCGGGAGCTTGTCGAGGGCGATCTTCGTCTTCAACGGTCCGGTCGGCGTGGTGCTGCTCGGCGTCGGAGTCTTGGCGGGCGTCGGTGTCGGCCTGGGCGTCGTGGAGCTGACGGTGACAGCGGACGGCGAGGTGGAAAGCGGCGCGGCCTCGGCTGCCGCGGTCTCGGGGCCTTGGCGGTAGGCGAGGGCTCCGCCGCCCGCGATGGCGGCCACGGCGACGGCTGCGACGAGGCCGACCAGGCGGCCGTTCTGCACTCGCATCGGCGATCTCCTAACAACAAACGAACATGGTCGTGGCACGGCTGGTGGGGACCGTGCGGCGGACCACGGCCGAGCGGGACTCAAGGCCCGCTGTCGGGAGATCTGACGTCGGAAAACACCGCTTGGTTCACTCCAGCGAACGAGTCGCAGGACGGATCGAGCATAATTGCGCCATGGACCAGCCACCCCGGATCGGCCGGTACTCCCTGGTCCGCCGGGTGGGTGCCGGAGGTTTCGCGACCGTTTGGCTGGCCCGCGACGAGCAACTGGACGCCGAGGTCGCGGTCAAGATCCTGTCCGAGAACTGGGTCGAGGACGAGGACGTGCGTCGTCGCTTCCTGGCCGAGGGCCGGTTCCTGCGCAAGGTCGACTCGCTGTACGTCGTCGGTGTCCACGACATCGGCGAGGCCGACGACGGCCGCCCGTTCATGGTGCTGACGTACGCCGACGGCGGCACGCTCGCGGAGCGGATCAAGGCCGGGCCGCTCGAGTTCGGCGAGGCGGTCCGGATCATCACGCAGGTCGGCCGCGGCCTGAAGCACCTGCACGCCCGCGGTGTGCTGCACCGGGACGTTAAGCCGGCCAACGTGCTCTTCCGCACCGACTCCGCCGCCGGCGACCGCGCGATGCTGTCCGACCTCGGACTGGGCAAGTCGTTGGCAGAGGTGTCGCGGATCACGATGCCGGGTGGCACCCCGGCGTACGTCGCTCCGGAGCAGGTGATGGGCGACCGCCTGGACCACCGAGCCGACCTGTACTCGCTGGGCGCCGTCGCGTACGCCGCCTTCACCGGGCAGGCGCCGCACGGCGTGGCCAGCCTCGGTGCGGTGATGCAGATCGACGCACCGCCGCCGTCGATGACCACGCTGCGCGAGGACGTACCGGACGCGATCGACGTCGTCGTACGGCGTGCTCTCGAGCCGGACCGCGACCAGCGATGGCCCGACCTCGACAGCTTCCTCAATGCGCTGCGAGAAGCGCACACCACGGGCAAGGTCCCGGCTGGGCTGGTTCCGGCTGCGGAGATGCCCGCACCGGCACCGGCCGCCGCTCCGGTCGACCAGGCGACCGCACTGGCCAGCTCGAACGAGCAGACCGTCCCGGTGAAGCCCAAGCGCCGCCGGCGTGCAGCAGTGATCACCACGCTCGCTGCGCTGGTTCTTGCAGCAGCCGGTGGGTACGCCGGGTACGAGTACGTCCTGACCCGCCCGATCAAGGTGGACGACAAACCCCTGTCGGTAGAGGTTCCACGCGCGTGGAAGCAGAAAGCCGTTGACGGGCAGCAGTCGCTCCTCGTCAGCACCAACACGTCCGCGTGGCAGACGAACTCTGCGATCGAAGGCGTCTTCGTCGGCGTGGTGAACGCGCAGTCGCTGCCGAGCAGCGTCACAGCGCCTGACGGCTGCACCGCGGGTCCCGGGGCCCAGAGCACCCTCGGTGGCCAGCAGACTGTCACGTTCCAGCTCAACTGTGGATCCAACCCGAGCATCGTCGAGCAGTACCGGCAGGTGGGTTCGAACACGCTGCTCCGGATCCAGGTGCGGGCATCTGATGAGAAGACCCGGACCAGCGTGCTCGACTCGGCGGCGTACAAGCCTTAAGGCACCAGCGACGTCAGCGACGAGATCGATGCCTTGTGCATGCGCGGGATGACGTTCAGCGTGGCCGGGTCCGACGAGTACAGGTACGAGCCGGACTCGTAGACCAGGTAGGCGGTCCCGTTGTACTCCGTGATGCCCTCGGTCATGCTCGGCGCGCGGAAGCAGCTCAGTGCGGCGGCGTCCAGGTCCTTCTGGCCGCGCTTCACCACGTAGATGTTGCTGCGGTTCCCACGCCCGTATGACGTGCTGTAGATGAAGTGGTTCGCGGTGACGGTGAGCCCCTGCGTCTTGGTCGGGATCTCCCAGGCACCGGACTGAGTGGTCAGCGTGCCGTCGTCGGCGATCTTGTACTCGTACATGGTCCCGCGGCCGGTGTCGTTGAACGTCCCGGCGAACAGCGAGTCGCCATAGCTCCCGATGAAGGACGAGCCGGCGACGTCGCGGGCAGTACCGACCTGCGCCAGGTACGGAGTACCAGCGGCCTTCAGAGCGTCGCGTAGCTCGGTCAGCCGGTACTTGCGGATGCTGCTGCCCTGGCCGGCCACGAAGGCCCAGCCCTTGCTCACAGTGATCCCTCCGACGTGTGACTCGGCGATCGCGACCACGCCGACCGTGGAGCCGGTGGACGGGTCGATGCCGTAGATCTCGGAGTCGGCGCCGGCGCGGTACGCCGCGACCAGGAGCAGGTTCTTGCCGAAGCCGTCCCAGTTGTACCAAGTGCCGGCGCCTTGCGGGGTGTACGTGCTGAGGTTCGGGATGCTCGCGCTGTTGCTGAACCGGGCGTCGTACTTCTTCGACGCGGACGGCCCGTCGTAGAACGTGGCGCCGCCGGTGGTGGCGGTGTCGCAGCTGATCGCGGCCTGCGCCGGGAGGGCGGCGGTGAGGGCGGCGGCAGTGATGAGAAAGGCGGTCGGGATGGCGAGAATGCGCATGGTGACCTCCGGAGGTTGGGCGGAAACCTACGAGAATCCCAGAGTAAATCGGTAATGAGCGACGGGCGAGGGCTCACCGGGCGGCAGATCGGCGAACGGACGCCGTACGGTTGTCGCATGACCGATCTGTCCGCGGCGATCGACCGCGTTCTGCCCAGCGTCCGTGCCGACCTCGAGGACCTCATCCGGATCCCGTCGGTCAGTTACGAACCGGCCCGTGCGGCCGACGTCCAGCGGTCCGCCGAAGCGACCGCCGCGTTGTTCGAGGCCGAAGGCTTCACGGTGAAGATCGTCCGGGCCGGCGACGGTGCGCCGGCGGTGATCGCGAAGAAGCCGGCCCCGGCCGGAAAGCCGACCGTCCTGCTCTACGCGCACCACGACGTCCAGCCGACCGGAGCGGTCGAGCAGTGGACCTCGGACCCGTTCGAGCCGACCGAGCGCGGCGACCGGCTGTACGGTCGCGGCGCCGCCGACGACAAGGCCGGGATCGCCGCACACCTCGCCGCCGTACGGGCCTTCGGCAACGATCTGCCCGTCGGCGTGACGGTTTTCGTCGAGGGTGAGGAGGAGATCGGTTCGCCGACCCTGCTGCAACTGCTGGAGGAGTACTCCGAGGAGTTGGCCGCCGACGCGATCGTCATCGCGGACTCCGGCAACTGGGAGATCGGACGGCCCGCCCTGACTGTGTCACTGCGCGGTCTGGTCGAGTCGTACGTCGAGGTCCGCACTCTCGAGCACGCCGTGCACTCTGGTCTGTTCGGTGGGCCTGTCCCGGACGCACTGTCCGCACTGTGCCGTTTGCTGGCCACACTGCACGACGACAAGGGCGATGTGGCCGTTGACGGGCTGCATGCGTCGCGGGCAGCCGATGTGGACTACGGGGAGGCCCGGCTGCGTGCCGAGTCGTCCGTGCTCGACTCTGTGCGTCTGACTGGCACCGGCTCGTTGGTGGACCGGCTGTGGACTCGGCCGTCGATTTCTGTGGTCGGCATCGACGCACCGTCGGTGGCTGAGGCCAGCAACACCCTCATCCCGGTCGCACGGGCGAAGGTGAGCCTGCGGGTGGCCCCTGGTGACGACGCCGTGAAGGCCAGTGCGGCGCTGGCCGAGCACCTGGAGCGCAATGCGCCTTGGGGTGCGCAGGTGACGGTGACCGAGGGCCAGACCGGTCAGCCGTGCAGCGTGAACGCACGTGGCGCCGGCTACGAAGCGGCCCGGTCTGCTTTCAGGACTGCCTGGGGCGTCGACCCGATCGACATGGGGATGGGCGGCTCGATCCCGTTCATCGCGGAGTTCCAGCAGACGTTCCCGCAGGCAACGATCCTGGTCACCGGCGTCGAGGATCCCGACACCCGCGCCCACGGAATCGACGAAGGCCTCCACCTCGAAGAGTTCACCAAGGTGTGCCTGGCTGAAGCATTGTTACTTCAGAACCTGGCCGACCAGGCGTGACCGGGCTTTTCGGCGACCCAGTGTTTGGCATAGGTTTCGGCGAGTGAAGATCGCAGTCGTACGGGAGACGAGACCGGCGGAGCGCCGGGTCGCGCTGGTGCCGGAACAAGTCGCGAAACTGATCGAGCTCGGCTACGAGGTCGCGGTCGAGCCGGCCGCCGGTGAACGCGCGCTGTTCTCCGACGACCAGTACCGCGATGCCGGCGCCGACGTGGCCTGGGGCGCCGACCACGCGGCCACGATCGTGGCCTCGGTCCAGCCGCTGGAACGCGAGCGCCTGCAGCGGTTGCACGCCGGTACGGCGCTGATGTCGTTCCTGCCGACGAACCCGCCGGATGTGGTCCGCACCGCAACGCGGGCCAAGCTGACGGCGTTCGCGATGGAGCTGATCCCGCGGATCTCGCGGGCCCAGTCGATGGACGCGCTGTCCTCGCAGGCGCTGGTCGCCGGATACCGGGCGGCGATCGTCGCAGCCGAACGGCTCCCGCGCTTCTTCCCGCTGAACATGACCGCGGCCGGCACCGTCCCGCCGGCCCAGGTCGTCGTCCTCGGAGCCGGTGTCGCCGGCCTGCAGGCGATCGCGACCGCCAAGCGGCTCGGTGCGGTGGTGAAGGCGTACGACGTCCGTACGGCGGCCGCCGAGGAGATCGCGTCGATGGGCGCCGTACCGATCGAGCTCGAGCTGGGCACGCTGGACGGACCCGGCGGATACGCCCGCGAGATGACGCCGGAACGCGCGCAGCTCCAGCGGGAGCTGCTCACGCCGTACGTCGCGGCCGCGGACGCGCTGATCACGACCGCCGCCGTACCGGGGCGGACCGCTCCGATGCTCGTGACGCGGTCGATGGTCGAGCAGATGAAGCCGGGCTCGGTCGTGGTCGACCTGGCGTCCGAGCAGGGCGGCAACGTCGAAGGGTCCGTGGCCGGGACCGAGCTGACCATCGGCGAGGCGCTCGTCTGGGGCGGCGCGAACGTACCATCGCAGATGGCGGGTCCGGCGTCGCGGCTCTACGGTCAGAACATCGCCAACCTGATCCGGCTGATGACCCGGAACGCCGCCTTCGACCCCGACTTCGACGACGAGATCGTCCGCGGCTGCTGCGTCACCCACGACGGCAGCGTGCTCCACGAGCCCACCCGCGAGCTCCTGAAAGGCCAGGCTTGATGACCGAGTCCATTGCGCTGCTGACGATCTTCGTCCTCGCGGCGTTCGTCGGGGTCGAGGTGATCAGCAAGGTCTCCTCGACGTTGCACACCCCGCTGATGTCCGGGGCGAACGCGATCCACGGCGTCATCCTGGTCGGCGCCATCATCGTCACCGGCTCGGCCGACTCGGTCATCGTGGTGATCGTCGGGCTGCTGGCCGTCGTCCTCGCGACCGTGAACATGGTCGGCGGGTTCGTCGTCACGGACCGGATGCTGGAGATGTTCAAAGGTCCGGGGGCTCGTAAGAAGGAGCTGCACAAGTGATCCCCACCTGGGCCCAGATCGGCTATCTGGTCTCCGCGGTCTGCTTCATCGTCGCGCTGAAGGCACTCTCGTCGCCGCGCAGCGCCCGGACCGGCAACCTGATCGGTGCTGCGGGCGCCGTACTCGCGGTGCTGATCACGTTCGCGGCGTACAAGCCGGACCACCTGGCGCCGATCCTGATCGCGCTGATCATCGGCACCATCGGCGGTGTAGTCGGGTCGCGGCGGGTGCAGATGACCCAGATGCCGCAGCTCGTTGCCTTGTTCAACGGTGTCGGCGGCGGCGCGGCCGCCCTGGTCGCCCTGCTCGAGCTCGACGAGGTGTCGTCAGACGCGACGGTGGCGGCGATTGCTTCGGCGTTCACGATCCTGGTCGGAGCGGTGAGCTTCTCCGGGTCGGTGGTGACGTTCACGAAGCTGCAGGAGCTGATGACGACGCGGCCGGTGACCTTCCCGGGTCTGCCGGTGCTGTTCGTCGCGTCGATCCTCGGCGGGGTGGCGTTGGGCGTCTGGCTGGTGTCGGACCCGCGCGTGTGGGTCGGCGTACTGCTCTGCCTGGTGGGGCTCGCGATCGGCGTGATGCTGGTGCTGCCGGTGGGCGGTGCCGACGTACCGATCGTCATCTCGTTGCTGAACGCGTTCACCGGTCTGACGGTGGCCGCGGGCGGTTATGTGCTGGGCAACACGCTGCTGCTGATCGCGGGAACGCTCGTCGGCGCGGCCGGTACGTTGCTGACCAAGCTGATGGCGGACGCGATGGGGCGGTCCGTGTTCAACATCCTCTTCGGCGCTGTGCGGGGCGGGTCGACGCTGGGCGCCGGTACGGCGTCGGAGCGGCCGGTGATCTCGGGCGGGCCGGAGGACGTGGCGATCCTGCTCGGGTACGCGAACAAGGTCATCATCGTGCCCGGGTACGGTCTGGCGGTCGCCCAGGCGCAGCACGTCCTGCGCGACCTGGTCGAGGAGCTGCAGTCGCGCGGCGTGAAGGTCGACTACGCGATCCACCCGGTCGCCGGCCGGATGCCCGGCCACATGAACGTACTGCTCGCCGAGGCCCAGGTCCCGTACGACCAGCTCCGCGAGATGGACGACATCAACGGCGACTTCAAGACGACGGACGTGGTCCTGGTCGTCGGCGCGAACGACGTGGTCAACCCGGCCGCCCGCAACACCCCGTCGGCCCCGATCTACGGCATGCCGATCCTGAACGCCGACGAGGCCCAGCGCGTGATCTTCCTCAAACGCTCGATGCGCCCCGGCTTCGCCGGCATCGAGAACGAGCTGCTCTACGACCCGCGTACGACGTTGTTGTTCGGCGACGCCCGGGAGTCCCTGACCAAGCTGCTGGGTGCATTGAAGACCGTCTAACCCGCAAGAAAACGTTGTCATAGGGAAAGCCGCGTACTAAACCACGCTCCGGCTTTCCCCGCAACCATTTGACACCTTCCTGCCGACCCATAACCAGACCGGTCCAGGCCGCTTCGCCATGCCCTTCCGGCGGCGCAGTCTGCCGTATTGCTTCCGGCACTCCACCGCGCCGTTATCTTCCACCGCCCCCTGGCCGCCCCCGGCCAACGACCTACCCCGGCCACCCCACTCCGTTGCCCGCCCGCAACCCCTCTGTTTCACTTTCCCCACGAGAGGCCCGGGCCGGCGCGCACCCCTTTCCCTCTCCTTCCCCCCGCCCCAGAGGAGACCGCTGTGCCCTGCCCGACCCCACCCCTTTCCCGCGCCTGGGACTGGGGCTAATCCACCCACCCCCGCTGCGCCGCCCGAACCCCCAGTTCAAACCGCCCCGAAGCCCCCACCTGCTCACTGAGCTTCGCCGCAATCCGCCGCACGGTCCGCATAGAAACCCCCAGCTTGCGGGCGACCTGCTCGTCGGTCGCTCCATGCACCAAGAGCCTGAGGAACTCGGCCTCTTGCGCGCTGATGCCGCCCTCCCTGGCCCACCGCTCCTCCTTGAGTGGGTCGACGGCGCGGTCCCACAGGTTGAGGTGCAGCTCCATGGCCAGTCGCACCACGGCGCGGCTGTGGTGGACGACGGCGCCGACGGTGTGGTCGTCGGGGTCGATCCCCATCACCGCCGACTCGTCGTCGAAGATAACCAGTCTGAACGGAACTGACGGCGTGATTCGAACCGTTCCGCCGAGGCTGGTCAGAAGCTGTACGAACTCGGGTGCGCCTGGCCTTTTCCAGAAAGCCTCCGAGTAGATGTACCGGATCTCGATCCCGCGGTCCAAATGATGTCGGTCGGGCAGGACCTTGGGGTCCATGTTTACGACCCGGTCGCCCTCATTAATTCCCCAGATTGATTTCTTCGGCTCGAAATGCTGCATTCGCTGGTTGGCGAGCTCGCGACCTTCGAGGATTTCGACATCGGGAGTTGTTCTCTGCACCAGGAAGTTCGCGAGGTCCGCCGTGAACTTGTCTGCGGCCAGCTGGTCCGATCGCAGTTCGTTGCTCAACGATTCGATTTCCTGCTGTCGCCGTGCGGCCAGGCGACTGAAGGTCACGGACGGATCGAGCGGATACTCCACGCCGTCGATCCAGCTCGGCACGAGGAAACCCAGCTCGCGCAGCTTCTCGAGATCCCTGGCTGTCTCGGCCTCGGTCTGCTCGAGCTCGGCCGCCAGTTCGTTCAGCCGCGACTCGCGCCCGAACTCCGGCTTCTGCAGCAACGTCCGGTAGACCGCAAGCAACTCCTCGGTCAGCCCAGAAGAGTCGAACAACGCCCTCAGACCCAGCCACGCTTGGCAGCAGCCACCCCAAGCTCGAACCGACTCGCGGCGTCGAGGCGTTCGGAGAGGTTGGCGGTGATGCGCCGGGCCGTGCGGAGAGAGATGCCGAGCAGACGCGCCACTTGCTCGTCCTTGGCTCCGCCGGCGAGCAGCCGTAGTACCTCAGATTCATGCGGCGTGAGAGGGGTCTCATCGCGGTCGTCGGGGTCGAACATCTCGGTTGCGCGTGACCAGTAGGCGTCGAAGAGGGCCATAGCGACGGACACAACCGCGGGCGTGCGGTGGATGACTGCGCCTGCCGTTGGGCTCTGTGGGTCCATCGGCATGATCGCGATCTCCTGGTCGAAGATCAGCAGGCGCATCGGAAGCGTGGGGGTTGCTCGGACCTCACCACCGAGGCGGTGGATCGCGGCGGCGTATTCGACGGCTTGCTTGGAGGCCGACATGCTCTGCAGGTACACCGTCCGCAACTTCAAGCCACGCTCCAGCAGAGAGAAGTCAGGCGACTTCTCTGTCGGATGCACTGTGTCATCAAGGTGCGTCGGAACCAGACACCAGAACGTGTCTCGCGCCTTCAGCGCAAGCTCCTCGATCCGCCGGGAGGCGTTGGCGCGACCCTTGAGGATCTCGACGTCCCCACTGCTGCGAGCGGTCAGCAGCTCGTTGTACTGCTCTGCCACCACGTCCGCGGAGGCTTCCGCCTCCTTTAGCTCGCCCAGCATCTTGTTGAGCTCGGTCCGGCGACGTTCAGCCAGGCTCGTCAATCCGACGCGTGGATGGACCGCATGCTCCGCCTCGGGGTTCGTCCAGGTCGGCACCAGCAACTCGAGCTCCCGGAGCCTGTCCAGCAGCTCGTCTACATCGGTGACGGAACGACTTACTAGCGCGGCAATCTGCTCCGGCGTACTGTCTGGGTGGCTGAGAAGGGCGTGATAGACCGCAAAAGTGGCTTCGTCCACCCCCAGCGGCTCGAGCACGATCCCTCTCCTCCAGAAACTTGTCGGAACCGACCATATACAGACAGCGTCTATAAAGAGCACCCAATGGCGGTTTCGAAGTTATTTGAAGGGACAGGTTGTGATCAAGAAGTTGCTGATTGTGGTCGGTGCTGTGATCGTACTGTCGTTCGGGACACCGCTCGCAGCATCAGCGTCTACCGGCCAGGAGCCGGCCTGCGGCGCCATCAACGCCTGCTGGTAGCGGACGCGGTCATGGGGCGCTTCGGCGTCCCGTAGACTGTGGGGGTGGCTCGTGGCGATGGTCGGCTTACTCATGAACTCGACCCGCAGGATCTGGGTCCGCAGGATGCTTGTGGGGTGTTCGGGGTTTGGGCGCCTGGCGAAGAGGTTGCCAAGCTCACCTACTTCGGGCTCTATGCCTTGCAGCACCGGGGGCAGGAGTCGGCGGGAATCGCGGTCAGTAACGGGTCGCAGATTCTGGTCTACAAGGACATGGGGCTGGTCAGCCAGGCCTTCGACGAGGCCACGCTGGCGTCGCTCAGAGGGCACATCGCGATCGGCCACTGCCGGTACTCGACGACTGGTTCCAGTGTCTGGGCCAACGCACAGCCGACGTTCCGGTCCACGGCGACCGGGTCGATCGCGCTTGGCCACAACGGCAACCTGACCAATACCAGCGAGCTCGCCGCCAGCCTGAACGGTGAAGGCGACCTGGATCTCGGTCTCGACGCCGACGTCGACCACGCGAAGGCGAACGCCAAGCACGGTGCGTCGTCCGACACCGACATCCTCACCTCGATGCTGGCCGGGTACCCGGACCTGACGATCGAAGAGGCCGCCGCCAAGATCCTCCCGAAGGTCAAGGGCGCGTTCAGCCTGATCTTCATGGACGAGAACACCCTGTACGCCGCCCGCGACCCGCAGGGCATCCGTCCGCTGGTCCTCGGCCGGCTCGAGCGCGGCTGGGTGGTCGCCAGCGAGACCGCGGCCCTCGACATCGTCGGCGCCTCGTTCATCCGCGAGGTCGAGCCGGGTGAGATCGTCGCGATCGACGCCGACGGTCTCCGGTCGACCAAGTTCGCCGAGCCAGACCCCAAGGGCTGTCTGTTCGAGTTCGTGTACCTGGCCCGCCCGGACACCCAGATCTCCGGCCAGCGGATCTACTCGACCCGCGTCGAGATCGGCCGCAAGCTGGCCCAGGAGCACCCCGCCGACGCCGACCTGGTCATCGCGACCCCCGAGTCCGGCACCCCGGGCGCGATCGGGTACGCCGAGGAGTCCGGCATCCCCTACGGTTCCGGCCTGGTCAAGAACGCGTACGTCGGCCGCACGTTCATCCAGCCGAGCCAGACGATCCGCCAGCTCGGCATCCGCCTGAAGCTGAACCCGCTGCGCGAGGTGATCGAGGGCAAGCGCCTGGTCGTCGTCGACGACACGATCGTCCGCGGCAACACCCAGCGCGCCGTGATCCGGATGCTGCGCGAGGCCGGCGCCAAGGAGATCCACGTCCGCATCACCGCGCCGCCGGTGAAGTGGCCGTGCTTCTACGGCATCGACTTCGCCAGCCGGGCCGAGCTGATCGCCAACGGGCTGAACACCGAGGAGATCTGCCGTTCGCTCGGCGCCGACTCGCTCGGGTACATCAGCCTCGACAACCTGGTCGAGGCGACGACGGTCCCGAAGGAGCGGCTCTGCCGGGCCTGCTTCGACGGCGTCTACCCGGTCGCCCTGCCCGACCCGGAGCACCTCGGCAAGCACCTGCTCGAGCTGCCGGTGACCGACGCCGACGGCCTGGCCACGGTCTCCGGCGGTGGCGGCGCGGCCGACGCCCTGAGTCGTCCGTGAGATCGAGCCGCCCGTAGTCCAGTCCCCGGGAGGCGGCGATCCGCCGGACGCCCGGAGTACCGCCGTACCGAGGAGAAGAACGTGAGCGAAGGCGCGAGCTACGCGTCCGCCGGGGTCGACATCGAGGCCGGTGACCGCGCCGTCGAGCTGATGAAGGAGTGGGTGGCGAAGGCGACCCGCCCCGAGGTGGTCGGTGGGCTCGGCGGGTTCGCCGGCCTGTTCGACGCGACCGCCCTGACGTCGTACCGCCGGCCGCTGCTGGCGACGTCGACGGACGGGATCGGGACCAAGGTCGCGATCGCGCAGAAGCTGGACAAGCACGACACGATCGGGTTCGACCTGGTCGGGATGGTCGTCGACGACCTGGTCGTGTGCGGCGCGGAGCCGCTGTTCATGACCGACTACATCTGCACCGGCAAGGTGGTCCCGGAGACGATCGCGCAGATCGTGAAGGGCATCGCGGAGGCATGTGTCGAGGCCGGTACGGCGCTGGTGGGCGGCGAGACCGCGGAGCACCCGGGTCTGCTGAAAGCAGACGAGTACGACGTGGCCGGTGCGGCGACCGGTGTGGTCGAGGCGGACGAGGTGCTCGGCGCGGAGCGGGTGCGCGCGGGCGACGTCGTACTGGCGATGGCGTCGTCGGGACTGCACTCGAACGGGTACAGCCTGGTCCGGCACGTGTTCTTCGACCGGGCCAAGTGGACGCTGGACCGCGAGGTGCCGGAGCTCGGTACGACGCTGGGCGAGGTCCTGCTCACGCCGACCCGGGTCTACGCCAAGCACTGCCTGGAGTTGATCCAGGAGCTGAACGACGCGGACGAGCGGCCGCTGCACGCGATGTCGCACATCACCGGCGGTGGCTTCGCCGCGAACCTGGCGCGCGTGATCCCAGATGAGCTGTCGGTCCGGATCGACAGGTCGACGTGGACGCCGGCGCCGGTGTTCGGGCTCGTCGGGCTGCTCGGCGACGTGGCGCTGCCGGAGCTGGAGAAGACGCTGAACATGGGCGCCGGCATGGTCGCAGTGCTCGACCCGTCGGCTGCCGACGCGGCGATCCGGGCGCTGGCCGCCCGCGACATCCCCGCCTGGGTATGCGGCGAGGTCACCGCGACGCCGGGCGGCACCGTCACCCTCGAAGGCGCCTACGCCAGGTAGACCTGCATCCAGCACCACCTGGAAGCGGCTCTGGAACGAGCTGTCCGACGCCTCGGGCAGCTACGACCGCTGATCCGCCACAGGTGGTGCTGGTGTGGTGGTTCTCGTCGGACGCACGGTGAACTGCTCAGTCACCCCGAAGGGCGCCTGAGCAGCTCAGCCGGGCTGATGTTGCTTACCGACGGGGGTGGTAGTCGTCGGCGTCGTCTCCGTCGCCGTCGTTCTCGCCGTTCGCAGAACGGTCGCCACCCTGGTCACCGGACAGCTCACGCTTGAGCTGGTCCAAGTCGGTGTCCCAGGTGCGGTACTTCAGGTCGCGTGCGACCTTCGTCTGCTTGGCCTTTGCACGGCCGCGCCCCATAGCGTCGACCCCCTCGCACAAGTCAACCGGGTACGCTGCGTGGCGCCCACGGATCAGTCGTCAGTAATCGTGGTTCAAGGATACCCGGAGCGCGGGATCGACACACGCACCGCCCCCGCCCAGAGGTCCGATCACAGCATCGATGGGGTGGACCGGTCCCCTCAAACCGGCCCACCCCACCGCGTCCGGCCCCGTTACTTCACTTCGCGACGTGAGCTAGCCCACAGTCCGACGATGGTCGGAAGGACGATCCAGACCCCGACCGCGGTCAGCGTCTCGGGCACCATCCCGTGCAGATCCCGCTCCGCGATCCGGCCGAGTGCGCCGAACACGTCCAGGTAGTTGGCGTTGTCCTTGAACAGCGCCGGCCCGGCCAGCGACCACGCGGTCGGCGCGATGAAGAACGCCAGGATCGCGACCGCTGTCTGCGGGATGACCGCACCGAACGCGGCGCCCATCACGACATTCAGCGCCACAGTCAGGTAGGCGCCGGCCAGTTGGCCGCCCAGTCCGGCGTACGACGCAGCGTGGTCGGTGACCCCGCCGGCCAGCGCAGTGCTGGCGAGCGCCAGCGCGACGACAACGGTCATCACGACCGCGCTCAGTACGACAGCCGAGACGAACTTGGCCAGCTGCACCCGGACCCGGCGCGGCGACAGCGTGAACGTGGTCAGCGCGGTCCGCTGCGTCCACTCCGACGTCATCGCCATCACGCCGATCACCGGGAGCAACAGCATCACGCCGGTGGATGCGGCCCCGAGGAAGCCGTCGAATCCTGCTGCACCCCGCGGCAGATGGGTCATCTGCCAGGTCAGCGCGGCCACGGCGATCAGCAGGATCGCGGCGATCAAGACCCGGCCGCTGCGGGTGTTGACGGATTTGCGTAGTTCGATTGCAACTAGTTTCAGAAATGACTGGCCGCGGGCGGGCGGCAGCGCGGTCGCTACCTCGGCCCGGTGCTTGGCCGGTGCGGTGGTCGGGACGTCTTCGGTCACGGTGGTCATAGCGATGAGCTCCTGAAGAGAAGTAGGTGTGATCAAGCGGCGACGGGCGCTGCGGTCAGCTGGAAGAACAGCTCCTCCAGGCCGGCGCCGTCGCTCTGGCGGAGTTCGATCAGGATCTGACCGGCAGCGGCGGCGGCTCGCCCGACCTGCTCGGCAGTGGCGTCGACGCGCAGCGCGCCGTCGGCGAGCGGCTCGAGGTTCAGGCCGGCCGCGGTCAGGGCCTGGTTCAGGCCGATCGGGTCGAGGCCGCGGACCAGAGTGCCGCTCCCCGCGAGCAGTTCGTCCAGCGAGCCGTCGGCGACGATCCTGCCGCCGCCGATGACGACCAGCCGGTCGACGGTCGCCTGCACCTCACCGAGCAGGTGGCTGGACAGGATCACAGTGCCGCCACGGGCGGCGAAGTCCTGCAGCAGCCCGCGCATCCACCGGATGCCCTCCGGGTCCATCCCGTTGGCGGGCTCGTCGAGGATCAGTACGGCGGGGTCGCCGAGCAGCGCGGCCGCGATGCCGAGCCGCTGCCGCATCCCGAGCGAGTACTGACCGACGCGGCGCTTCGCGGCGTGGCTGAGTCCGACCGCCTCGAGCATCTCGTCGGTGCGCGCCTTAGGCACCCCGAGCAGGCTCGCGTTCAGCAGCAGCGTCTCGCGGCCGGTGCGGCCCGGGTGCTGCGCGGCGGCGTCCAGCATGACTCCGACGACCCGGCCGGGGTTCGGCAGGTCGGCGTACCGCTTGCCGGTGATGGTGGCGGTGCCGGAGGTCGGCGGCGTCAGGCCGGTGAGCATCCGCAGCGTGGTCGACTTGCCGGCGCCGTTCGGGCCGAGGAAGCCGGTGATGCTGCCGGGCTGCACGGTGAACGACACGTCCTGGACAGCCGTGGTGCTGCCGTAGCGCTTGGTCAGGTTCTCGACGGTGATCATGACATCGAGTCAACCGCCGGCGACCCCGTTCGCACATCGGACGAGCGGCTGCGGCCACCCCCTACGAAAGTTGTCGGCGACGGCCCCGAACCCCACCCGGAAGGGGGACGTGATCGCGTCGACCGTAGAACTACAGTGACGGAATGCGACGGTTGCGCCGGTGGTACGCCTGGTGGGTCAGGCATGCCCCGCGCGTGCGCGACTTCTTGTACGTCGCCTTCAGCCTGCTCTCGATAGTCGCGCAGGCCGCGTCCGGCGGAGGCGGCTGGAGCCCCAAGGACTGGTACGTCCTCGGTGCCGGCATCTTCGCCTCGGTCGCGCTGCTCTGGCGCCGGCGGTTCCCTGTGACGGTCACCGCGATCGCCGTGGTGGCGATGCTGACCGGCGGGATCTTCGTCCCGATGGGGCTGGCCCTGCTGACGCTGTCGATCCGTCGCCGCGACCTGGCCCTGGCGATCCTCGGTCTCGCGTCGTACGCCGCCTACGTACTGAACACCTGGGGCGGTGGCAAGGGGTCGATCTGGGTCCCGATCTTCACCGGCCCGTTCCTGGTCGGGACCTGGATCGCGATCGGTGCGTACGTCGGTGCTCGCCGCGACCTGATGGCGTCGCTGCGGGACCGGGCCGAGCGCGCCGAGGCCGAGCGCGAGCTGCGCAGCGAGCAGGCCCGGCTCGGCGAGCGATCCCGGATCGCGCAGGAGATGCACGACGTACTCGCGCACAAGGTCTCGTTGATCGCGCTGCATGCCGGCGGTCTCGAGGTGAACCCGGCGGTCGGCCCTGACAAGGTCGAAGGCTCGGCCAAGCTCATCCGCGAGACCGCCCGGCAGGCCATGGAGGACCTGCGCGAGGTCCTCGGCGTACTGCGGTCCGACGTCAGCGTCGCCGGTGCCGACCTGGCGCCCGTGCCGCAGGCCGCGGATCTCGAGCGGCTGATCGAGGCCTCGCGCAACGCGGGTGTGACGGTCGGGTACGACGTTGCGCTGCCCGACGACGTACCGGATTCGGTCGGCCGGACCGTCTATCGGCTGGTGCAGGAGTCGCTGACCAATGTGCACAAGCACGCGCGCGGCGCCGCGACCGAAGTGTGGGTCCATGGTGCTCGGGGCGAGGGCGTGACGGTGAGGGTGACGAACGTACGGCCGGTGGCTGCTGGTTCACTGCTTCCTGGCGCCGGTGCGGGCCTGGTCGGCTTGCGCGAGCGGGTGCAGTTGGTCGGCGGCCGGTTGACGACCGGGCCGACGCTCGAAGGCGGCTGGCGGGTCGAAGCCTGGCTGCCGTGGGACGACCGTAAACAAGATGCCGAGCCTGTATTCGTGGACGAAGGGGAGCGATGACGCGGCTGCTGATCGTGGACGACGAGGCGCTGGTCCGGGCCGGGCTGAAGATGATCCTCGAGTCGGACGACGAGCTCGAGGTGGTCGCCGAGGCCGAGGACGGTGCGGACGCCGCGGCGATGGTGAAGGAGCATCAGCCGGACGTCGTACTGATGGACATCCGGATGCCACGGCTGGACGGGCTGGCCGCGACCCGGGAGGTGCAGGCGCTGCCGGATCCGCCGAAGATCGTCGTACTGACGACGTTCGACCTGGACGACTACGTGTTCCGTGCCCTGCAGGCCGGGGCCAGCGGGTTCCTGCTCAAGGACACGCCGCCGCGCGAGCTGGTGCAGGCGATCAAGGTCGTCGCGGCCGGGGATGCGATGCTCTCGCCGGCGGTGACGCGGCGGCTGATCGGGCACTTCGCCGGGGACCCGCGGACGGACCGGCGGCGGGTGGCGCGCGAGCGGATCAGCAAGCTCACCGAACGCGAACGCGAGGTGCTGATCGAGGTCGGCCGCGGCCTGCAGAACGCCGACATCGGCCGGAAGCTCTTCATGAGCGAGGCCACCGTGAAGGCGCACGTCTCCCGCGCCCTGGTGAAACTCGACGCGACGAACCGCGTCCAGGTCGCGATCCTCGCCTACGAAGCCGGCCTGCTGGACGACTGAATAGGAAACCGGCCCGGCCGTCGGAGGGGTGGGGGATCGACGGCCCGGCCGGTTTCATGGCCAGCGTGCCTGGGGGGATAGGACGCTGACGACCAGCGGCACCCGATGGGGGGAAGGGCGCCGCCGGTCAGGACTCAGATGCGGCCGAAGGCCACGCTGCTGGTCCAGATCTTCGCCTTGGCGACCGGGCGACCCGGCTTCGAGGCGTGCCACAGCATGTTCCCGCCGGCGTAGATGCCGACGTGGTACACACCGCCGCCACCGTTGCGGAAGAACACGAGGTCACCCGGCTTGGCGGCCTTGCGGCTGATGTGCTTGGTCGCGCTGTACTGCTGGCGCGACGTGCGCGGCAGCTTGTGACCGGCCTTCTTGTACACGTAGCCGGTGTAGCCGGAGCAGTCGAAGCCGCGGGTGGTCGTGCCGCCGTAGCGGTACGGCGTGCCCTTGAGCTTGGCCGCCTCCCGCAGCACCTTGGCCCGGAAGGTGGTGGTGCCGGAGCTCGCGCCGGCCTTGCCGTAGAGCACCTTGTGCTTGGCGGCCCACGTCAGCCGGCCCCAGGTGTTCTTGTCCATGTAGCCGGTGGCCTTGAGGCCCCAGGACGCCTGGAACTTCTTCAGCACCCGGACGGTGCTGGTGCCGAAGTAGCCGTCCGGCCCCAGGTGCAGGGCGCGCTGGACGTACTTGACGGTCGGGCCGGAGTCACGGAACCGGAGCAACGGCCGGCTCGGGATGCTCATGTGGCCGCGCTGCTGGGCAGCGGTCATGGTGGCCGCGGAGGCGGTCGCCGGGGTGGTGGTGAGGCTGAGGGCGGCTCCACCGCCAACAGCGAGGCCGACCGACAGAACGGCGGCTGCGGCGCGGGGCGTCGCGGGCTTGCTGGTCCTACGGTGCTTCGCCAGGGTCCGGCCGGTAGGCCGGTCGGTACTGGAAAGCTGGCTGACGGCGCGCGAAAGCGACGTCCGTCGGGCAGTGACGGGCATGGTTGTCTCCCGACGCCTGTGAAGTTAGCTGTCGGGTTCGGGCTGGGATTCATAGCCCGGTCCGCTCCCGCGGACTTCACCCCAGGGTTTCGACCACTCACGGTCGAGACCCAACTTCCTGGGTCCCCCACCCCTGCCATGGTTTTCGAGGGGAGCACATGGGCCCTGGCAGGGCTCGGCGTTGACCCACGTGCGGTTCGTGTTGTTTACCGAACCGCCGACGACTGTATAACAGAACGATCACGACGCAAACCCTCAGATCCACAAAGACCCTCCCGAATGCCCCTGAGAGGGCATCTGACGGATCAGGGAGCCTGGATGAACACCAGGTGTCCTGAGCGCGTCTGAGCGGGGCTCAGGCGGCAAATGAGGGCTTCGGTGTGACCTCGGTCACAATCAATGGTCGCTTTCTGTGACAACGGGCACAGAGGGTGGTCAGGGCACCCTAAAATCCTTGCGAATTCAGCTATTTTTCGAGCAGCTCGCGGAACCGCTCCAGCCCCACGTTCCCGCCGGACAGCACCACTCCGACGCGCTCCGGCATCCCGTGGATCCGTCCGGCCAGCAACGCGGCCAGCGCGCTCGCCCCGCTCGGCTCCAGCACGATCTTCAGCCGCTCGAACGCGAACGCCATCGCCGCCACGATCTCCTCGTCGCTGACCAGCTCGAACGACTCGACCAGCCGCCGGTTCACCGCGAACGTCAGCTCGCCCGGCGTCGAGATCGCCTGCCCGTCCGCGATCGTCCGCGGTACGGCGATCTCGACCCGCTCGCCCGCGGCCAGCGAGCGGGCGTGGTCGTCGCCGGCCGCCGGTTCGACCCCGATCATCCGGATCCCGGGGCACATCAGCGTCGCCGCGGTCGCACAGCCGGCCATCAGCCCGCCGCCACCGACCGGAACCAGCAGGGCGCCCAGATGCCCGACCTCTTCGAGCAACTCGACCGCGACGGTCCCCTGCCCGGCCATCACGTCGTAGTTGTCGTACGGCGGGATCAGCGTGCGCCCGCGTTCGGTCGCCAGCTCGTGCGCCAGGGCGGCCCGATCCTGGGTGTAGCGGTCGTACGTGACCACCTCGGCGCCGTACCCGCGGGTGGCGGCGACCTTCGTCGGCGGCGCGTCCTCCGGCATCAGGATCACCGCGCTCGTCCCGGCGAGCCGGGCCGCCAGCGCGACCGCCTGCGCGTGATTACCCGAGGAGTATGCCGCGACGCCCGCCTCGAGCTGCTCCGCGGTGAGCCGGCTGATCGCGTTGTACGCGCCCCGGAACTTGAAAGCGCCGATCCGCTGGAAGTTCTCCGCCTTCAGGAACACCTCCGCCCCGACCCGCTCGTCGAGCGTTCGCGACGTGAGGACCGGCGTACGGTGGGCGACACCCTTCAGGCGCTCAGCGGCGGCCCGGACATCTGTGAGACTCAGCACGATCCGACGTTATCCGCGGGCGATGTCAAAGTGCGCCGACCCGCTCCGTACTGATGGACGAGAGGCACCCATTCCGGGGGCCGCGGGTGAAGGAGAAACCGTGAAGTACCTACTGGTTCTGAACATCAACCCCGATGTGCTGGCCGCGCTGCCCGAGGCCGAGCAGCAGGCCATCGGGTCCGGACACCAGAAGTTCATGGACACGATCAAGGCGTCGGGCGAGTTCCACAGCACGGTCGCGCTGGAGCAGCCGGCGCAGTCCGCGGTCGTCACAGTCCGGGGCGGTCTCCCGGCGGTGACCGACGGGCCGTTCGTGGAGTCGAAGGAGTTCCTCGGCGGCTTCTACCTGGTGGACGTGGCGTCCCGGGAGCGCGCGCTGGAGCTGGCCGCGATGATCCCGGACGCGGGGATCGAGGGGCTCGGTGTCGAGGTTCGCGGGGTCGAGTTCGCGGACGGTCTCTGACCGCATCACAACGAAGGGGGTTCTCCTCAGACTGTGGAGAACCCCCTTGTTTTGTTGACGTTTCAGTCGGTCTGGTCGTCGACGTTCGCGTCGCCCGCGTTCCGCTTGACCGAGTCGATCCCGTTCTGTGCCGCGGCCTTGGTCGTGTAGCTCTCGCTGCTGGTCGCGATGACCTCGCCGTTACCGGCCTTCAGGCGAAACCTGAACTCGCCGGACTTGTCCTTGTACAGCTCGAACTTCCCCGCCATCGATGTACCTCCATAGAGAGTGGTATCGCTCCGTCTCGGAGCGTAGTCCTCTCGGACGCGTGTGGGGCGCCAGACACCCCCTACTCGCGGATGCCGCGGATGCCTGCCACGACCAGGTCGAGGCCGATCTCGTAGTACCGGTCCCGGGACTCCGGGCAGATCAGGGCGCCGGCGGCGGACGTGATCATCGGGTAGCGCTCGGGGGACAGGGCCCCGAGGGATGCCCGCTTGCGCCGCAGGGACGCCTCGCGGGCCTCGGGGTCGCTGACCTCGCGGGCGATCGGGTCTGTGGTCACCAAGGAGATCAGTGAGCAGATCGCCTGCCGGCCGACCTCGGCCGCGTCGTCGACGGTGAATCCGCCCTCGACGAGCAGCTCGAGCGCCCGCTCGGCCAGTGCCAGGCCGGGCTCGGTGATCAGGATCCGCGGCAGCGTCAGGTCCGCCAGCCGGGGGTGCCCGCGGAGCGCGGTCACGAACGCGCCGAGCAGCGTGTGGAGCTGCTTGTCCCAGCGCTCGCCGTTCGGCACCGGCAGTACGACGTCGGCCAGGATGCGGTCCCCGATCGCGGCCAGCAGGTCGTCCTTGTCCTTGAAGTGCCGGTACAGCGCCATCGGCGTGACGTCGTGCTGCGCGGCCAGCTTCCGGAACGAGACCGCGGCCGGTCCTTCGTCGTCGGCGATGGCCAGCGCGCTGTCGACGACCTTCTCCGGATCGAGGCGGCGGGAGGTCTCCTTGGTAATCACGTTGACAAGTCTACACCGTAGACCTAGTGTCTACTCCGTAAGCTTACGGCGTATACATACAGCGTAGACTCTCAACCGAGTGAGGTACGGCAATGCGACGCAGTCCTTGGGCCACCCTGGCGGTGCTGGCTCTGGCGCAGTTCATCGTGGTGCTCGACGTGACGATCGTGAACGTCGCGTTGCCCCACATCCAGGCGGACCTGAACTTCTCCGCCGACTCCCTGCAGTGGGTCATCAACGCGTACACACTGCTCTTCGGCGGCTTCCTGCTCCTGGGCGGGCGGATGGCCGACCTGCTCGGTCCGCGCCGCGTGTTCACCGCGGGCCTCGTCCTGTTCGGCGCGACCAGCCTCGTCGCCGGCCTTTCCAACTCCCCGGAGTTCCTGATCGGCGCCCGTGCGGTCCAGGGCCTCGGCGGAGCGCTGCTGTCACCTGCGGCGCTGGCCATCCTGACCATGACCTTCGCGCACGGGCGTGAGCGCAACATCGCGATGGGCGTCTGGGGTGGTCTCGCCGGTCTCGGCGGCACGCTCGGCGTGGTCGCGGGCGGCGTACTCGTCGACTCCCTCAGCTGGCAGTGGGTCTTCTTCGTGAATGTGCCGATCGTGATCGCACTGATCGCCCTGATCCCGGTCTTCGTCCCGGACCTGCGGCACTCGACGGGTCGCCGTACGTTCGACACCCTCGGCGCCGTGCTCGGCACGGCCGGTCTGATGTCGGTCGTGTACGGCGTGGTGCGGTCCGAGCCGTCTGGGTGGGGGTCGTTCGAGGTTGTCGGCGTACTGACTGCCGGTGTGCTCCTGCTGGTGGCGTTCGTCGTGGTGGAGTCGCGGTCCGCTGCTCCGCTGGTGCCGCTGCGGCTGTTCCGGTCGCGGGCGCTGAGTGTGTCCGGTGCGACGCTGGCGCTGAACGGTGCTGGGTTCCTGTCGATGTTCTTCCTGACTGCTATCTACCTGCAGCAGGTGCGTGGTGACAGTGCACTCGAGGCCGGCATTCACTTCCTGCCGATGGGCGGCGCGGCGATCGTCGGTGCGGTACTGGCGTCCCAGTTGGTGCAGCGACTCGGCACTCGGACCGTCCAGCTCGCCGGTGCGGTCCTGAGCGTCATCGGTCTGCTGCTCCTCTCGCAGGCGGACGTCACCGGTAGCTATAGCTCGCAACTGCTGCCCGGTCTGATCATCTTCGGCTTCGGCATCATCGGTGTCGGCGTACCGGGTCAGATCAACGCGGTCTCCGAGGTGCGGCCGGCTGAGGCCGGCGCAGCCTCCGGTGTGGTCAACGCGATGTACCAGGTAGGCGGCGCGCTGGGTCTGGCGATCGTCACCACCCTGTCCATCAGCCACACGACCAGCGAGCTGACCCATGGCGCCAGCCAGCTGCAAGCGCTGCAGTCAGGGTACGAGCGCGGCCTACTGGCAGCTGCTGCCTTCGCCGTCGCCAACGTCCTGCTGACCCTGGCGACGCCGCAGCTGCAGCCGACGTCCGAGCAGCTCGCCGAGGCGACTGCCGCGGCATAAGTTGCTTGAGGCAACATCCGGCCAGGTTACTGTGGTTGCCATGCAACCCTTGACCTGGCCGGACTGCAGCAATGTAAGGGATCTGGGCGGCGGTCCGATCCAGCCGGGTCGACTGATCCGCAGCGACAATCTCGACCAGCTGTCCGCCGCCGGCCTTGCTGCCGTCGAGGCTGCTCAGATCAGCCGCTTCGTGGATCTGCGGAGTTTCTGGGAGGCCGAGACGTTCCGGTCCCCGTTGACCGACGATCCGCGAGTGCGGGTCATGCCGCTGTGGGACCCGGCGGATCCGGACGTGTCGGAGGCGGGGTTGTTCGAGCAGTACCGGATCATGGTCGACGACTACGCCGAGCGGGTTGCCTCGGCGGTTGTGGCGATTGCGGAGGCGCCTGCGGGGTGTGTGGTGGTGAGCTGCCATGCGGGCAAGGACCGGACCGGGGTCATCGTCGCGTTGATTCTCGATCTGGTCGGGTTGCCACGTGAAGTGGTTGCCGCCGACTACGAAGCTTCCGGGGACCCGGCGGACATCATGGTCCGGCTGCTTGATCACGTGCACACGCAGTACGGCGGAACGGCTGCGTACCTGCTGAAGTCCGGGGCTACCACTGAGCAACTGGATGGATTGATAGGTCGGCTGACGGGGTGATTCCCCGGGCGATCCCCGATGTTTGTGCTGTCCGTGCCGGGAAGGGTTGGAGGCTCGGACGGACAAGAGGAGATCGGGATGCTGGTGCAGGGAATGGTTGCGTTGGTGACTGCCGCGATGACGGCGGTGGTGCCGGCTTCGCCTTCAAGAGGTGGCGATCTGCAGAAGAGCCTCGACGGGGTGGCGTCGATCGGCGCGCTGGCCGAGGTGCGGAACGGGGCGCAGGTCTGGCGTGGGAGTAGTGGCGTCGCTGAGCTGGGGACCTCGCGGAAGGTTCCGGTGGACGGGCGGTTCCGGGCCGGCAGTATCACGAAGACGTTCGTCGCCACCGTCGTACTGCAATTGGTCGCCGAAGGGCGCATCCGGCTCGACGATTCGGTCGAGCGTTGGTTGCCGGGCGTCGTACCGAACGGCGAGAACATCACGGTGCGGCAATTGCTCAACCACACCAGCGGTTTGTACGACTACAAGAACACGTTGCCGATGCCGCCGAGCGAGGACTTCTACGCGCTTCGGTTCCGGACCTGGACCGCGAGCGAGCAGATCGAGCGCGCGCTGGCGAATCCGCCGGTGTTCGACAAGCCGGGTTCGCAGTTCGACTACTCCAACACCAACTACCTGCTCGTCGGCGAGATCATCAAGAAGGTCACCGGCCGGACGTACTCCGACGAGATCGAGCGCCGCATCATCCGCCCGCTCGGACTGCACGGTACGACGATGCCGCGGACGTCGACGCGTATCCCGGGACCACATCCGCAGGGATACGTACCCAAGGACGGCGGGCAGCTCGACTGGACCGAGATGAACCCGACCCTGTTCGGCGCCGGCGGCGACATCATCTCGACGACCCACGACCTCAACCGCTTCTTCTCGGCCCTGCTCGGCGGGCATCTGCTCCCGCCGCGGCTGCTGCAGGCGATGAAGACACCGGGAACCGAGGGCGGGACGTACGGCCTCGGTCTCTCCTGGCACGACACCGACTGCCGAATCCGTGTCTACGGCAACGACGGCGATGCCCTCGCCTACCAGGCCTACTCGTTCTCCACGGCCGACCCCCGCCGGCAGGCAACCGTTGCCGTCACGCCGCACCTGCCGACCAACCCGGACGCCACCGTCGACGCCTTCCTCGACAAGGCGTTCTGCTCGTGACACGTTGACTGCATGACTCGGTTCACGGACGACCAGATGCGCGCAGCGATGAGCACGACCCGCGAGTACACGGTCGTACTCCTCGAGGAAGGACCGCAGTACGGCGCCGACGGGGCCGACGCGATCATCTGGGAACACGGCCGGCGAAATTTCGAGCTCCGCGCGGACGGTCTGCTGAACGTCGTCTGCCCGATCCGGGACGATTCCCCGCTCTGCGGTATCGGCATCTTCCCGGGGACCGCGGACGACGTACGGCGGCTCATGGACGACGATCCGGGGGTGCGCGCGGGCGTGTTCAGCTACCGGATCCACCCCACCCGGAGCTTCCCGGGAGATGCCCTGGGAATGTGAGATTGTCCGGCAATCGGTTTGGCCCTCGGGCGAAACGGCGAGACTGGGATGGATGCGTTGCTGCCGTCGACCGAGGGGGACCGGGACCTTGGAACTCGCCACGCTCGATGCCGACGACTGGACCATCGCCCGGGAAGTCCGCCTCCGGGCGCTCAAGGATTCGCCGTCGGCGTACATCTCGGAGTACGAGGACGAGCTGGCAGTCGGCGAGCCCGAATGGCGAGAACGCTTCGCCCGGATGCGCTGGATCGTCGCTAGTCACCAGACACGGGTGATCGGCCTGGCCAGCTCGGTCCGCGTCGACGGCCGACCGCCGTACGAACGCCACGTCGAATCGGTCTGGGTCGATCCACGACACCGGCGTACCGGAATCCTGCGATCAATCTTCGGCCATCTCACCGAGGTCGAGCCGGAAGTCACCGAGTGGCGAGTTTGGGTGCTGGACACGAACTCCGTCGCCCGTGAGGTCTACGAACGCCTCGGCTTCACCCCAACGGGCGAGTGGCAGCCGCTAGCCGACGGTTCCGGTCGGCTGGAGATTCGTCTGCGCTTCGATGCGCGCTGATACGCCGTACCCACAAGAGGCCCAGGTCTGAAGCCCGAGCTCAGCCAATGCGTCGCGATCAGAGAGCTCCGAGGTGTAGCGCCACAGCACCTGCTCCCACTGCAACTCGTCCTCTTGCCATTTCTGGATGAAGTCGACGCACAGGTCAGGCGTGATGCTCGAGGCCCGCTTCTCTGCGACTCGGAGCGATTCGTGGGCGTCGAGCATCCTCAGGTATTCGACCGGATTCGCTGACAGTTGGGCCTGGGACAGCGCAGCAATCGTCTCTTCGATTGTCTCCAACCGGATCTCGATGAACTCTCGCCACAGACTCTTGCGGGTAGCGGCCGCCAGTTGCTCCTTGAATGTCCACCGAGGTGTGCTTTCGAAGAGCGCATACAGGCCCTCTGCCAGTATGTCGCCGAACTCCTCGCGATCCGCCCGTCCCGGATCCGCGAACGGTGCGTACTTCGCCTGCCGGACCTCGCCGATCCTCGGCAACGACCGCTCGGCCGCGTGCCGCGCGAAGAAGAACCAGTCCTCGTTGTAGACATCGGCGAAGAACGACAAACCCGGCTGCTGGAGATTGACGCCCAGCGCCGCTCCGCTGACGAACACGTCCTGCTTGAAGCCGGCCAGCCGTCGCGCGTGACAGACCACCGAGTTGTCAGGGAACTGTCTGCTGACCATCGAAGCGACCGGATGCCGGTCGAGAGTCCCGGACAGGCGCTCGACATCCCACGGGTTGAACTGGCTGATGTCGTCATCGACGAACAGGATCTTGTTCCAGCCCCGCATCCGGCCGAGCAGCAAGCCGATGTTCCGCTTGGCGCTGAGGTCGCTGGAGCGGCCGGCCGACGCCATCTTGAACTCGGGGCCTGACGTCAGCGGGGCGTCGTACGGAAGTTTGTAGTTCTCGGGCACATCGACGACCAGGGCTCTGGCGCCGAACGTCCGCTCCACCCGACGCACGACCTGTCCGACCTGTGCCTGCCGGCTGCACAGGATGACCAGCGGCACGGACAGGGTGGCAGAAAGCGTGATGACATCTTGCAGGGCTGATGCCGGCCGGGCCGCCGGCACAACGATCGCGTCCAGCCGGCTGCGCGCTACTGGCGCCACAGCGGCGGAGACATCACGCAGCAGCGACGCGTGGGACTGGCCGTGCGTGAGCTGACGGCTCATTCGTCCTCCTCCTCGGGGGACCACTCGTAGAGGCGGTTCTCCGGGATTTCCAAGTCAGGGGTGACGGCTTCGCCGTTGATCACTGGGACGCGCAGGAGCAGACCAAAGATTCCGCCCGGGAACCTGTTAGCCAGGAAGGCCTCGTTGCGTTCGCGGACAGCATCGTCGGTGAGCGTGCGTACCGAGCCCAGGACACCGCGGCTGTAGACGCCATTGCAGATGGTGATCGTCCGGCTGTGGTTGAACGGATTGCGCAGCCGGGCCAGGAGGGCGACGTCTTCGACCAATTCCCGCGGAGTGTCATCTTTCCAGGCGTCCTGCGCCTGGAATGCCTCCAGCTCAGCTTTTGTCGGCGCGTCATGGGTGGCGTCCTTGAGCTCTTCCCACATGGGCCGGTACTCGCGGCCGTCGCGTGATCGGAAGATCTCGCCATCGGCCAGGTCCGCGACGGACATCTGCCGGATCGGCAGTTGGTCGAGCACTCGTAGCAGACGGCCGGTGACCTGGTTCCAGGCGATGCCGCCGAGCAGGATGAGGTGGCCTGACAGGTTGTCTGCGCTCACCTCGGAAGGAACTACGTGCCGTGTGCGGAGCTCGGGGTTGGAGGCGCGCACATGGCCCCACATTTCAATCAACGCGTCGAGGTCGGCGTACTTATACAACCGGGTGTAGTTCGGGTTGTCCTCTTCCGCAAGCGGAGAGCGTCCCTCCGCTGGAGCTTCAGGGCAGACCAGCGTGATCGGACCGGACTCGAAGTCGAAGGTGTAAGAGCCGCCGAGGGCCGACGAGGTCGCTTGTTGGCGAACGCCGTCCCGCAGCCCGACCAGCTCACGATGAAGAGCGTTGAAGCGCTCTCGCTCCGCTGCGCTCAGATCTTGCTCACGCGGCACCCGCGTGGCCACTGGTACGACGGACTTCGCGAAAAGCAGCGCATACGAACGCAGACGTTCTTCCGGCGGCAGTTTCGGGTTGCCCTGTGACTCCCACGAACTGATCGTTGCCACCGCGACACGTGTGTCGGAGCTGAGCGCAAGCGAAAGATCTTTCTGGGTCAGTCGCTGCGACTCGCGGAGCTCACGAAGCCTCCGGGCGAGTCGTACGGCCTCTGGTGAGGGGGCCACTGTCACTCCCGAAATCTGCTCAGCCAACTACGGGTGCCACGGACCGGCTGATCCTATACCCGCTCTACCCGACTCCACTGACTTCATCTGAACTCCGCACCGAAGATCCTTCGCTGCCTGCGCCGCTCAGCTTCGTCGACTCCCTGCGTTTCCCTGCTCACGATCCGTGTTCAGCTAGCCGCAGTACACCATCGCTCTACCGTAGTACCGAAGTCGACCTGAATCCAACTGAACTCGCACAATACGCCGAAATACGCCACCTCCGAGGGTCGTCTCAGCTGTCGACCCCCGATATTCCAGTGACGCAGGTGGTCTTACCCGCAAGGATGGCGCGCGTGGACGAGGTCAAGGTTGTCGTAGCCCATAGCGAACGAGCGACGCTGCGGGTCGGTGACGTGTTCCTGAAGATCGACGCCGATCAGGCGAATATCGACGTCGAGGTCGAGGCGATGGCCCTCGCGCCCGTCCCCACCCCAGAGATCCTGTGGCGCAAGCCGCCTGTGCTTGCCCTCGCTGTCGTTCCGGGGTTTGCGCTCGGCGTACTCGGTGAGCCGTCGCCCGCTTCGCCGGCCGCCTGGGCTGCGGCGGGTGCCGCCGTACGGACGCTGCACGAGGCGCCGCTGCCGCCATGGCCCGGCCCGAACCTCGACAAGATCATCGAGCGCCTCGACAACGAATGCGACTGGCTGATCTCGAGCGGCACCCTTCCCGCCGACCTGGTCAAACGGAACCGCGAAGTCGCCGGGGCCGCACTCCGCCCATGGACCCCGGCCTTCATCCACGGAGACCTGCAGATCACGCACATCTTCGTCCAGGACGACAAGGTCACCGGCATCATCGACTGGTCCGAGGCAAGCCAAGGCGACCCCCTGTACGACCTGGCCATCCTCACCCTCGGCCATGAGGAATGCCTGCCCGGCCTCCTGGCCGGCTACGGCACCGACGTAGACGTCGACGTAATCCGCGGCTGGTGGTCCCTCCGAAGCCTCTCCGCCTCCCGCTGGCTCGTCGAACACGGCTTCGACCCCAACTCCCCAGGCTGCGAATTCGACGTCCTCAGAGCCGCGATGTGACGGGCTTGCCGGTGCCGGTCTCCACGACGTACGCCAGGAGGTCGCGGGTGTCGGCGAGTAGTTCGGTCTGGTCGTCGTACGTCGAAGGGCCGGTGCCTTCGCGGAGACGCAGGCCCTCGGTCAGTACTCGGTGCCAGCGGTTGTCGTAGTACGTCAGTGCCCAGCGGGCGGCGCGGGACTTCGCGGTCATGTCGCCAGTGACGAGGAGATGGTGCAGGCGCACGGAGCCGACGATGCAGTGCGACAGGAGGTAGTCGCGCTCGCGCTCATCCGCCGGCAGGTCCGCAGGCGTTGCCCGGGTCAGGCCCTCTGCGTTGCGGCGCCAGTACGTGTCGAGGTTGTCGACGGTGTACTCATGCAGCGCCTTCTCGTCAGTCCAGATGTCGAGTGTGGACAGCTCCGGTCCGGCGATTGTGACCCCACTCCGCGCCAACTCATGCCAGGCAACAATCCACGACGGCGACGCAAGCACCTCGACCGTCCCGGTATTCAGCATCTCCGGCACCGGCGGCACGGTCCGCGGATCACTCGCGAGGTCAGAGGCCAGCAAGTACGGCCCGTCAAAGTGAATAGCCGAGTACTCCGCCATCAGAGCGTGCACGCCCCGCAAAGCCTCCACCTCATCCGCCTCCGGCCGATGAGCAACCGTGGCCACAAAGTCAACATCAGACTGCAGCGCCGCCCACTCCCCGAACGCCACCCCACCACGCAGATAAACCCCAGTAACCAACCCCGCCGGCAACTCCTGCTCAACCAACACCAGATACCGCTCACACAAATCCCGCACCGGACCCGGAAGCACCACGATCTCCCCTCATCACCGTCCTGCAAACATCCATGGGATGCCCAAACCCGCTGAAGAGTTCACCGGACTTGTTGCAGAGGAGCCCTCACCGTGACGATGGGTCGATCCTGTCATCTCTGCAATGACATGTCCGAGCCTGGTTCGCCTGCCAGTTCGACAGCGGTTCCGGGATCGGCATGCCGCGCCTTTGTCCAGGGCGACCGGTGGTTGAGCCAAGCCGGTGTCCACCAGTTCGCGTCGCCCAGCAGCTTCATCAGGGCCGGTACGAGAATCAGCCGGACGACCGTCGCGTCGACCAGGACCGCGGTGGCCAGGCCCAGGCCGAACATCTTGGCCGTTGGGTCGTCGGCAAGGGAGAAGCTGACGAAGACCGTGATCATGATCAGCGCTGCCGACGTGATCACGCGGCCGGTGGTGGTGATGCCGTGGATGGTCGAGGCGGTGTTGTCCTGGGTACGCACGTACTCCTCGCGGATCCGGGTGAGGAGGAAGACCTCGTAATCCATCGAGAGCCCGAACACCACGGCGAACATGAACATCGGGATGAACGGAAGGATCGGAATGGTCGAGTCCAGCCCGATCAGGTCCGCGGCCCAGCCCCACTGGAAGATCATCACGATGACGCCGAAGGACGCGCCGATGCTGAGCAGGTTCATCAGCGCGGCCTTCAGCGGTACGACGACCGACCGGAAGACCACGGTGAGCAGCACGACGGACAACAGGATCACGGCCCCGATGAACCACGGCAGCCGATCGTTGACCCGCGCCCCCACATCTGCGAGGGTCGCCGTCTGACCACCGACATGAGCCTTCGCCGGACTGTTCCGCAGTACCGAAGGAAAGACCTCCGCGCGCAGCCGCTTGACGGTCGTCATCGTGGCGTCGTCCTGCGGTCCAGTCGTCGGTACGGCGATCAGCGTCGCGACGCCGGCCGCGGTGTTCACCGCAGGAGGTGCGACCGATGCGATGCCCTGATCGGCGCGCACGGCGTCGAACAGGGGCTGTACGACGCCCGGATCGCGCGAGATGTCGACGGCGACCACTAGCGGACCGTTGCTACCGGCACCGAATCCCGCGGCGACCAGGTCGTACGCCCGGCGCTCGGTGCGTTGCACGGGAAGTGCGCCGTCATCGGGTGTGCCGACGCGGAGTGCGAGCACGGGTGCGGCCAGCGCCAGCAGCAGCACGGTGGCGCTGACGGCGTACGCGGCGGCGTGCTTGGACACGTGCCCGGCCCACCGCTGCCAACCCGAACCAGGCGACGGCCGCACCCGACGTACCCGAATGCGATTGATCCAGTGGCCGGCCAGACCCAGGAACGCCGGCAGCAAGGTGATGGAGGCGAGCACCATGGTCAGCACGATCAGCGAGACCGCAATCCCACCCGCGGTGACGAACGGTACGCCGGCCACCACCAGCCCGAGAATCGCGATCACGACCGTGCCGCCGGCGAAGAGCACAGCCTGTCCGGCAGTCGCGACCGCACTCCCGACCGACTCCGCGACCGACATTCCCCGGGACAGATACTCCCGATGCCGCGTGACGATGATCAGCGCGTAGTCGATGCCCACTCCGAGCCCGATCATGCTGCCGAGCACGGGCGCCCAACTGGGCAGGTCGATGAGATACGTGACCAGGGACAGTGAACTGACCGCGAGCGCGAGCCCGAACACCGCCATCCCGATCGGCAGGCCCATCGCGATGATCGATCCGAACGCGAGCAGCAGGATCACCACCGCCGCGATCAACCCGACCGCTTCACCGAGACCGGCCTGGCCTTGCTCGAACGCGTAGAAGAGATCCCCGCCCAGCTCGATCCGCAGCGGCGAGTCGACCGCCGCCAGGGTCTTGAGCTGCTCGAGGTCGCTCGGCTCGAGCTTCTCGAGTACCGGGTACTGCAGCCGGATGAGCCCGACGCGACCGTCCGGCGAAATGACGGGATCGCCGGCCCTCAGCACGTGCGGCAACGACGCCGCAGCCGATTGAATCCGGGTCAGAGCGGTTCGCAGGTCAGGCGAGTTGAGCGTCGACGTCGAGTCGCGCGGAGTGACGACTACCTGCGCCGTGAGCCCGGCCTGATCCGCTCCGGCAGCCGACAGCAGGTCGGTGGCGGCTTGCGAATCCACGCCGGGCGCCCCGAACGAGTCCTCGAGTTTCTTGCCGAAGGCGCCGGATGCCGCGATCACGAGCGCTGCGACAACCAGCCACGCCCCGATCACCACCCAGGGGCGACGTGCGGCGTACCGGCCCAGTCTGTACAGATTCGACCTCATCATGGATCCCTTCGGCGAGAGTTGGGTTCAGCGTGCGGCCGAACAGGCGGCTGCCACCTCGGGCGATGAGCCGGACTTCCGTCGGCCGAACAGCCAGGTCGCGTCCCGTACTTTGAGCCGATCCGCTCGGCGTCCGGAGTCCCTACGCTGTGGGCATGCTGAGAAACGCCGTCCGCTCGCTGCTGGCCGAGCCGCGAGCGCCCGAGCCACCCAGGCGGGTGTGGCGTGACTGGGTGCTCGTCGGCGGCCTGCTGACGGCGGTCGTTCTCGAAGGCGTATTCCGCGAGGACGTCGCGTGGAGACCAGCTGCGATCGTGATCGCCGCCGCCGTCGTGTGCGCTCTGCTGTGGCGTCGTACCCGTCCGTTGACGGTGGTGGCCGCTGTATTCGGCCTCCTGATCGTGATCAACCTCGTCACCCTGGTCACCGGGAACGCGACCTTCGGGCTCTACACGATGATCTGCGTGGTGGTGCTGCCGTACTCACTGGCTCGCTGGGGATCCGGCCGCGAGTTCCTCATCGGGCTGGCGTTCATCCTGGTGGCGCTGGTGCTGGGAATCGCCAGCGACTTCAACGGATACGCCGAGGCGGCGTTCGGCAGCATGTTCCTGCTCTTCCCCGCGACAGTCGGGCTCGCGGTCCGCTATCGGTGGACCGCCCGGCACCGCGAACTGGACCAGGTGCGACTCCGGGAGCGTGAGCAGTTGGCCCGGGAGCTGCACGACACGGTCGCTCACCATGTGTCGGCGATCGTCATCCGAGCCCAGGCCGGCCGAGCCGTCGCCGCCACTCGCCCAGAAGCCGCGGTCGATGCGCTCGCCGTCATCGAGGCGGAAGGCACGCGGACGCTGGCCGAGATGCGGGCGATGGTCGGCCTACTGCGCGATGACGGTACGGCGGCGCTCGTCCCACAGCCGGGAGTGGGCGACCTGGAGCGGCTCGCCCGCAGTGTCGGGGACCGGCCGCGGGTCGAGGTCGAGGTGTCGGGTGACCTCGGCGACGTCGGACCAGCGGTCGGCGCAGCGATCTACCGGATCGCGCAGGAATCGATCACGAACGCCGTACGGCATGCCCGGCACGCAACGCGCATCGACGTCCGGCTGACGTCGTACGACGACTCCGTCCGGCTGACCGTCCGCGACAACGGGGAAGCGACCTCGAGGAACTCGGGAGGTTACGGTCTGGTGGGGATGACCGAGCGCGCGACGCTGCTCGGCGGCACGCTCGCCGCGGGCCCTGATCCGGACCGGGGCTGGTCCGTCGACGTGGTGCTGCCCCGAACGGCGGGCGGCCGATGACGATCCGGGTACTCGTCGCCGACGACCAGGATCTCGTCCGGACCGGACTGGCGATGATCCTTGATGCCCAGCCCGGTATCGAGGTGGTCGGTCAGGCGGCCGACGGTTCGGAAGCAGTGCAGTTCGCTCGCCGGCTGCGCCCCGACGTGTGTCTGCTCGACATCAGGATGCCCGGGCTGGACGGGATCGCGGCAACCCGCCAACTGGCCGGGCCCGGCGTCGCCGACCCGCTGCCGATCGTGGTGATCACCACCTTCGATCTCGACGAGTACGTGTACGGCGCTCTGAAGGCCGGAGCGCGTGGATTCCTGCTCAAGGACGCCGGGCCGGACCTTCTGGTCCAGGCGATCCACGCCGCCGCCAACGGCGACGCACTGATCGCGCCGCGGATCACCGCACGGCTGCTGGCCGCGTTCTCCGAGCCACCGACCGCCCGCTCGGCAGTCGAACCGATCGAGCCACTGACCGCCCGCGAGGAACAGGTCCTGATCGCCGCCGCCACCGGCCGCACCAACGCCGAGATCGCAACCGACCTGCACATCAGCCTCAGCACCGTGAAGACCCACCTGACCGCGGTAATGGCCAAAATCAACGCCCGAAACCGAGTAGAAATAGCCATCTGGGCCTACGAAACCGGCCGCATCAAGCCCTGAGAGCCGTAGGCCGTCAAAGGTCAGACCGATGCCCGCGACCGTCAGCAGGCCGGCATCGAAGGTCCAGCCTTGTTCGCCATGCACCAGGGCGTTGACAGCGACGACAACAGCGGAATCGCGAGTACACCGAACAACCAGTTCGGCAGGTGCGAGAAGGCGAGCACAACCCAGCCCACCCGATCGACGAGATGTACTTGCGCGCCGCCGGCGCGCGATCGGGATCGTTGCGGGCGACAGCATCGACAGGCGCACCACGACGTACCCGGCAACCGTCACCCGGACATTGATCTCGTCGCCATGGTCGACATTCCGGAGTGGTGCGGTGGACCCGCGGCCCGAGTGATCAGGGCCACGTCGCGTGCGTGGGAAAGAAAAATCCCTCCCCGGTGTGCGGAGAGGGTGGTGGTGGTCAGGGGCGGTCTCGAACCGCCGACCTTCCGCTTTTCAGGCGGACGCTCTACCAGCTGAGCTACCTGACCCGGGGAGAAACGGCGGCGGCGGTGTTGTGGACACCGCCGCCTTCTCCTGGCGACCCAGACGGGACTCGAACCCGCGACCTCCGCCGTGACAGGGCGGCACGCTAACCAACTGCGCCACTGGGCCTCAATGACTCGATGATCCTACAGCATCTTCGAGCCTGTTCTGCACCGGCCTTTCGGCCGTATCCCCAACGGGATTCGAACCCGCGTTACCGCCTTGAAAGGGCAGCGTCCTAGGCCACTAGACGATGGGGACTCGGACCCGCGGGAGCCGAAGCTCCAGGGACAGCCGTAAGCATAGAGGAGTTGGGCCGCGGCTCCAAAACGAGATTCCAGGGGGCGCCGTACGCCGCAGGTGGTCGGCGTACGGCGCCTGGGATCAGCTGGTCGCGTCGGGCGCGATCAGCTGCGGGTACTGCGCGGTGAAGAAGTCGTTGAACGTCCGCGACGGCAGGATGTGTCCGCGCGGCCGGAGCGAGGCGGCCAGGCCGGCGGCCCACAGGGCCGAGCGCATCCGCTGGTTCGGGGTGCCGTGGTGGCCGGCGCTGGTGAAGCCGCAGTCGCCCAGCTGGTAGAACATCTGGCCGAAGTCGTGCACCCGCTTCCAGTTCATCGACTCGCCGCGCGCGTGGGTGAGGAAGTAGGCGCTGAACGCGTCCGCCTCGAGTTCGGCCCACCGCGACGCCTCGGGTGCGGGCAGCTCGGGCCGCATCAGGTCGTCGGAGAACTGCACCTGATGACCGAACTCGTGCGCCAGGATCGCGGACGGCGCCACGTCGGACAGACCGACCTGGGCGAACCCGTCCAGTACGCCGTCGCCGTACGCGATCCGGCGGTGCGACTTCCCGTACCCCGGGACGTCCTCGCCGCCGGGCGCAGCGAACGCGTTGAACGAGAAGATCGGCAGGTCGCCCCAGCCCAGCACGGGGCTGCGCAGCTCCCGGGCGATCAGGTCGGCGGAGAACCGCGACTGCGCCGGGTTCGCGCCGTACAGCACAGTGAACACGCGGTAGTCGCGTTCGGCGTCCAGCATGATCCGGCCGTGCGCCGGCACCAGTTCGACGTCCTTCGACGGGATGTCCCAGAACCCCTTCAGGTCCTTGAAGGTCTTGTTCACGGTGTGAGTGAACTCACCTCGCGCGCCGAAGGTGAACGGACCCTGCTGGGGGAAGTACAGGGCATCCATCAGCGGGACGTCGTAGATCACGATGGTCAGCAGGGCCGTCAGCTGGTCGATCGTCATCGACGCCACGTCGGGCAGGATCGCGCTCAGCACCGGGGGCGTGGCGTCGGAGCACTCGTACTGCGTGGGGTCGATCGCGTTCAGCACCGCGTCGCGGACCGGGTTGTCGGGCAGCCCGAGCCGCTCCCGGACGGCGTCGGCCTGCGCGCGCATCTCCGGCAGGTGGTCGATGACCTGCTGCGCCTCGACCGAGACCGGCGCGCCGGCGGCAACCCGAGCAGCAAGCGGGCCGGCGGCCGGGGCAGCGACATCGACGGCAGAGGCCGGGGCGGTCAGCAGGCCGAGCGACAGGCCCAGACCGGCGACTGCCGACCAGACAATGCTCTTCCTCATACAAACTCCAATGGACGGGGGAGGAAAACTCCTAGGGACGGGGAGGCCTCAGTATCAGCAGCCTCGGAAGCCGGCTGCGAGCGTTTGCCGCTGTCAGAATCCGGCATGGCGGGAATCTGTCGCCCGGTGGTACACAGGGGCATGGAACCGCTGCGGGCGTTGGGCTTGTCGGCCGAGGCGGAGTCGGCGTACGTCGATCTCCTGCACGGCAAGCCGGTGGACGACGAGGCCGCGGTGGCCGAGCTCCTGGCGCTCGGCCTGGTCGAGCGGACCGACGGCGAGCTGGTGATCCGCCCGCCGCGACGAGCGATGGATGCGCTCGCCGAGCGTCACACCAAGCAGGCCGAGCTGGCCCGCGACAGCGCCGAGCTGCTCAACGAGCTCTGGAAGTCGGCGGCCGGCCGGCAGGACTACCTCGAGATCCTCCCGACGTACCCCGCCTCGCAGGCCGTGCTCAACTCGGTCCAGAAGGACGCACAGGACCACGTCCGGGCCATGACGACGGGCAACCTCGCGGCCCGCGAGCTCAAGATCGTCGAGGGCATGTTCGACGCGTTGGAGCGAGGCGTGCGGTACGAGGTCATCTACGGCGCACACGTGCTCCAGGACGCCAACGCGCTGCACATGGTCCAGGCCTGTATCGACGCGGGCGAGCAGGCCCGGGTGTTCCCGTACGTGCCGCTGAACATCACGATCGTCGACGATCGCTGGGCCCTGGTCGGCGCACGAGCGGAGGTTGAGCGCGGGCCGGAGTTCGTCGCGATGGTGGTTCACCAGTCTCCGCTGCTGGGTGGACTGGCCCGGATCTTCGAGGCCCTGTGGCGGATCGCCGTACCGATCACCGGCGGGACCGAGCTGAACGACGTGAACGCCGCGCCGAGCCTGGAATCGAAGCGGCTGCTGACCTACCTGAGTGCGGGGCTGACCGACGAGTCGATCGCGCGCGAGTTCGGCGTCAGCGAGCGGACGATCGCGCGCCGGATCGGCCGGCTGCAGGAGGCGCTCGGAGCGCAGACCCGGTTCCAGCTCGGCGTCCAAGCGTCGCGCCAGGGCTGGCTGTAGGTCACTAGGCTGGACGTGTGATGGAGATGAGCCGGGCGAACTTCGAGGCGCTGGTCTCGCAGGCGCTGGACGAGATACCCGAGGAGCTCGCGGCGTACATCGAGAACGTGGCGGTCTTCGTCGAGGACGATCCGCCGCCGGGCGATCCGGAGCTGCTCGGGATCTACGAGGGCATCCCGCTGACCGAGCGCGGGCACGAGTACGGCGGCGTCCTGCCGGACCGGATCACGATCTACCGCAACCCGACCCTGAAGATCTGCGACACCTTCGGTGACGTCCTCGACGAGGTGAACGTCACAGTGGTGCACGAGATCGCGCACCACTTCGGCATCGACGACGCCCGCCTGCACGAGCTGGGCTACGGCTAAGGCGGGCTACACCAAGGCTCAGCGGTTGAAGAGCAGCTTCCACGGCATCAGCGCCGACTCGAGCTGGACCTTCAGCGACATCTTCGAGACGCCCTCGGTGCGCTCCTCGAAGCGGATCGGCGTCTCGGCGATCTTCAGGCCGCGCTTGACCGTCCGGTAGTTCATCTCGACCTGGAACGAGTACCCGTTGCTCGCGATCGACGCGACGTCGATCCAGCGCAGGGTGTCCGCCTTCCACGCCTTGAAGCCGGCCGTGGCGTCCTTCACGTGCAGCCGCAGGATCGCGTTCACGTAGAAGTTCGCCCAGGCGGACAGCGCCCGCCGGTGCCAGCCCCATTCGGCAGCCGCGGAGCCGCCCGGGACGTACCGCGAACCGATCACGACTGCGGCGTCCGTGGTCCGCAGCATCTCGACCATGGTCGGGATCACCGACGCCGGGTGGGACAGGTCCGCGTCCATCTGGATGACGATGTCGGCGCCCTCGTCGAGCGCCCGGGTGATCCCGGCGACGTACGCACGGCCCAGCCCGTCCTTGACGGTCCGGTGCAGTACGCCGACCCGCTCCGGCGACTCCTTCGCCAGCTCGTCGGCGATGTCGCCCGTACCGTCGGGGGAGTTGTCGTCGACAACGAGAAGCTCCAGGCCGGGCAGGTTCAGGTCGGACAGGAGTCCGGCCAGCACGGGCAGGTTCTCCCGCTCGTTGTAGGTCGGCACCACGACCACGATCTTGGCTAGCTCACCCATGACTTTCCTTTGTCGGAGACACCGAAAGCTACCGTATCCGCCGACCACAGCTGATTTCAGAGTTCGGAGAGCGCCTCTTCGACGGTGCTGTAGATGCGGAACTGGCCGCCGAGACCGGTGACGCTGAGCGGGCGGTCGACCGGCCGGCCGACGCCGACCAGGGCCAGGGTGATGTTGTGCTGCCCGGCCAGGTTGCGCGCCTCGACCAGGTTGCCGAGGCCGGCCGAGCTGCAGAACGTGACGGCCGACAGCTCGATCAGCACCAGGCGGGCCGGCGGGGCGACCGCGGCGCGGATCGATTCGGCGGCGAAGTCGGTGGTGGCGATGTCGATCTCACCGGACATCCGGACGAGCAGTACGCCGGGTTCGATTTCGACGGTGACTGCGTCGAAGGTGGTTCGGATCATTTCGCCGTCCCGCGGGTCTGGATTGCTTGTCACGCGGGTATCTCCCCCGGGGTAGCGCCATGAACGCGGGTCCTGGCGGATAGTGGACTGCCCTTCGTCTCACCGTATGCCCCAACGCACGAGCGTCACAACGGGTGTACCGGTGATCGACCCCGGAGCGTGACCTCACCTCGCAACCGCTTGGCACTAAAGCAAACGTCAGACCCAGCACGGGTGATAGACAAGGCGACATGGCTGGTCTGATCACCAAGGATCTGCTCGAGGCGGTCGATGCCGCGGCTGATCCGGTCGTCGCGGAGGTGCTCGCGCGCTACTTCCAGCTCCAGCCCGGCGGGTACGGCCACGGCGACCAGATGGTCGGTGTGAAGTTGTCGACGATCCGCGGGATCCTCAAGCCGTACCTGCAGGCCGGCCTGCCTTTGCCCGAGCTGGAACAGGCACTGACCAGTCCGATTCACGAGCACCGCCTGGCGATCCTCTGCCTGTTGGCCGATCGCGCCACCCGTGCCCTCAAGCCGCGTACGGCGGACCCGGCCGAGCTCACCGCGATCCACGAGCTGTACCTACGCAGTACGGCGTACATCAACAACTGGGATCTCGTCGACTGCAGTGCTCCGCAGGTCGTCGGCGGGTACCTGCTCGACAAACCCCGGGACGAGCTCTACACGCTCATCCACTCGAGCAGCCTCTGGGAACGCCGGATCGCGCTGGTCGCCACGCAGTTCCTGATCGGCCGAGGTCAGATCGACGACACGTTCAAGCTGGCCGCCGAGGTCCTCGACGACCGGGAGGACCTGATCCACAAGGCGTCCGGCTGGATGTTGCGCGAGGCAGGTAAACGCGTCTCCGAGGCCGGGCTGCGCGACTTCCTCGACGAGTACGCGACCCGGATGCCGCGCACGATGCTCCGCTACGCGATCGAACGTCTCGACCAGGTCAGCCGCAAGCACTACCTCGCGCTGCGCTAGACAAAAGTCGACAAATCAGCCGCGCGGCTGCGCCTGGGGCTGCGCGTCGGCAAGGGGCGGCGCCTCGAGCGCGCAATGGCGGTGATGGATCCCGGCGGGCTGCACCTGACGGGCCGCCTTGCCGGGACGATCGCCCAGCATCACCCAGGCGATCAGGCCGCCGCCGGCCGCGAGTACTGCGGAGATCCACAGGGCCTTCCCGAATCCGTTGTGGAAGGCAACCGGGTCGCGGTATGCGTTGCCGGTGATGCCGGCCGCCACCGGGATCGCCGCGACCGCCATCAGTTGCGCGGACCGGGCGACCGCGTTGTTCACGCCGGAGGCGATACCCGCGTGGTGGTCCGCAACCGATGACATGACGGTCGCGGTCAGCGGCGCGACGGTCGAGACCAGGCCGAGCCCGAGCACCACGACAGCCGGCAGTACGGCGCTGACGTAGCTCGACTCGCTGTTGATCCGCAGCATCAGCAAGAACCCGACAGCCATCAGCGCCGGTCCGACCGTCATCGGGATGCGGGCGCCGATCCGGTCCGACAGGCCGCCGGCGTACCCGGACAGGAAGAACATCAGCAGGGTCATCGGCAACAAGGACGCGCCGGCCCACAAGGCGGAGTAGCCGAGTGCGGTCTGCAGATAGACCACCAGGAGGAAGGTCGCGGTTCCGAGACCGCCGTACACGACGACGGTGACCAGGTTCGCGCCGGTGAAGCGCCGGTTGGCGAAGATGCTCAGCGGCAGCATCGGGTGCGAGCTGCGGCGCTCCACCTCGATGAACCCCGCGAAGGCGAGTACGCCGATCGCCAGACTGGTCAGGACCAGTGGGTCGCCGAACCCGTGGTCACCGGCACTGATCAGGCCGTACGTGAGACCGGCCAGGCCGAGCGTGGCCAGGATGGCGCCGTTGACGTCGAGCTTGCCGCCGGCGCTCTCGTCGCGGCTCTCGGGCACGTGCCGGAGCGTGACCAGGACGGTGACGAGTGCGATCGGGACGTTGAGCAGGAAGATCAGCTGCCAGTAACCGCTGTCGACCAGGGTGCCGCCGACGAACGGGCCGACGGCCGCCGCGACCGAGGTGAGGCCGGACCAGGTGCCGACCGCCTTGCCGCGGTCGGAGTGCTGGAACGAGGTCTGCAGGATCGCCAGGCTGCCCGGTGTCAGCAGCGCACCGCCGATGCCCTGCAGCACCCGCCCGGCGATCATCACCTCGAGGGTCGGCGCGATCGCGCACACCACCGAGGCGACGGCGAACCAGATCACTCCGACGACGTACGTCCGCCGTCGTCCGAGCCGGTCGCCGATCGAGCCGCTGAGCAGCACGAGCGAGGCGAGCATCAGCATGTAACCGTTGACGATCCACTGCAGGCCGGCGACGTCCGCATTCAGGTCCTCGCCCATCGCCGGCAGCGCGACGTTCACGACCGTGCCGTCCAGGAACGCCATCCCCGACCCGAGTGCCGTCGCCGCCAGCACCCACCGGCCCCGGGCCGTGCCCAGAGCGATCCGCTCATCCGTCATGTAGTCAGCGTGGCAGATCGAGTTGCAGCACGACGAGGGCCTTGCTGGCCGGGATGCCGGCCTGGATCCCGAGGATGGGCGGATCGCCGACCGCGCAGCGGGTCTCCGGCAGCAGCGGGCAGATCGCATTGAGCAGACCGCTGGTCACCGTGACGTCGGTCGGCAGGGTCGCGCCGGCGCCGGTGGTGAGCGGCCGGATGGCCGCGCCGGCCCGCGTCGATGTCGAGGGAGAGGCAAGCACCGCCGATCCGGACAGCGTGTACGTCAGCCGGATCCTGGTGGCGGACACGGTCAGCGGCAGGTCGTCGGCCGCCGTCACCGTGGTGTCCGCGATCGGCACCGTCTGGTCGTCGGCGACCACCTTCAGATTGGTGACCCGGGGCGTCGTCCGGGCCATCATTCCGGGCAGGTGGTCACCTGGCGACGGGAGCTGCAGCGGCAGGATGTCGGTGGCCGTAGGCAACATCACGTTCTCGGTCATGTCGAACGAGCCGTCCCGGTGCGGTACGGCGATCAACTGGATGCCGGGAACGGTCTCGCCCGGACCGGGCGTGGTCGGCCTGGCCGTCGGCGTACTGCCTGACGGACGCGAACTGTTCAGCCCGGGACTCGGCGCGACCGGGAGGGTGCCGGCGTGCGAACAAGCGACGGTCGCGCTGTACCCCAGCACCAGCGCGACCGCCGCAAGGATTCGTACTCCCGTCCGTCCGGTCTCCTCCACCCCCGATGCCCGCTCGGGGAGGAACCCGGGAAAAAGCCGCGAGCCAGGTCCTGGCACGAGTCACCGTCTCCCCATAACGGACCTGGCCACAATCGAGACCAGCGCGGCCCCTTCCGGACAGGTCGGACTTGCGCTTACGATACGCCCGAATTCGTGGGGTAGGGAAATGCTTACGCTATTTTCCGGCGAACATCGGAGGGGGAAGGAAATGCAGGAACGGAGCGTGTCCGGACAATTCCGGGCGGTGTCCCTGAGTATTTCGAGAATTCGTGGTCCGGTAATTCGCAGGGTGCTTTCGCTGCTGCTCGCCGTAACGGTCGCGGCGGCGCCGGCGGTTCTGACGGTACCGGCGCAGGCTGCCGCGGGGGCCAACCTGTACTTCGTCCAGGGGCTGCCCGGACGCAGTTTGGACATCAGTGTCGACGGTCACCAGGTCGCCACCGGAGTCGCAGGTGGGAAGCTCGTCGGGCCGTTCGGAGTCGCATCCGGCAAGCGGATGATCACTGCGAAGCAAGGCGGGAAGGTCGTCATCCAGCGGGAGGTCTCGGCCGGCTCCGGGGCCAGTCTGGACGTCGTCATCCACCAGCCGGTGTCGCCGACGGGTGCGCCGCTGATCACGACGTACGCGAACAAGTTGACCGCGGTGCCGGCGGATAAAGCCGGATTGCGGGTCGCGCACGACGCGGCGGTCGGGCCGGCTGACATTCGGGTGAACGGACAGGTGCTATTCCGTAACGTAGCGAACGGTGAATCACTCGACGTAGTCGTTCCGGCGGCCACCTACAAGGTGGATATCGTTCCGACCGGCGCGACGTCACCGGTTGTTCTCGGGCCGCTGGACCTACCGGTCAAGGCCGGTTACCTGACCCGGGTCTTCGCGATCGGGTCACCGAGTCAGAAGACGATGACCGTTGCCCTCGGCACGATCAAGGTACCGGCCACCGGGTCGGCGAAGCCGGGTGTGGTGAACACCGGAACAGGTGGACAGGCGGCAGGGCTCGACCAGGCGCAGAGCCCCGCCGGCCAGTCCGGACTGTGGGTCGTGGTGTTCCTCGCCGCACTGGGCGTCGCGGTCGTCACTGCCCGGAAGGTGGTCCGCCGCTGAAGCGCGGACTGTTCGGTACGGCGCTGTGCTGTCTCGCCCTGGCGGGTTGTGCCGCCGGGGCGAGCGGCGCGGCGCCGACACCGACTCCCACGTTCGGCTTCACCCACGAGGGCTCGCCGTCTCAGGTGCCGACTCCGACGGAGCCGATGTCCGCGCCGCCGGGCCGGATCGGCACGCCGGCCCCTAGCCAGCGCGTCCGGTTCGTCCCGCAACAGGTCGTACTGCCGGGCGGCAAGGACGCACCGGTGCTGCCGGCAACTACCGTCGACGGGCAGCTCCAGGTGCCGGCCATGCCACAACGGGTCGGCTGGTGGGACGGTGGCGCCGAGGCCGGTGACCCGTTCGGCTCGGTCGTGCTGGCGGGTCACGTCGACTCCAAGAACGACGGGATCGGCTTCTTCGCCCGTCTGCTCAACGTGCGGCCGGGCGAGACCGTTGTGCTCAACGGCGCCGGCCACACGGCGTCGTACCGGGTCGTGTCGATCCGGTCGGTGCGCAAGGATGCGCTCGCGACCAAGAGCGGCGCGTTCGACCAGACCGGCGATCACCGGCTGGTCCTCATCACCTGCACGGGTGCCTACCACCGCGATCAGGGCGGCTACGAGGACAACCTCGTGGTGACCGCAATCCCGATCGGGCTGGCCAAGTAGGCTCGCCGGTCATGGCCAGGTATTTCGATGTTCATCCCGAGAATCCTCAGCGGCGGGCGATCGGGCAGGTGGTGGACCTGCTCCGCGAGGACGGGCTGATCGCGTACCCGACCGACTCCTGCTACGCGCTCGGCTGCCAGCTGGGGAACCGCGAGGGGATCGACCGGATCCGGACCATCCGGCACCTGGACGACCGGCACCACTTCACGCTGGTCTGCGAGAATTTCGCCCAGCTCGGGCAGTTCGTGCACATCAGCAACGCCGTCTTCCGCTCGATCAAGGCGGCCACGCCGGGCAGCTACACGTTCATCCTCCCGGCCACCAAGGAAGTTCCGCGCCGGCTGCTGCACCCGAAGAAGAAGACCGTCGGCGTACGCATCCCGGATCACGTGGTCACCCAGGCCCTGGTCGCGGAGCTCGGCGAGCCACTCGTCTCCAGCACGCTGCTCCTCCCCGGCCACGAGGAGCCGATGACGCAAGGCTGGGAGATCAAGGAAGAGCTCGACAACCAGATCGACGCCGTCATCGAGGGTGAGGCCGGCACCGAGCCGACCACCGTCGTCGACTTCTCCGACGACGTCCCGGAGCTCGTCCGCGTCGGCGCGGGAGACCCGACTCCGTTCGAGTGAGCCCTTGCCCGATCGGGGCGGATGCGCGTTACTGAGTTACCAGGTCCTCATCCGCCCCGGAGGAATCATGCGACGCGCCTTGCTGGCCTTGTCCGTCCTGTTGATCACCGCGCTGGTGCCGGCGTCCGCGCAGGCCTACGCCAACGCCTTCTTCCCGACCCAGAGCAGTGGGAACCGCGGCGCCGACGTACAGGCGATCCAGTTCCTGCTCCAGTACGCCGGGCAGACCGTCGACGCGGACGGCGTATTCGGCGCGTCCACCGTCACCGCGGCCAAAGCGTTCCAGACCGCGAAGGGATTGGGCGTCGACGGGATCGTCGGGCCGCAGACCTGGACAGCGTTGACGCCGACGATTCGCTCCGGTGACAACAACGCCGCGGTGAAGGCGCTCCAGGTCGAGCTGAACGCCAAGCGCCGCCTGAGCCTCCCGGTCGACGGCGTCTTCAGTACGGCGGTCCACGACGCGCTCGTCTCGTTCCAGTCGCACGCGGGGATCGGCGCGGACGGCATCGTCGGACCGATCACCTGGCGCAACCTCGCCTGGCACTACGACTACCCCGACTTCGCGAGCAACCTGTGCGACCAGGACCCGGACGGCAACGATACGGCGGCCAACTGGGCGGCAGCCGCCCCGATCGCCCAGCTGGAAGCGGCCGCCAAGTCGTTCACGAGCCACGGCAAGATCCCGTACGGCGATGCCGGGTTCGAGCACGGCGGTGACATCCCGGGTCACGCGAGCCACGACAACGGCATGGACATCGACATCTGGCCGATCCGCACCGACAACGCGCAATGCACCGCGGGCCGGATCACCTGGGAGAGCCCGACGTACGACCGGGCTGCCACCCGCCAGCTGATCCAGGCCGTCCGTGCCGCGGCGCCCGGGCATGTGAAGTACATCTGGTTCAACGACCCGACGCTGATCAACGAGGGCCTGACGATGAACTGGCCGGCCCACGACAACCACCTGCACGTCCGGTACTGCGAGAAGGTGCACCCGAACAGCACCTATGTCTGCTGACAAACTGTCCAGCGTGACCTACACCTTGGACCTGAACCCCGACGAACTGCTGACGACCACCCGCACCGTCCGCAAGCGCCTCGACCTCGAGCGACCCGTGCCGATGGAGCTGATCCGGGAGTGCATCGAGATCGCCCTGCAGGCGCCGTCGGGGAGCAACCGGCAGACGTGGCACTGGCTGGTAGTCACGGATGCCGAGAAGCGTGCGGCCATCGGTGAGTACTACCGCCGGTCGGTCGAGGAGTACCTCGCCGGGCCGGGTGCGGCCGGCAAGCTGCACGCCGACGACCCCGAGCGCGGCCCGGTCCAGCGCCGGGTCGGCGACAGCGTGGCCTACTTGGGGGAGCGGATGGGCCAGGTCCCGGTGCTGGTGATCCCCTGCCTCAAGGTCCACTCGCTGCCTGCCGGGAACCAGGCCGGCCTGTGGGGCTCGATCCTGCCGTCGGCGTGGAGCTACATGCTCGCCGCCCGCGCCCGTGCCCTCGGTACGGCGTGGACCACGCTGCACCTGAGCTTCGAGCGGGAGGTGTCGGAGCTGCTCGGTCTTCCGGAGGACATCCGGCAGACGGTGCTGATCCCCACGGCGTACACGATCGGGACCGACTTCAAATCAGCCGCGCGGCAGCCGCTCGACGAAGTTCTCCACGTCGACAGCTGGTGATCACGAGGCGGCCATCTCCTCGATGGTCAGCCCGCTCAGCACCGACCGGGGCTCGGTCACCGTCAGGTCCAGCCCTGGGTCGGCGTCCGCGTCCTTCACCTTGACCAGCAACCAATCGGCGCCCGTCCGCGTGAAGGCCCACGCGCCGTTGAGCTTCACGCCGTGCAGTTGCACCTTCAAGTGTCCGCGCTCGATCGCCTCCGCGGGATCGACGAGCTGGTGCCGGTCGTCGCGGGTCAGGTTCGTGTAGACGCCGGCGTCCCACACGATCACCGCACCGCTGCCGTACTGCGCATCGCGGTGCACCCCCTCGTACGACGCGTACTCCAGATCGTGGTCCGAGGTGAACACCGCGAGCCGCTTCACCATCGGGTCGAGCGACGGTCCGCGCGGCACCGCCCACGACTTCAGCACCCCGTCCACCTCGAGCCGTACGTCGTAATGCAGCCGTCTCGCATCATGCAGCTGGACGACGAAAATCGGCTTCGGCATCAGGCTCCTGAGGAATTTGAATTACAACTAACGATCGGTCCTGCGGCGGTTGTAGGCTTGCCACTGGTTGGGAAACCAGCCCCACAACCTTCCCATTTCATCCGCCCCTGTCCAGAAGCAGGTGCCATGCCCGTAGCCCCTTCACCGGCGCGGCCGATCGCCGTCCAGATCCTCATCGCCGGACGCTGGATCGCAGGCCAGGAGCTCGGTCGACGGACCGGGGCGGCCGGGGCCGACGAGGTTCTCGTCAGCCACCACGGCCACCTCGTCTGGGTCGACCAGCGCTCGGTCCGCGAATCCTGAAAGCTGAAAGCCCTTACCCTAAAGGGTTTTCAGCAAAGTGCTTTCGCAACCAGGTTGCCGATCTCGACCGCGGACGCGGAACCGGTCGGGTCGAACAGCGTCCTGGTCAGTGCGAACGCAACGCCTGAGCGCGTGTCGGCCCAGGCGATACTCCCGCCCATACCCGGCCAGCCGAACGTCGCCGGGCTCTCCTCCGCCGTGGACCCCAGCCGGCCGATCGCATAGCCGAGCGCCATCGTCGCGGTATTGCCGAGCAATTCGTCCTGCGCGACCAATGCCGGGCCGGTGATCACGGGCACGGCCTGAGGACGGACCAGCCGTACGCCGTCCACCTCGCCGATCAGCCCGGCGTACAACTTGGCGATGCCACGGGCGGTGAGGATCGCGCTCGACGGGTCCTCGATCGCCAACTGCTCGGGCCGGTTCAGCCCGGCGGCCCGCGGCTGCATCGCCGGCGGCATGACTTTGCTGAACATCCCGGCCAGCATCTGGAACGTCTCCTCGGCGCCCTCGGGTTCAACCAGCGGCATCAGCCGGTCCCGCTGATCCGGCGGCAGCGCGAAGAACACGTCGTTCTCGATACCGAGCGGGGCGACGAGCTCCCGCAGTACGTCGGAGATCGACCGGCCGGTTGCGCGCCGGACGATCTCACCGACCAGCAGGCCGAACGTCTCCGCGTGGTACGTCATCTTCGTCCCCGGCTCCCACCACGGCTCAGCGGCCGCGAGGTACGCCGGAATCGTGGGGAACGACTCGTGGGTCGCGTCAGGCGGCAGCGCCGGCAGGCCGACCGAGTGCGTCAGCACGTGCCGTAGCGTCGCTCGGTCCTTCCCGTGCGCACCGAACTCGGGCCAGATCTCGACGATCGGCTGGTCGTAGTCGAGCACTCCGCGATCCACCAGCACGTTCGCGACGGTCGCGGACGCGCCCTTCCCGGTCGAGGCCGCGTAGTACAAGGTCTCCGACGTCACGCCGTCGCCGGCGACCGCGTCCACCAGCAGCTCACCGTGCCGATAAACGGCGACCTGCAGCCCGAGTTCCGTCTCGGCCAGTTCGTCGATCCGCTTCTGGACTGTCTGCTGAAGTTCCATACAGGTACGTCGGAGCGGGTTTGGGACGTTCGACACCATCTATGCATAGTCCAACGCGAACCTGACCGTGCGCTCGACCTCCGCTTCCGTCCCGACCGGGCAAAACAGGAATTCCGTCGTACCGGCGTCCGCGTAGCGCTGCAGCTCCTTGGCCACCGTCTCCTCGTCGCCCAGGACCGCGGTCTCCTCCGGCCCGGCCTTGCCGCCGCGATCGAGCACCGCGCGGTACGACGGCATGTCGCCGGCCGCGCCGTAGTGGGACCCGATCCAGTTCCGGGTCGCGTCCGGATCGTCCGTGACCGCGACGCAGACTCCGGCGATGACCTGGGGCTGCGGTCGGCCGGCCGCGGTCGCCGCTGCGTCGATCGTCGGGCGGATGAAGCTCTCGATGACCTCGGGGCCGGCCCAGCTGGTCGTCGTACCAGCGGTCAGTTCGCCGGCGGTCTTGAGCATCCGCGGGCCGAGCGCGGCCAGGATGAGTTCGGGCGCCTCGGCTCCGGCGATCTGCAGTTGGCCGCGCGCCGTCAGCCGTTCGCCCGCGTAGTCGGTCGGCGCACCGGCGAGCAGCGGGCCGAGCGCTTCGACGTACTCGCGGACGTACGCCGCGGGGCGGTCCATCGAGAGGCCGAACATCCCTTCCACCATATGCGGGTGGCTCGCGCCGACCCCGAGCGTCAACCGGTTGCCGGTCAGTGCCTGCACGCTGAGCGCCTGCGCCGCGAGGGCGAGCGGGTGGCGCGGGTACACCGGGACGACGCCGACGGCGTACCCGATGGTCGAGGTGTACGACGCGACGCCGGCGATCAGCGTCAACGCGTCCCAGCCGAGTCGCTGGCTGAACCAGACCCGGTCGATGCCGTTGTCCTCGGCGGCCTTCGCGGCGGCGCCGATCTCGTCGATGGTCTTGCCTTCTTCGTCGATCCACAGTCCGATCCTCATGTCCACCAGTCAACGGGCACCGCGGCCGCCGACCCAGACGCAGTTACGCTGTACAGCGATAAGGAGTCGTGATCGCTGATGGAGCTGCGGCAGTTGCGGTACTTCGTCACCGTTGCCGAGGAGCTGCACTTCGGCCGGGCCGCCGAGCGACTGAACATCGTCCAGCCCGCGGTCAGTCAGCAGGTCGCCCGGCTCGAACGCGAGCTCGGGCTGCGACTGCTCGACCGGTCGTCGCGGCACGTGCGGCTGACCGGCGACGGCGAACGCATGCTGCGCGAGGCCCGCGCGGTTCTGTCTGCCGCGGATCGAGCGGCGGAGGTCGCCGCGGAGCTCGCGTCCGGGCGTTCCGGCGTACTCCGTATTGGCATGGCACCGGGGCTGCGGGACCGGTTGGAGCGCGGCCTGACCGCCCTCCGTGCGCACACGCCCGACCTCGAGATCCAGCTCAGCTCCGGCTCGACAGCGGAGTACCTGGGCGCGCTGCGTTCGGGGGAGCTGGATATCGCGTTCGTCCGCGGCGACCTCGCGGCCGCCGATCTTCAGGTGATCGAACTTTGGCGTGATCCGTTGTCGGTTCTGGTTCCGACGGCGTACCGGTCGGACGACGGCGTCAAGCTGGTCGACCTCGCGGGGCTTCCGCTCCGGTTGCCTGCCGACGACACCTGGCTGCGTGACCATCTGGTGGCCGCGTGCCGTGAGGCCGGCTTCGAGCCGTTGATCGGTCGGCCGATCGAGGACTTCGAGTCGGCGGTCGTCGAGATGTCGACGGGGTCGCCGGCGTGGACCGTCGTCTACGGGACGGCCTGCGAATCCGCCGAGGGCGCGCTCTGGATGGGGCTGCTCAATCCGCCGGAAACGGCCCCGGGCAACCTGGTGATGGGCCCAGGGCAGACGGAGTGTGCCCGCGTCCTCGTCGAGGCGTTCGGTGATGAGCCCCCCGGCGGGCCCTGACAGCTCCGCCGAGGGGTGTTGATTACTCAACAAACACGGGATCGTACGTCGGAAAGCGAGTTCCGAGGAGGGCTCGTCTCATAATTCCCGGCGATCTTTTCGGCGAGCGGTTGCTGGCTCCCGGTGAGCGGTCGCTGACGCTGCGGGGATATTGTTGGTAGTTGCAACCAAAATATCGGGCTGGTGTGAGGACAAGTCAGCCGTTTCCGCCCCGGGGGACAGTGCACGGCACTGCTCCCCGGTCGTCGCGATCCCGCCGTACGAACGGAAACAGATGTCTGCCACTCAGACCTCGCCGGCCACACCCTCGGCCGGCACCCCGCACCGATATCGCTCCCGATACGCCGAAGGAGAGCCGGCGACCACACCGCCGCCGACTCCGCCGACGGCTGCGGCCGAGTTGTCGCACCGGGAGATCCTCGAGATCCTCGCCGGGCTGCTCGCCGCGCTGTTCACCGCGGTCCTCAGCTCGACGATCGTCAGCAACGCGCTGCCGACGATCATCGCGGACCTCGAGGGCTCGCAGACGCAGTACACCTGGGTAGTCACCGCCAGCCTGCTCGCGATGACCGTGTCGACGCCGGTGTGGGGCAAGTTGTCGGACCTGATCAGCAAGAAGCTGCTCGTGCAGCTCGCGATCGTCATGTTCGTCACCGGCTCGGTGCTGGCCGGCGCCTCGCAGAACGTGCCGTTCCTGATCGGCGCGCGGGTCCTGCAGGGGCTCGCGATGGGCGGGCTGATGGCGCTCGCGCAGGCGATCGTCGGTGCGGCGATCCCGCCCCGCAACCGCGGCCGGTACTCGGGCTACATGGGTGCGGTGATGGCGCTCGCGACCGTGTCCGGGCCGCTTGTCGGCGGCGTGATCGTGGACACCTCGTGGCTGGGCTGGCGCTGGTGCTTCTACGTGTGCGTGCCGCTCGCCGTGGTGTCGCTGATCGTTCTGCAGCGGTTCCTGCACCTGCCGGTGGTGAAACGTCGCGTGCGGATGGACTACCTCGGAGCGATCCTGATCGCGGGTGCGGCGAGCTTGCCGCTGATCTGGGTGTCGTTCGCGGGCGAGCATTTCCCGTGGTGGTCGTGGCAGACGGGTGCCTACCTCGGCGGTACTGCGGTGCTCGCTGTGCTGGCTGTGGTCGTCGAGGTGCACGCGCGTGAGCCGCTCGTACCGGTGCGCGTGGTGCGGGAGCGGACGACGGCGCTGGCGATCCTCGCGAGCCTCTCGGTGGGGCTCGCGATGTTCGGCAGCGCGGTGTTCCTCGGGCAGTACTTCCAGGTGGCGCGCGGGTACAGCGCGACCGAGGCGGGGCTGCTGACGATCCCGATGATGTTCGGGTCGTTCCTCGGGTCGGTCGGATCGGGTCAGCTGATCACGCGGTTCGGGAAGTGGAAGCGGTACCTGGTGCTCGGCGGGTTGTTCCTGACCGCGGGGCTCGGCGTACTCGGGACGATCGACCACACGTCGCCGTACTGGTACATCGGGCTCGGGATGCTCTCGATGGGCATCGGCATGGGCATGATGATGCAGAACCTGGTGCTCGCCGTACAGAACACCGTGGACGTGAGTGAGGTCGGCGCGGCGAGCGCGTCGGTCACGTTCTTCCGCAGCCTGGGAGGTGCGGTCGGGGTGTCGGTCCTCGGCGCGGTCCTGGCGACGCGGGTGACGGACCTGATCACCGAACACCTCCGCGACCTCGGTCCGGCCGCGGCCGCCGCGGCCCAGGGCGGGTCGGGCAGCGTGCTGGACGTGAACTCACTCCCGGCCCCGGTCGCGGAGATCGTGCGCCACGCGTACGGCGACGCCACCGGCCGCATCTTCGTAATCGCCGCCGGCGCCGCCCTGGTAAGCCTCCTCGCAGTCCTCTTCATCCACGAGGTCCCCCTACGGCGAACCGTCGCGATGACTGCGGACGGTACGGCGCAGGAGCCCGGCGCCCCCGAATCCACCGACGCCCTCGCGGCTGACGGTCCGACCGGGCCCGCGGGCGCGATCGGGGCTACCGGATCGTCCGGGGCGACCGGATGGGGCGGCGCAGTCGGGTCCGCGGGCGCGGACGGGGCTGACGGCGTACCAGGCTCTAACGCGGTGGCGGGGTCTGGTGGGATGTCTGGCAGGGACGCGGACGACCCCGCGGAACGTGCGGCGGTCGTGGCGCTCGACGTGATCACCTCGGCCGAGCGGACGGCCCGCGAACGAGAGCGTGAGGCGAACGAGCGCGTACAGGCGGCCGCGACCGCGATCCGGCAGATGCGTACCGACGTGAAGGACCTGTTCACCCGCGTAGACCAGCAGATCGCCGACCTCGAGGGCACGCTCCCCGACGCCGGCATCCCGCAGCCCGCCGCCGCGATCCTCGACTCCCAGCGCCCCCAGGGCGAGCTCGTCGACGAACTCCGCAGGTACGAACTCAGCGTCCTCAGCGCCAGCCAACGCACCGCCGACCACCTCCGCGCCACCGCCCAAGCCGAAGCCGACCAACTCCTAACCGAAGCCAGATCCGAAGAAGCAGAAATCCGCACCCGCATAACCGAACTCCAGTTGATCGAAGAACGCCTCCTATCCACCGTCCGAGACACCCTCTCCACCACCCCACCCCCACCGTCCGCCCCGGGCGCCGCCTCCGCGCCGAACACCGCGTATGCGGCCGCGCAGGACGAGGCGGGCGCTCAACCTGCGGTGACGGCTTCGTCGTCGAGCGCACCGCCCCCGTTCACCTCGGACGGGACATCGCCGTACCTCCCGCACGCCACCGGCAACGGCTACCCCGACGCCACCGCCAGCCCCGACCGCCAGCCGTTCGGCTGACCCACCTCCGCCGAGTCGTGGGGATTGGCGACGGCTTGGTTCGGCCAGTCGTGGATTTGGGTTGCTGAAAAGTGCCGGAACTCACGACTCGGCGGATGACCGGGGGCCGTTCGCCACGACTCGGGGGAAGGGTGGGGGTGGGGTGTCGGGGGTGGGTGGCATGCTTCGGGGTAGGTCGGTGGGGAAGGGAGCGGTGTGGGGTTGTGGGACGTGGAGCAGGTGTTGGGGTTGGCGCCTGATGCTGCGTCCGCGAAGGCTGGGCAGGGGTTGGCCCGGGCTGGGAAGTGGGCGGAGGCGGGGGCGTCCGAGCGTGCGGTGTGGGGGTTGTGCCAGGGGAGTGGCAAGCAGCCGTACCAGACTGCGGTTGACCTGAGCGGACCGGCGTACAAGTGCTCCTGCCCTAGCCGGAAGTTCCCCTGCAAACACGCACTAGGGCTGATGCTGCTCAACGCTGCGGGCGAGGTGCGGCCGGGTGATGAGCCCGACTGGGTGAAGACCTGGGTCGACCAGCGCGCCACCCGCGCCGAGCAGCCGGAGCGGAAGCCCGGCGAGGTCGCCGACCCGATCGCGGCCCAGCAGCGCGCCGCGCGTCGGGCAGACCGCGTCTCGAGCGGCATGGCCGAGTTGAAGGGCTGGCTGGACGACCAGGTTCGCGTCGGCCTCGGCGGGTTCGACCAGCGGGCGTACACGGAGCTCAGCCGCCTGGCCGCGCGTATGGTTGATGCCCAAGCTCCAGGCGTCGCAGGAGCGGTACGTCGTGCAGCCGCCGTCGTCGGCCGCGGTCACGGATGGCCGGGCGAGCTCCTCGAGGAGCTCTCCCTCGTCCACCTGATCGTCTCCGCCCACGACCGCCTCGCCGAGCTTCCGCCGTCGCTGGCCGACACCGTTCTGAGCCGGATCGGCTGGTCCACCGAGACCGCCCGCGTCCTCGCTGAGGGCGAGAAGGTCCAGGACGATTGGCTGATGCTCGGCCGCGTGATCGAGCCCGACGACCGTCTCACGGTCCGCCGCGTCTGGTTGCGTGGGGCAACAACCGGCCGCCTCGGCCTGATCCTCACGTTCGCCGCCGCCGGCCGTCCGCTGGACCCGCTCCCAGCACGACCGGGCGAGTACGTCCCCGGCACGCTCTCGTTCTATCCGGGCGCCCTCCCGATGCGCGCCCTCCTCACCCAGACCGACCCGCGCCGGCCCGCGCCACGCCCCACCGGTTTCACAACCCACCAAGCCCTCGCCTCGTACGTCGAATCCCTCGCCGCCGACCCGTGGAACGAACGCTGGCCGCTGGTACTCCAGGACGTCCGACCGGCCCGCCTTGGTGAGGGGTGGGCGCTGGTCGACGCCGCCGGCGACGGGCTCGAGCTACTGCCGGGATGGGACGCCTGGAAGCTCCTCGCCGTCTCGGCGGGTGACCCGATCACGGTCGCAGGCGAGTGGAACCGCGCCGGCCTGCGCCCGATGACATGCTGGCGCGACGAACGGCCGGTGATCCTGTGAACGCGGATCGGCTGGTGCGATCGTGAAGGGCTGGGACGGTCTCGTCAGCTCGGCGCTGCTCGGCACAGATCGCCGCCCGGCGCACTTCGAGGAGCTCCCGGAGCACATCCAGGAACGCCTCGGCGACGGCGGCCTCCTGGACGCGGCCGCCCTCGCAACCGTCTACAAACGCGCCGGTCGCAAGCCGCTCCGCGACCTCGAGCCGATCCCCGCCGCACCAGGCGAGGACCGCCCCCTGCCCCGCCCGGTCGCGATCCGCCGCCTCGCCGCGATGCTCGGCGGATTCCAGACCTCTGCGCTCGGCGAGTGGTTGCGGGCGGCCGATGCCCGTGGCTGGGGCGTGCCACCCGAACACCTGCCGGCCCTGGCCGACTACGCCCGCCATCGCGCCGAGTACCGTCCGCTGGTGATCGCGGCCGCCGGTCGCCGTGCACGCTGGCTCGCGGATCTCAACCCCGAGTGGCGCTATCTCCACGCCGCAGTTGCTGAGAGCAACGACCCGGAGTACTGGACCCACGGAAACGCCGTCCAGCGCCGCACCTGGCTGCGCACCCTCCGCCAGCACGACCCGGAGGCAGCCCGCGAAGCGCTCGCGGAGGTCTGGCCGACCGAGTCCGCAGCCACCCGAGCCGACTTCCTCGGTCTGCTCACCGACGGTCTGTCCCTGCCGGACGAGGCCTTCCTGGAATCCGCCCTCGACGACCGTTCCCGTGAGGTACGTCGATCCGCCGCCCGCCTGCTCGCGCGAATACCCGGCTCGAAGTACGGCGAACGCATGACCGAGCGTCTGCATTCGCACCTCATCCCCAGCCAGGGCGTCCTCGCGGTCGACCTGCCGAAGCGGCTGTCACAGTCGATGGAACGCGACGGCATCGACTCGCAGAACCCGGAAGGCATCGGCAAACGCGCCTGGTGGTTCCTGCAGATCGTTGCCAACACGCCCTTGCCGGCGATGGATCTCGCCTGGCTGCAGACACCTGTCGAAGGTTGTGCGCCCGACATTCTCCAAGCGGCCTGGACCGAGGCTGCCATCCGTGAGGGTTCCGCCGAGTGGGCGCGTGCTCTGCTTCAGTCGGAGGCCTCGACCGGGGACCGCAGCCCCGCGGAGCTGTTGCGCTTGTTGCCCGCCGACGAGTGGGCCCGCGCGGTCGACGTACTGCGGAAGACGGTCGACGTCACCGAACTCGTCGGCGGACTGCCGGTCCCGTGGCCGGAGTCGCTCGCGAGCATGATCCTGGACCAGCTCGCCAAGGTCGGCTCCAACCGCGCCTGGGCCCGGCTCGCCAGCATCGCGGCCCGCGCCGTACCGCCCGACGTACTCGACCATCCGATCACCCGCGAATCCACCGGCGAGGAAGACACCTGGCGTCGCCGCCTGGTCGAGACCTTGACCTTCCGCCGCGAAATGTACGAGGAGCTGTCATGACAACTGAGGTCCTTCGCCCGCACGCGGAAGTCGAGTACGCCGACGAGTTGCGCGCGCTCGAGGCCGTCGACGACAAACCGCGCCCGCCGGCGTGGCGGCTGTCGCCGTCGGCCGTCGTCACGTACCTGCTCGGCGGCAAGGCGGGCGACACCGAGATCTCACCGAAGTACGTCGGACCGCGGCGGCTGGTCGAGGTCGCCGTCGCTACGCTCGCCACGGATCGAGCGTTGTTGCTGCTCGGTGTACCGGGAACGGCGAAGACCTGGGTGAGCGAGCATCTCGCCGCCGCGATCAGCGGGGACTCGACGCTGCTCGTGCAGGGTACGGCGGGTACTGCGGAGGAAGCGATCCGGTACGGGTGGAACTACGCCCAGTTGATTGCCCAAGGCCCCAGCGAGGCCGCGCTCGTGCCGAGTCCGGTGCAGCGCGCGATGGCTGAGGCGAAGATCGCCCGGATCGAAGAGCTCACGCGCATGCCGTCCGACGTACAGGACGCGCTGATCACGATCCTGTCCGAGAAGGCGCTGCCGATCGCCGAGCTGGCCACGGAAGTCCAAGCCCGTAAGGGATTCAACGTCATTGCCACCGCCAACGATCGCGACAAGGGTGTCAACGAGTTGTCGTCGGCGTTGCGCCGGCGCTTCAACACCGTCGTACTCCCGCTGCCCGAATCCGCGGACGACGAGGTCGAGATCGTCTCGCGCCGGGTCGCGCAGCTGGGTTCGGCGCTGGAGCTGCCGCAGCCGGACGACGCGCTCGACGAGATCCGCCGCGTGGTGACGATCTTCCGCGAGCTGCGCTCCGGCCGGACCGAGGACGGTCGTACGGCGGTGAAGTCGCCGTCGGCAACTTTGTCGACCGCGGAGGCGATCAGCGTCGTCACCGGCGGCCTCGCGCTTGCCGCCCACTTCGGCGACGGCGTACTGCGGCCGACAGATGTTGCCGGCGGCATCCTCGGTGCGGTCGTGAAGGATCCGGCCGCGGACCGGGTCGTGTGGTCGGAGTATCTCGAGACCGTGGTGCGCGAGCGCGACGACTGGGCGCCGTTCTACCGCGCCTGTCGAGAGATCTCCGGATGACCGTTCACCTGCTCGGGATCCGGCATCACGGGCCGGGATCGGCGCGCGCGGTGGCGACCGCGCTGGCCGAGCTGCGGCCTGACGTGGTGCTGATCGAGGGACCACCGGAGGCCGACAAGATCGTCGAGCTGGCGGCGTCGGACGAGATGGAGCCGCCGGTCGCTCTGCTCGCGTACGCGGTCGACGACTCGACGCGGGCCGCGTTCTGGCCGTTCGCGGTGTTCAGCCCCGAGTGGCAGGCGATCAAGTACGGCCTAGCAGCCGGGGTTCCGGTGCGGTTCTGCGACCTGCCGGCGGCCCAACAGTTCGCCTCATCAGGCGGGCGTTCGGCATCGATGGATCCGCTCGCGACACTGGCCGAGGCAGGCGGGTACGACGACCCCGAGCGCTGGTGGGACGACGTGATCGAGTCGCGCCGCGACGGGGCCGAGCCGTTCACGGTGATCGCCGACGCGATGCGCGAACTGCGCCGCGACTCCGAGGCCAAAGGTCGTGAAGCGCAACGCGAGGCCTACATGAGAACCGTGCTGCGCAAGGCGATCCGCGAGGGCTTCGAGCGGATCGCCGTGGTCTGCGGCGCCTGGCACGTCCCCGCGCTCGAGCTGCCGTTGCCTCCAGCAACACACGATCAGCGGATCCTCAAGGGCCTGCCGAAGCGAAAGATCGCCTGCACCTGGGTGCCGTGGACGCACGGCCGCCTGGCAGCGACGAGTGGGTACGGCGCCGGCATCACGTCCCCCGGCTGGTACCACCACCTGTTCACCGCGCCCGACCAGATCACCACCCGCTGGCTGTCGAAGGTCGCCCAGGTGCTGCGGGACGAGGACCTGCCGGTCTCCAGCGCACACGTCATCGAGGCCGTGCGGCTTGCGGATACCCTTGCTGCGTTGAGGGAACGCCCACTCGCGGGGCTCAGTGAGGTGACCGAGGCGACCCGGGCGGTGCTGTGCGGCGGCAACGACGTACTCCTGGATCTTGTCACGAGGGAGGCTGTTGTCGGTGAGCTCCTCGGGTCGGTGCCGGGTGAGACGCCGCAGGCGCCGGTGGCGGCAGACCTGGCGGCCCACGCGAGGCGGCTGCGGATGAAACGGGACGCGACCGAGCGCGTGATCGAACTCGACCTGCGGAAGTCGAACGACTTGGAGAAGTCCAGACTCCTGCACAGGTTGAGGATTCTCGGTGTCGACTGGGGCGTCCCTGCCGTCGACGAACGGCGGGCCCAGGGCACCTTCCGCGAGATGTGGCGGCTGGCCTGGGACCCGGGACTCGAGGTCGAGTTGGTTGCCGCGGGCGCCCACGGTACGACGGTCCTCGGTGCAGCGACGACCGTGATGCTGAAGGCCGCCGACTCCCCGACCTTGGCCGATGTCACGGCCGCGCTGGAGAAGTCGCTGCTCGCCGATCTCGCAGACGCGCTCCCGCCTTTGCTGCAAGGGATCGACACCCGCGCGGCCGCCGACGCCGATGTCGGCCACCTGATGGCAGCCCTCCCCGCTCTCGCGCGAGCCTCCCGGTACGGCGACGTACGCGGGACCGACACGGCCGGCCTCGCCTCGGTCGCGGGTCGGATGGTGTCGCGGGTGTGCGCCGGACTCGGTCGGACGGTCCACGGGCTCGACCCGGACGCGGCGACCGCCGTACAGGAGCTGATCGACGGGGTGCAGGACGCGACCGTGCTGCTGGCTGAGGACGTGCGCGCCGAGTGGCTGAACACATTGGAAGGGCTGAGCGATCGCGCCTCGGTGCCGCCGCTGATCCGGGGACGGCTGACGCGGTTGATGCTGGACACGTCGCGGCTGCCCGATCATGAGGTCGCCCTGCGGTTGGGGCGAGCGTTATCGCCTGGTACGGCGACGGCGGAAGCAGCCGGGTACGTCGAGGGATTCCTTGCCGGCGGTGGGTTGTTGCTCGTGCACGACGAGCGGCTGCTCGCGTTGGTTGACGAGTGGATGGGTGCGATCCCCGACGATGCGTTCGTCGAGGTGCTGCCGTTGTTGCGGCGTACCTTCGGGACCTTCGCGGCGCCGGAGCGGCGCTCGATCGGCTCGCGAGCCCGGGTGCTGGCGGACCCCGCGTCGCTGGTTGTTGCTGACGACAACGATCTTGATGCCGAGTTGGCGGCGACGGCTCTGCCTGTCGTCGCTCAGTTGCTGGGGGTGTCATGAACGACGAGCGGATGCGGCGCTGGCGGCTCGTGCTGGGTGGCGAGGCCGAGGAAGAGACCGGTACGACGCTGTCGCCCGAGGACCGCTCGGTCGACGCCGCGCTGGCCGCGCTGTACGACGCCGCGGAGGGCGAGTCCGGCAGTCAGCGGTCGTCCGGGCTGGGCTCGTCGGCGCCGCGGGTGGCGCGGTGGTTGGGCGACATCCGGCAGTACTTCCCGAGCACCGTCGTACAGGTCATGCAGCGGGACGCGGTCGAGCGGCTCGGCATCACGCGGATGCTGATGGAGCCGGAGCTGCTCGGCGCGGTCGAGCCCGACGTACACCTGGTCAGCACGTTGCTTGCGCTGAACGAGGTGATGCCCGAGGAGACCAAGCAGACCGCGCGGGACGTGGTCGGCCGGGTCGTCGCCGAACTCGAGGCCCGGCTGGCGGAGCGGACGCGGGCAGCGGTCACCGGCGCGCTCGACCGGGCCGGACGTACGACGCGGCCGCGGCACTCGGACATCGACTGGGACCGCACGATCCAGATCAACCTGAAGCACTTCTCGCCGACCCTCGGGACGATCGTGCCGGACCGGCTGGTCGGGTACGCGCGACGCAACCACAGCGTGCAGCGGGACATCGTGCTGGCGATCGACCAATCGGGGTCGATGGCGGAGTCGGTGGTCTATGCGTCGCTGTTCGGCGCCGTGCTCGGGTCGATCCGGACTTTGCGGACGTCGCTGGTCGTATTCGACACCGCCGTGGTTGATCTGACGGACCAGCTCGAGGACCCGGTCGACGTACTGTTCGGGACGCAGCTCGGCGGCGGGACGGATATCAACCGGGCTCTGGCGTACTGCGAAGAGCTCGTGACGAAGCCGGCCGAGACGGTGCTCGTGCTGATCTCCGATCTTTACGAAGGCGGCGTACGGGAAGAGATGCTGCGACGGGCGCGTTCCCTGGTGGAGTCCGGCGTACAGGTGATTGCTCTGCTGGCGCTGGCGGACTCGGGCACCCCGTCGTACGACGCCGAGAACGCCGCCGCGCTGGCGGACCTCGGCGTACCGACGTTTGCCTGCACACCGGACCTGTTCCCGGACCTGATGGCTGCTGCGATCCGGCACGAGGACATCACCAACTGGGCGTCCACAAACCTGACGTGAGAGGAATCCGATGACCACCGTCGAACTGACCCGCTTCCGCGTGCTCGCCGAGAAGACCGAGGAACTGCTGGCCGCTCGCGCGGAGATGCTGAAGGACTTCGAGGCCGACCGGGCCGGGTTCCTGGGCGCGCGGCTCGTGCGGCTGCCGGACAACGAGTGGCTGGACATCGTCGAGTGGGCGACCCCGGAGGACTTCGCGACTTCCCGTGAGAAGGGCCCGAACCGGCCGGGGATCGCCCGGTTCTTCGCGGCAATCGACTCGCTCGTCGTAGCCGAAGAGGGCACCCTGGCCGAGTGAATATCAGCGGGATCGAGCCGAGCGAGTACGACCGCGCCGCGGAGCTGTGGGAGGCGTCGGTGCGGGCGACGCACGACTTCGTCACCGAGGCGGATCTGGACCTCTTCCGGCCGTTGGTGCGCGGGTCGTTCGGTGAGATGGCGCGGCGGGAGTCTGCTGCTGGAGCACGCGTTCGCGCACTTCGCCGCCACCTCGGTCGACGTCAACGAACAGAACCCGCAGGCCATCGGCTTCTACCAGCGCCACGGCTTCGCGCAGGTGTCGCGCAGTGAGACGGACTCAACCGGCAAGCCGTACCCGATCCTGCATCTGAAGCGCTAGCCCGCGATCTCGAGGATGTCGATCGGGGTGTACGGGTCGGCCTCGGCGAAGCGGAGGGCCCACTGGACGGCCTCCTCCTTGGAGTCGACGCGGATGATCGAGACGCCCGCGACGAGCTCCTTGGTCTCGGCGAACGGGCCGTCGATCACCCGCGGCTGACCCGGCACCGGGAACGTGACCCGCGCACCACGCGAGCTCGGCATCAGCCCTTCGCCGAGCACCAGCACCCCGGCCTGCCGCATCTCCTCCAGCACGGCGTCCGCCCGCTCGAGGATCTCCGGATCGGGCGGGTTGCCCGCCTCGAGACTGTCATTGGTCTTGTGCAGCAGCATGTACCTCATAGCCGAGACCTTAGACCGCCCCAGAACGCATCGGGGATGTCGTGATCGAGCCACGCCGCGATCTCGGTGATCTCCCGCGGGCTCCGCGCCCCGACGACCACCGCTGGTACGGCGGGATGCGTCAACGGGAACTGCACCGCGGCCGCCAGCAGCGGTACGTCGTGCTGCCGGCAGAGCTCCCGCAGTACGTCGATGCGCCGGAGCACCTCCTTCGGGACCCGCTCGTATCCGTGGGGCGCGCCGTTCACGGTGTCGGCGAGGACTCCGCCCTGGAACACCCCGGCGGCGAGCACGGCGACGTCGAGCTTCTCGCAGAGCGGCAGGAGTTCGTGCTCGCCGGTCTGGTCGAGGAGCGTGTACCGCCCGGCGAGCAGGACGCAGTCGACTCCTGAGGTCTCGCGGAGGAACCGCGCCGCCACGTCCGCGTGGTTGACGCCGAGCGAGATCGCCCCGATCGTGCCGCGGCCGCGGAGCTCGGTGAGCGCCCGGAACGCCTCGGTCGACGCGGTCAGGTAGTCGAGGTCGGGATCGTGGATGTGCAGGATGTCGATCCGGTCGATCCCCATCCGCTCCAGGCTCGCCTCGAACGACCGGATCGTCGCGGCGTACGAGTAATCGAGCCGCGGCCCGAGGCCGGCCGGCGGCTCGGCCCAGATCGGCTGCAGATCCGGGCCACCCGGCTCGATCAGCCGGCCCACCTTGCTGCACAGCACGAACTCCCCGCGCGCCCGACCGCGCAGAGCCAGCCCGGCCCGCTGCTCGGACAAGCCGTACCCGTACACCGGCGCGGTGTCGAACAGCCGGACGCCCAGCTCCCAAGCCCGGTCGATCGTCGCCACCGCCTGCTGCTGCGAAACAGCCGCGAACATCCCCCCGATCGAAGCCAGCCCCAACCCCAACTGACTGACCCGCAACCCCGTCCGCCCCAGCTCCACCGTCCGCACGCCAAGGACTCTAGAAGCTCCCACCGACAGTCCACCGCCACGCGCACACCCACCGACAGGCCCGGGTGTCCGCCGCCAGTTCAGCGCACCCTTCCGCCGGGTTGCGGTGGGCGGCAAGATGCGGGGATGGGTGAGATCGCGGAGCGGTATCGGCGGCGGGCCGAGGCGTTCGAGCGGAAGGTCGCGGGGGTCGCGCCGGACCAGTGGGAGAACCAGTCGCCGTGCGTGAAATGGACCGCGCGCGACGTGGTCGAGCACGTCGTCACGATGCACGGGGTGATGCTGGTTCCGATCGCCCGGAAGTTGCATCCGACGGACGATCCGCTCGGCGCCTTCCAGGAAGCGCGGGCCGCGATCGAGGACGTCCTCGACGACCCCGTCGCCGCGTTGTCCGAGACCGGTACGCCGGGCGGCCGGATGACGGTCGAGCAGCACATCGACCAGGTGGTCTCCGACGACCTCGTCCTGCACGGCTGGGACCTCGCCCGCGCAACCGGTCAGGACGAGACGATCGAGCCGGTCGACGTCGAACGGCTCTGGGCGACCGCGGTCGCGATCCCGCCGGACCTGATGGCGAAGTACCGGACGCCCGGCGCGTTCGGCGAGGGCATCGAGGTGTACGGCGCCGAAGTACACGTCGCGCCCGATGCCCCGCTCCAGGACCGCCTGCTAGGCCTTCTCGGCCGCCAGCCGTAGGTTGCTCGGCGCGTAGTAGATCTCAGGCGTCGGGCACAGCGGCGCCTGCTGCAGGTCGGAGGGCCGGCTCATGAGTACGGCGTGGCCGCGCGCGATAGCCGGGTCCAGGTACTCGTGGCCGGGCAGGTCCGCAACCGCCGTACGGCAGCCGAGCGCCATGCCCTCGAAGAGCGCCGTCGTCGAGACACCGACCTGGTACGTCGCTGTGGCGAGCAGGTCGAGTGTGCTCCCGCCGGTCGACAGCTGCACGCCGGACGGGATCGTGTAGTCCTCGGGCCGCTCGCTCGGGTGCAGCCGATAGACGACATCGAGCTGCGGATTCTCTTTGGCAACCGCGTCCGCGACCTGCACGAGCTCCGCGCCGACAGTGCCTTGCGACAGGAACACCACTCGCCGCGGATCCTTCGGCCCCGGCGTCGGCAGGAACGTCGCGCCGATCACCTCGGTCCGCATCCCCGCGGGCAGGTCGGCGACGTCGGTCCAGTACGACCCGAAGCACCACAGCTCGTCCGGCTGGTCCGCGACCGTCGGCCGGCCAGGGTAGCTGTAGCCGAGGTGGAACGGGCTGATCGCGCCGTGCTGCAGCTCGACCACGCGGATCCCGAGGTCGCGGGCGGCGCCGACGATGTGCTGATGGAAGTACGCGACCACGACGTACACGGTCTTGATCCGGTGCCGCTTGAGCAGCGCGCGGTACAGGGCCCGCAGCCGCAGGTGCTTCGGTACTTCGCGGGCGAGGATCGCGCCGACCGGGACGCGGACACCGGTGAGTTTCTCCAGCGCCTCGCCGATCCCTCGGTCGTCGGTCGTGCGAGGGTGGATCGCGCCGGCCGCGGACGTGAAGAAGTCGAGGTTCTTGCTGCCGGGGAGCGGGGTGCCGTTGATCCCCGAGTCGAGAATCAGAGCGCTGTCGCCGAGCGTGTCGCGGAGGACGTCGGTGTAGATCTCGACACCGTTCGGTTTCCGCGGATGCGGTACGACGAGTGCGTCGTACCGGCCGGGGAACGGCGAGCGGGTGACGATCCCGGCGACATGCTTCGCGACCAGAGCGGCCTTGTCGTACGGCGTGCGCCGGACCGGATGGGGTGCTCCGTGGATGCCGGTACGGCGGGTCAGCTCATGGAAGACGCGCATCCGGATGATCGGCCAGGGGTGAGCTCCGCTGGTCTGCCACCCGAGCAGCCCCAGGTCCGTCTCCACCTGCCAGATTGCCCGGCACAGCTCCGTCACCGTCGGCCGGCCCGGGGCCGTGGCCGGACCCGTGCCGTTCCCGGTACTCGTCATGGTTGATCCCTACTATCCCCGCGAGACTGCCGACGCCCGAGAAGAACCGGCGGACTGCCTTCAGCAGGTGCGTCTTCCGGCCGAGCAGCAGCCCGGCGAGGGCGAACCCGATCGCCGAGATCACCCGGGCCGAAGCATAGGCCAGAACCAGCACGTAGCTGATCGCGCCCGGGCGGATCAGCAGCCGGCTGATCGTGTCGCCGGAGCCGGAGCGGAACGCACGGCGTACCAGCCAGTGCAGCGTGGTCCGGCCGACCGGCACCTCCTCGGCGATGCAGGCCTCCTCGCACCACACGATCCGGAACCCGGCCCGGTGGACGCGGAGGAAGAAGTGCAGGTCGCTGGAGCCGGTGTAGCGGAACGCGGGATGGAATCCGGGCGTGACCGCGTGGTAAACGCGGCGGCTGACCAGCGTGTTGTTCGTGTACGCCTTGCGGAGCTCCTCGCCGGTGGTGTGCTTGCCGGTCGAGTCGTGGACGTCGCTGTAGTGGTTCCACGGCGGGGCGCCGGGCGGGAGGTTGCCCTTCACCGGCCCGGTGACGACGTCGGCGCCGGTGGACTCCCAGGCGTGCAGGAGCTTTCCGAGCCAGCCGGGCGGGGCGGTCTCGTCGTCGTCCACGAAGATCAGGGCGTCGTCGTTCCAGCACAGCTCGACGGACTTCTCCCGGGCGAAGGGGATTCCCGGCTCCGGTTCGACCACCGACTGGATCGGGTACGGCGTACCCGCGCCGAACTCCTCCAGAACCGCCGCCGCTGACCCGTCCGCGTCGTTGTCCACCACCACGATCCGGATCGCATAATCCGAATCTGCAGGCAGCTCCTGAGCCTGCAGACTGGTCAATAACCCCCGCAACAGAGCAGGTCGCCTGAAGGTAATCACCGCAATGGCGACGCTGGTGCTCATGGCGCCCGAGACTATCGGTCCCCACCAACCGCCGCCCATCCAACTGGTGTGTGATGCCACCCGGCAGAAAGGACACCGCTCCGCGGCGACAGTTCTTCTAGCGCCTTCGGCGCGCGGATCGCTGGTCACGCGGTCAGGTGCTCGGCGGTGTGAAGCTGGTTGGGCGGAGTGGTCGCCGCTCGCGGTTCCTGTTCCCACGGCGCCTTCGGCGTGCACGGACTGCGTCCCGCGGGCCCTGTGCTCAGGCGCCAGGTGTTGGCCGGTGCGGAGCCGGTTGGGTGAGAGTGCACCGCTTCGCGGCGGCAGCTGCTCTGGCGCCTTCGGCGCGCGGAGTGCTTGTCAGGCGCTCAGGTGCTGGGCGGGGTGGAGCCGGTCCCGCGAGCGGGGACGCGCGTCCATGTGGTCGGAGGAAAGGCGCCGTTTTGCCGCAGGGGGTCCGTGCTGCCGGCGGGCAGGGGGGCTCGTGGTGGTCAGGCGTCGGTGGGCCCGGGTTCCCAGCCGGTTTGTTGGGACCAGGTGTCGGCTTGGTGGATGGTTTGCCAGAACCAGGGGAGTTTGGCGTTGGTGTAGGCCGCACGGTCGTCGGGGTATTGGGCGGCGAGGGAGCGCTTCAGCGACTCGTACGGGCCTAGCTCCTCGGGGTGGGTGCGGAGGTAGTCGCGGAAGAGGAGGGGGAACTGCTGGGAGAAGCTGCCCAGCTTGCGGACGTGGATGTGGGTGCGGGGTGTGCCGGGTGGTTCGCGGAAGTAGCGTTTGGTGCGTTCGGGGTTGTCGGCGCGGAATACGTATCCACGCGCCTCCAGCGGCACCCGGAACGGATCGACCGGCTCGAGCGCGGCGACGGAGATCTGGATATCGATGATCGGCTTGGCGGCGAGGCCCGGTACGGCGGTGGAGCCGATGTGGTCGATCCGCAGCGCGATGTCCCCGAGCGCCTCACGCAGTCCGCGGCCGAGTTCGGCGAAGCGGTCGGGCCAGGCTGCGTCGTACGGCTCGATGTGGATCATGTCAGCGAAGGTACGAGAGCTTGCCGTCGACCGTCTTCAGGCCGGCGGCGAGCAGGACCCCGACGACGAGGACCAGTACGGCGTTGCGCAGAGCGGTCGCGAGGCCGATGTCGGTGACGTCAAGGAACGGGTACGGGTACCAGTCGGTGAAGGCGCCCTGGGTGAAGATGTAGACGAGCCAGGCGAGCGGCCACACGAACGCGTACGCGACCACCCGCCACGTCATCCGGGGACGCGGCCCGAGGACGAGCCAGGCGGCGAGCGTCGCCCACGGCGAGACGTAATGGAAGCCGATAGTGGCCACGAGCGCCCAACCGGTGAGGTGGACCTGCGGGGCCAGGATGATCGCGAAGACCAGCCCGGTGATGACGATTCCGAGCAGTGAGTCAAGGCGTACGACGCCCCATCGCGATCCGTCCCGCAACGGGCGGAGTACCAGGCCGATGGCGACCGCGAGCACGATCAGGTTGCTCTGGATGGTGAAGAAGCTGAACAGCCTCCAGAGCCGGGTCCCGATGCTGAGCGTGGCACCGGCGTCGCCCGAGTTGGCGTCCGCGCCACCGGTGAAGATCAGGACGAGTTGGATAATCAACGAGGCGAGGATGACCGCCGCTATCAGCCCGTGCCACCACCGGGAAACGGCCACGGCTCGCGTGCGCCCAGCTGAGGTCACCACCTTTGCCATTCTTCAGGCCGCCCGGCACCAGGTCCCAAGCCGCCACGCCGGGAGCACAGGGGCGCGTTCTACAGGTCTGGATTGCAGGAAGATGCAGAACCTGTAACGCCGACTGAGATCCGCGCGATTTATGGCCGGGACCAGATCTGGTTCCGATCCGCCCGACTGAGGTCCTGGGAGTTGCGGTGTTGCGTAAGGCGCGTTTGTTGCGGCTGGCCCTGCCGGCTGCGCTGGTTGCGGGGTCGGTCGTGGTGGTTACCGGTTCATCCGGTAACGCCGCGGAGTCCGCCGAGCCGAAGGTCCGGCATGCGAAGTTCCAGCCTGCCGCGGCGAGCGGTCCGAAGTACGACCCGAAGTCGGTGATCGTGCAGTTCAAGCCGAAGGCGACGACTTCGGCACGTAAGGCCGCGGTGGCCAAGGTCAAGGGCACGCCCGACGTGTCCGTCACCTCGGACGTCGTCAAGGTCACCGGTGACAGCCCGGCGCCGGAGCTGCTGAAGAAGTTCAAGGCCGACCCGTCGGTGCAGCTTGCCTCGCTCAACTACATCCGGCAGAAGTCCGCAATCCCGAACGACTGGCTGTACGCGAACTACCAGAAGTATCTGTCGACCGTCCGCGTCGACAAGGCCTGGGACCTCTCCAAGAGCGCCGGCGACCAGACGATCGGCGTCCTCGACACCGGGGTCGACGCCGGCCACCCGGACCTCGCCGGTCACCTGCTGCCCGGCTACAACACCTTCAACACCGCGCTCCCGCCGAACGACGGCGACGGCCACGGTACGGCGACCACCGGCATCATCGCGGCCGGCACGTCCAACAGCGCCGGTATCGCGGGCGTGGCGTGGAGCGCGAAGGTCCGCCCGGTCAAGGTGCTGGACGACACCGGCTCGGGCGACGACACGAACGTGATCAACGGCATCAACTGGGCGGTCAAGAACGGCGTCCGGGTGATCAACATGTCCCTCGGCGGTGAGGGCGACGACCCGATCCTGCACACCGCGATCCAGAACGCGGTAGCCAAGGGCGTCGTACTGGTCGCTGCGGCCGGCAACACCGGCGACTCGTCGCTGCACTACCCGGCGGCGTACCCGGAGGTCCTGTCGGTCGGCGCGACGAACGCGGCCGGCGTCCTGACCAGCTTCAGCACGTACGGCGACTCCGTCGACCTCGCCGCTCCCGGCTACGACATCACCAGCACCGCACCCCGCGCCGGCACCCCGGCCGGCTACGAGCCGTACTTCCTCGGCCTCGCCGGTACGTCGTTCTCCTCCCCGATCGTCGCCGGCGTCGCTGCCCTGGTCCGCAACAAGTGGCCCACGTTCACGCCCGCCCAGGTGATGGGCCGGCTCAAGGCCACCGCCCGCGACGCCGGCCCCCGCGGCACCGACCCCTACTACGGCGCCGGCATCCTCGACGCCTACGCCGCCCTCGGCGGCGCGCGGACGACCGACTTCGCCATGGGCGCGGCCGATACCAACGATCAGCCGGTCCGCGCGGGCACGCTGACCGCCGGAGTCGCGGCCTCGGGGACGATCGGCGTCGAAGGTGACGTCGACTGGTACCAGGTCCCGGCCGCCGGCGTCCACGACGTGCGCATCGACGTCACCGGAGCGATGTTCGACTCCGGCACCTACGCACAGAACTTCGGCCCGGTCGTCTCGGTGTACGACGCCAACCTCAAGCCGCTGTCCTTCGTCCAGAAGCCGGAGCCGCCGGTGGACGGTGACGGATACGAGATTCCGCAGGCGCTGACCGCCAGCACGTCCGTCAGGCTGCCGGACGCGACCACCTACATCTCGGTCCGCAACGCCAACGGGTCCCGCGACAGCCGCGCGTACTCGATCAAGGTCACCAACGTGGTCGGCAGCGTCGCGACGACGCCGATCCCGGCGTACCCGGTTCGCGACATCCAGCCCGGCCACCTGGCGAGCAACGTGCCGGTCGGTAGCAAGGTGACGGTCACGTTCGCGCGGGACGTCGACCAGGGCGCTCTCACCTCCGGCGGACTCCAGGTGCGCAATGCGACGACCGGTGCGGTGGTCGACATGGAGATCTCGGTCGACGCCGCCAACCGGCAGGCCGTCCTCACTCCGGTCACCACGCTGCCCGAGGCGAGCCCGTTGCTGATCGTCGGGACCGGCCTCCAGGAAAGCGACGGAACGCCGTTGGCGCCGTTCACCTCGGCCTTCACCACGCAGGACCTGATCCCGCAGCCGGTGCAGCTCTCCGGCACCGGCGCCTACCTGGCCGCCAGCCTGTCGTGGAAGATCCCGACCACGCCGGATCTCGACCAGGTGATCGTCCGCCGCAACGTCGGGAGCAAGGCGCCGACGACGACGACCGGCACGCTCGTGTACGCCGGCACCGGGACCGCGGTCAAGAACACGGGCCTCGCGCAGGGTACGACGTACACGTATGCCGCGTGGATCAAGGACCGGGCCGGGCACTACAGCGCGCCCGCGATCAAGCAGGTGCTCGGGATGAAGTCGGGGATCTCGGTCTCGTCGACGGCGATCCCGTACGGCGGCTCGATCACGATCAAGGGCAGCACGCAGCGGATCGACAACGTCTCGTACTCGCTGCTGCCGGTGAACGTGTACGTGCGGCCGATCAACTCGACGAAGTTCACCCTGCTCGCCGCGAAGCAGACGAACGGGATGGGCCTGATTCCGTCCATCGCCTACAAGCCGACGGTGTCGTCGGTGCTGATGCTGACGTTCCCCGGCAACGAGACCCTGATGGGTACCCGCACTGCCGACATCACTGTGCAGGTCGCACCAACGATGTCCGCGACCCTCGCACCGACCGCGATCAAGCTCGGTGCGACGACCGCGTTCAGCGGGTACGTCGCGCCTGCGCACGCCGGCAAGGTTGTTTACCTGCAGCAGTACGGCAGCAAGGTCTGGAAGTCGATCGCCTCGGTCAAGCTGAGCACCTCGGGCAAGTACGCCTTCGGTATCAAGCCTGCTATCCGCGGCCCGATCGCCTACCGCGTCTGGTTCCCGGCCGACGCCGACCACGCCCAGGCCTTCACCGCCAACAAGATCGTCACCGTCAGCTGACGTCGACGAGCTGGGGAGGATCCTGCTCCGATTCGGGCGCAAGATCCTCCCCAGCTTCATCTCCTGGGGCTGTACCTGTGGGTACAGTGGGCGGCGTGGAGACGGTGGAGCGGTTGATTCGTAGTACGCAGGAGTTGTTGTGGGAGCGGGGGTACGTCGGGACCTCGCCGAAGGCGATTCAGCGGGCCGCTGATGCCGGGCAGGGGAGTATGTATCACCACTTCGCGGGGAAGGCGGAGTTGGCGAAGGCGGCGATCGAGCGGTCGGGGGCCGAGCTCAGGGCAGCTGCTGATGTGCAGCTGACCGGCGACGGGTCGGCCAGTGAGCGGATCGCCGGGTATCTCGAGCGGGAGCGGGATGTGCTCAAGGGGTGCCAGGTGGGGCGGTTGACCGCGGATCCCGACGTGATTGCGGATCCGGAGTTGCGGGCACCGGTTGCCGAGACCTTCGAGTGGTTGCGGCAGCGGCTGGCCGAGGTGGTTGCGGAGGGCAAGCGGTCCGGTGAGTACCCGGACTCGCTGGATCCGCAGCGGATCGCGGCGACGGTGGCGGCGGTGTTGCAGGGAGGGTATGTGCTTGCGCGGGCGGCCGGTTCGACGGAGCCGTTCGAGCTGGCGGTCCAGGGATTGATCGACTTGTTGCCGGAGGCTACGAAGTGAAGATCGGTGCGGTGTTCCCCCAACTCGAGATCGGCGCGGATCCGAGGGTCGTGCGTGACTGGACGACGACCGTGGAGCAGGCCGGGTACAACCATGCGCTCGCCTACGACCACGTGCTCGGCGCGGATCCCGCGAACCGGCCGGGCTGGACCGGGTACACCGACAAGTCCTTGTTCCACGAGGTCTTCGTACTGTTCGGGTACATGGCGGCGATCACGACGAACCTCGAGCTGGTGACCGGCGTACTCGTGCTGCCGCAACGGCAGACCTCGCTGGTCGCGAAGCAGGCCGCCGAGGTCGACGTGCTGAGTGGTGGCCGGCTTCGGCTCGGTGTCGGCATCGGGTGGAACCAGGTCGAGTACCAGGCGCTCGGCGTACCGTTCAAACAGCGCGGCGCCCTGCTGGAGGAACAGGTCGACGTACTGCGCAAGCTCTGGACCGAGCCGGTGATCTCGTACGACGGCAAGTACCACGAGATCGTCGAGGCCGGCCTGAATCCGTTGCCCGGCCGCCAGATCCCGGTCTGGTTCGGTGGCAGTGCCGACGCCGTACTCCGACGTACCGGCCGGATCGGCGACGGCTGGATGCCGCAGTCCGCACCCGACGACCACGCGCGGCAGCAGATCGCCACGATCCGCCAAGCCGCCGAAGACGCCGGCCGCGACCCGGAATCGATCGGCATCGAGGCCAGACTCACCCTCGCCGCCGTCCCCGAACAGGACTGGCCCACCTTCGCCGCCGGCTGGCGAGACCTGGGCGCCACCCACCTCTGCATCAACACCATGAACCTGGGCCTGACCGCACCGGAAGACCACGCCAAACTCCTCGCCGAGGTCCTCCCGAAACTGACCTGACGAGGTATCTCCCGCGCCCTCCCGAGCCTCCGCACAGGTAAGGGGAGTCTCGTCAGGGAGAGAGGACAGCTATGTCCGCCGGGAACGATTTCGAGAAGAGGACCTACAACTACCTACGGCTCGCGATGATCGCCGTTCTGATCCTGCTCGCGGTGGCGATCCTGCGGGAGCGTGCCAAGGCCCCGGGGTGCTGGCAAGGCTCGATCAGTGCGTACTACTACACGCCGGTGCACGCGGTGTTCATCGGTGCGCTGGTCACGGTCGGCGCCTGCATGATCGTCCTCAAAGGCGCAACGACGCTGAAGGACGTCCTGCTGAACCTCGGCGGCCTGCTTGCCCCGGTCGTTGCGTTCGTCCCGACGCCGAACGCCGGCAGTTGCTCGTCCGAAGCCATCGTTTCGCGTCGCGCGGCGGTGGACATCGCCAACAACATGTTCGCGTACTTCGTCGTTGGTGGAGTCGCGCTGCTGGTCGCACTGGTCCTCGGACTGACTGCGAAGGGCGACGCCAAGTGGGGCCGGACAGAGATCATCGGGTTCGTCGCATCTGTGGTGCTCTGGCTGGCGGGGATCATCTGGCTCGCGAGCTCTCCGGGCAGCTTCAACCGCAATGCGCACTACACCTCGGCCGCCCTCCTGTTCGCGGTCATCATCGGCATCGTCTTCATGAGTGCCCTGGGAAAGCGTCATCAGCCGGTCGCGGGGGTGCGGGAGCAGAAGATCTTCGGCCGTGCCTACGGGGTGATCGCGGTCGCGATGCTCGTCTGCCTGGTGATCGGACTCATCGCCAGATCATCCGGGATCCTGTGGATCGAAACCGCTCTGCTCGGTCTCTTCCTGCTGTACTGGGTGCTTCGGACCGCTGAACAGTGGCGTGCGGACACGGAGGAGTCCAAGTCGGAATGAGCGAGGTCCTCAGCACGAAGGACAGGCTGCGGTTGTTCCCGACCGTGGTGGGGCGGTCGGTGTCGACCGGGGTCGAGGTGGCGGCGTACCGGCTGGGGAAGCGCGGGGCGGCGTTGCCTCCGCAGGTGGTGCTGACGCCGCCGGTCACGGGCTGGGGCGCCGACGCGGAGAAGGCCGGCAGGAAACTGCTAGGCCCGGGCTTCCTCGAGCACTCGGTGCGGACCTGGTGGTTCGGGATGGCGCTGGCGTACGCCGACGGAACGCAAGCAAACGTGGACCCGGACCTGTGTACGTGGCCGCGATGTTGCACGACATCGGCCTGTTCGCGCCCGTGGAAGGCAGATGCTTCACTGCCGCAGGAGTCGAGGCAGTGCGGGAGACAGCTCCCGCGGGTACGGCGGCGCACGAGATCGCGGACGTGGAGGCCGCGATCTACGAGCATGTCGACATCGAGAAGCCGACCAAACCCTTGTCGCACTACCTGCAGGCGGGGTCGTTGCTCGACGTGGCAGGCACGGGAGTCACCATGGTCGACCCGGCGATCGTCGAGCGGGTGTGCAAGGGCCGAGGCGGGTTTCCTGCCCTCTGCCGCACTGCCTGGCGAGCCGAGAGCACGAGGTTTCCCGATGGCAGGGCCGCCTACGCACGGCTCGGGATACTGCTCGGGACTCGGCTCAATCCGTTACCGCCGGTTGGCTGTTGACCCTCGGATTGCCAGCGGGCAGGGGAGGGTGACGATTTCGGTCGGGCGGTCGGGGTCGGCGATGCGTTGACGGAGGAGGTCGACGCCGGTCTCGACGATGCTATGGGTGGGTTGCTCGACCGAGGTGAGGTCGAAGGATTCCCAGGCGGCCATCTCGGTGTTGTCGAAGCCGATCACCCAGACGTCGTCGGGGACCCGGGCGCCGACCGCGCGGGCGCCGTCGAGGATGCCGAAGGCGAGCAGGTCGGTGACCGTGTAGATCGCGGTCGGCGGTTTCTTCTTGGACAGCAGCTTCTCGGCGGCGGCGTGGCCGTCGGAGTGCGGTACGCCGACCGTGACGATGTTGCTGGGTTTGATCTTCACGCCGGCGTCGGCGAGTGCCGTGCGGAAACCTTGGTCGCGGTCCCGGGACGTGTTCCCGGTGGCGGTCAGCGTGACGAGCCCGATGTCGGTGTGGCCGTGGTCGACGAGGTACTTCCCGGCGTCGTACGCTCCCTGCCAGTTGTCGCCGACGACCTGGTCGCAGTCGAGTCCGTCGATCCCGCGGTGCACCAGCACGGTCGGCGTCCCCGAGGCGAGCGCCATCGTGTGCAGCTTCGAGTCGTACGTCGCCGACGTCAGCAGGAACCCGTCGACGAGGCGCTGGTGCAGCACCTCCGCGACCGTCTCCTCCGGGTCGTGCTCGATGTTCCACAGGATCATGTGCAGACCGACCGAACTCAGCACGCGCCCGATCTCGTCGAGCAGCTCGGCATGGAACGGACTCGTCACGCGGGTCATGAACACGCCGATCGTGTCGGTCCGCCCGGTCTTCATCGCCCGCGCCAACGCGTTCGGCGTGTAGTTGGCGTCCTTCAGCACCTGCAGGACCCGTGCCCTGGTCTCCGGGTTGACCTTCGGATTGTTGGTCAGCACCCGGGAGACCGTCGCCTGCGAAACTCCCGCCAGCCGGGCCAGGTCCCTACTCGTCGGTGGTCGTGCCATCGACCCCGCCTCCCCTCATCGTCCAAATGCTGAACCCTACTCAAGAGTCTCGCCCCAGGCCGTTGACCACGCCGGAGGCAGTGTGTATACGTATTCATTGTATACGTATTCATCCCGAAGTGGATGGGAGATTCCGGTGCAGACACACTTCTCCAACCTGAGCCGCCGCAGGTTTCTCGCCGGACTGACGGGAGCCGCAGCTGCGGGAGTACTGGCCGGCTGCGGCGGCAACGGCAATGCAGGTGGAGGTGGGGGCAAGAGCCTCACCTTCCTCAACTGGGAGCAGGTCAAGGGCAACCCGCTGGAGCAGGCGATCCAGGCGTTCGAGAAGGAATCGGGCACCAAGGTCACCATCCAGCCCGCCGTCACCCAGGAATACGACACCAAGATGCGCACGCTGATCGCGGGCGGCAGTCCGCCGGACGTGATGCGGATCAACGACGACTTCGTCCGCGGTTTCTCCCAGCAGGGAGCCCTGCTGGACCTGAAGCCCTACATCGACAAGGACAAGCTCGATACGTCGCAGTTCGCCAAAGAGACGTTCGACTTCCCGCAGCAGCCCGACGGCTCGCACACCGCGTGGGTCCTCGGCTACGAGCCCCGCCTGATCTTCTACAACGTCGATCTGTTCAAGCAGGCCGGCGTACCGCTGCCGCCGACGACGTGGTCGCACGACGGCTGGACCTGGTCCGACTTCGAGGAGAAGGCGAAGAAGCTCACCGACCCGGCGAAGAAGCAGTACGGCGCGCTGGTCTACCTGGACACCGGGTACGAGCAGACGTTCACGGTCAACCACGGCAGTCAGACCGGCATCTTCTCCAAGGACGGCACGCAGTTCACGCTGTCGGACTCGAAGGAGTCCGAGGCGCTGCAGTGGGCCACGGACCTGACCTGCAAGGACAAGGTGCAACCGCCGTGGTCGGCGCTGCAGCAGGACAGCATCCAGAACCAGATGTTTGCCCAGGGCAAGATCGCCATGATGTTCGCGACCTTCGGCACCGTGCCGTACATGCGGCAGACGGTCAAGGACTTCACCTGGGACGTCGCTCCGCCGCCTGGTGACGTGGAGCAGAAGACCGAGTCCAGCGTGATCGTGTTCTGCATCCCGAAGAAGGCGAAGAACCCCGACGCGGCCTGGGACCTGCTGAAGTACCTCGCCAGTGAGGACGGCGGCAAGATCCTGCTCCAGGGCGGCGCGTTCACCCCGATCAACCTCAAGGCGGCGGCCGACCTGGCGCCGAACGGGAAGGCGCCAGCGCATATCGAGCTGTTCGCCGAGGCCTCGAAGCACCTGACCGCGACCAACCAGACCAAGAACACCATCGGCGCCCGCGAGCTGTACCGGCCCGCGCTGGACACGGCCTACAACTGCGAGAAGCCGGTCGCCGACGTTCTCCAAGGCGTCAAATCACAGGTGGAGAACGCCTTGAAGGGTTGATGTCGATGGCAACCATCACGATGGAGCGCGACAAGACCGCGGTCCGGGTCAACGACGTACGCCGCGCCCGCCGCAAACAGAACCTGACCGGCTGGCTGTTCATCAGCCCGATCGTGGTCGGGGTGGTGGCGTTCCAGTTCTTCCCGATCCTGGTCTCGATCGTCGCGTCGCTGACCGATTGGAACGGCATCTCGCCGCCGAAGTTCGTCGGCTTGAAGAACTTCTCCGAGATGTTCACCGACGACCCGCTCTTCCTGCAGACATTCAAGAACACGGTCTACTTCACGCTGGCGAGCATCCCGCTGACGATCGGCATCGGCCTGGTCCTGGCGTTGCTGTGCGCCCGCCCGATCAAGGGCGTCGCGTTCTTCCGGACGGCGTACTTCGCGCCGTACGTGACGAACGTGGTGGCGATCGGGTTCGTCTGGTTCTGGTTCTTCCAACCCGACAACGGCGTGATCAACGGTCTGCTCAGCCAGCTCGGGATCAGCGGGCCGCAATGGCTGTCGAGCTCGAGTTGGGCGATGCCGGCCGTGATCATGGTCAGCGTCTGGCAGGGCATCGGCTACCCGATGATCATCCTGCTCGCCGGTCTGCAGGGCCTGCCGAACGAGTTCTTCGAGTCCGCGAAGATCGACGGCGCCGGAGCGTGGCAGCGGCTGCGGTTCATCACGTTGCCGCTGCTGACACCGCACTTCCTGTTCCTGCTGATCACGCAGTTCATCTCGTCGTTCCAGGTCTTCGGCCTGATCTACGTGATGACCAAAGGCGGGCCCGGTCACGCCACCAGCGTCTACATCTACAACATCTATCAGAACGCGTTCAGCTACGGGAAGGTCGGCTACGCCTCGGCGATGGCGTGGATCCTGTTCGTGGTGATCGCGGCCGTCACCTTCCTGCAGTGGAAGCTGCAGAAGAGGTGGGTGTTCTACTCATGAGAATCGTCGGAAAGACTTCGCAGTACGTCGTGATGTCGTTGTTCGCGGTCGCGTTCCTGGCGCCGCTGGTCTGGATGATCAGTGCGTCACTGCGGCCCGAGGCGAAGGTGCTGAGTTCGCCGCCGAAGTTCCTGCCCACGGACACCCAGTGGAGCAACTACGGCGAGGTGTTCGACCTGATCCCGGTGTTCCTGTGGAACAGCGTGAAACTCGCCGCCTTCAACGTGATCGGCATCCTGATCGTCGCGTCGATGGCCGGCTACGCGTTCGCGCGGCTGAAGTTCGCCGGCCGGGACATCGCGTTCATGGTGCTGCTCGCCACCTCGATCATCCCGGGGATCGCGTACCTGATCCCGCAGTACATCGTCTTCCAGCACATCGGCTGGGTGGACACGCAGTACCCGCTGTGGGTGCCGAAGGTGCTCACTCCGGTGTTCGCGACCTTCCTCATGCGGCAGTCGTTCCTGACCATTCCGAACGAGCTCGAGGACGCCGGCAAGATCGACGGCGCGTCCACGTTCGGGATCTATTGGCGGATCATGCTGCCGCAGACCAAGCCGGCGCTCGCCGCGATCGGGGTCTTCACGTTCCTCGAATCGTGGAACGACCTGTTCGGTCCGTTGATCTACATCACGTCCGAGAACCTGCAGACGTTGCCGGTGGCGCTCGCCCAGTTCCAGGGCGAGTACTTCACCAAGATCAGTCTGCTGATGGCAGGCGCGACGATCTCCGTCGTACCGGTCATCGCCGTCTTCCTTTTCGCCCAGCGCTATTTCATCCAAGGCATCACGATGACAGGAATGAAGGGGTGAGCATCGTGCCCGATCGGGTCGTTGCCATGCAGATCGGAGCCATCTCGTTCGTCGACGAAGGCGTCGACCAGACACTCGACATCCTGGCCGAGCGCGGCGCGGTCAACGCGCTGTTCCTGGCCACACCGACCTGGACCCGGGGAACCGGCGGCCGGCAGATTCCCGGCCACCCGATCCCCGACCACGGCGTCCAGGAGTACGACCTCGGCTGGGTCGGCGGGAACTACGCGACCACGCACCCGCAGTACTACGGGAACACCGTCCTCGGCTCTGCCGGGCAGGCGCCCGAGCATCCGGAGCTCGACCTGTTCGCGGAGGTGATCCCGAAGGCGAAGGAGCGCGGCATCAAGTCCTACGCCTGGATGGAGGAAAGTGGAGGCGCTCGGCAGCTTCGTACCTACCCGAACTTCGCCAAGGTGCTCGAGGTGGACGCCTGGGGCCGGCCGGGACGGCGTCCGTGCTTCAACAACCCCGATTACCGGAACTGGCACCTCGGCTTCGTCGAGGACTACGTGCAGAGCTACGAGCTCGACGGCCTGGCCTGGTGCTCCGAGCGGCCCGGTCCGCTGAACCTGCTGATGCAGAGTACGCCGGACGTGGCGGAGATCGGCTGCTTCTGCCCGCACTGCCGCGCGGTCGCCCGCGAGCGTGGGATCGACGTGAACCGGGCGATGCAGGGCTACCGCGAGCTGGTCGACTGGAACGCCCGGGTCGGCGCCGGAGAGCGCCCGGTCGACGGTGCGTTCGTCACCTTCTGGCGGATCCTGCTCAACTTCCCCGAAGTACTGGCCTGGCAGACGTTGTGGACGGAGAGCCAGCGCCAGCTGTACCGCGACATCTACGGTGTGGCCAAGTCGATCTCGCCGGAGGTCGAGGTCGGTTGGCACGTGTATCACAACATCTCGTTCAGCCCGTTCTACCGGGCGGATCAGGACTACACCGAGATGGCGAAGTTCTCCGACTTCATCAAGGTGGTCATCTACAACAACTGCGCCGGGCCGCGGTTCTTCACCTGGATCAAGAGCATCTGCGGTGCGCTGTTCGCGGACGCCGAGCCCGATGACGTCTACCCGCTGATGATGAAGCTGCTGCAGCTCGACGAGGGTGACTACGCGAAGCTGCCGCAGGCCGGTTTCACCGCGGAGTACGTACGCCGGGAGACCGCACGCGCCGTCGCCGGAGTCGGCGGTCAGAGCAAGATCTACCCGGGTATCGACATCGATATTCCGGTGGGCGTCGCCAAGCAGCGCGGGCTCGAGAAGCCGCGCGATCTCGGGACCAAGATCAACTGGGACGACAACGAGGGTGAGCTCACCGCGTGCACCCGCGAGTCTGTGCGGGACGCCACGCTGGCAGCGTTCGCGGGCGGCGCGGAAGGCGTCGTACTCAGCCGCAAGTACTCCGAGATGCTGCTGGAGAACCTGTCCGGCGCGGGCGACGCGGTCCGGAGCCTGAAGTGAAACCTTGGTATCAAAGGACCTTGCGGTGGGCGCAGACGAATCTCACCGAGAAGGATCCGGCCCGGTACGACGCCGAGTGGTGGCGGCAGCACTGGCGTCGTACGAAGATCCAAGGGGTGATCGTCAACGCCGGCGGGATCGTCGCGTACTACCCGAGCAAGTTCGAGCTGCAGCACCGGGCGGAGTACCTCGGTGATCGTGACCTGTACGGCGAGATCGCGAAGCTCGCGCAGGAGGACGGGCTGACGGTGCTGGCCCGGATGGACTCGAACCGGGCGCACCAGCCCTTGTACGACGCGCATCCGGACTGGTTCGCGATCGATGCCGACGGCAACCCTTATCGGGCCGGCCAGCTGTACGTCGCCTGTGTCACCGGCCCGTACTACAAGGACTTCCTCACCGGGATCCTCGAGGAGATCATCGAACGCACCGGACCGGACGGCCTGACCGACAACAGCTGGAGCGGCCTCGGGCGCGACTCGATCTGCTACTGCCCGAACTGCCGTGACAGCTTCGGTCAGGACCTGCCCAAGTCACCGGACTGGACCGACCCGGTCTACCGACAGTGGATCCGCTGGAGTTACGACCAGCGGCTCGCGGTGTGGGACCTGAACAACGAAGTGACCCGGCGTGCGGGCGGTCCGGACTGTTTGTGGATCGGGATGAACGGGGGCGAGGTCGTTGCGCAGAGCAAGAGGCTGCGCGACGACGTCGCGATCTGCAAGCGGGCGTCGATCTTCATGCTGGACTCGCAGTGGCGGCACGAGGAGTCCGGGTTCCAGGCGAACGCGGACTCCGGCAAGCGCCTGCACGGGCTGCTCGGCTGGGACACGCTGATCCCGGAGAGCACGGCGATGTACGACGCCGGCGTACCGACGTTCCGGCTCGGGAGCAAACCCGAGCCGGAGGCGCGGATGTGGGCCATCGAGGGCTGGGCCGGCGGGATCCAGCCGTGGTGGCATCACATCGGGTCGGTGCATGACGACCGTCGGCAGTACGCGACGGCGCAGCCGCTTTTCGAGTGGCACCAGGCCAACGAGGAGTTCCTCGTCGATCGGGAGCCGGTGGCTACGGTCGGGCTGTTGTGGAGTCAGCGCAGTGTCGACTTCCACGGGAAGGACGAGCCGGAGACGGTGAGTCAGCTGCCCTACCGCGGGTGGGTGGATGCGCTCGTCCGGGCACGCATCCCGTACCTGCCGACGACCGAGGTCGACGATCGCTTCGACGTGATCGTCGTACCGAACGTCGGTGTGCTGACCGACGAGCAGATCGCGCAACTGCAGGCCTACAGCGGCCGTCTGGTCGTGACCGGCGAGTCGGGGCTCTACGACGAGTGGGGCGATCGCCGCGACGACTGGGCATTGGGTGACCTGCTGGGAGTCCGGCACACAGGCAAGCGGCTGGGCGACGGGACGGTGACGGACTGGGAGAACTACGACAGTCACAGCTACCTGCGGATCGAGGACCGGTCGGTTTTCGACGGCGACACCGACGTCCTGCCGTTCGGCGGGCAGTTGGAGGTGGTGGAGGCGGACAAGCCTGCGCTGACCTGGATCCCGCCGTTCCCGATCTATCCGCCGGAGAAGTCGTGGATGGAGGAGCCGCGGGGCGACACCCCGGCGCTGGTACTCGGCGAGCGTACGGCGTACCTCGCGGCCGACCTCGATCGGCAGTACGCGAAGCATCATCACCCGGATCACGGGAAGGTGCTCGCGAACCTGGTCCGGCACGACGGCAACCCGCTGCGCGTGGACGGTGCCGGCGTACTGGATTGTCAGCTCTACAAGCAGGGTGACCGGCACGTCCTGCACCTGGTCAACCTTGATCAGGGTGGCGCCTGGCGCGGCCGTCTGGAGGAGTTCACGCCCGCCGGGCCGTTCACGGTGTCGCTCAGGGTGACCGGGTCGCGAGCGCGACTCCTCGTCTCGGGTGATGAGGTAGAAGTGAAGGAGCAGGACGGCTGGATTACGGTCGAGGTAGACCGCATCACCGATCACGAAGTCGTAGTAGTCAGCTAAGGAGCCCCTAGTGTCCATCGACGTCACCGGCCCGATGAACGAGCGGTACGACGAGATTCTCACCGAGCGCGCGCTCGGACTCATCGAGACCTTGCACCGCACGTACGACGGGCGACGCAAAGAGCTGCTGGAGCGCCGCGAGCAGCGGGTCGCGGAGATCGCGGCCGGGGCGTCGCTGGGGTTCCTGCCGGAGACGAAGGACGTCCGGGACGACCCGGAGTGGCGGGTTGCGCCCGCCGCTCCGGGCCTGGTCGACCGGCGGGTCGAGATCACCGGCCCGACCGACCGGAAGATGACGATCAACGCGCTGAACTCCGGCGCCAAGGTCTGGCTGGCCGACCAGGAGGACGCGAACACGCCCACCTGGGAGAACGTGGTCGGCGGTCAGCTCAACCTGCTCGACGCGATCACCCGGCGGATCGACTTCAGCACCGACGCGAAGAGCTACGCGCTGAAGCCGGACGAGGAGCTCGCGACGATCGTCGTCCGGCCGCGGGGCTGGCACCTGCCGGAGAAGCACATCCAGGTCGACGGCCAGCCGGTCAGCGGTTCGCTGGTCGACTTCGCGCTGTACTTCGCCGCCTGCGCGGAGCTGCAGATCGCCCGCGGGCAGGGGCCGTACTTCTACCTGCCGAAGATGGAGTCGCACCTGGAGGCGCGACTCTGGAACGACGTGTTCGTGACCGCGCAGGACACGATCGGGATCCCGCGCGGGACGATCCGGGCGACCGTGCTGATCGAGACGTACCCGGCCGCGTTCGAGATGGAAGAGATCCTGTACGAACTGCGGGACCACTCCGCCGGCCTGAACGCCGGGCGCTGGGACTACATGTTCAGCGTGATCAAGACCCACCGGACCCGCGGCACGGACTTCCAGCTGCCGGACCGGAACAGCGTGACGATGACGGTGCCGTTCATGCGCGCCTACACCGAGCTCCTGGTGCGGACGTGCCACAAGCGCGGCGCACACGCGATCGGCGGGATGGCGGCGTTCATCCCGAGCAAGGACCCCGCGGTGAACGAGCAGGCGTTCGCGAAGGTCCAGGCCGACAAGACCCGCGAGGCCGGGGACGGCTTCGACGGCTCGTGGGTCGCGCACCCGGGCATGGTCGAGACCTGCCGGGCGGTGTTCGACTCGGTGCTCGGCGACAAGCCGAACCAGGTCGACAAGCTCCGCGAGGACGTCGCAGTCACGGCCGAGCAGCTGCTGGACGTAGCTGCCACGCCGGGTGAGGTCACCGAGGCCGGCCTGCGCAACAACGTCAGCGTCGCCGTGCAGTATCTGGCCGCCTGGCTCGAGGGCACCGGTGCCGTCGGCATCTTCAACCTGATGGAGGACGCGGCCACCGCGGAGATCTCCCGCTCGCAGATCTGGCAGTGGCGCCGCAACCAGGTCGTCCTCGACACCGGCGAGACCGTAACCACCGATCTGGTCGAGCGGATCGCGGACGATGAGATCGGCAAGCTCGGCAACCCTGATCGCTACGGTGCGGCCCGCTCGCTGTTCCTCGAGGTGGCCCTGGCCGACGAGTACACCGACTTCCTCACGCTCCCGGCGTACGAACGCTTCAGCTGACAAGGAGATCTGCCGCCTTTCTGGACCGCTGGTCACGATCTTTTCGGTAATGGCCGTAAAGCGTTGACATCGACGCTGCGACGGCCCTACGGTCGCGACCATAAGTCGAGTTCCGGACGCCAGAAAGGCGGCACTCCCTTGCCCAAGCCTGTGTGGTCCACCTCGGTGCCGCCGGTCGGTCAGACCCGGCGCGACTTCCTGCGACTGTCCGGTCTGACCATCGCCGCCCTCGGCGGCAGCTGGTCGCTGACCGGCTGCGGCCTGTTCGGCGACGACAACGACAAGGCCGCCGGCGGCCAGTCGACGCTGAAGATCGACTACGTCCCGGTCGAGGTGCTCGACCCCCAGGTGATCACCAACGGAATGTGGATCCTCAGCCGCGGGATCTCCGAGGGCCTGGTCACCCAGACGGAGAAGGGCGACAACGTCCAGCCGGCCGTCGCGTCCGAGTGGAAGATCTCCGACGACCACCTGACCTACACGTTCACCCTCCGCGACAACGCTCAGTGGTCCGACGGCAAGCCGGTCGTCGCCAAGGACTTCGAGCGGACGTACAAGCGGCTGTTCACCCCCGCGGGCGGCTCGGCCGGCGGTACGACGCTCGGTGCCAACAGCTACCAGACCGCGACCGGGATCAAGGGCGCCCAGGACTTCCTGTCCGGCGTACTGACCGACTGGTCGAAGGTCGGCGTGAAGGCGAACGGGGACCACGAGCTGGTCCTGACCCTCTCGAACCCGAACCCGGACTTCCTGCTGGCGCTCACCCACCCGGCGATGCTGCCGCTGCCGATGGACCTGGTCGAGAGCAAGCCGAAGGACTGGCAGAACCCGCCGAACTACGTGTCCAACGGTCCGTACACGGTCAGCGAATGGGTCGCGAACTCGCGGCTGATCCTGGTGCCCAACGAGAAGTACTGGGACCGCGACAACGTGAAGCTGGGCCGGATCCAGGTCAACCTCGTCGAGCCCAGCGCGGCGGCGACCGCGACCGTGCCGTACGAGAACGGCGAGACGGACCTGGTCCAGCTCGCCGGCCCCGACGTACTGCGGTTCCAGAAGGATGCGGACCTGTCGAAGCAGCTCCAGCAGACCGAGAACTACAGCATCCTGTACCTGGCGAAGCTCCGGAGCCAGCACAAGGCGATGGAGGACGTCCGGGTCCGCAAGGCGTTGTCGCTCGCGCTCGACCGCAAGACGCTGGCCGGTGTGCAGCCGGGTCAGGAGCCCGGGGTTTCGCTGGTGACCAGCCGGACCGCCGGCTGGGACGAGAGCATCGGGATCAAGGACGACACCGCCGAGGCGAAGCGGCTGCTGGCCGAGGCCGGCTATCCGAACGGGCAGGGCCTGCCGCCGGTGCGGCTCCTGGTCGGCGTCCCGGATACCACGCTCGCCGATGCGATCGTGGACAGCTGGACCAAGCAGCTCGGCATCAAGGCGAGCGTCGACCACGTCGAGGCCGGTGTGTACACCGAGCGGCGCTGGCAGGTCCAGAAGGGCAACTACATCGGCTTCTACTACGGCACGTTCGCCGGGTTGCCGACGTGGCCGACGATGGTCGGTTCGCTCTGGTCGCCGAAGAACGTACAGGAGATCAGCCTGCCGAGCGACCAGTGGCAGAAGTACCAGGCCTTGCAGGACAACAAGAACCTGAAGCCGGCCGACAAGACCGCGCAACTCAACGCGATCCTGGCCGAGCACGCTTCGGCTCCCGCGCGGGAGATCGGCTCGTTGGTCGACAAGGCCAACGTCGAGCCGGACGACGCGAAGCGCACCGACCTGTACAAGCAGGCCGCCAAGCTGCGCGAGGAGCAGTACCTGTACCTGCCGGTGCTCTGGCTGAGCCTGTTCCACGCGGTCAAACCGAAGGTGCACGGCCTGCAGTTGCGCGCGTACCCGGACTACTTCTACCTCAAGCCGCTGAGCGTAGGGAGCTGACCGTGAGGCTCGCCGGCTACATCGGTAAGCGGCTGGTGCGGTTGGTCCTGTCCCTGATCGCGGTGTCGATCCTGACCTTCACGCTGCTACAACTTGCCCCCGGCAACTTCGCGGACCTGCAGCGGGTGAACAGCGGCGCGACGAACTTCGGCGGTGTCGGCACCGAATCGATGGTCGGCGAGCTCGAGAGCCGGTACGGCGCCGACGTACCGGTCTGGAAGCAGTATCTGATCTTCATGAAGGGCGCGGTCGTCTGGGACTTCGGGCCGTCGTACAAGTACGCGAGCCGCAATGTGCAGGACATCATCGCGGAGGCGTTCCCGGTGTCGGCCACGCTGGCGTTGCTCGCGGTCCTGCTCGCGCTGCTGATCGCCGTACCGGTCGGGGTGTTCGCGGCGTTGCGGCAGAACAGCAAGACCGATCACGGGACGATGTTCGTGGTCACGCTCGGGCACGCACTGCCCAGCTATCTGAGTGCGGCGTTCATGATCTTGTTGTTCTCGGCAACCTTGAAGTTGTTGCCGTCCGGCGGCTGGAACGGCCCGAAGGACCTGATCCTGCCGGTGCTCGCGCTCAGCCTCGGGCCGGCGGCGGTGCTCGCGCGGTACGTGCGGTCGAGCATGCTGGAGACGTTGCGCGAGGAGTACGTCACGGCCGCGATCGCCAAGGGCGGCCCGCGGCGTACGGTGATCGTCCGGCATGCGTTGCGCAACTCGTTGATCCCGTTGGTCACCGTGGCCGGACCGCTGCTGGCGGCCTTGATGACCGGGACTGTGTTCGTCGAGGCGCTGCTGCGGATCCCGGGGCTCGGGCTGTACTTCGCGAACGCGGCCGCCAGCCGGGACATGCCGCTGCTGATGGGTACGGCGTTGTTCTTCGCGCTGATCCTGATGGTGACGAACCTGGCCGTCGACCTGATCTATCGCTTCCTCGATCCCCGCATCCGCACGGTGGGAGGTGTTTCCGATGACGGCCACTGAAGGCATCTCGGCCGCTACCGGTGAGTCCGAGCAGACTGAGCGGGCCGCACGTGGGCCGTTGGCCCGGGCCTGGTCGCGGTTTCGCAAGCACCGGTTGGCGTTCGGCAGTCTGATCTTCTGCTCGCTGCTGATCATCACGGCGATCGCGGCGCCGCTGATCGCGCCGTACGGCTATGAAGAGACCGACATCCAGCACAAGCTGGCCGGGCCCGGCTCCGAGGGGCATCTGCTCGGGACCGATCTGCTCGGGCGGGACATTCTCAGCCGGCTGATCTACGGTCTGCAGACAGCCTTGACGGTTGCCTTCGGCGCCGAGTTGACCGCGCTCGTGCTGGCGCTGGCGATCGGACTGCTCGCCGGGTATCTCGGCGGCCGGGTCGAATCGTTGCTGATGGCATTCACCGATGTGATGTACGCGTTCCCGAGTTATCTGTTCGCGGTGGTGATGGTGACGGTGCTCGGTCGCAGCATCTTCGCGCTGGTGGTCGCGATCGGGATCGCGTCCTGGGTCACCCAGGCCCGGCTGGTCCGGGCGCAGGTGATGACGATCAAGGAACGCGAGTACGTCGAGGCGGCCCGGTCGATGGGCGCGAAGGGCAGCACGATCGCGATCCGCTACATCCTGCCGAACGCGATCGGGCCGATCCTGGTCACCACCAGCTTCGCGATCCCGGCGGCGATCGCCGCCGAGGCCGGGCTGGCGCTGCTCGGCCTCGGTGTCCAGCCACCGACGCCGTCGTGGGGCGCGATGATCAGCGAGGGCAGCCGGTACCTGCTGGCGGCGCCGCACATGCTGGTCGCCCCGGCCGTGTTGTTCGCGTTGACGTTGCTGGCGTTCACGTGGATCGGTGACGGCGTACGGGATGCCTTCGACCCGAGCGGGGAGCAGCGATGAACGACGAGGCCTTGCTGTCGGTGCGTGACCTGCGGACGACGTTCAAGCGGGACGGCGGCTCGTTGACCGCGGTCGACGGTGTGTCGTTCGACGTACGGCGTGGGCAGGCGCTCGCAATCGTCGGCGAGAGCGGCAGCGGCAAGAGCGTGACGATGCGCAGCGTGATGGGGATCCTGCCGCGGACCGCGCGGATCACCGGCGGCCAGGCGTACTTCGGCGGCCGGGACCTGCTCGCGATCGGCGACAAGGAACTGCGGAAGATCCGCGGCCGCGAGATCGCGATGGTGTTCCAGAGCGCGATGGAGGCGATGAACCCGACACTGACACTGGAACGCCAACTCACCGAGCACCTGATCTGGCACGGCCTGTGCAACAAGGCCGAAGCGCGCAAGCGGGCGATCCGGGCCTTGGGTGATGTCGGTATTCCGGACCCCGAGAAGCGGATCCGGACGTACCCGTTCCAGTTGTCCGGCGGGATGCGGCAGCGGGCGATGATCGCGATGGCGATGGTGACCGAGCCGGACCTGCTCATCGCCGACGAGCCGACGACGGCCGTCGACGTGACTGTTCAGCGTCAGATCCTGGACCTGTTGAAGGGTCTGAAGGACCGCGGCACCGGGGTGATCATGATCACGCACGACCTCGGTGTCGCCCGGTACTTCTGCGACGACGCTGTCGTGATGTACGCCGGTCGCGTGGTCGAGCGGGCGCCGATGGCTTCGTTGCTCGACGATCCGCGGCATCCGTACACGGTCGGGCTGCTCGGGTCGAGTGTCGAGGTCGGCGGGCGGGAGTTGGCTCTCCGGCCGATCCCCGGCAGCCCGCCGGACCTGTCCCGGCGTCCGGTGGGGTGTGCGTTCCATCCGCGCTGCGCGCGGGCCGAGCTGCCGCGGTGCCAGACCGAGCAGGAGATCCTGACCATCGGCCCCGACCGGGACGCCGCCTGCTGGAAGGTGACTGTCGATGCCTGACGAACTGGTCCGTGCCGAGTCGGTGAGCAAAGTCTTCCGCAGCCGTGCGGGTGAGGTTCGCGCTGTCGATGACGTCTCGCTCACCGTGCATCGGGGCGAGACGCTCGGCCTGGTCGGCGAGAGCGGCAGTGGGAAGTCGACAGTGGCCCGGCTGATGATGGGATTGCAGACGTGTACGTCGGGCCGCGTCGTGTTCGACGGGAAGGACCTCGGCGAGCTGCCGGCACGTGAACTGCGGGAGCTACGGCCGCGCATGCAGATGGTCTTCCAGAACCCGTACGGCTCGCTCCTGCCACACTTCAGCGCGATCGGCAACGTGATGGAGCCGCTCCGTCTGCACGACCGCGGCGACAAGGCGTCCCGCCGTACCCGAGCACTCGAGCTTCTCGACCTCGTCGGCATCAACACCCACAACGCGGAGCTGTACCCGCGACAGTTCTCCGGCGGACAGCAGCAGCGGATCGCGATCGCCCGCGCGCTGGCGCTCGAGCCGGAGCTACTCGTGTGCGACGAGCCGACCTCCTCGCTGGACGTCTCGATCCAGGCGCAGATCCTCGAGCTGTTCACCGACCTCCGCAACCGACTCGGCCTCTCCATGCTGTTCATCTCCCACAACCTGGCCGTGGTCGAACGCCTGGCCGACCGGGTAGCCGTGATGAACAAGGGCCAGGTAGTCGAAGAAGGCCCGACCGAGCATCTGTTCCGCGCCCCCAAGGACGATTACACGCGGCAACTTCTCTCCGCCGTACTCCCGGTCCTGTCGTAGTCTTGTCGCCGGTGTGCGACATCGACTCATCGCAGGTGGGGGAAGCCGGGGATGGACGACGAAATTCAGCTGATCAGCGACGACGACGGGTTGGCGGTTCTCGGGGACCCGGCAGCTGTTGAGCGCTTTCTTGTCTCAGAGGGACTGCAATCGAAGGACCTCGGACTGCCGCGACTCAGCTCTGCCCTCAGCGCCGGGTCCATTGCCGCGCAGGCAGGCTCGGAGATTGCGGCCAACTCGGGTCGCTGGGTGAAGATGACCAAGGAATCCGCGCAGCTCGCGAAGAAGCTCGGGCTGAGGGAGAGCGCCAAGGGTTACAAGACTGGGGTGTTGAAGGGGAATCACGGCCAGATCAAAGGGTTCGTCGAGTTCACGAAGGGCTCGTTGCTGACCAACCCGGCGGTGCTGGCCGGTGCGGCCGGGATCATGGCGCAGCTTGCCATGCAGCAGGCGATGGACGAGATCACCGACTATCTCGCCACGATCGACAAGAAGGTCGACGACGTACTCCGCGCCCAGAAGGACTCCGTGTTCGCGGACCTGATCGGCGTGGATTTCGTACTGCGGGAGGCCATGACGATTCGCGACCAGGTGGGCCGGGTCTCGGAGGTCACGTGGTCGAAGGTGCAGGCGACGACGCTGACGATCGCGACAACCCAGGCGTACGCGCTGCGTCAGCTCGACGCCCTCGCGGAGAAGCTGGAAGCTGAGCCCAAGATCGGCGAGCTCGCCAAGACGGCCAAGGAAGCCAGGTCCACGGTTGAGGAATGGCTCGCCGTGCTGGCCCGCTGCTTCCAGCTGCAGGACGCGATCGGCATCCTCGAACTCGACCGCGTCCTGGATGCCTCACCGGACGAGCTCGACCGGCATCGTCTCGCCCTCCGCGCGGCACGGAACAACCGGCTGGATCTGATCTCGCGGAGCACCGAGCGGCTGATGGCACGCATGGATGCCGCCGCCGGTACGGCGAACACCAAGGTGCTGCTGCACCCGACCTCCTCCCGGGAGGTGGTGGATTCGAGCAACCAGGTCGCGCAGAACGTCGTGGAGTTCCACGGGCGGCTCGGGATCGAGCGCTGCCGCGAATCACTGGAAGCGCGAAAGTGGACGGACGCGGCCACGGAAGTGCGGGACAAGGCATTCGACGCGGGAGCCGACGGCGTCGACGCCGCCAGGCGCCTCGGCAACGAGACCTTCGACCTGGCCAGATCGACAACGGGCAAGCTTTCCAGCCGGCTCACCGACCGAGTGCGCCGCCGCCGCACCGACGAGGAAGCTGACTGAGTCCGGCGGCCCTGAGCAGCAGATCGGCGATCGTGGCCTCGATCGTCGCGGGGTCGCCCATCCAGTCGGCCGCCGTGGCCTCGCCGAGTGAGACGCGGATCTGCTCGGCGAGGATCTGGAGGTGATTTCGGGTCACGCTCAGGAACAGGTCGGGCCCGGCCCATCCGAGCTCGCCGCCGGCTTCGACGTACGCCGTGAGGATCCGGTTGATCTGCTCGGGGTCGCCGGCGCCGAAGATGTAGGCGACCCGGCCGGCCTCGAGGGCCGCGCTGTCGGTTCGCACGCTGTCCCAGTCGACGAGGACCGGGCCGGAGTCGGACATGACGATGTTGTGGGTCTTGAAGTCACCATGCGTCGTGACGATGTCCGGGGCGACGTCGAGCAGTTCGGAGAGGCGTTCGGTGGCCGCGAGGATGTGCGGGAGGCTGTCCGCGCAGAGTCCAGCCCAGGCCACGTCACGTTCTCTGGCCTTGGCGAACCAGCCCTCCCAGGTCTCGGGTGATTGAACCGCGGGCCGCCACCACTCGGGCAGCCCAATCGGTCCGGCCGGCTGCAGTTGATGGACTTGCGCCATCGTCCGCCCGAGCCAGGCCGAGACGTCTCCGTCGTACGTCCGGTGCTCGATCCAGCGATACACCCGAAACAGCCGCTCCTCGATGCGAGTCACCCAATCCAGGAGCGGATCGATCGGCACGACCGGCTCCGGCATGTCGATGTGTGCCGCGCGCGCGTCGCGCTCGAACGCCATCGCATGTGCCAGCTGGTCGGTCGACTGACCGTCGGGAGTCGTCAAATAGCCTTTGACGAAATAGCTTCCGGTCGCGGTGTCGAGCCGCCAGACGTCGGCACCGCCCCGCCTGAAGTGCACGAGCCCGCCGACGGGCTCGCCCAGGTCGAATGCGTTCGCGACCTCTTCGGGGGACGGTGTGTACAACGGCTCCCTACCTGACAGCGTTGGTGATCGTGGTGGCGATCGTTCGCGTTTGGTCTTCGGTACCTAGGAGATACGTCTGGGGCAGCCAGATAGTGTCCGCCGAGACTGCGTCGGCGTTCGGGCAGTCGGCGGTCGGGTAGGGCTGGCCGAGTTTGTCGCTGATCGTTTTCGCCTCGCGGAGCACTGCGGCGTTGCGGTGCAGGGGGACGTAGCCGCTGGAGGCTCGGGTGAGGCCGGCCGCGGTGAGGGACTGCAGGACGGCGTCGCGGCGGTTGGGAAGCCGGAGGAGGAACAGGTGGCGGCCGTGGGCGGTGATGGCCGGGTCTTCGGGAGCCAGGTGGATGCCGTCGACGTCGCGGAGGAGGTCCGTCAGCAGGCGGGCGTTGCGTTCGCGGACCTCTTGGACGGCGGGGTGCCGGCGGAGTTGGACTCTGAGGATCGCGGCCTGGAACTCGGTCAGCCGGAGGTTGTAGCCGACGGCCTCGTGTTGGTACCAGCCGCCGCCCGGCACGCGGCCGACATTGACGAGCGAGTACAGGGCACCGGCCAGCGTCTCGTTGTCGGTGAGGACGGCGCCGCCCTCGCCGGCCGTGATGTTCTTGCTGCTCTGGAAGCTGAACGTGCCGAGGTCGCCGATCGCGCCGACCGGACGGCCTTTGTACGCCGCGCCGTGCGCCTGGGCAGCGTCCTCGACGATGGTCAGGCCGTGGCGCGTCCCGAGCGCGGTGAACGCGTCCAGGTCAGCTGGGCGACCGGCGAGATGGACAACGACGACCGCCTTCGTCCGCTCGGTGATCGTGGCCTCGACGGCCACCGGATCGAGTAGGTGGGTGTCCGGGTCCACGTCCGCGAAGACCGGAACCGCACCCACGAACAGCGCCGCCGAGGCAGTCGCGATGAAGGTGTACGGCGGCACGATCACCTCGTCGCCGATGCCGACACCCGCGGCCCGGAGCGCCGCCGCGATGGCCAGCGTCCCGTTGCTCAGGCAGATCCCGAAACCCGCCTGCTGGTACGCCGCGAACTCCCGCTCGAACGTCGCGACGACATCGCCGCTGGTGCTGCCCCAGTTCCCCGAGTTCAACACCTCGAGCAGGGCCTTCGCCTCGTCATCGTCGTACTGCGGCCACTCCGGCATCATGGCGTGATCACCCATCTGTTGTCTCCGGCAACGAGATCTGCGGACAGCTCGACGAAGGACCGGCCGTGCCGGACGACCAGCCGGGCCGATCCCTCGCCCTCCTTGACGATCGGGTCTGAACCTTCTGGTACGGCGAGCAGCACCGCGGCAGCCGCCACCGGCTCGACCGCGAACGCCTGCACGGCAATCCCGTCCGCCACCGGCTCGACCGACAGGGTCACGCCGCGCCGGCCGCGCTCCCAGGCATTGATCCGGCCGGCCGTCCACCACGGCATACCACGCCGTCGCACCTCGGCCGCGAGCTCAAGGCAGGCTGATCGGGTCGCCGGCCGCTTGTGCAGGTGCGGACCGTGAAACAGGAAGTGTGCAACGCCGTGGACAGCCTGCGCGCCGTCCAGGATCACATCGCGCACCGCGGAGTGGCCGGCCCACGCGAGATCCTGCGTGTGCAACGGCAGATTCAGTACGTCGAACAACCGGTTGCCCTCAGCAACTGGTCCCATCGGGTACGAGACGTGTGCCGCGCCGAACACGAACCCGATATCACCCTGCTTGCTCGGACCGCGCGACTCGTCGATCTGGATGCCCAGCCGCTCGCACCAGAGGTAGAACTCGGTCCAGCCTTCCCAGCGGGTGTAGTGGTTCTTGTTCGAGATGATGTCCTCGGTGCCCGTGACGGCCTGCGCCCAGGCGTACTGCGCCCGGATCTGCGGCCAGCCCCAGACGGCGAGGTCGGCGTCGCCCATCGCGTTGTAATGCAGGGCATTCTCGTGTCCGGCCGCGGTGATCGCGGTGTGCAGATCGGCGGAGTACCCGCCGGGGAAGACGTGACACCAGGTGACCTTGACGTCTGCCTCGGCGAAGGCGTCGAGTGCAGCCTGGCCCTCCTCCTCTTCATTGCCGTCGGAGTCGTGCGACATGTGCGCAACCGCGTCGACTCCGGCCGGCCAGTACCCGAGCCACGGCACCACGGCGCCGGTGTGTTCCGCGCCCCACCACAGGCTCTGCGCGAACAGCGAGCACCACCAGTCCGCCTGCGGTTGGTCGAACATCGGAACGGCGCTCGGCGGTGGATACGTATGCGTGAACGGCTCGACCAGTTCCGGCTCACCCGGCGGCATCGCGCGGTCCCGTTCGAAGCTGAGCGTCATCCCGTCCTCGCACTTGAGGACGCCGTCGTCGATCGGCGCGGTACCGTCGGTGGCCGGTTCGCCGTCCGCGGTCACGACGTACCCCTGCTGGATGCGGACGATGCTCTGCCACAGGTCGACGCCGTATGTCAGCACGACGCCGTGGCCGAGCCGGCGCAGCGTGATCGCGGCCGCATCCGAGGAGTCCCACTGTGCGAGCACCTCGACGTCGGACCCCGTGAGCCGACTCCCGCCGACGGCGTGCAACGCAACAGGTGGCCGGGACGACCACACCGGGCTTTCGGCCAGTACGACGTGGTCCTCCGGCACCGGACCGTCCGCCGATACCCCGGCAAGTGCAGACAGCGGACCGGGGTCGCCGACCAGGATCAGTACGCCGCCGTCGCGGACCCACTGCTCGAGCCCCGGGTCGGCTTCGGCAGTGGTCGCGAAGACCAGAATGCTACTATCCGAAACATGGGCTTCGGACAGAGAGATCGTCCGATAGGGCAGGCGCAGATGACCGAGCACCTCATCCAGATAGACCCACCAGGCGTCCTGGCCCGCCTGGTGGGCCTGCTCTGTCGCCACCTTGTTGTCCACGACCGAGACCGCATGACGTTCTGGCACGCGGCCAACCCTGCCGCACGCCTCTATCTTCGGCAAGACCCAAATATCAGTTATGGACGCCCGTAATAACTCGGCGGGTCGACGTTGACGGTCGGGATGCCGCCGCCGGCCCGGGCGATGATGGCAAGCGACGGGTCCGAACTGGGGTTGCTCTCGCGGTGGATGGTGAAGGCCGGGACATGGACGAAGTCGCCGGCCACCGCGTCGAGGTACTCGTCGGTGCCCTCGAACTCGAGGCGGAGTACGCCGCGGACGATGTAGAGGCTGCTCTCGTTCTTGTCGTGGTGGTGCCAGCCGGAGATCGCGCCGGGCTGGGTGATGACCTGGCCGGCCCACAGGATCGGGAGTTCGAAGGCTCGCATCCGGAGCATGCCGTCGGTCGGATCAGCGGCGACCAGGTCGCCGGCCTTGATGACTCGGACTGGTTCGGGCATACCCCTCAGTGTTGCAGCAACGCCTTCGCGACGGCGGCGGTCTCGGCGTAGACACCGGGCTTACCGGCCTGCGCGCAACCTTGTCCCCATGAGACGACACCGAGCAGCCGGCCGTTCAGCACCAGCGGGCCGCCGGAATCGCCTTGGCAGGCGTCGATCCCGCCGTTGAGGTACCCGGCGCAGACGTTGGTCGCGGCGGCGTACCCGTTCGTGACGTAGCTCTTCACCGCCAAGCAGGTCTTGTCCCCGAGGTCCGGCACCGCGGCCTTCTGCAAGGTGTCGTCCTGCCCGGTTCCCTCCGTGTCGCCCCAGCCGTAGACCGTCGGCACGACGCCGTTGCGGTCCGCCCGGGCCCGCGTCTCCAGCGGCAGCACCGGCACTCCGGTGAACGGCTTCGCCAACGTCAGTACGGCGAAGTCGTAGCGGTTGTCCTTCGTGTTGTACCCCGGGTGGATCCACACCTTGCTGATCGCCGACGTCTGCCCGACGGAGTCGTCCGCGAGATTCGCCCGCCCCTGGACCGCGTAGTACGTCGAGATGTCCTCGTCCATGCAGTGCGCTGCCGTGACGATCTTGTTCGGCTTCACGAGTGTGGCGCCGCAGTACCGGCCGCTGGAATCCGCGGACTGGGTGTTGTTCAGCGCGATCGCCCACGGCGCCTCGGTGGCGCTCGCGAGCGTCCCGCCGACGACGACCGGTTTCGCGCCGGCCGTGACGGCCAGCAGAACCCCGACAACAAGTGCAGCCCGCTTCAACATTCACTACTCCAGGTGAGACAACGATCGCTGCAAGTAAACTCCCACGCCGAGCAGGATCGTCCACAACCCCCACGCCGTACTCCCGAGCAGTCCGGCCGCATCCCACACCGGGAAGCCGGGTACGGCGGTCGCGAGCACGTCGCCCTGGTTCGCCAGGTAGAGCGCACTCGCCGCCAGTCCGACCCAGCCGATCCACCGCGGCAACACCCCGGTCTGCAGGATGACGACGCTCACCAGAACGCTCCACACGATCGCGAGCACCTGCCCCAGATGCTCACCCAGCAACGCCCCGCCGAACTGGTGCTGCGCGGTCCAGGCCGCGGCTGCCGACGCATCCCCGTCCACGTAGGCGTGAGCCAACGGCGGTACGACGAAAACCCAGCGCAGGAAGCCGATCAACGACAGCAGGACCGACATCGCGCCCAGCGCGGTCGCGACCCGCAGCATCGTCGAGTCCGTCCGCTTGATTGCCTGCGGCAACAACAGGATCGGGATCGCCAGCAGCCCGTACGTCCAGGCGGTGGCGAACCAGGTCCAGGTCAGGCCGGCGCCGCCGTCGACGTACGACCTCAGCACCTTGTCGGCCGGCTCGCGCAGGATGTCCGGCCAGTCGAACGTCGCGGACAGCACGCTCGCGGCGACGGCGAAGCTCACGGCTGCGATCACGAACAGGATTCCGGTGGTACGGCGCATGACCCCTCCCAAGAAATTGTACGGCGTACAGAGATAGTCTGCAGGTAATTCTGTACGCTGTCCAGAGATGGCTACGAGAGGGCGGCCCGGGCCGCGACGAACCCTGACCGAGGACGAGCTCCTGACCGCCGCGCTGCAGCTCCTGGACGAGGGCGGCCAAGCGTCGATCCGCGGCATCGCGGCGAAGGTCGGCGTCGCGCCGAACGCCGTCTACACCTACTTCCCCGACAAGTCGGCCGTGATCGCGGCGCTGGTCGAGAAGCTGCTCGGTGACGCCGACAGCGGCGGTTTCGCCGACGAGTCACTGTCCTGGCGCGACCGTATCGAGGCCCTCGCGCTCGACGTCCGCGCGAATCTGGTCGCCCACCCCGGCGCCGGCGCGCTGCTGATGACGGGTCCGATGGACGGTCCCCGGACGACGGCGCTGAACGAGCGCCTCCTCGGTCTCCTCATCGACGCCGGCGTCGATCCGGTCGAGGCCGCGCGTTCGACGTACCTGCTGATCGTTTACGTCCTCGGCTCGATCGCGCTGGAGGTTTCCGACGAGACCGGCCCCGGCCCCCTGCCGCCCGAGGCCGATCGCGTCGCCCGCCGCCGTGCCACCTACGAGCAGATCCCTGCAGAGGTCTTCCCCCGGTCCGCCGCCGCGGTCCCGACCATGGCCCGCTTCGTCACGACCGAGCAGTACCTGTGGGGTCTGCACCGCATCCTGGACGGCATCACGAAGTAGTAGTCGGCGCCTGCAGGCTGCCGTAGCGCTCCATGCGTTGCCAGCGGAGCCGGGTGCCGGCCAGTGCGGTGAAGACCGACTGGATGACGACCAGGTACATGAGCTGGCGGTAGACGAACTGCTGTAGCGGGAGTGTCCACAGCGGACCGGCCCGTTCGCCGTCCAGGCGGAAGGCGTAGAAACCCATGACCAGCTGCAGGAGTACGAAGCCGACCCACACGGACAGCACGCGGACCGGGTTGAGGAACACGAGGCCGTAGATCGCGAACACGTCCACTACCGGCGCCAGCAGCGGGAGCAGTACCTGGAACAGCATCAGGTACGTCAGCCCGCGTCGCCCGAACTTCCCGGCCGTACCGCGCTGCACCATCGCGCCGCGGTGCTTCCACATCGCCTGCAGCGTGCCGTAGCACCAGCGGTACCGCTGCCGCCACAGTGCGCCGAACGAGGCCGGCGCTTCGGTCCACGCCACCGCGCTCTCCTCGTAGACGACCCGCCACCCGTCCCGGCACAGCGCCATGGTCAGGTCGGTGTCCTCTGCGAGCGTCACGTCGCTCAGTCCGCCGATCCGCTCCAGCGCCGTACGGCGGAACCCGCCGACCGCGCCGGGGACCGTCGGCATGCACTCGGCCAGATCGAACAGCCGCCGGTCCAGGTTGAACCCGATCACGTACTCGATGTGCTGCCACCGGCCGAGCAGGCCGCGCCGGTTGCCGACCTTGGCATTGCCCGACACCGCCCCGACACCCGGGTGTGCGAACGGCTGGACGAGATTCCGGACCGCATCCGGTTCGAAGACCGTGTCGCCGTCGACCATGACGATCAGCTCGTACCGCGCGGCGCGGAGGCCGGTGTTGAGCGCGACCGGCTTGCCCGCGTTCGGCTGCCGGATCACCCGGACCCCGGGGAGGCCCTCGTTCCTGACCAGCGCCTCGACGACGTCCGCCGTACCGTCGGTCGACCCGTCGTCGACGACGATCACTTCGACCGGATGGTCCGATGCGACCAGCGACCGGATCGCCGCCTCGATCCCGGCGCTCTCGTTGTACGCCGGAACGATCACGCTGACCGGTTCGGTCACTGGTGGTCCCCAGGTCCAGCCGCGCATCCGGGAATGCCGGCGAGCAGCGATGACAGTGGTGATCGCACGCAACACGCTCAGCGCGCCGGCGGCGTACAGGAGCCAGGTGATCAACGACAGGACGGCATCGCTGATCCGCATCACCCAGATCACCGCGAGACCGCGGCCGCGGTCGAGCAGGCCGGCTTGGTGGGTCGGGTCCGGCAGACCGACTGCGTCGCTGACCGTGGCGAACCGGAACCCGCGGGCTTTCAGCCGGGGCAGCAGTTTGCTCAGCGCCTCGACGGTCTCGCTGCGGTCACCCCCGGCGTCGTGCATCAGCAGCACCTGTCCGGCAGTGCTGCGTGGCATCGAATTGGCGATCACCTGGTCGGTCCCGGGGCGCCGCCAGTCCTCACTGTCCTGGCTGGTCAGTACGGCGAGATAACCCGCCTGGCGGATCTGCTGCAGCGCGGCCCAGTCGCGATCGCTGAGCGCCCTCGGCTCTGAGGAGTACGGGGGACGGAGCAGCGTCGTAGTGACTCCGGTGGCGCCGGCGAGGATCAGCTGGCTCTGCCGGAGCTCGAGGGAGCGTCGCCAGCCCGCAGTGGTCGACAGGTTCGCGTGGGTGAAGGTGTGGACGGCGATCTGGTGGCCTTCGGCGACTATGCGGCGGGCCAGCTCCGGGTGCGCGGCGACCGCCGTACCGACGACGAAGAAGGTCGCGTGGACCTTCTGCGCCCGGAGCAGGTCGAGGATCTTCGGCGTCCAGACCGGGTCGGGCCCGTCGTCGAACGTGAGCGCGATGGTACGAGCGTGCGGCGACACCGAGCGCGGTACGCCGGGGCCGGCGTCGATGACCGGGCCGCCGGTCACGATCGACCGCGGCACTGTACTGGACCCGCCGGCCGCCTTGACCGCGCCGTCCGGCTCCGCGCCGAACATGTGGTGCGTGTAGCCGTTCAGCAGCAGCATCGTGGACAGACAGACCAGCAGCATCGTCAGCACGAACCAGTGCGTCCGGAGCGGGACCTGCTTGGCCCGCCGCGCGACCGGCCGGCTCACGGCTTGGTCGGCGTCTTGGTCCGGCCGGGCGGTGTGGTCGGCTTGTTGCCGTGCGTCGTGGTCGTGGTCGTGGTCGTGGTCGCCGTCGGCGTGGTGGTCGGCGTGGCGGTCGCGGTAGGCGAGTTGGTTCGGCCTGGTGCCGTGGTCGGAGCGGTCGTCGGTGCGACGGTCAGTGTCGGGGGGACCACGGTCGGCGGCGGCACGAGCGTCGTGGTCGGGACAGCGGTCGGGCTGTCGGTGGGAGCCGTCGTACCTGTGGTCGACGACGGCTGCTCGGTAGGCCCGTCGCCAGGCGTCGCGGTGTGGTCCTCGGTGGGCCGGGGTGTATCCGCAGCGGCTTCGGCGGGCGGGGAAGGACGGTGGTGAGGTTTGGCGGCCTCGGGGAGCGGAATCAGCGGGGTGTCCATGCGCGGCCCGCCGAGAAGGCTACTGGCCATGAGGATGAGGTAACCGACAGTAGGGACGGCCAGGAAGGCCCCGGTTCTTCGGATCGTGCGACGACGGCGTCCGGTCGAATCCAGGAAGACCGGCCGCCGCGGGGAAGGCGGTTTCACAAGCGCTGGAGCTTAGCCCAACTGTGTCGGTTTTGGGACGTTAAAGCTCTTGCAGCTTCCTGCAACCCCTTGCCCGGTGAATTCTCCGGACAGAAACACCCCGCCGTGGGGTGCCTGGGGGTGGAGGTGGCTACTGTCGTCAGGTGCAGAAATGGCCTGGTCGTCCTTACCCTCTCGGCGCCACGTACGACGGCGCCGGGACGAACTTCGCGGTGTTCTCGGAGGTTGCCGAACGAGTGGATCTGGCGCTGATCGGTGACGACGGCACCGAGCAGCTGGTGCAGCTGACCGAGGTGGACGGTTTCGTGCACCACGGATACCTGCCGGCGGTGCAGCCGGGACAGCGGTACGGCTTCCGCGTGCACGGCCCGTACAACCCGGCCGAGGGCCACCGGTGCAACCCGTCCAAGCTCCTGCTGGACCCGTACGCGAAGGCGATCGACGGGCAGATCGACGGGGACGAGTCGCTGTTCAGCTACCGGTTCGCGAAGCCGGACGAGCTGAACACGATGGACAACCGCGAGCACACCATGCTCTCGGTGGTCACCAACCCGTTCTTCGACTGGAGCAACGACCGTCCGCCGGGCCACGCGTACCACGAGACGGTGATCTACGAGGCGCACGTCAAGGGCCTCACCAAGACGCACCCCGGCCTGCCGGAGAACATCCGCGGCACGTACGCCGGCATCGGGCACCCGGCGACCATCGAGCACCTCAAGGAGCTCGGGGTGTCGGCGATCGAACTGATGCCGGTGCACCAGTTCGCCCAGGACGGCCACCTGCAGGAGCTCGGCCTGTCCAACTACTGGGGCTACAACACGATCGGCTTCTTCGCGCCGAACAACGCCTACTCGTCCACCGGCACGCTCGGGCAGCAGGTGACCGAGTTCAAGGCGATGGTGAAGGCCCTGCACGAGGCGGATATCGAGGTCATCCTCGACGTGGTCTACAACCACACCGCCGAGGGGAACGAGTTCGGTCCGACCCTGTCGTTCAAGGGCATCGACAACGCGGCGTACTACCGGCTGGTCGACGAGGACAAGCGGCACTACTACGACACCACCGGCACCGGCAACAGCCTGCTGATGCGGCACCCGCACGTGCTGCAGCTGATCATGGACTCGCTGCGCTACTGGGTCACCGAGATGCACGTGGACGGCTTCCGCTTCGACCTGGCGGCCACGCTGGCCCGTCAGTTCCACGAGGTCGATCGCCTGTCGGCGTTCTTCGACCTGGTCCAGCAGGACCCGGTGGTGAGTCAGGTGAAGCTGATCGCCGAGCCGTGGGACGTCGGCGACGGCGGCTACCAGGTGGGCAACTTCCCACCGCTGTGGACGGAGTGGAACGGGAAGTTCCGCGACACCGTCCGGGACTTCTGGCGTGGTGAGCAGTACACGCTGGCCGAGTTCGCGTCCCGGCTGACCGGCTCCTCGGACCTCTACCAGGACGACAGCCGCCGGCCGCTGGCGAGCATCAACTTCATCACCGCCCACGACGGCTTCACGCTGCGCGACCTGGTCTCGTACAACGACAAGCACAACGAGGCGAACGGCGAGGGCGGCAAGGACGGCGAGAGTCACAACCGCTCGTGGAACTGCGGCGTCGAGGGCCCGACCGACGACCCCGAAGTACTGCGGCTGCGGGCCAACCAGCAGCGCAACTTCCTCACCACGCTGCTGATCTCGCAGGGCGTGCCGATGATCGCCCACGGCGACGAGCTCGGCCGGACGCAGCAGGGCAACAACAACGTGTACTGCCAGGACAACGAGATCGCCTGGGTGGACTGGGAGCTGAGCGAGCCGCAGAAGCACCTGCTCGAGTTCACGCGGTCCGTGGTCCGGCTGCGCAACAACCACCCGGTGCTGCGCCGCCGACGCTTCTTCCACGGCGACACCGGCGTCGACGGCCTCGGGGACCTGGTGTGGTTCACGCCCAAGGGCACCGAGATGCAGAACGGCGACTGGCAGCAGAACGACGCCCGCGCGATCGCGGTCTTCCTGAACGGCGACGCGATCTCGGAGCCGGACCCACGCGGTGAGCCGGTGGTCGACGACTCGTTCCTGGTGCTGATGAACAGCAACTACGAGCCGGTCGACTTCCTGCTGCCACCGGAGGAGTACGGCGAGAGCTGGACGGTGGCGGTCGACACGGCGAGTGCCACCGGCGGCGCGAGCGACGAGCCGCATCCCGCCGGCAATACCGTCCAGTTGGAGGCCCGCAGCACGCTGGTTCTGACCCGCCCGAGGCAGGCCGCCGGATGAGGGGGGTCCCGCAGGCCACCTACCGGTTTCAGCTCCGCGCGGAGTTCGGCTTCGACGCCGCCGCCGCGGTAGTCCCGTACCTGCAGGGCCTCGGGATCTCCCACGCGTACCTGTCCCCGATCCTCCAGGCTGCGCCCGGTTCCACCCACGGGTACGACGTAGTCGACCACAGCAGGCTGTCCGAGCCGATGGGCGGACAGCCCGCGTTCGAGCGGTTGTCGGCACGGCTGGCCGAGAGCCGCATGGGTGCGATCGCGGACGTGGTACCGAACCATGTCGCCGTACCGACGCCGGCCAGCCTGAACACGGCGCTCTGGTCGGTGCTGCGGCTCGGTCCGGGTTCGCAGTACGCGGAGTGGTTCGACGTCGACTGGGGTTCGGGCAACCAGCCGTTGTTGATGGCAGTGTTGGGTCAGCGGATCGGCAAGGTGCTGGCTGACGGCGAGCTGTCCGTCGAGGACGGCGTACTGCGGTACTACGAGCACGAGTACCCGCTCCGCCCGGGGACCGAGGACCTGCCCATCGCCGCGCTGGTCACCGAGCAGTGGTACCGCCTCGCGCACTGGCGGGTTGCTGACGAGGAGCTGAACTACCGGCGCTTCTTCGACGTCGACACGCTCGCTGCGATCCGTCAGGAAACACAGGAGGTCTTCGACGCGACACACCAGCTCCTCCTGGCGTTGCTGAACGAAGGCAAGCTCAACGGTTTCCGCATCGACCACCCGGACGGTCTGGCCGACCCGCGTGGGTACCTGCGCCGGCTGGCCGAGCGCACTGGCGGCGCGTGGGTAGTGGTGGAGAAGATCCTCGAGGGCGACGAAGAGCTGCCGGGTGACTGGCCCTGCGCCGGCACGACCGGATACGACGCCCTGCTGCGCGTGGGCGGCCTGTTCGTCGACCCGTCCGGAGCTGCACCGCTGACAGCCCTGCACTCCGAGCTCACCGGTGCTCCAGCCGACTTCGGGCCGGTCGTGGAGGAGGCGAAGCGCGAGATCGTCCAGCACGGGCAGTACGCCGAGGTGCATCGTCTGGTGGAGCTGCTCGCGCGCATCTGCCAGGACGACGTACGACTGCGTGACCACACGCGGCGGGCGTTCCATGAGGTTGTCGCTGAGCTTCTGGTGCACTTCGACGTCTACCGCGCGTACGTCGTACCGGGCGAGGAGCCGTCGCCGGCCGCGGTCGCTGCGTTGGAGCGGGCAGCGGAGAAGGCGCGCGGCAATCTCGACGAGGACCGGCAGGCCACGCTCGACCTGGTGCTGCACCTGCTGCTCGGTCGGGAGACCAGCACGATCGACGAGCGGGCGCGGGCCGAGCTGATCGTGCGCTTCCAGCAGACGTGCGGTCCGGTGATGGCCAAGGGCGTTGAGGACACTGCGTTCTACCGGTGGTTCCGGCTGACCTCGCTGAACGAGGTCGGTGGGGACCCGGAGCACTTCGGTGTCACGCCGGAGGAGTTCCACGCGTACGCGACCCAGTTGAACAAGCACTGGCCGAAGACGATGACCACGCTGTCGACGCACGACACGAAGCGCTCGGAGGACGTGCGCGCTCGACTCGGAGTGCTTTCCGAGCAGCCCGCCGCGTGGGCAGAGGCAGTCCGCGAGTGGCGTCGCCTGTCGGAGGACCACCGCAGTCCGCTGCTGGACGGGAGTACGGAGTACCTGTTCTGGCAGACGCTGTTCGGCACATGGGATGACGGGCCGCTCGCTGAGGACCGCATGCAGGCCTACCTGCTCAAGGCGATCCGTGAGGCCAAACGCAACACGTCCTGGACCTCACCGGACGAGGAGTACGAGCAAACGGTCGCTGCCTTCGTCACCGCTGTCCTGCAGGACTCCAGCGTCCTCGACTCAGTACGCCGCTTCGCCGACGACCAGGCCGGCTACGTCAGGGCGGCCACCCTCGGGCAGAAGCTCGTGCAGCTCACGATGCCCGGCGTACCGGATGTCTACCAGGGGACCGAGCTGGTGGACCTGTCGCTGGTCGACCCGGACAACCGGCGGTCTGTGGACTACGACCGGCGCATCCAGCGGCTGCAGCATCTGGACGACGGTGGAAAGCCGGAGGACCTCTCCGACGAGAAGCTGCTGATCACCTCACGCGCACTCCGCATCCGACGGCAGTACCCGGACGCCTTCGCCGGCAGCTACGCGCCGCTCCCGACGTCCAACGGGCATGCGGTCGCCTTTGCCCGTGGCGACGCGGTCATCACGGTTGCGACCAGACTGCCCGCGGCGCTGCAGCGTCTGGGTGGCTGGGGCGACAGCGCCGTAGTACTGCCGAGCGGACAGTGGAAGAACGTGCTGACCGGTCGCGAGGTAGGCAGTGGTGCTGCCAGAATCGAAGACCTGCTGACAGACCTGCCAGTGGCCCTGCTGGTCAGGAGCTGACATGCACACCTTCCGCGTCTGGGTGCCTGAGGCAACCAACGTCGACCTGGTACTGCGCGACGGCGTACTGCCGATGCGCTTCGCACCGGACGGCTGGTGGGAGCGTCACGTCGTCGAAGCGCACCATGGCACCGACTACGCGTACTCCGTCGACGGCAGCGACCCGATGCCCGATCCACGCAGCGCGTGGCAGCCGGACGGCGTCCACGGGTTCAGTCGGGTGTTCGAGCCGGACCGGTTCGAGTGGAGCGACGACAACTGGACCGGCCGCGACGTGCGCGGGTCTGTCTTCTACGAGCTGCACCTGGGCACCTTCACCGCCGGCGGCACGCTGGACGCGGCCGCCGAGCACCTGGACTACTTGGCCGTGCTGGGGGTGGAGGTGGTCTCGCTGCTACCGGTCGCCGCGTTCCCCGGCGTACAGGGCTGGGGGTACGACGGTGTGGACCTCTACGCCGTCCACGAGCCGTACGGCGGACCGGAGGCGCTGCAGCGGTTCGTCAACCACTGCCACGAGGCCGGACTGGCCGTTTGCCTCGATGTCGTCTACAACCACCTCGGCCCGAGCGGGAACTACCTCGGCAGCTTCGGTCCGTACTTCACGAACCGCCACTCGACGCCATGGGGTCCAGCGGTCAACCTCGACGACACCGGCAGCACAGAGGTACGCCGGTGGATCTGTGACAACGCCCTGCGCTGGTTTCGCGACTTCCACGTCGACGCCTTGCGACTGGACGCCGTACACGCACTGGTGGACGACAGCCCGACGCATCTGCTCCAGCAACTGTCGGACGAGACCGCTGAGCTCTCGCTGGAGCTTGGACGACCACTGGGCCTCGTAGCCGAGTCCGACCTCAACGATCCGCGCACTGTCGAGCCGGTGTCCACCGGTGGGATGGGCATGACCGCGCAGTGGAGCGACGACTTCCACCACGCGCTGCACTCGCTGCTGACCGGCGAGCGCTTCGGGTACTACGTGGACTTCGGCGACCCTGCTGTGTTCGCGAAGACGCTGACGCGGGTGTTCATGCACGACGGGACGTACTCGACGTTCCGCGGCAAGATCTGGGGACATCCGGTCGATCCACGCAAGGACCACGGCGGCCAGTTCCTCGCCTACACGTCGAACCACGACCAGATCGGCAACCGGGCTCTCGGTGACCGGCCTGCGCTGACGACGGGCCAGCTCGCGATCGGTGCGGCGCTGGTGCTGACGTCGCCGTACACACCGATGCTGTTCATGGGTGAGGAGTGGGGCACCTCGACGCCGTGGCGGTTCTTCACGGACTTCGGTGAGCCGGAGCTGGCCGAGGCGGTCCGGACCGGGCGCCGGCGGGAATTCGCGGAGTTCGGGTGGGATGCCGAGGAGATCCCGGACCCCCAGGATCCGCGGACCTGGCGCAGCTCTGTCCTCGACTGGTCGGAGCCGGACGATTCACCCCATCACGAGATCCTGATGTGGTACCGGCATCTGCTCACGTTCCGGGCGCGGATGCCGGAGCTGCGGGACGACCGGCTGGAGTCGGTCGGGATCTCGTTCGACCCGGCCGCGGCGTGGCTGGTGGTGACGCGCGGCAGTCTGCGGGTGGTCGCGAACCTGGCTGCCGAGGACGACGTCGTACCCGTCGACGTGGACCCGCAGTACCTGGTGATGTCGTTCGGCGCGGCCGAGCTGACCGGCGGCGGAGTGTGGTTGCCCGGTCACGGCGTCGCGATCGTCTCCGTCTGAGACTTTCCAACGCTGCACATTTGTGGGGCAAACCAACACATCCCGGCGTTCGAGCGTGTTGATCCGTGGTGATTTCCGGAATCGCTTGTCTGCTGGTGCGGTCGTGACGGACTGTTGATGGGCCAGCAGGGGACGGGGGGTCAAAGGGAGGACCGGATGACTGTCGGAGGCGTCGACACCTACTACGACTACGAAGAAAAGCAGTGGAAGAGCCGGAGACTGGGCGGCGGTCCGATCCGTCGCGGCCCGGTGTGCCCGGCCCCACGCACTGCCGACCACGCGGCCCACGAAACCAAGCCGGATCGCCGCCGCGACCACGAGCTACCCAAACACACACTGAACTGACGCACCCCGGTGGCAGGGCCCGCCAGACCAGGCCACCGTCCAGCCGTATGAGCGGCCGTCGCCCCAGCCCTCGACGACGGCCCCTCCGGCACGCCCAGCAAACAGCAACAGAAGAACAAGACCAAAGAGGAAAGACAAAGGAAAGACGCGAGATAAAGAGATTTAGAATGGTGGCAGCCTTCGGCGGTCAGCCGGAGGTTCGGTTGTGCGACGCGCCCACCCGCCGGCCTGCGTGGGTACGCCGGTGGCCCCGGATGGTTTGGTCAAGAGGCGCGGTCTAGGAGCCAGCCGCGGTCGGCGGCTTTGACGCCGGCTTGGAAGCGGCTGCGGGCGCCGAGGCGGTTCATGATCTGCGCGACCATTCGGCGTACGGTCCGGACCGAGATGTCGAGTTGGGCGGCGGCCACCTCGTCGGTCGCGCCGAGGGCGAGTAGACGCAGCATCTCCTGCTCCCGCAGGGACAGGTCGGTGTCGTCCGGCAGGTCGCGGTCGGCCAGCGGTACAGCGTCCGGCCACATCCGCTCGAACAACTCGAGAGCGGCGACGACCACGCTGGTCAGCCGCAGTACGGCGACGCTGCCGTTCGTGGTGTCCGCGGGCAGCACCGCGACCGCGCCGTCGATGACGATCGCGCTCATCGGCACCTGTGGGGTCGTGCGCACCGCCACGCCTGCCAGTGACAACGCACCGAGGTGCCGGCCGAGAGTCGGCGTGGTCCGCGCGTGGTCGGGGTAGATCGCCCGGTAGCGCACGCCGTGCTTGACCTCGCGCGGCCCGAACGTCGGCCCGGCCGGGGTCAGCGTGCTCATCGCGATCACCTCGTCCTCCGCGGAGGCGAGAAGCTCGGCAAGCCCGCTGTGGGCAGGGATCTGCTGGAAGCCCGTAGGCCGGTTGAGCATGGTGACAGTCATGAGCGAGATACCCCCAGAGGAAGCGTGGCGGTCATGCGACGAGCTCGGCTTTCGGGCCGGTTGCGATCAGCAGCTGGCTGGCGTGGTCACGGACGACGGGCGAGAGCTCGAAGCGTCCCGGCGCCGGCTCGGTGACCAGGTTGTGGTCCATCAGTACGTCGACCATGAGCTCCGCGTCGGCCCGATCCGTGCCCGTGACTCGCGCAGCCTGACGGAGATCGAACCGCGGGGTCATCGCGATCAGCTGGTACAGCCGCTGCGCCGCGCCGGGCAGACCGTCGTACACGTCGTCGAAGCGGGCCAGCAGCTCCGCCAGCGCTTGGGTCCGCGCTGCCGGGTCGTCGAAGCGCGCCGCCATCCGCGTGACCGTCCACGGCTGCCGGTTGCGCAGCCGCTCGGCCAGCTGGCGGATCGCGCCGGGATGACCGCCGCAGCAGTTCAGGACCTGCTCGACATCGGTCATGCGGGCAGCATCAGACGGAGCCAGTACGTCGAGCGTGATCGCCGCCGTACGGTCGAGACCGGCGAGCCGACGACGGCTGATGACCAGCACGAGCGAGTCCGTGTCGTTCGGCAGCAGATGCCGGATCTGCCCCGCGTCCTCGACGTTGTCCAGGATCAGCAGGCCTGTTGCCGTGGGCAATGATGTCGGCCGGTCCAGGTCGACGTACTGCTGGGTCGCGATCCCCGATGCCGCGGCGACCTCGAGCGCGAAGGCGGTCTTGCCGATGCCCGGCATCCCGTCGATCGTGACCACGCCACGGGCATCGCGCAGGGCGCGCAGCTCAGGCTGGCGGCCGACGAAGCCGGGGACGCGCGGCGGTAGGTTCGAGCTGACCCGGGTCGCCGGCATGGGTTCCTCGCTGAGGATCTGCTGGTGCACCGCGGTCAGTTCGGCGCCCGGCTCGATCCCGAGGTCGCGGACGAGCGCCGTACGAGCCCGCTGGTACGCCGCCAGCGCGTCGTGCCGGCGCCCCACCTGCCGGTACGCCGCCATCAGCCGAGCCCACGCCAGTTCCCGGAGCGGCTCCTCCTCGGTGAGCGCCCGCAGTACGGCGATCGCCTCCGCGGGCCGATCGAGCAGCAGTGCCGCTTCCGCGAGGTCCTCACGCAACGCACGGTGCAGCTCTGTCAGCCGGTCGACTGCCGACGTGGCTTCCCCCGTCAGACCGTCGTACGGCGCACCACGCCATAGCCCGAGAGCCCGCTTGACGACCGTGATCGCTTCGGCCGAGTCCCGGCGGCTGAGCAGCTCACGCGCCTGGTCGCACAGCGCGGCGGCAACGTCGGCATCCAGCTCACCGGGGCAGACGCGCACCCGGTACGCGCCCGGGCGGCTCTCGATGCGCTCCTCCGGGAGCGAGCGGCGAAGCTGCCAGACGTACGTCTTCAGGTTGTTCTGCGCGGACGCCGGCACGTCCCGGCCGGCCCAGACTGCGTCGACGAGCTGCTCCGTGCTGACCCAGGCGTTGCGGTGCAGCAGGAGCAAGGTCAGCACCGTCGCCGGCTTCCCGCCGCAGAGGTCCAGCGGGTGTCCGTCGGGTCCGTCGACCTCGAGCGGGCCCAGCACGCGGAAGCTCAACCGGGCTGATGTGTGCGCTGCGCGACCGTTCATGACACATACGATCCGGGGCGGCGATGACATTTCGATGACACCGCCGGATGCCGGTAGAACGCGACTGGCCGGGGTCCGGGGCGAGGTAGTTTCCGCGTCGCATAGAGTGACAGCTGTCTCGACAGGAAGGACTCCGCGCGATGGCTGACGCAGACGAGCCGGTGGGCTCGGCGTACCCGTTCGACACGACCAAGCCGAGTATCGCCCGGACGTACGACTACCTGCTCGGGGGCAAGGACAACTTCGCCGTGGACCGCGCGTTCGGGGACAGGTTCATCAACGAACTGCCGGGCTCGCGGATGATCGCGTACGACAACCGCGGCGCGCTGACCCGCGCGGTCCGGGAGATCGTCACGAACACGCCGGTGCGGCAGTTCATCGACCTCGGCAGCGGCCTGCCGACCGCCGACAACGTGCACCAGGTCGCCCAGCGGTACGCCCCCGACGCGAAGGTCGTGTACGTCGACAACGACCCGATCGTGCTCGCCCACGGACGCGCGCTGCTCGCCGAGAACGACAACACCACGGTGATCCAGGCCGACCTGCGCGAGCCGAAGGCGATCATCGAGCACCCCGACACCGTGCGGCTGATCGACTTCGGCAAGCCCGTCGGCGTGATCTTCAGCGCCACGCTCCACCACGTGAACGACGACGAGGACCCGGCCGCCATCGTCCGCTTCTGGCACGACCGCATCGCGTCCGGCAGCCACGTCTTCATCAGCCACTTCCGCAGCGAGAACGACCCTCGCAGCCAGGAGCTCGAGGCCGTACTCCAGGGTTCGCTCGGCCGCGGCCGCTGGCGCACCGACGAGCAGATCCTCGCTCTCTTCGGCGATGGCTTCACCGTCCTGGAGCCCGGCCTGGTCGCCGCCTCGGAATGGCGTAACGACAACCCGCCCGAAGACCCCAACGACTACCAGCGCCTGATCGCCGCGGTCCTCGCCCGCAAGAACTAGCTACGCGGGTAGGTCGAGCGACAGGGTCGTCGACAGGTGCCGGCGGGCTGCTGTTTCGAGGTCCTCGGGCCAGGGCAGCCCGCAGGTTGTGTGGAGGGTGCGGGCCAGCGGGAGGAAGTGCGCGGCGCAGGTCAGGTTGGCCGTGATCACTGACTCGCGAGTGGCTTCGAGAGGTGGAAGGTTCGCGAGGATCTGCTGACGGTCCGCCGGGAGTAGGCCGTTGAGGTGCAGCACGCCGCCTCGGTCCTCGACGGCGACGTCCTCGAGCATCAGGTCGATCAGCATCTGTCGCAGCAAGCCGGCGCCTGACTCGCCGACGACGTACTCCTCGCGTCCGATCGCGACCGGCAGCAGACCGAGTACGCGGAGGAACTCGACGGTGATCGACTGGACCCGGGCTGGGTCCGGCTGTTTCGGTGCGGCCGGTGCTGCGAGCTCAGCGCTCAATCCGTGCGGGTCGTACACCGGCTTCGCGGTCGAGCGTGTGCGGCTGGCGAGCGTGTCCGGCGTACCCACCGAGACGTCGAAGCGCAGCCAGTCCGGCGTGATGTGGTTGAAGACCCGCTTGCCGAGCGGGCGCCGGAACACCGTCGGCGAGATCTCGTCGGAGAACTTCGGCCAATCGTCACAGAAGCCGTCCGCGTCGTCCGCGGCGACGACAACCCACAGATCGACGTCACTGAACCGATCCTGCGTCCCCCGCCCGAAACTACCGACCAGCCACACCCCCAGCACCCGATCGTCCTGGCTGAGAACGCGTTCAACCCGCTCGATCAGGGCTTGCTGTCCGGAGTCCGCCGGGTTGCCGGTTACCGAATATTCGCGCGCATTGTCAGTCATGAACGTCCATGATGCTCCTAGGCCAACAGCTTCCCCGGGGAGCCCCATGCACAGTGCGATCCTGAATGTCACCTTCGATTGTGCGGATTCCGCGTCGGTAGCGCGGTTCTAGAGTGCGGTGACACGCTGGCCCGCGGAAAAGGTGGAGATGCCGGGGAACCCGTTCTGGGTGGTGGGGGATCCGGAGCGGGACGGTCCGCGGTTGGTGTTCGTCGAGGTGCCCGAGCCGAAGGGTGTGAAGAACCGGGTTCACCTCGACCTGCTGCCGCAGGGTGGTTCGCAGGGCGACGAACTCGCTCGGCTGCAGGCGCTCGGGGCGGTGGTGGTCGACGATCGGCGTACGGCGGAGCCTGGGGGCTGGATCATGATGGCCGATCCTGAAGGCAACGAATTCTGTCTCGAACGCAACGACGGATAGGAGTACGGCGCGGTATGGAGGCGGCTGAGGTGGTGCGGGCGGTTGAGGCGGTCAAGGTGATTGCTTCGGCGCTCGAGTTGGCAGTGGACGATGTGACCTTTCTGCACAACTCGAACAAGTTGGCCCTTCGGCTGTTGCCGTGTGACGTGATGGCTCGCGTGGCGCCGGTGGACGAGCAGAATGCGCAGTTCGAGATCGATCTTGCTCAGCAGTTGGTCGAACTCGGAAGCCCGATGGCTGCTCTCGAACCTCGCGCGGAGCCGCGGCCCTATGAACGTGACGGCTTCGTCGTCACGCTCTGGACGTACTACGAATCCGTGCCTGACGTGATCGCGCCGGCCGACTACGCCGACGCGCTCGAACGGCTGCATGCGGGGATGCGCAAGATCGACACCGCGTCGCCGCATTTCACGGATCGCATCGCAGAAGCCCAGGAACTCGTAGCAAACCGCGAGAGTACGCCGGAACTCGCCGACGCGGGCCGGGAGCTTCTCGACGACGCGTTGCGCTACCTGCGCCGGACGATCATCGAGCGCGGTGCACCGGAGCAGCTGCTGCACGGCGAGCCGCACCCGGGGAACCTGCTCAACACGAAGCAGGGACCTCTGTTCATCGATCTCGAGACCTGCTGCCGTGGGCCGATCGAGTTCGACCTCGCGCACGCGCCCGAGGACGTCAGCGCGCAGTACCCGGAGGCCGATCAAGACCTGGTCAGCTTGTGCCGGATCCTCGTGCTGGCGATGGTCACCACGTGGCGCTGGGATCGAGGCGACCAGTTCCCCAACGGTCGCCAGTTGGGTCTCGACGGGCTCGTTGAGCTGCGAGAAGCGCTCGACTCCTCGCGCTAGAGCTGGTCGAGGGCTGCCTGCAGGAACGCATCACGCCGCGCGGTGGCCTCGGGGCTGTAGAGAGTCGTCGGGGTGTTGAGGGCGGCAACTGCGTCCCAGTACGGGATGTTCGTGGCCGCCGTACCGGAGGCTTCTTGCCAGGCTTCCACGATGTCCGCGGTCGTCGTGCCGTACGTGATGGCGATCTGCTTGCGTAGCTCGCCGAGATCGACGCCCGGATTGCCGACACCAGCGGTCTTCCAGTCGATCAAGGTGCAGCTGGCGTCGCTCGTCCAGGCCATGTTGCCCGGCCAGACATCTCCGTGGACAAAGACGTTCTCGCCCTGGGGCTGAGGCATGCTCTGGATCAACTCGTCTGCTTGTCTGAGGAGTGGCGAGGTCGGCATCTGACCCAGCCGCCGATCCCTAGCGAAGTAGTCGACCGCGATGGGACGTATCCGGAGCGGCAGGTGAGAGCTGGGCTCGAGCCGGACCGCATGGACCTGCGCGAGCGTCGCGCCGGCAGCACGGAGCCGCGCGACAGACAACAAGCGCGGCCACGTCGTGTTGCCTGCAGCAACAGTCTCCAGCGTTGCCGGTACGCCGGCCGCGCGGCCGTCGAGGTCCTTCGCGACCAGCCGCGGAGCCCGCAAGCGGTGCAGCTCGGCAACCTCGAGCGCCGCCGCGCCCGTAGCGATCAACCCCGCGGCGATGCGCGGGGTGAGCGAACGCAGTACGAAATGCCTTTCACCACCACGCATGTCGACCTGCAGCCGCCACGGACCTTGATCGTCATGCAGCGTTTGCACCGATCTGATCGTGGCATCGCCGCCGATCGAATCGACGGCCCACTTCATTGTCCGCTCGGTCGGCTGCGTGCCGCCTGCGCCTCTACCCTTCCCGCACTCGCAGATCCTGGCACGTGACCGGGTAGGGGTCTAGTGGTTGAACAGCTTCCACTGACCCTCGGAGACGACCTCGACCGTGCCGTCGACGACCTTGATAGCGGTGTCGTCGTCGATCGCGTACGTCGGCGCCGGGATGTGGGCGGCCCACTTCTCGGCGTTCGCCAGCGAGGCGTCGGTGTGGTCGGGGTGTTCGAAGTGCGGGATGACCGCGAAGTCGACCAGCCCGGCTCCTTCACCGGTGACCAGGAGCCGGTGAAGATCACCGTCGGGGGTGTTGAAGACAACCTCTTCCGACTTGAGCGGTCCGTCGGTGCCGCGGGGCTGTTCGGTGTACGTCTCCACGAAGGTGGAGGCCGCGGCGATGCTGCTCGCGCTGACCCCGACGTACACGGCCTCGGGGCGCAGCGTCGGCAACAGGTCGGCGAGGCCGGAACGGCGCATCCAGTTGGCGAGGAACAGCGGGTCGCCGCCCCAGAACAGCAAGGCGTCGGCCTCGCGGACCGTCGGCACCCAGGCGTCCTCTTCGATACTCGGCAGCACCGACAGTTCGAGGACTCCCAGGGACTTCCAGCCCAGGTCGGTCAGCCGAGACGGGCCGTTGCCGGTGATGACCCGATACGCACCGAACTGCCCACCGCGGAACGGGTAGATGGAGGTCGGGACGACGAGCGCGGTCGACTCGGCGATCGGTTTGCCGAGCAGCTCGACCAGCGCCTGCTCGATGCTCGCGTTGTGGATCCCAGCGGAAGTCAGCAGAAGCTTCATGATGCCTTTCCTTGGTTGCGCGTACGGGGAGCGTGCGGCCGCTCAACCTTGCAACGAACAGCTCCGCTCCGATCCGACACCAACCCCAAGATTTTGTCCAGAACCGCCCGCTGGCACCGCCGGGGGTCCCGGCCGGTCCGCGGCTGCGAGCGCGGCCTGGAGCTGTCCGGTGGATGGCACCGGGACGGTCCGGCCGGCCTCGTCGCGGTACAGCCGGCAGGCGAGTCCGCACACAGCCGAGCCTGGTTCGGCAAACGGGTCGTTGCCGTCGATCAGCAGGGTCGGGGAGCCCGCCATTCCCGCCTCGACGGCATCGGCGTCGCTACGGATCTCCCGGGTAGCAACCGGGAGGTCGCTAACCTCTGCAAGCCGCTCCAGCATCGGTGCCAGGTTGGGGCAGCCGCGCACATGCAGTACCTGAAGGCTTATCTCGGGCCGGCTCAGCCTCATGATCGACCACCCGGCCGGGAGTCCAGGAACTGGGCTTTGGTGAGGAAGGCGAATTGGGCTGTTTTGGTTGAGCCGTCGGGTTGGGGGATCTTGGCCTCGGGGCCGAGGGTGAAGCCGGTGCGGTGGAAGCGGTCGATGGCCCGGGTGTTGCGTACGTCGGGCTCGACCACCAGGCGCGGATGCCCGAGGTGCTCGAACACGAACGCTGCCAGGGCCTTCAGCAGGTTGGCGGTGAAGCCCGGCTGCGGATCACCGGGCGCGATCAGCAGGTGCAGCCCGAGATCGCCGGCCTTGACGTCGTACGCCGCACCGGCCGGATCCGCCTGCGGGTCGTAGGTCTGCAGCAGCGCGACCGGCGTCTCGTCCAGCCGTACGACGTACACGTGATGCGTGGGCACCGAGTCCAGGAACCGATACGTGGCAGCGATCTCGTCGCGCGACAGCTCACCCATACCCCAGTACGTCGCCCGCTCGGCCGTCACCCAGCCGTGAATCAGATCGAGGTCCCGCGCCGGATCGGCCTCCTCGAGCCGGACCGTGCCGAACCCGTCCACCTCAACCGAATAACCGCCCTCCTCACGATCCGTCGCAGCGACCGCCGGAGCCAGCGATCCGTTCAGCCACAACGGCAGCTGGTCGTGATGATGCGGATCCCCGAGTACGCCGGACGCGCCGAGCGGCACAATCCACTTGCTGGCCGTGCGATCGGCAACATCCCACGCGTACCGAGCGGCCGACGCACGAATGCAGACGTCGGTGAGCCCGGGCAGGCTCGACGTCGACATGACACAGTGATGATCGCCGGACAGCGCCAGGTCGTACGGCTCCTCGTCCCGCGCGAACACCGGCCCGCGCAAGGCATGCAGCGGCGAGAGCTGATGCGTCTCACCCCACGGCGGTCGAGGCTTGTGCGCGGCAACGTCCTCCAGAGCCTCCCGCGCCAGCCAGCCGAGATTGATCTCCGGAAGGTCTGCCGCCACCAGGTTCTCGAGTGCGTACGAGACGTGTGTCAGCGGATCCATCCACGGCGCGAACACCGCGGCGACCTCAGCGTTCTCGAGGATCGTGAAGTGGTCGGTGAGCCGCGAGATGAGTGCCTTGCGGAGTGCGGCGTACGACGAGGCCGTCGTGCTCGTGGCGTCCATGCGACGGTCCCACGTGAGCAACTCGGTGCGTAGGGCAACGGCTTGCGTCGAGAGATCCTCGAGATCGGTCAGGAGGTCGAGGACGGAGCCGGCCGACCCGAGGAACGTGTCCTTGTGGATCGAAGGCATGTCGTCGACGGACCAGTCGGTCCGGGCGTTCACCAGTTCGCGGATCCGGTCCGAGCGATGCGGCGCCGCGAACTCGACGCCCAACGGCGCCGCCAGCTCCCGAGCGTTCGCCATCACCGCAGGACCGTCCACGTCCTCCCGCGGCATCGGGTCGTACCACCCGTCCCACTGATGCTCCGCCGCCCAAGCCGGTACGACGCGCATCCGGTTGCTCTCATGCCGCCGCGGCACGAGCCCCGCCGTACGGTGCAGCAGCCCACCCGCGGTATCAGCCGCCAGCACCACGTTCACCGGTTCGACCCACTCGTCGAACGCGGAGTCGACATCCGCCACAGTGGTTGCCCGGAGCAACCGAGCCATCACCTCGAACCCTAGCCGCCCGGTGACCCGGGGCGGGTAGCGCAGACTGATGCCGTCCTGAATGATCGGACCGCGCTCGGTCTCGATCACCTCGACCTCGATCGGGTCCGCACCGGCGACCTCGACCACCTCGCGATGTGTCGCCGCCGCCTTCCAACCGTCCGGGCCAAGCGCCTCGACGCCATTGGCAGTTCGCCGGAGCTGCTCGGCGTACAGGTCCTGATAGTCGGCCATCGCGTTCGTGATCGCCCACGCGACGCCACCCGTGTGCCCGAAGTGCGCCAGGCCCGGAATACCAGGCACGGCAAGACCCAATACGTCGTACTCCGGGCACGTCAGCCGGATCTGCTGGTAGACGCCCGGGCTCTCGACGTACCGATGCGGATCGCCCGCCACGATCGCCTGACCCGACGCGGTATGCGAGCCGGGGATCAGCCATCCGTTGCTCCCGGCCCCGTGCGGCCCCTCGGAGCTGAACAGATCCAACGCGTCCTCGCCGAGATGCCGCGCGACATGCGTCCGCCACAACTTCGTCGGGAAGCCGGCGAACAGGACATGCACCGCCAGCCAGATCCCGAGCGGCGTCCACGGCTCCCACTCCTGCAGCGTCAACCCGGTCTCGGCGAACTCCGGCGCCCGCAAGGCCCCGCCCGGCAGCGCATGATTCACGCCCTCGACGTACGCCGTGACCCACTCGCGCGTCTCGTCATCGAGCGACTCGAAGCATCGCTGCGCCGTGTCGGCCAGCCGGGCCTGACGCGCGAACACATCCCACCCGGCCGCCTCCGCGCCCAGGAACGCGGCGCTCGTCCCCAGGTAGCGCCGACGTTCGAGCTCGATCTGCCAGGCCCGGTCCCGGGCGGCGTTCACACCCTGCAGGTACACCAACGCGAGAGGATCGCCGGCTTGAAGCTGCGGCACGCCGTACGTGTCCCGGAACACTCTCGCATTCACAAACGTGCCTCGTTCCATTATAAGTTAGGTTAGGCTTGGCTAATTTCTGGGCTAACTTACGCAGCAGCTATCCATGATCGCAAGAGCAATTGTCGCCGGAGGTGTGGAGTGGGGCACGGCTGGGAAGGCGTGGTGCTCAAGCTGTTCCGCGGGAAGGACTTCGTCTTCACCGTGACGGGCGCCGAACAGGTCACCGAGCGCTACCGCCGCGTGCACTTCACCGACGGCGGTCTGCTGCAGGCGATCGGCGTCCATCCGACGATGTGGGTGCGGCTCTGGTTCGACAACGCGGGCAAGCCGCACCAGCGCGCCTACACGCTGGTCGATCCGGATGTCGAGGCCGGCACGTTCAGCCTGGAGTTCGCGCTGCACGACGGGTGTGCGAGCGACTGGTCGCGGAAGGCCGAGCCCGGCGACACGATCGAGGCGACGGTGCAGGGGACCGGCTTCGAGGTTCCGGACCCGTTGCCGCCGCGGCTGCTGGTGATCGGCGATCCGGCGTCGTTGCCTGCGATCAACTCGCTGCTCGCGGTCGCCCCGAAGCTGCCGGCGACGATCTGGTTCGAGACCACCCACGACCTCGATCACGAGCTGCCGTTCCGGACCGAGGAACACCACGACCTGAGGACCGTCCCGCGGTCGCAGCTGGTCGAGCACGTGAAGACCGAGCTCAAGGACGAGATCGGCGCCGACACCTTCGTCTGGATCGCGTGCGACACCGCGACCACGCGCGCGCTCACGTCGTACGTCCTGAAGGATCTCGCCGTGCCGAAGCATCGCGTGAAGTCCCTCGGCTACTGGAAGGCCGCGTAATCTTGCCGGCGTGATCACGCCGCTCGACCTCACCGACCATGCCCTCGCCGAGCGGTTGCTGCAGATCCAGCACGCCGCGTACGCCGTCGAGGCCGAACTGATCGGCTTCGACGGCATCCCGCCCCTCCACGAGGACCTGGCCGGACTCCTTCAGTCCACCGAGCACTGGCTCGGCCGGTACGAGGGGTCGCTGCTGGTCGGCGCGGTCGCGTACGAGTTCCCGACCGACGACACGGTCGAGATCGCCCGGCTGATCGTCGATCCGGCCCACGCCCGCCGCGGCCACGGCAAGGCGCTGCTCGATCATCTCGACCAGCTCGCGCCGCGACCGGTCAGCCTGGTCTCGACCGGCTCGGACAACACTCCCGCGGTCAACCTCTACAAGTCCCGCGGTTACGCGGAGGTCGCCAGGCTGGAAGTTGCCCCCGGCATCTTCGTAACCCAGTTCAGCCGCGGGTCCTGACCTGCTCGAACCCGTAGTACAGCGCGAGCAGGAACACGATCAGCAGCGTCACCTGGGCGGAGATGAACGAGATCCCGATGCAGGCGCCGTAGATCACCGTGCCCATCGAGTAGCGGATCAGCGATCTGCGCATCTGCGACTTCGTCATCTCGTGCTCGACCAGGTGATGGCGCAGTACGTGCCACCAGATCAGGCTGAACGAGATCGCCGCCAGCGTCAGGTTCGCGCTGTAGACGGCAGCTGCGACGTTCGCGTTGATCGAGTCGTCCTCGAGATGCTCGGCGAACAGACTCGTCGGGAACGGCAACAGCGTCGTCCACAACAACAGCAGCAGGTTGAGGAACATCAGCCCGCGATCGGCGCGCTGGATCTGCCGGAACATCGAGTGGTGGTTGACCCACATGATGCCGAGGATCGCGAAGCTGGTCAGGTACGCCGCGAACTGCGGCCACTCGTCCAGCAGGGCGGGCCACAGCCGCTGCCCCTCCTCGAGCTCGGGACTGTGCAGTTCGAGAACGAGAAGGGTGATCGCGATCGCGAAGACGCCGTCACTGAACGCTTCCAGCCGGTTGGTCTCCGCTAGGTCGGACTGAGTGCTCACGGGCACACAGTCTGAACTACTACACCGGTGAACGGGCCGCAGAACTGATCGCCTTGAGCGTAATCAGTCGGTGCCGAACGCATCGAGGGCGCGGATCTTGTTGGTGACGTCGAGCGCCGCGACCTTGTAGGCCTCGGACAACGTCGGGTAGTTCAGGACCGTGTCGACCAGGTAGTCGACCGTGCCGCCGCAGCCCATGATCGCCTGGCCGATGTGGACGAACCCGGCCAACTCCCGGGCCGGTTCACCGAAGGCGTGGTACGCCGCGAGCCGGCCTTGATCCATGCTGTTCGCGGCGAGCGCCGGAAAGCCGATCACGTCGCCGACGGCGTAGATGTGCTCGACCGTGGTCCGGTAGTGCTCGTCGACCTTGATCCGGCCTCGCGCGTCCGCCTCGAGCCCCGCGGCCTCCAGGTTGAGCGCGTCGGTGACGCCCTGGCGGCCGGCGGAGTACATCACCATCTCGGCCGGGATCCGCTTGCCGCTGGCCAGTGAGGTGACCGTGCCGCGTTCGGAGACCTCCACCCGCTCGACCTCCTCGCCGAACCGGAAGGTGACTGCCTGGTCGCGCAGATGGAACTTCAGCGACTCGACCACCTCGGGATCGCAGAACTCGAGCATCCGGTCGCGCTTCTCGACCACGGTCACCCGGGTCCCGAGCGCGGCGAACATCGACGCGTACTCGATCCCGATCACACCGGCGCCGACCACGACCATCGAGCCCGGCACCTTCTCGAGCTTGAGGATCGCGTCGGAGTCGAGCACATGCCGGTCGTCGAACTCGATCTGCGCAGGCCTGGCGGGCCGGGTGCCGGTGGCGATCACGATCTTCTCGGCGGTGACCGTGCTCGTTTCGCCACGCCCGGTCCCGATCACCTGGACCGTGTGCGAGTCGACGAAGCTCGCCGTACCGTGCAGCAGTTCGACGTGGTTGCGCAGCAGCTGTGCCCGGACCACCTCGACCTCACGGCCGACGACATGTTGGGTCCGGGCCATCAGGTCCGCGATGGTGATCTCGGACTTCACCCGGTAGCTCGCGCCGTACAGATCGCGCAGCGCCATCCCGGTCAGGTAGAGCACGGCCTCGCGCAGTGTCTTGGACGGAATCGTGCCGGTGTTGACGCAGACGCCGCCGAGCATCGAGATCCGCTCGACCACCGCCACCCGCTTACCCAGCTTCGCACCGGCGATCGCGGCCTTCTGCCCACCCGGGCCGGACCCGATCACCACGAGGTCGTAGTCGTACATCGGATCTCCCCACCAGACTGGGCGCCTACAGGCACCCAGTCTGGTACAGGAGGATCAGTCAGTCGACAGTGAAACAGCTGTCCAGCTGATGGCCGGGAGCGTAACGGTCAGCTTGCCGTCGACAAGCGTGGCCGCCTCGAGCTGTTGCGGAACGACGCGGTCGGGGTCGGTGGACGAGTTGACGGCCAGCGGGTCCGCGTCGTGCATGATCAGCGCCTCGGCGACGGTCGTGACACCGGTGCGGCTGACGTCGATGGTGACCTCGATCGGGCCGTCGGTCGACCGGTTGACGGCGAAGATCGCGACCTTGCCCTCGTCGTACGTCGCAACCGCGTCGACCGCCGGTACCTCGCCGTACTTCGCCGTCGTGGTGAGCGGCGAATCGGTCTCGACCCGGAGGACCTGACCGGCCGCGAGCCGGGACGTGATCGCGAACGGGTGGAACGTCGGCTGCCGCCAGGCCGCGCCGCCGGGCTCGGTCATGATCGGGGCGATCACGTTCGCGAGCTGGGCCAGGCAGGCGACGCCGACCCGGTCGCTGTGCCGCAGCAACGAGATCAACAGGTTGCCGAGGACAACGGCATCGGTGACGTTGTACTCGTCCTCGATCCGTCGCGGCGCGACCTCCCACTGATCGTGCGGGCCGTCGGTACGACGGGAGCGCTCGCCGTACCAGACGTTCCACTCGTCGAACGAGATGCTGATCTTCTTGCTGCTCTTGAGTTCCGCGCCGACGTGATCCGCGGTCGCGATCACGGACTCGATGAAGTGGTCCATGTTCACCGCGGACGCCAGGAACGAGGCGGTGTCGCCGTCGTCGTTCCCGTAGTACGCGTGGCAGGAGACGTACTCGACGAGGTCGTAGGTCTCCCGCAGTACGTCGCGCTCCCAGGTCCCGAACAGCGGCATCCGCGACGACGACGATCCGCATGCGACCAGCTGCAGGTCCGGCTCGATCATCCGCATCGCCCGCGCGGTCTCCGCCGCGAGGCGCCCGTACTCGGTCGGCGTCTTGTGACCGACCTGCCACGGCCCGTCCAACTCGTTGCCCAGGCACCACAGTTTGATCCCGTACGGCGCCGCGCCATGCTGCTCGCGCAGATCCGACAACGCCGTACCGCCCGGGTGGTTCGCGTACTCGAGCAGGTCCAGCGCCTCCTGGACGCCCCGCGTCCCGAGGTTGAGCGCCATCATCGGCTCGAGGCCCGCCTTCGCGCACCACTTGCCGAACTCGTCCAGACCGAACTCGTTGGTCTCGACGCTGTGCCAGGCCAGGTCGAGCCGGCGCGGCCGCTGGTCCCGCGGGCCGACACCGTCCTCCCAGCGGTAACCGGAGACGAAGTTGCCGCCGGGGTAACGCACCAGGGACACGCCGAGCTCCCGGGTCAGCTCGAGGACGTCCTTGCGGAAGCCGTCCTCGTCGGCGGTCGCATGGCCGGGTTCGTAGATGCCGGTGTAGACACACCGGCCCATGTGCTCGACGAACGTACCGAAGGTACGCCGGTTCACGGGCGCGATCGTGAACGCGGGGTCGATGGTCAGGTTGGCAGCAGGCACCAGGTTGCTCCTGTCAGAGTTTGTCTAGCCCTTGATCCCCGCGTCGCCCACACCGCGGACGACGTGGCGCTGGAACAGGGCGTAGACGATCAGCAACGGAAGTCCGCCCAGCACGGCCGATGCCATGATCTGGGCGTAGCGCAGGCCGTACGAGCCCTGCACGTTGGCGAGGCCGACCGGGATCGTCATCATTGACGGGTCGGTGGTCACGATGAAGGGCCAGAGGAAGTTGTTCCAGGCCCCGATGAACGTGAAGATGCCGACGGCAACCAGGATCGGCCGCGACATCGGCACCATCACGCTCCAGACGATCCGCCACCGGGACGCGCCGTCGACCCGGGCGGCGTCCTCGTAGTCGCGGGAGATGCCGTCGAAGAACTTCTTCAGCACGAACACCATCACCGGCGCGACCACCTGCGGCAGCACGATGCCCCAGTAGGTGTCGACCAGACCGAGGCCGGTCATCTCCTGGAACAGCGGCACGATCAGCACCTGCGGCGGCACCAGGATGCCGGCGATGATCAGGCCGAACAGCACCCGGCGCCCCGGGAACTTCGTCCGCGAGAAGCCGTACGCCGCCAGCACGGAGACGAACAGCGTCAGAGTGGTCACGAGAACGGAGACGACCGTGCTGTTGAGGAACCAGCGGATCAGGTCGCCCTGCTCGATCACGGACCGGTAGGCGTCGCCGGTCGGTGCCTCGGGCAACCAGGTGATCGGCGCCCGGGTGGTCTCCGGCTCCGGCTTCAGCGACGTGTCGAGAGCCCAGAGCAGGGGGACGAGCCAGAGTACGGCGAGGATCACCGCACCGACGGCAGTCGCGGTTCCGGCGAAGGTCCAGCGCGGTTTCACCGGACCGCTATGGGCCGGCTTGCTGACAGGCGCGGCGGACCGCCGTTCGGTCGGCATCGTCGTGGTCGTCATGCCGCCGCCTCCCCTCGGCCGGAGAACAGTTTGAACTGGGCGACCGCGACGATCACGATGACCGCGAAGAACAGGTACGAGATCGCCGACGCGTAGCCGATCCGGTAGCTGGTGAAGCCGGATTCGTAGATGTACTGGATGATCGGCCGGGTCGCGTAGTTCGGCCCGCCGTTGGTCATCAGGTAGATCTGGTCGAAGATCTTCAACGACGCGACCAGTTGCAGTACGACGATCAGCCCGGTGGTCCGGCTCAGCAGCGGCAGCGTGATCCGGAACAGCTGCTGCCGGCCGTCCGCCCCGTCGATCGCGGCCGCCTCGTAGACCTGCGCCGGAATCCCTTGCAGGGCGGCGAGATAGAGCAGGAAGTTGAACCCGACCGTCCACCAGACGGTCGTGATCACCACCGCGAGCATCGCCCTGTTCTCGGTGTTCAGCCAGTCGATCTCGGCGAATCCGCCGGCCGTCAGCAGCCCGTTCACCAGACCGAAGCCGGGCTGGTAGATCCACACCCAGATCAGCGTCACCACGGTCGCCGGCAGGACGAACGGAGCGAAGTACGAGAAGCGCAGGAGCCAGCCGAGGATGCCCTTGCGGTTGGCCAGCAGGGCCATCAGGAGCGCGATGATCACCAGCGGCGGCGTACTCATCGCGGTGAAGACGAGCGTGTTCTTCAGCGACGACCAGACGGCCGGGTCGCCGAACAGGTCCCGCCAGTTCTGCAGGCCGAGGAACTCGTGTTTGACACCGGCCAGGCTCGTGTTGAAGAAGCTGTTCCAGAAACCCGAGGCGATCGGCCAGAGCATGAACAGCGCGAACAGCAGCAGGAACGGCGCGACGAAGAACAGGCCGCCCCAACGTTGCTTCCAATCCGGTCTTTGCATGGGCGTTCTCCTGTCAGACCGGGGACGGGGTGTCGAGGAGCTTCTGAGTGGCAGCCTTGAACTGCGCGAGCGCAGACTTGGGTGTGGCTTGTCCGGTCGCGATCCCACTGAAGGCCGCCGCGGACTCGTTCTCCAGCTGTGCTCCCGAGCCGCTGAACCACGCGTCCGGGTCGTAGAACACGTTCGGAGCAACACTGCGGTACTCCGCCTGCGGCTTGAGCTCCAGGTACTCCTGGCTCTTCACCACCGGCTGGTACGCCGGGATGTGCCCGCCGGCCGCCCATTCGACGCTGTGCTTGAGCATCCAGGCGATGTACTCGACGGTCGCCTTCGTGTCGTCGGCGTTGCGGTGCGCCTGGTGCGGCAACACGAACGTGTGCGAGTCACCCTGGAACTTCGGTACGTCGTACACGACCGGGAACGGCGCCATGCTGAACGGCAGCTTCGCGGTCTGGTACGTCGTGACCTCCCACTCGCCGTTGAAACTCAGCCCGGCCTCCCCGTTGCTGAACTGGGCGACCAGGGCCGCGTAGTTCGCCGAGCGCGGCGTGAGGCCTTCGCTCGCGAGCTTCGCGATCAAGTCCAGGGCCTCGAGTGCCTTGGTGTCGTCGATCACCAGCTCCTTGCCGTCGGGGCTGAAGAATTCGCCCTCGAGCTGGCCGTAGAGCGTCCACCAGAGCCGCCACGGGCTGGTGGTGTCGACGGAGACGGCGTACTTGCCGGTGGTCTCCTTGACCGCGCGGAGCATGTCGAGGAACGGCGTGACGCCCTTGACCGGCTTGATCTTGTTGTCCGGCCCGAGCAGTCCGGCCTTCTTGCAGATCTCCAGGTTGTAGTAGAGGACGAACGGGTGCTGGTCCAGCGGTACGGCGTACAGCTTGCCGTCGATGACGCAGCGGTCCCAGGTCGCCGGCAGGAAGTCGGACTGGCGGACGCCGGCGTTCTCGAGCAGCTCCACCGGGATCGGGTCGAGCATGGTTGTGGGGCTGAAACCCTTCAGCCGGGACATGTGCATGGTCGCGACCTCGGGCGCCCGGCCGCCGGCCGCCGACATCGCGAGCTTGGTGTAGAACGGCGGGCCCCAGGCCAGCGTGTGCGCCTGGAACGCGACGTCCGGGTGCTCGGCGACGTACTGGTCGTGGATCTGCAGCAGGCGGGCACCGTCGCCGCCGCCGAACAGGTTCCATTCCCGGACCTTGGGTTTGGAGTCGAACGTGCCGCAGCCGGTCAGGGCGAGGGCGCCGAGCATGCCACCCAGCACGGCTCGACGCCGCGGACGGAAGGGAGGGGAGTGAGGGAGCATCTGTCCTCCAGGGCGGAGTGGAGCACGATTTCTCTACACCGATGTACTACATCGGTGTAGAGAGGATGCCCCGACTGCTCCGGGACCGTCAAGACTTCAGCTCGCGCCGAGGGTGGATTCCCTGGTGTGGAGTTCGTACGGGGCGACGATCTCGTGGTGCTCGGAGGCGTCGCCCGCCATCCGCTGGACCAGGAGCTCGACCGCGGTCCGGGCGATGTGGACCCGGCTGGGGTCGACCGTGGTCAGGGTCGGACTGCTGTAGCTGGCCTCGTCGATGTTGTCGAAGCCGGCCACCGCCACGTCGTCCGGGATCCGCACCCCGCGCGCGGCCAGCGCCCGGATCGCGCCGAGGGCCAGAGTGTCGTTGAGGGCGAAGACGGCGTCGAATTTCTGCCCGGTCGCGAGCAGCTCCGCCATCGCATCCGCCCCGCTCGACCGGTGCCACTTGCCGCCCGAGACGGCGAGCTCCTCGGGCACAGGAACGCCGTACTCCTTGAGCGTGTCCGCGTACGCGCCGTACCGGATGGCGGCGGTGCCGACGCCCTCCCGGGGTCGCACGCCGATCACCGCGATCCGCCGGCGGCCCTGGTCGAGGAGATGCCGTACGACGGCCTTGGTGGCCTCGACGTTGTCGATCATGACGTGGTCGACCGGGCCGTGGAAGATCCGTTCGCCGAGCAGGACCACCGGGGTGTGCGTGCGGAGCTGGTCGACGTCCTCGGGGCCGAGCCCGAGCGGGCTGTACAGCAGGCCGTCGACCAGGTGCCCGCGCGGCCGGGCCAGCGCGGTCAGCTCCCGTTCGCGGTCGGCGCCGGTGGTCTCGATCATCACCGTCAGGCCGTGCTCGCCGGCAGCCGCGATCGCCGCGTCGGCGAGCTCCGCGAAGTACGGGTTGCTCAGCTCGGGTACGGCGAGGCCGATCACGCCGGTCCGCCCGGACTTCAGGTTCCGGGCGGAGATGTTCATCCGGTAGCCGAGGGCATCGATCGCCGCCAGCACCTTGGTCCGCGTCTCGGCACGGATGTACGGATAGCCGTTCATCACGTTCGAGACCGTCTTCGGAGACACGCCGGCCTCGCGCGCGACGTCACGCATCGTCACCGCCATGGCATGTCCCTCATGGGCAGCCACGGTAGTGCAGAGCTCACTCCTCCGCGGCCGCGCCTTCGTCCGACGGCCGGCGTGGCGGATTCGGCTGCGGCCCCGCCGACACGCCGCCAGGGTGGTCGGCGATGTCCGGCGCGTCGTCCTTCATCTCCACGCCTTCCTCACGCAGCACGTCCTCCACCGCGGGGTCCAGCTCGTAACCGGGATGTGGCAGCCCAGGCCTGTCGAAACTCATCGCACCCTCCCTGGCAACACTCGCTGCTCCCCACCATACGACCCGACAACCAACCCTGCCCCTCCACCGAGTCATGAAAAGCGATTCAGAAAATCTGCCGGGATCCCTGGCTGACCGGACTTGGGGAGGATCCTGCACCGATTCGGGCACAAGATCCTCCCCAACCACGACTGCCCGCGGCGCGCCGGCGGTTCCTGGCTGCTTTGCGGAAGGAATGTTGCACCCAGCGGCAACTTTGTTCCGGAAAGCAGGGTCCACAGAACGCTTGGCCTTTGCCTACGAGGTCGGTGAGTTCGTCGCGACCGAGTACGGCGTGACACTGCACTCCGGGGCCGCGCCGACTACGCGCAGGCAAACCTGCGGTGCGCCACCGGAGCCAGCCACCACTCTAAAACTTGCTTCTTTTCTTGTTCTTTCCTTTTGAGGGCTTCTGAGTAGCCCCCTATCTCTCCTGCTCGAGACTCTTAACAGCCGTCTTCTTGTTTATTCGGGCTTATATGAGATGCCTCGGGTTTCCTTGCGGGCTTCACCTAGGGTGGTGGGTGTGGAGATTGAGGGGTTGTGGGAGGCGGAGCCGGGGTGGTTGAACACGGCGTCGTACGGGTTGCCGCCGAAGCCGGCGTGGGAGGCGTTGCAGGCGGCGCTCGGGGACTGGCGGGTGGGTCGGACGAGCTGGGAGCCGTGGGACGAGTCGACGACGCAGGCGCGGGAAGCGTTTGCGCGGTTGGTTGGGGCCGATGCGGCGGATGTGTTCGTCGGTAGCACGGTGTCGGCCGCGATGGTGCCGATCGCAGCGGCGTTGCCGGACGGGGCGAAGGTGCTGACCGACGAAGTCGAGTTCACATCGAACGTGTTCCCGTGGCAGGTCCAAGCGGACCGTGGCGTCCAGGTGGTCGCCGTACCGGGTGATGAGCTGGTGGCGGCGATCACGCCGGGGATCGACGTGGTGGCTGTGAGTGCGGTGCAGTCGTCCACCGGCGTCGTACTCGATCTGCCGGCGGTGATTGCTGCCAGCAAGGAGATCGGGGCGTTGGTGGTGATCGACGCGTCGCAGGCGCTCGGCTGGTTGCCGATGCGGATCGACGGCGTCGACGCGTTGATTGCCCACAGCTACAAGTGGTTGATGTCGCCGCGCGGCGCCACCCTCGGATACCTTTCGCCCCGCCTCCAGGAGCGTTGCCGCCCGTCGGCCGCCGGTTGGTACGCCGCCCGCGACGTCCACGCGTCGTACTACGGACCCGTGATGGACCTCGCCCCCGGCGCGCGGCGGTTCGACCAGTCGCCGGCCTGGTTCAGCTTCGTCGGTGCCGCACCCGCGCTCGAGTTGATCGAGCAGATCGGCGTCGACACCATCAACCGCCACAACCTCACCCTCGCGAACACGTTCCGCGCCGGCCTCGGCCTGGAACCGTCGAACAGCGCGATCGTCAGCACCAGCCTTCCCGGAGCCCAGGAGGCCTTCGCGGCCGCGGGCATCCGGGCCGCCGTACGCGACGGGAAGCTGCGTGCGTCGTTCCACATCTACTCGACCGACGACGACGTACAGCAGGCTCTCGAGGCGCTCAAACCCCTGCTGTAGAACTGGAAGCAGAGTTAGGGTGCCCCATGCGTGGATTGAGTATCGGGCAGGTGGCGGAGCGGACCGGGCTGAGTGTGCACGCCCTCCGGTTCTACGAGCGTGAGGGTCTGCTGGCCGATCCGGTACGGCGCGAGTCGAACGGCCGGCGTGTGTATACCGAGGACGATGTCGAGTGGCTGGACATGTGCATCAAGTTCCGCTCGTCCGGGATGCCGCTCGACACCATCCGCAAGTACACCGACCTGGTCCGGCAGGGCCCCGGCAACGAGCAGGATCGGCTGGCCCTGCTCCGCAGCCACCAGGATCACGTCACGTCCCAGATCCAGGACCTGACCGAGTGCCTGAGCGTGATCAGCCACAAGGTCGGCGTCTACGAGGAACACCTCGAGGCCGGGACGGCCGAGTGCCTGTGGGTCGGCCCGTCCCAGCCCAGCGCTAGCGAGGCTTCCTGAGTGCTGTCTCCATCGCGGTGAGTGTCGTTCGCATGTTCGCCGCCAGCTGGTCGAGACGACCCTGGATCGCTTCCGCGGCCCGCTCCGGGTTCTCGACCGCGCCCATCCGCATGCCGCTGTTGCCGGGTCCGTGCGTGAACGTCTGCCGGACCAGCGTCTCCGCACCGCGGTCCTCCAGCTCGTACTCCCAGTGCGCGAACGGCACGTCTTCGTCGCCGTACACGTCCCAGCCGAAGCGGGACGGCGCCTGCATGACGGTCACTGTGCAGGTCACGTACGTCTCGAACCCGTCCTTGAAGCGGTTGCGCGCCTCGAAACGGGAACCTTCCTCCAGCCAGGCGCCGTAGTAGCACTCCGGGCTCCACTCGCCGTACCGGTCGATCGCGGTGATGCCGGACCACAGCTCGCGGGTCGGCAGCTTGATCAGTACCTCGACGTTGGTGGTCGAGCCGGTCACTCCGTAGTCATCCATGCCCGGTACGTCGGACGCCTCGCGCCGGCCTCGACATTTACGCCGGATCGAGGGGAAGGAGCCGCGCCGCGATGGCCTCGGCCGGACCGGGGGCAACGACGGCCAGCGCGTCGGCGACAGCAGGCCCGCGGAGCATCGCAGATCCGCCATGTCCGATCGGTACGGCGCCGTGGGCCGTCAGCCGCACCGGGACGAGCCGGGTACTGGTCGGGTGACACGGCACACCACCGGGTACGGCGATGTTGCCGAGCTCGGGGAGCCGGCGACCGCGCATGCGGGTGATGGCCGCGACGCCGAGCGTCAGGAACGCGACGAGGGCCGCGAACGGGTTCCCGGGGAGTCCGAGCACGAGTCGTCCGTCGGCCAACCGCGCCAGGGCCTGAGGATGACCCGGCCGACAGGCGACGCCGTCCACGACGAACTCCGCACCGAGCGCGTTGAGCGCCGGTCGAAGGTGATCCTCTGGTCCCGCAGCCGACGACCCGGAGACCAGGATCAGGTCGGCCTGTGTCTCGCCGAGCGCCCTGGTGAGTTCGTCCAACGAGTCCGGCAGATGCTGCACTGCTGGCCGCGGCGGGCTGGTTCCCGGCTGATTTCCGGACGAGCCGCCGACCAGCCGTGCGCCTGCGCGCGTGACCAGGCCCGGGAGCATGGGCCCGATCGCGTCGCGTACGCGACCCGGACCGGACGGGCCGCGGTGGACCAGTTCGTCTCCGGTCACGAGTGCGGCGACCGTCGGCTGGGGGATGACCGTCAGCCGGTTGAGCCCGAGCGTCGCGGCCAACCCGAGCACGGCCGGGCCGACGACCACACCCGCCGGCAACAGTTGATCGCCGGGCCCGCACTCCTCGCCGGCCCGGCGAATGTGGCGGCCTTCCCTGGCCGCTCCCTCGAGCCGATCACCGTTCACCACCGCATCTTCGGAGCGCACGACAGCCGTCGCACCCTCCGGCAGCGCCGCTCCTGTGACGATCCCGGTCGCCTGCCCGTCGGCCAACGTCCCCGGATCCGCGGCGCCGGCCGCGAGATGGCCGCTCACCTGCCACGGACCAGGACCGCGTACGGCGTACCCGTCCATCGCAGCGCGATCGACCGGAGGGACTGCGCCCGGCGACACAAGCGGCGTACCCAGTACGCATCCATCGGCCTCACCCAGGGGTCGCGAGACCGCCGCGCCGGGGCGAGCCGCCGCGTGTGCGAGCACCCGGGCCGCGTCCCACGCCACGGCATCCCGCTGCGCCCGAAGACGGCGGCCTCCGGAAGGTGCGTTCCCAGGCCCGTCCTCCACAGGACCACCCTCTCCAACCCGCTCGCGGTTGTCGAAAGGAGCCCGCTCGCCGGACAGGGTGGGATACGTCACAGAGCGCCTTCGAGGTGGCGCGCGGCCAGCGCCGCCGCGGGCGAGAGGTCGGTCGCGCCCGACGCGGCATGGGCGATCAGCGCCTGCTTCATCCGCGGGTCCCAGGTCGCCTTCAGGTGGTTGGCGATCGCGGTCGCCGCGTCTTCGGGGGAGCGGTGGGCGAACTGGGCCGCGATCTCGTTCGCCAACCGCACGTACGGCGGCACGCCGCTGCTCATCGGTTGCCTCCTGCAACGACAGGCTCGCGGACGGCGTCGGCGGCGACGGTGGCCGGGATCAGGTCCACCTGCACTGCGGTGACCTTGTACTCGGGACAGTTGGTGGCCCAGTCCGAGTTGTCCGTGGTGACGACGTTCGCGCCGCTGACCGGGTGGTGGAACGTCGTGTAGCAGACGCCGACGGGTATCCGGTCCGAGATCCGCGCCCGCAACTCGGTCCGCCCGACCCGACTCGACAGCGCGACCAGGTCCCCGTCCGTCACGCCGCGTACCTCGGCGTCATGCGGATGGATCTCCAGCACATCCTCGGCATGCCATGCGACGTTCGCCGTACGACGGGTCTGGGCGCCGACGTTGTACTGCGAGAGGATCCGCCCGGTGGTCAGGATCAGCGGGAACTTCCGGGTCGACCGCTCCGACGTCGGCACGTACATGGTCTCCATGAACCGGCCCTTGCCCCGGGTGAACTCGTCCTCATGCATGATCGGCGTACCGCTCGGATGCTCGACGTTGCACGGCCACTGGATCGACCCGAGCTCGTCCAGCTTCGCGAACGAGACCCCGGTGAACGTCGGTGTCGTCATGGCGATCTCGTCCATGATCTGCGCGGCCGAGTCGTAGTGCATCGGGTACCCCATCGCCTGCGCGATCTCGCAGATGATCTCCCACTCCTGCTTCCCGGTCCGCGGCGCCATGATCGGCCGCACCCGGTTGATCCGCCGCTCGGCGTTCGTGAACGTCCCGTCCTTCTCCAGGAACGATGTCCCCGGCAACAGAACGTGCGCGAACTTCGCGGTCTCGTTGACGAAAAGATCCTGTACCACCAGGAGATCCAGCGCACCCAGCGCCGCGAAGACGTGCTGCGTGTTCGGATCGGACTGCGCGATGTCCTCGCCCTGGACGAACAGCGCCTTGAACGATCCGTCGATCGCGGCGTCGAACATGTTCGGGATCCGCAGCCCCGGCTCGTTGAGGATCGGCGTGCCCCAGAGGTGCTCGTAGATCGACCGGACGTCGTCGTCGGACACGTGCCGGTACCCGGGCAGCTCGTGCGGGAACGAACCCATGTCGCACGACCCCTGCACGTTGTTCTGACCGCGCATCGGGTTCACGCCGACGCCGGCCCGGCCGATGTTGCCGGTCGCCATCGCGAGGTTGGCCATCCCCATCACCATGGTCGAGCCCTGGCTGTGCTCGGTGACGCCGAGACCGTAGTAGATGGCCGCGTTCCCGCCAGTCGCGTACAACCGCGCCGCGGCCCGGATCTCGTCGGCCGGTACGCCGCAGATCTCGGCGACCGCCTCGGGACTGTGCTCCGGCTGCGCGATGAACGCCGCCCAGGCCTCGAAGTCCTCGCAGCGTGCGGTCACGAACTCACGGTCGACCAGGTCCTCGGTGACTACGACGTGTGCGAGCGCGTTGATGATCGCGACGTTGGTCCCGGGCCTCAGTTCGAGGTGGTGTGCCGCCTCGATATGCGGCGTACGGACCAGGTCGATGCGCCGCGGGTCGATCACGATCAGCTTCGCGCCCTGGCGGATCCGTTGCTTCATCCGCGACCCGAACACCGGGTGCGCGTCGGTCGGGTTCGAGCCGATCACGAGGATCACGTCGGACTCGTCGACCGACCGGAAGTCCTGCGTACCGGCGGATTCACCGAAGGTCTGCTTCAGCCCGTACCCGGTCGGCGAGTGGCAGACCCGCGCGCAGGTGTCGACGTTGTTGTTGCCGAAGACGGCTCGCACCATCTTCTGGACGGCGTACACCTCTTCGTTGGTCGTCCGCGACGACGTGATCGCCCCGATCGACCCCTGGCCGTGCTGCGCCTGGATCTCCCGCAGCCGGCGCGCGGTGAAGCCGATCGCTTCCTCCCACGACACGGTCCGCCACTCGTCGGCGATCGTGTCGCGCACCATCGGCTCCATCACCCGGTCCGGGTGACTCGCGTACCCGAACGCGAACCGGCCCTTCACACACGAGTGACCCTCGTTCGCGCCGCCGTTCTTGTACGGGACCATCCGGACCAGCTCGTCGCCCCGCAGCTCGGCCTTGAACGAGCAGCCGACACCGCAGTACGCGCAGGTCGTCAGGACGGTCCGCGTCGGCATCCCGAGCTCGACGACCGACTTCTCCTGCAGCGTCGCGGTCGGGCACGCCTGGACGCAGGCGCCGCACGACACACAGTCCGACTCGAAGAACGGCACCCCGGCACCGGCCGCGACCTTGGAATCAAACCCACGCCCCTCGATCGTCAGTGCCAGAGTCCCTTGTACTTCGTCGCAGGCGCGGACGCAGCGCGAGCACGCGATGCACTTGGACGCCTCGAAGTCGAAGTACGGGTTGGAGGTGTCGGTCTCCAGATCCATGTGGTTGGCGCCGGCTTCGACGCCCGAGCCGTAGCGGACCTCACGCAGCCCGGTGACGCCGGCCATGTCCTGCAGTTCACAGTCGCCGTTGGCCGAGCAGGTCAGGCAGTCGAGCGGGTGGTCGGAGATGTAGAGCTCCATCACGCCGCGGCGCAGTTTGCCGAGCCGCTCGTTCTGGGTGCGGACGTTCATGCCGTCGCGGACCGGCGTCGTACAGGAGGCTGGAGTACCTTTGACGCCGTCGATCTCGACCACGCACAAGCGGCAGGACCCGAACGCCTCGAGGTTGTCGGTCGCGCACAACTTCGGTACGTCGACACCCGCCTCCTTCGCGGCGCGCATCACCGACGTACCGGCTGGAACTCGTACGTCGACTCCGTCGATGGTCAGCTCGATCGTCGCCTCGCCGGCCCGGGCCGGAGTACCGAAATCTGGTTCTTTGAGCAGGCTCATGCGTTGAAGTCCTCTCCGAAGTGGCGGACGGCGCTGCGTACAGGCATCGGGGTGAGGCCGCCCATCGCGCAGAGCGAGCCGTCGGTCATCAGTTCGCACAGGTCCTCGAGGACCACGAGGTTCTGGTCGCGTTCGGTGCCGTTTGTTGCAGTCACGATGCGGTCGATCGTTTCGACGCCGCGGACCGCGCCGACCCGGCACGGCGTGCACTTGCCGCACGACTCGGCCGCGCAGAACTCGAACGCGAACCGCGCCATCGCGGCCATGTCCACGGTGTCGTCGAACACCACGATCCCGCCATGCCCGACCATCGCGCCGGCGTTGGCGAACTCCTCGTAGTCCATTGGAAGATCGAATTGCTCGACCGGGAGATACGCGCCGAGCGGGCCGCCGACCTGGACGGCGCGCGTCGGCCGTCCGCTGGCCGTTCCGCCGCCGAAGTCGTTCACCAGCTCGCCGAGCGTGATGCCGAAGGCGGTCTCGACGATCCCGCCGCGGGCGACGTTCCCGCCGAGCTGGAAGACGCTCGTACCTCGCGACCGGCCCGAGCCGTAGCCGGCGTACGTCTCCGCCCCGTGCGCGAGGATCGTCGGGACCGTTGCCAACGACAACACGTTGTTGACCACGGTCGGGCGGCCGAAAAGCCCTTCCAGTGCAGGGATCGGAGGCTTGGCGCGGACCATGCCGCGCTTGCCCTCCAGGCTCTCGAGCATCGAGGTCTCTTCGCCGCAGATGTACGCACCTGCGCCGACCCGGACATGCAGGTCGAAGCCGAACCCTGAGCCGAGAATGTCCGGCCCCAACCAGCCTTCCTCGTGCGCCCGCTCGATCGCCGCCTTGAGCGTGTCGACTGCGTCCGGGTACTCCGAACGCAGGTAGACGTACCCTTCGGCCGCACCGACCGCGTACGCCGCGATCGTCATCCCCTCGATCAACGTGAACGGATCGCCCTCGATCAGCATCCGATCCGCGAACGTGCCGGAATCGCCTTCGTCCGCGTTACAACAGACGAACTTGAGATCCGCCTCGGCGCCGAGCACGGTCTGCCACTTGATCCCGGTCGGAAACCCCGCCCCGCCGCGCCCGCGCAACCCCGACTCGACAACAGCCTCGACCACATCGGCCGGTGTCATCGCCAGGGCCTGCCGCAACCCACTCATCCCGCCGTGCGCTTCGTAGTCCTCGGCCGACAACGGATCGATCACGCCGACCCGCCTGAACGTCAGCCGCTCCTGCCGCCGCATCCACGGCAGTTCCTCCACCAGGCCGAGGTTCTCGCCTTCGCCCGCGAGCATCCCGGAGGCGATCAACCCGTCCACGTCCTCCGGCGCCACCGGGCCGTACCCGATCCGCCCGGCAGACGTCTCCACCTCGACCAACGGCTCCAGCCACAGCATCCCCCGCGAGCCGGTGCGGACGACTTCAGCGCCGCGAGCCTCGATCCGCTCGGCGACCTCATCCGCTCCCACCGAGCGAGCGGCCGAATCACGCGGTACGAAGATCCTCATCGCGCTTCTCCCAGCAAGGCATCGAGGCGAGCCGGGCTGACTCGGCCGTGCAGCTTGCCGCCGACCTGCACCGTCGGCCCGAGCGCACAGTTCCCGAAGCAGAACACTTCCTCGAGCGTGATGCGCCCGTCCGCCGAGGTCTCGCCGAACCCACAACCTGTGCGCAGCCGGGCATAGTCCGCCAACTCGACCGCGCCCACCGCGCGACAGGCCTCCGCCTGACAAACGGCCACCGTCGTACGCCCTGGAGCGGCCCGCCTGAAGTCCTTGTAGAACGTCACGACCCCGTGCACCTCGGCCACCGACAAGTTGAGTACGTCGGCCACCACCGCGACATCGTCCTGCGCGACGTACCCGAGCTCCTCCTGCACCGCATGCAGAATCGGGATCAACGCCCCACGCATCCCCCGCAACTCACCGGCAATCTCCCGCACTCGCTGCGCACGCCCGGGAATCGGCACAGGGGCAGCAGCCACGACCTCGCTCGTCATGTATACAACATTCCGTCGCCACTACCACCCGGTCAAAGCAAACCTGCCTATGACCTGATAGGCGACGTCTATCAGGTCAGGCTGTGTGCGGGGCCGTAGAGCGCGGCCGGGTGGTTTTCTGTGTAGGCCCAGTAGCGGTCGCCGTAGGACCAGTGCCACCACTCGGTGGGGTAGTTGACGAGGCCGGCGGCGGTTAGGACGTCGGCCAGGAGGGTGCGGTTGGTGCGGGCCTCGCGGCTGATGTTGGTGGCGGCGAAGAAGCAGGCGCCGTTGCTTTGTTCGGGGGTGGCGTCGATGGGGGTGCCTAGGTCTAGCGGGCCGTGGGCGCCTACCAGGGTCAGGTCGACCGCGGCGCCGGCTACGTGAGGCGCGACCTCGATCGGGGACACGAAACGGCTGGCGAGGACATGTACGTCGTGGTCGGAGATGCCGGGGTGGAGTCGTTGCAGTTCGGCGCGGTAGCCGTCGTAGATCTCCTGCTGGCTCTCGATCGGGCGCAGTCCCTCGACGACATGCAGCCGGATCCCAGCAGGCAGGAACGTATCGGCCAGCGCGAGCCGGTCCGCGACGCTCTCCCGTGCGAACTGGCGACCGGTCGTCGCCACACCGCGCGTGAACAGGTCGACAACGGGTTCGCCGTTCTCGATCGCGGGGATGCCGGTGATCCGGTCGTCACTCAGTAGTACGGTCATCCGCGCGCCACCGCCGTACGGATCAGGGTGTCGACCACCTCGGCGTACGACATCCCGGCCGCGGCCCACATCCGCGGGAACTGCGACGCCGGCGTGAACCCGGGGAACGTGTTGATCTCGTTGACCACTGGCTCTCCATCGGTCGGTACGAAGAAGTCCACCCGGGCAAGCCCGGCACACCCGAGGGCCTCGAAGACGTCGATCGCCGTACGCCGCAACCGCTCGGCCAGCTCGGGATCCAGCGGAGCCGGTACGACGAACCGCGTGGCCGCGCTGTCGTACTTCGCGGTCGCATCGAAGAACGGCTGCTTCGGGTCGGCGTGGATCTCCAACGCCGGCGCGGTCTCGACCCGCCCGTCCGGGAACTCGAGCACCGCGAGGTCGATCTCCCGGCCGACCATCTCGCGCTCGACGAGCACATGCGGATCGAGTACGGCGGCATCCGCGATCGCAGCCAGCAGCGTCGGGAGGTTCGTTGCCCTGGACACCCCAAAGCTCGATCCGCCGTTGCCCGGCTTCACGAACAGCGGAAAGTCCAGCCCGGCCGCCTTCAGCTTCTGCAGACCTGCTTCGGTGTCGGCCAGCTCGGCCCCGCGCAGCGTGACGCCGGGCGTGACCGGGATTCCGTGCGCTCGCAGGACCGCCTTGGTCAGGTGCTTGTCCAGTCCGACAGCGCTGGCGGCGATACCGCTGCCGACGTACGGAATGTGCAGCTGCTCGAGAAACCCTTGCAGCCGGCCGTCTTCGCCGCCCTCGCCGTGCAACGCCGGGATGGTGACGTCACACGCCTGCAGAATCTCGATCGCCTCATGTTGCCCGTCCATCCAGTTGCCGTCAGCATCGATCACCATCGGGATCGCCGTATGGCCGAGGATCTCGACCGCCTTCGCGATCCCCTTGCCGCTGGCAAGCGAAACCTGATGCTCCGGACTCGCCCCGCCCATCACCACCGCGACCTTCATCGATTGCCCTCCTGGTAGCGGCGAGGCACCCGCGAACCGATGCCGCAGTAGATCTCGTGCGGGATGGTGCCCGCCCAGTCGGCCCACTCGGCGGCCGTCGGTTCGCCGGTGGATCCGTCGCCGAAGATCGTCACCGGTTCACCCGGTTCGACCGCAGCCTCGCCGGCGTCGACGACGAACTGGTCCATCGCGATCCGCCCGATCACCGGCATCCGTACGCCGTGGCACCACACACTCGCCTGCCGTACGGCGACCCGCGGGATCCCGTCGGCGTACCCGATCGGGACGAGCCCGATCGTGGTGTCCCGATCCGCGACGAAGTCGTGCCCGTACGAAACCCCTTCGCCCGCGCGGACCCGCCGTACCTGGGCCAGCTTGCTCACCAGCCGCATCGCGGGCCGCAGGCCGAGGCCGAGCTCGTCGATCCCGTACAGACCGGCGCCGATCCGGACCAGGTTGCAGTCCGGCGCGTCGAGCGTGATCGCACCGGCCGAGTTCGCCAGGTGTACGACGCTGGGACGCAGGCCGGCCCGGTGCGCGAGACCCACCCCGGTCCGCAGGAGCTGCAGCTGCCGCGTGCTCTGCACGGCGTCGGCGGAGTCGCCGTGCGACAGATGCGACCAGATCCCGCGGACCGTGACGGCGCCGAGCGCCTCGTAGTGCGCCGCCGTTCGGGTGAGTTCGATCCACTGGTCAGGTGCACTGCCGGACCGGTGGAGACCGGTGTCCAGCTTGAGGTGCACGTAGTGGACGGATGGGATGGAGACGACTCGCTGTAGCTCGGCGACGGTCGAGACGCTCACGTCGATGTCCATATCGCCGAGCAGCATGAGCTCTGCGGCGTCGTACAACCAGGTCAGGATCGGTACGGTCAGCCCGGCCGCGCGCAGTTGCAACGCCTCGTCTGCATGCGCGACGCCGAGCCAGGTCGCCCCGGCCTCCACTGCTGCCCGGGCTACCGGTACTGCGCCGTGCCCGAAGGCGTCCGCCTTCACCACGGCCATCACGTCCTGCGGCACCCGCTGCCGGAAGGCCCGGACGTTGTCGCGTACGGCGGACAGGTCGACGACGGCCTCCGACAATCCGGCGATCCCACGTGTCGCCGGGCGGTGGCGGGACTGAACCAGGTACATGGCAGTCATTGTTGTTTCCGGCAACGATCCGCTTCATCGGATCGCGGACGGAGATGCGGAACCGCCGTCTACGACCCTGGTATGACCTCGGTCATCCATCTGAATGAACCTGTCCCCAGTCACCGAACTTTCCGGGGGATACTGGAGGAGTGGAGGCCACCGATCACCTGAAGGCGTCGCTGTCGGCGGCGATCGCGCTGGCGAACACCTTCGGATCCGACCCGCGCCAGGGCCGTCCGGCGGCGACCCCCGACGCCGAGGCCGTGCGCGCGGCGCTCCGGCTGACGACCAACCGTGTCCCCGACATCGACATCGCCGACTACGAGGCCGGCGCCAGGACTCTGTACGACGCTCTGCGGCGCCTGCCGGATGTCGATGGCGCCGCCGACCTGGTGAACGGGCTGCTCCGCGAGACCAAGGCCGCGCCGCAACTGGTCCGCCGCGACAGCGCACCGTGGCACCTGCACTTCGGCAGCCCGGACGAGGCCGCGGGCTGGCTGGCCGAGCTCGCTACCGCGGTGGCGATGCTCCTCGGCAGCGACGAGGTCGATCGCCTGCGCCGCTGCGAGGCGACCCGGTGTGAGGACGTCTTCCTCGACTCGACCCGCAACCGGACGCAGCGGTTCTGCTCAACGGCCTGTCAGAACCGCACCAAGGTCGCCGCCCACCGCGCGCGCGTCTCCTGACGCCGTCACCATGGTTGCCTCGGGCAACCAGCCGAGCTTGCGGTAGAGATGGAACCCGTCGGTGGTCGCCATCAGCAAGCCGGTGCTCGCCCCGCGGTCGAGCGCCCGCCGGCTCAACGCCCCCATGACGATGCTGCCCAGGCCGCGCCGCCGGTACGCCGGTTCGGTCTGGATGTCGTGCATCACCGCGTCGTCACCGACGATCGCCATCATGCCGTGGGCCGCGACCGTGCCGTCGATCAGCACCCGCACGTACTCCAAGGGGCCGTCCGACTCGAACTCCGCAGTTGCCTTCGGGTGTTGGTGCAGGTTGATCGACATCAGCGTCTTCTGCTCTTCGAACGGCCGGGCGCCGGCGGCCTCGAGCCGACGAGCGATCTCGTTACCGGTTTGTGTGGTAACAGTCAGCCAGGTATCCGGTGCCAGCCCGGCCGCGAGCCGATCGACGGTCTCCGGGTCGTCGCTGCGCGCGAACAACTCCCGCTCGCGACCGGGCAACCGCAGTACGGCGGCATAGGCGTCGTCGTACTCGATCACCGGCTCCAGCCCGCGGCACAGCCGCCAGCCCTCCAGCCATCGCCTCACGATGTCCATGCCGGCGAGTGTAACTGTTTATTGCTTATTAGTCAGTTACGTGGTGCCGAGGACGAAGGTCTGGATCGCGACGACCGCGGCGCCGCGGGCCCACTCGCTGAAGTCGGCCGGCTGCAGGACCATCGGCAGCTCCGCGGCCGACGGGTGCCGGTCGGCATGCAGGGCGGCCAGCAGGTCGTCGTGTGCGACTTCGGCCAGCCGGACGCCCTCACCGCCGAGGACGACGAGTTCGGGCATGGTGAAGTTCGCCGCCGCCGCGATCAGCTTGCCGAGGGCGCGACCGGCCCGGCTGATCACCTCGCGCGCCGCGGGATCACCTTTAGCGGCGAGGTCGAGGGCCTCGTCGTACCCGACGGGCCGGCCGATCGCCGTACCGACCTGGTCGGTGATCGCACCGACGGTCAGCAAGCCGAGCGCGCAGCCGCGATGGCCGCGGTCGCAGGTCGGGCCGTCCGGGAGGAGTGGGTGGTGACCGATCAGGCCGATGGTGACGTCAGGGCTGTCGACGACCTGGTTGTGGACGACCAGCCCGTACCCGACGCCGGCGCCGATCGTGACCAATACGAAGCGGTCCGAGTTCCGCCCGGCGCCGAACCAGTGGGTCGCCTCGGTCAGCGAGGTCAGGTCGTTCGTGACCACTACCGGGACGCTGGTCTGCGCGGCGAGGATCTCGCCGAAGGGTACGTCGACCCAGTTGAGGTACGGGCCCCAGCGGACTTCCGACCCGTTCGCGACACGACCGCCGATCGAGACGCCGAGCCCGGTGATCGCCGTACCGCCCGGGACCTGGATCGCCAGCTCGTCGGTGAGCTCGAGGACGAGCTCGGCGACCGCGGAAGGAGTCGGGTCCGTGAGCGGACGCTCGACGCTGGCGATCACGTCAGCTCGCAGGGTTGTGAGTACGCCGATCGCGGAGTCGCCGGTCAGCTTGATGCCGACGAAATGGTGCGCGTTCGCGTCCAGGTCGAGCGGTTGCGACGGGCGGCCGACCCTGGCGTCGGTCGGACCGCCTTCGACCTCGACGAGCAGGCCGGACTCGACCATGGGTTTCGTCAGGCGCGTGAGGCTGCCTGGGGACAGGCCGACGCGGCGAGAGAGCTCGGCGCGCGACAACGGCCCGTCCAGCAGGATCTCCAACGCCACCTGCCGTGACGGACCGGACAACGGCTGCCAGGCACCCACTGCGTCAGGGTAACCGGCGGATCAGCGCGCGAGTCGACGGCGCGAGGGGTGAGGGACGCCGGGACGTGACCCGGTCCGCCGTTCTGGCCGCACAAGCCCCGGCGTCAAAGCTCACCCAATGACAGATAGATGTCCACACCCCTCGAATCGAGTGAACACCGTGGAGGCGCAGTACCCAACTCTCATCGAAGTATGCAACGGATTTCACTCCTTGTTGCCTGGACAACGCTGTCAGAATGCGTCGCGCCCGGTCAGCACGGTTCAGTGCGGGAGCTTCCGGGTGTCGATCAGATGCTGGGCGACGTCGCGGAGCTTGGTGTTGTTGTCCTGCGAGTACCGCTTGAGGATCGCGAACGCCCGGTCGGCGTCCACATCGAAGCGCTCCATCAGGATGCCCATCGCCTGGCCGACCAGCTTCCGTGCGTCGACCGCCTGCGCCATCGACTCCTCGTGCCGCGCCGACGCCACCGCGACCGACGCATGCCGCGCGAGAATGGTCGCGATCGCCTCGTCGTCCTCGGTGAACGCGTCCGGGACCGGGCTGTACAACCCCAGCACACCGACGGTCTGTCGCGCTGCGTCACCGGTCGCAAGCGGTACGTCGAGAACGCTGCGCACCCCGAGCGCCGCCACCTTCGCCGCCCACTCCGGCCAGCGCCCGTCGGTGTCGGTGTCGCGGATCAGAACCGCCGTACGCTCGCGGAGCGCAGTCACCAGCGGACCGTTGTCGGTCTCGATCTGCAACTCGTAGACATCCGCGACGACGGGGTCCGTGACGGCGGCAATCTCCGCGCGCGAACCGCGGGTGTAGAGGGCCACGCCCGCGTACGTGCAGTTAAGAGCCTGTAACGCAAACTGCACAACAGCATCGATGGTCTCCTCGACACCAGGCGCATCATGCAACTCGATCGCCAGCCGGGCGAACGTATCCGCCGACGAAGCAAGATCAGACTCGGTCACAGGGGCTCCAGAACAAGTTCGTACTTCGGGCACGCACATCATGCAGCCCAACCCCCACCCACCGTTAGCCACTCCACCGAAACGAGACCATCACCGGCCCTCGGCAGTCGTAGGTAGCCCCCGCGATCCCCACCCCAAGAACCCCGGCCGCGCGGGATCGCCGAGTCGTGGCAGATGGTTCGTGCCGGGAACGCCCAGTCGTGAGGATTGGCTCCCGAAACGCAGCCACTTCCCACGACTCGGCGAACCAGCCGCCCTCTGCGCCGGTCGTCGGTCGGTCCGGCGGGAGATGCAGACTAGCCCGATGTCCGACAATCGAGTTCTGATACGCCCGGCTCGCCCAGCCGATGGCGAGCAGGTCTGGCCGCTTGCGCGCGACTTCGCGACCTCGTTCAAGCCCGAGCGTGCTGCGTTCGACGCCACCTGGCGGCAGCTGGTCGGTGCTCCGGACACACTTCTGCTCGTTGCGGAGACCGTTGAGCGTGGCGTCGTCGGTTATCTGCTCGGCAACAGCCATCTCACGTTCCTGGCCAACGGCCCGGTCGCGTGGGTTGAGGAGCTCATGGTCGACGAGCAGATGCGACAGGCCGGCATCGGACGTCTCCTGATGGATCACGCCGAGAGCTGGGCCCGGTCTGTCGGCGCCTCGTACCTCGCACTCGCCAGCCGCCGAGCCGGCGACTTCTACCTCGCCCTCGGGTATGAGGACTCCGCAACCTTCTACAAGAAGACGTTGATCTGAAGGGCGGTACCGACGAACGGGTAGTGGATCGAAGACACGCCATACACGCGGCGGCAGCCACGCTCAGACGCGGAGCCTCCACTCGACCACTACCCGTCCTTCGGTACGCCCGCCAACTCATCTTCACCACCAGACCTGTTTCACCGCGGGCCGGCTCCCAGCACGGGTAATCAGCTCGATCATCACGCCCACGCGGCACCCGAGGCGGTCGACCGAGCGGGCTTGCAGCAGTCACCTCGACAAGCACGAATCGGCAGCGCCACGGGGCAGTCGACCGCGCGGTAGCACGCACGGGTGCGGGCGGTAGCCTGCAGGTCCGGCGATAGCCGGAAGAATGTCCGGGCGATGAGCCCCGGGGTAGGTGGGGCGGCGCAGAGCACGGCGACGAACGAGTCGCGCGTAGCCCCGGCGATGGGTCGGCCGCAGCCACCTCGACAGACACGAATCAGCCTCGCCAGGGGCAGTCGACCGCGCGGCAGCGCGCAGGTCCGGCGGCAGCCGGAAGATCCCGGCGATAGCCGGAAGGGATGCTCCGGGCGATGAGCCCGGGGGTGGGTGGGGCGGCGCGTAGCACGGCGACGGAGGAGCCGCGCGGAGCACCGCGGTGGGCTGATCACACTCCAACCACATCTCCTGCAAGAAGCTGGTTAGAGTTTGCCCTGTGGCGGACTTGACTGGTCTGTTCAGTGGGAGGACCAACTGGCGGCGGGAGGTTGCCGCGCCGTTGCGGTCCTTTCTTCGGACCGAGGCGGGGAGTTCCGGCGTTCTTGCGGCCGCGATCGTTCTCGCGCTGCTCTGGGCGAATCTCTTCCCGGGGATGTACGACGACTTCTGGCGGACCCATCTGTCGATCGGGCTCGGGGACGACGTACTGAGCCTGGATCTGCGGGAGTGGATCAACAGCGGGCTGATGACCCTGTTCTTCCTGGTGGTCGGGCTGGAGGCGCGGCGGGAGTTCGATCTCGGTGATCTCCGTGATCGGACCCGGTTCGTCCTGCCGATGCTCGCGGGGATCGCGGGCATGGTCGCGCCCGTGCTGATCTACCTCGCGTTCAACGCCGGCGGACCGGGCTCGCACGGTTGGGGTGTCGCGATGTCCACGGACACCGCGCTTGCCCTCGGCCTGCTCGCGCTGGTCGGCCGCGGCGTCCCGGATCGGGTGCGCGTGTTCCTGCTGACGGTGTTCGTCGTCGACGACCTGCTCGCGCTGGTGGTCATCGCGGTCGTCTACAGCGAGGACATCCAGCTGATGTCGCTCGTGCTGGCGATCATCGCGTTCGCCGTCGTGCTGACCCTCTCGCTGTTCCACGTCCGCAAAACCTGGCTGTACGCCGTCCTCGGCGTGCTCATGTGGGCCGCCCTCCTCGAATCCGGTGTCGACCCGGTCGTCGCCGGTCTCGCGATCGGCCTGACGGCTCCGGCGTACTCGCCCGGACGAGAAGAGCTGGAGCAGGCGACCGGTCTGTTCCGCCTGTTCCGCGAGCAGCCGACCCCGGAGCTCGCACGCTCGGCGACCGTCGGCCTCACCACGACGATCTCGCCGAACGAGCGCCTGCAGTACCTCTACCACCCGTGGACCAGCTACCTGATCGTCCCGCTGTTCGGCCTCGCGAACGCCGGTGTGACGATCGACATGGCGTTCCTCGGGCGCGCGTTCACCTCGCCGATCACGCTCGGCATCCTGCTCGGGTACGTGATCGGCAAGCCTGTTGCGGTCACCTCGGTGTCGTGGCTGCTGGAGCGTCTCAGCGCCGGCCGGATCCGGGCGGGCGTCGGCTGGGCGGCGGTGCTCGGCAGCGGGACGATCGCCGGGATCGGGTTCACCGTCTCCTTGCTGATCGCAACGATCGCGTTCGACGGCCCGCAGCTCGCCGAGGCGAAGGTCGGCCTGCTTTCCGCGGTGGTCATCGCATCGGCGCTCACCTGGGTCGTGTTCCGCGCGGCCAAGCTGCTCTCCCCGCCGAAGAAGGCGTACGCGCTGCTCGGCAACGCGGAGCAGCTGCAGGACCTCACCGACCCGGTCGATCCGGAGCGCGACCACATCCGCGGTCCGAAGAACGCGTCGGTGACCCTGGTCGAGTACGGCGACTTCGAGTGCCCGTACTGTGGGCTGGCCGAGCCGATCGTCCGCGACGTCCTGCAGGACGACGACCTCCGATTCGTCTGGCGGCACCTGCCGCTGTCCGACGTACACCCGAGGGCCCAGATCGCCGCCGAGGTGGCCGAGGCCGCGGCCGCGCAGGGCGCGTTCTGGGAGATGCACGACCTGCTGCTCGCGAACCAGGAAAACCTGCAGCCGGCCGACCTGATGGGGTACGCGCGGGAGCTCGGCCTCGACGCGGACAAGCTGCACGACGAGGTGAAGCGGCATGTGGCCGCGGCCCGGGTCGCGCAGGACGTCGAGTCCGCCGATACCAGCGGGGTGTCCGGTACGCCGACGTTCTTCGTGAACGGTCAGCGGCACTACGGCGCGTACGACGTGGAGTCGTTGAAGGCGGCGATCAAGGTGGCGCGGGCGCGGGCCAAGATCACCCAGCGTCATGGCTGAATCTTGATGCACTAGGGCATTTCTGCCACTGTTCGCCGTACCGCCGGATGGCTGACGCTGGCTGCATGACCAAACAGATCGACCAGGCCGCCGTCGCACACTTTGCGGAGCGGCTGGCGTACGAGACAGACGTGTCGGATGTCGCCTCGGACATCGGCGGCGGGGTGACCGGCTGGGTGCTGATCGACAGTCGCAGCCAGGAGAGCTGGGACCAGGGGCACGTCCCCGGCGCGGTCCACCTGCCGACGCGGGAGATCGCGGCGCGGGCGGCGTCCGTCGTACCTGAAGGTGTGGCTGTCGTGACGTATTGCTGGGGGCCGGGATGCAACGGCGCGACCCGGGCCGCGCTCGAGTTCGCGAAACTGGGATATCCGGTCAAGGAGATGATCGGCGGGTTCGAGTACTGGGCCCGGGAAGGGCTGCCGGTGGAGACCGCCGACGGTGTCGATCGACGGCTGCCGGATCCGCTCACCGCGCCGCGCGGGGTGGCGTGCGCGTGCTGAAATCCCTGTGAGCGTTGAGGTTTTACACAGATTGAACTCGCCGTGGTGAAACGCTGACTCTGCGTACGTTACCCTCGTAGTGGACCGACGCGAGGAGACAGTGTGACCGATCAGCCGATGAATGACAGCGGCCTGGTCGCGCACGGGATCGACACCACGCGCCCGAGCGTGGCGCGGGTGTACGACTACGCCCTCGGCGGCAAGGACAACTACGAGTCCGATCGCGCGCTGTACCGGCAGATCATGAAGATCGCGCCGGAGACCCCGCTCTGGGCCCGGGCGAACCGGGCCTGGCTCCGCGACGTGATCACCTGGCTGGCCGACGAGGCCGGCATCCGGCGGTTCATCGACGCGGGCTCCGGCCTGCCGACCGCGGAGAACACCCACCAGATCGCCCAGAAGGTCAACGCCGACGCCTCGGTGATCTACATCGACAACGACCCGTCCGTGGTCGCCCACGGGCGGGCACTCCTGCTCGACAACGACCGGACGCAGTTCACCGCCGCCGACCTCACCAAGCCCGACGAGGTGCTGGCGGACCCGGCGATCAGGGACCTGCTGACCGGCGGTGAGCCGGTCGCGCTGGTGATGGCGCTGATGCTGCACCACATCCACGACTACGAGCAGACCCGGGAGATCGCCGCGCAGTACGTCGCCGCCCTGCCACCGGGGTCGTATCTGGCGATCACGCACGCGTGCAACCCGGGCGACGGCGGTCCGGTCGACGTGCTGGTGACCGAGCTGCTCGAGAACGTCAAGGACGCGTTCCCGACCCTGGCGTTCCGTTCGGTCGAGCAGATCACGTCCCTGTTCGGCGACCTGGAGCTCCTCGAGCCGGGTGTCGTCCCGCTGGGCGAGTGGCACGTTCCCGGCGGGCGCGTCGACGAGGAGCACCCGGCCGACATCCGCGACGCCATCTACGGCGGCGTCGCCCGCAAGACCGCGAAGTAGTCGAGCTAGCCGAGGTTGGCCAGGTAGTCCGCGTTCCCGCGGATCGCGGCCTCGTAGCGCTTGATCTCGGCCGAGTCGACCTTGTCGGCGATCACCAGCAGCAGCGTGGCCAGGGCCTTGTCCTGCTTCCCGGCCGCGTGCAGGGTCAGCGCCTTGAAGACCCGGAGCGAGTCCGATTCCGGGAACTCCGCGCACGCGTCCTTGAACACGGCCAGCGACTCGTCGAACCGCCCGAGGTTGCGCAGCGTGCTGCCGTACTGCAGCAGGCACTTGCGGCGCGTCTCCCCGGTCAGCCCCGGCAGCGCGCGCTCGTAGTACCCGACCGCCTTCTCCTCCTCGCCGGCAGTGTCGTAGGACCCGCCGACCTCGTAGAGCACGTGCGGGTTGTCCGGATGCTCGCTCAGCAGCTTCTCGAAGAAGGCGATCGTCGGGCCCATGTTCGCCCGGTCCCGCTTGGCGAACGCCTCCTCGATCGTCGCGGCCAGCTCCGGCGTCAGCTCAGTCTTCACATCTCCATCATGCCGCGTCGGTCGAGTTGTTATTGCGCTGCTGCCACGGCCAGGACCCCGAAATCTCGACTTCGAGGGTGAAGCTGAGCACGGTCCGGATCACCACGATCAGCCCGAGCACCAGCACGCTCTCGACCGACGTCTCGACGATGATCGTCCGGACGATGTCGCCGAGGATCAGGATCTCCAGGCCGAGCAGGATCACCCGGCCGAGGTTGACCCGCAGGGCGCCGTAGTTGCCGGCGCCCTTGCGGACCACGTCATAGGCGTACCGGATCAGGACGGCGGCCAGGCCGACGGCCATGATGACCACGCCCGCGCCCTCGATCACCCGGGCCACATCGGCGAACACCGACTCGAAGTCCACCCTCCAGAGGTACCAGTCAGGCGGCGGTCTCCGCACCCGCCTCGCCGGGACGGATGTTCTGGTTGAGGTGGAAGACGTTCGCCGGGTCGTACGCCGTCTTCAGCGCGACCAGCCGCGCCAGCTTCGCCGGCGGGAACGCGCGCTGGATCGGGTCGCCGTTCAGCGTGTTCACGTACGCACCGCTCGCGTACTGCGCCAGCGTCGCGGCGTACTCCCGGAGCTGGGCGATCCGCGCCTGGTCCTCGTCCGCGTCCTCCCACCGGGTCGCGGTGACGAACTCGAACTGCGTGTCCCGGTGGCTGAACGCCGCGTCCCCGTCCGGTACGTCGGCGATCGCGCCGCCGTACGCCTGCAGGCTCGCGGACGGACCCGGGGTCCGCAGCAACGCGCGGATCGCGTCATCCGGCAGCGACTTGAAGTAGTGCCCCTTCCAGTAGCGCCGGTACCGGTGACCCTGCACGCTGTCGTCGCGCGTCTGCAGCTTCAGGTACGTCGTCTCCTCGACAACCTCGTCGACGACCGGGCCGAGCGCGCGGAGCGCCGGCAGCAGGCTGTACCCGCCCTCGCCGACCCACACGTAGCCGACCGTGATCGAATCCGGCTTGATGCTCGCTGTGAAGGTCGCCTCGCGCGGAGCCTGCGAGTTCAGGTCACGCCAACCCCGCAGTACGGGGAAGCCGGCCGACGCGGGGTAGGTCAGCTCGACGATCAGCGCCCGCGTCCCGATCTCGTGCAACTGGAACTCGAACCGGGTGACGATCCCGAAGTTCCCGCCACCGCCGCGCAGACCCCAGAACAGCTCGGGGTTCTCGTCCGCACTCGCCCGGACCACCGAACCGTCCGCGGTCACGACCTCGTAGGACACGACGTTGTCGCAGGCCAGGCCGAACCGGCGGGCCAGCCAGCCCATCCCGCCGCCGAGCGTCAGCCCGCCGACGCCGGTGTGCGAGACGTTCCCTGCGGTCGTCGCCAGCCCGTACTCCTGCGCCGCCTTGTCCAGCTCGCCGAGCAGCGCGCCGCCCTGCACCCAGGCCCGCTTCTGCGACGGGTCAACGTGCACCGCGTTCATCGGCGTCAGATCGATCATCAGCCCGCCGTCGGGAACCGAGAGGCCGGCGATGTTGTGACCGCCGCAGCGGACCGCGATCTCCAGCCCGGCCGCCTGGCCGAACCGCACGGCCTCGACGACGTCGGCGGTGCTCGAGCACCGGGCGATCGCGGCCGGACGGCGGTCGATCATCGCGTTCCAGACGGTCCGGGCCTCGTCGTAGCCGGCGTCGCCGGTGCGCAGCATCGTGGTCATCGCTCTCAACTCCCAGTCGGGCTCTGTCGTTCTGGTCTGTCGTTTTGGTCTGTCCACAACCCTGACAGCGAAGCGGTACTCCGATAAGGTCCAGTTGTGTGAGCCGAATGAGGACCAGTTCCGGGACCGGGGAACTCCTGGTGGAGCTGCGGCGCGACAACGGCGTACCGCTGCATCAGCAGTTGGAGAGCGGGATCCGGACGCGGATCCGGGCCGGGCTGCTGCGGCCGGACACGGTGATGCCGTCCACCCGCGCGCTGGCACAGGACCTCGGGCTGTCCCGCGGCGTGGTCGTCGAGGCCTATCAGCAACTCGTCGCCGAGGGGTATCTGGTCAGCCGGGCCGGCGGATACACCCAGGTCGCGGACATCGCCGTGGTCGAGCCGACCGCCGCGCACAGGTCCGCGAGCGGCCCGCCGCGTATCGACTTCCGCTACAGCCGGCCGGACGTCTCGCAGTTCCCCCGCGCCGCGTGGCTCCGATCGATACGCCGGGTGCTGAACGAGACGCCGTACCGCAGCCTCGCCTACCTCGACGGTCGCGGCACGATCGAGCTGCGTACGGCGCTCGCCGACTACCTCAACCGGGTCCGCGGTACGGCGGCGCGCCCCGAGAACATGCTGATCTGCAACGGGTTCGCCCAGGGTTCACGGCTGCTGCTGCAGGTGCTGGCCGCGCAGGGGTACAAGCGATTGGCCGTCGAGGACCCGTCCGACAACGATCTGCGGGACGTCGCCGCGGCGGCGGGGCTCGAGGCGGTCGGCGTACCGGTGCTCGAATCGGGGGTCGACGTCGAGGCGCTCGAGCGGTCCGGTGCGGATGTGGTGCTCGTGACCGCTGCCCATCAGTTCCCGACCGGTGCGGTGACCTCGGCGGAGACGCGGGCCGCGCTGGTCGCGTGGGCGGCTCGGCGCGACGGGCTGGTGATCGAGGACGACTACGACGCGGAGTACCGCTACGACCGCGAGCCGATCGGCGCGATGCAGGGGCTGGCGCCGGAGCGCGTCGCGTACGCCGGGACCGCGAGCAAGACGCTCGCGCCCGGGCTGCGGCTGGGGTGGCTGATCCTTCCGGCGTGGCTGGTCGAGCCGATGGCGCAGGCGAAGCTGATGGACGATCGCGGGTCCCCGGTCTTCGACCAACTGGCCTTCGCGGACTTCGTCGCGCGCGGTGAGTTTGACCGGCACCTGCGGCGGATGCGGCCGCGGTATCGGCTCTTGCGAGACACACTGGTGGACGAGCTGGCGGCGCGGATCCCGGAGCTCGAGCCGGTCGGGGTGTCGGCCGGGCTGCACGTGATGACGTTCCTGCCGCCGGATCTCACCGAGGACGCGGTGCGGGCGGCGGCGTTGGAGCGCGGGCTCGGCGTGTACGGGCTGGCGCCGTACTGGGTGTCCGGTTCGGGGCCGGCCGGGCTGGTCTTCGGCTACGGATCGCTCAACCAGAAGGAAGTTGTCGAGGGCATCGATCTGCTCGCGGACGCGATCGCCGCGATCCGCGCCGCATGAATAAATATCCATTTCATTGCAATTCAATCCGGACGGTTCTACCCTTGGTCGAGTGATCGCCGAAGCTCGCATGGACTCGCTGATGAACCAGGCCTGGCCGGCCGCCGACAACACCGAGCTCGACGGCTGGCTGGTCCGCCGCAACGCCGGCGTCACCCTGCGAGCCAACTCGGTGCTGCCCGCCAATGCGCCGTTCGACCTCCACAAGGCCTTGGATTACGTGGAAAGCCTGTACGTCGCGCACGGCATCACGCCGTCGTTCCAGATCAGCCCGGCGGTCCAGCCGAGCGACCTGGACGTCCACCTCGAAGCCCGCGGGTACGCCGTGCGCAACCCCACGCTGGTGCAGTGCGCGGCGCTCTCCGACGTGCTCGCGAAGCTGCCCGTGACGGCGGACGAGGTGAATATTTCCTCGACCCCGTCCGCCGCCTGGATGGACTGCTGGTGGAGCGTCGACGGCCGCGGCGGCGCCGCCGACCGGGCCACCGCCGAGCAGATCCTTGCCCGGGGCAAGGCTCTCTACGCAAGCATCCCCGACGGTGAGCAGGTGAAGGCGATCGGCCGGCTGGCGCTCGTCGACGACACCGCCGGCCTCTACTGCCTGGCCGTCGACGAACGCTTCCGGCGGCAGGGCCTCGCCTCCGCCGTCATCCGCGGTTTGTTGCAGGCGGCAACAGCCAGGTGGGTGTGGCTGAGTGTGCTGGAGGACAACATCCCGGCCCGCACGCTCTACGACAACCTCGGCTTCCGGACCGTCTCGCGGTACCACTACCGCGTCAAAGCGTGACCTTCTGCAGGTGATCGAGGACGACGAACTCGGCGCCGGTCCGCTCGACCGACTGGCGCAGCGGAGCTAGGTCGGTCCAGGGGACACCGGGGTCGTCGAGCGGCTTGTCGAAGTCGTCCCAGTGCGTCGCGATCACCTTGCGGACCGGCTTGATGGTCTGCAGTAAGCGATCGGTGATGCCCGGTTCGCCGCCGGGGGCCGCGAAGATCACGTCGACCTGCAGATCGCGCAGGGCGTTCGGGTCGAAGTTCGCAGTACTCAGGCTGAGGATCCGCAGGCCGCCGATCGTGATCACGAACGCGAGCGTGCCGCCCTCGACCAGGTCCTCGATCACGCGCGGACGCGGCGGTACGGCGTACCGATAGCCCGGGTAGGCGTACGTGTGCCGCTTGCCGCTGCAGGAATGCAGGGACGGGAACACCTCGACCGAGAAGCCGGCGAACGGCAGGTACTCGCCGCCGCGGACCGGTGAGAGCAGCTCGTCCGGCGTTCGCATCGCGCGGAGCAGGTTGGCGTGCGTCTCGGTGCACAGCACGGTCGCCTGCGTCTTCTTCGCGACGTAAGGCACATCGGCCATGTGGTCGTAGTGCCCGTGATGCACGAGGATCGCGTCGGCCGTGCTCAGGTGCTTGTCGATCACCTCGGGCTTGATCACGAGCTTCGTCTTCGGGTCCGCACCTTCCGGCGTGAACGTTCCGGTCTTGAACCGGGTCAGCCACGGATCGGTCAGTACGACGCCTTTCCCGCAGCGCAGCTGCCACGCATGCGTCCCGAACCAGGTCAGCTCCACCGGCTCACGCCCCGCGGCTGGTGTCGTCGCTGCCTCACTCCGGCCTTCAAGGCCGACCACGCCGGCCGCTCCCACGGCAGCCGCGCCAACAGCCGCCGCGCCTGTCAGCATCCCTCTCCGACTCACCTTCACGCTGTCTCCTCTCGTCGTCCTGGACCGTCAGTCAAGGCGAGCGCTGAGCCGGGTGTCGAATATGCTCTCAGGCATGGGGCGATTGTCTGGAGATATCACCGCAGGTCATTCACGTCATGCTCACTGAAAGACATCTGCAGATTTTCATTGCACTCGCCGAGGAGCAGCACTTCGGCGACGCGGCCCGGGTCGTCGGCATCACCCAGCCGCCGCTGTCCCAGGGCCTGCGTCGCCTCGAGGCCCTCGTCGGCGCCAAGCTGTTCGAACGCGGCGCCGGCCGGGTCGAGCTCACCCCCGCCGGAGCCGCGCTGCTGCCGTACGCACGCCGCGCGCTGACCTCGATCGAGGAGCTGCACCAGGCTGCGGTCGCCCGCGATCCCGAAGGGCCGGAGATCCGGCTCGGTCTGGCGCCCGAAGTCCCGCCCTCGGCCGGTGCTGCCGTCGCGGCCGCGGCCGGCGCGGTGATCCCGGGCAGCCGGGTCACAGTCGTCACCGCCTCGACGAGCTCGCTGATCAACCAGGTCACCACGGGCCGGTTGACGCTGGCCGCCGTACTGCATCCCGTCGTGCTGGACGGCCTCGAGGCCGGTCCGGTCTCGCTGCTTCCGACCTGGGCGCTCGCGCCGGCCGGCTTCGTGGACGAGGAGGTTGTCGGATTGCGGCAGCTCAAGGGATTGCCGGTAGCGATTCGCCCGCGGACGGAGGCTCCGGCGGCCCGCGACCTGTTCCTGGACACGCTCGCCCTGCATCGACCCACCGGCGGCACGGTCGTCGTCACCGATGAGCGAGCCGGTCTGGCGATGGCCGCAGCGGGCCAGGCGATCGTGGTGACCGCCGATCCGGCGCTGACCGCGCCCGGCGTGACCCGGCATCGCCTCGCCGACGATCCGCTGCCGTTGCGGCTGCGGCTGGTCTGGTCGAGGACGCGTACGCCGTTCCTCCGCCCGAACGACGTGATGGCCCAACTGACCGAAGCGCTGGTGGCCTCGTGAACGCCCGCATCCGCGCGGTCTTCGAGGACGCCGGTGTCCGCGGCTGGCTGCACGCGGTCGCGCTGGACGAGCCCGACGCGACGGTCGAGGTCGACGCGGACGGGATCGTGCCGCTGGCCTCGGTGTACAAGCTGCCGCTGCTGGCCGGGTTCTGCCGGCTCGTGGATCTCGGCGAACTCGATCCACGGCAGCAGCTCACGCTCGACCCGGCCACCAAGACCGGTGGGCCGACCGGGCTGTCCACCTTCGCGGACCCGGTCACGGCGTCGCTGCGGGACCTGGCGCTGTCGATGATGACGCTGTCCGACAACGCTTCCGCGGATGCGCTGCTCGACATCGTCAGGCTGCCTCGGCTAGCGGAGCTGCTCACGTCGTTCGGTCTGCAGCGGACCTGGGTACGACGTGGTACCGCGGGCAACCTGCGGGACCTGCAGCGTCGTACCCGAACGAACGATCCGGATGCGGCACTCGCCGTACTCGCGGACAACGACCAGACCGATCCGGCCGGCGTCTATGAAGCGGTGAACGCATCGGCATCCAGCGCCCGCGACATGACGCTGTTGCTGCGGCGGTTGTGGGCGGGGGAGTTGCTGTCGCCGGGGCAGACCGAGTTCGTCAAGGCGACCATGCATAGGCAGGTGTTCCTGCACCGATTGGCGTCCGGCTTCCCGCACGACGGCGTACGCGTCGCGGGGAAGACCGGGACCTTCGGCGCCCTGCGGCATGAGGTCGGCGTGATCACGCTTCCGGGCGGTACGGCGTACGCCGTCGCGGTCTTCACCCTCGCCGCCCGCGGCGACATCCGGCAGCCACGCGTAGACGCCGCCATCGGGGAGGCCGCCCGCGTGGCTGTGGACCTGCTGCGTTAGACGATCGCGAACGCCTCGATTTCCACCAGGGCGTCGGGGCTGAACAGGGAGACCACCTGGACCGCCGTGCTCGCGGGTTTGTTGCCGGGGATGTATTTGTCGCGGACGGCGCGGATCGCCGGCAGGTACGCGATGTCGGTGACGAAGACCGTCAGCTTCGCCACCTGCTCGAAGGTCGCGCCGGCGCCGGCCAGGCATCGCTCCAGGTTGGCGAACACCTGCTCGGCCTGGGCGCCGGGATCGCCGATGCCGACGAGCTTGCCGTCGGGGTCCAGGGCGACCTGTCCCGCGATCGCCACCCACTGCCCGTGACCGGTCACGACATGGCTGTAACCGTTGCCGGGGGCAACTCCAACTGCGCTCGGATACTCCAGGTTGCTCATGCACCAGATATACCCCGGCAAGGGTTGAGAAACCGGTTTCCGTCGGGAGAGGATACGGGGGTGGGCCGGACACCGAAGGACTCGATCACGATCGCCGACGTCGCACGGCTGGCGGAGGTGTCGCGGGCGACCGTGTCCCGGGTGATGAACGGCCGGCTCACTGTCGCACCCGAGATCGTCGCCCGGGTGCGTGCGGCCGCCGACCGGCTCAACTACCGGCCCAGCGACCTGGCCCGCAGCCTGTCCCTCGGCCGGACGAACATGGTCGCGCTGGTGGTCCCCGATCTGGGCAACCCGCTGTTCCAGCAGATCCTTCGCGGCATCACGAACGCATCCGCGGCGGCCGGGTACCGGGTGCTGGTCGCCGAGACCGACGAGGACCCGACCGCCGAGGCCTCGATCGCGATCGAGGCGCGACGGCGATGCGATGCGCTGATCATGGTCTCGCCGCGGTTGGACGAGGAGCGGTTGCTCGAGCTGTTGCCGCAGGTGCAGCCGGTCATCCTCGTCAACCGGCAAGGCCCGGAGGACGTCTCGTCGGTGGTGGTCGATTACGGCCGCGCCGTACGGATCGTGGTCGATCACCTGGTCGGGCTGGGGCATCGGCGGCTCGCGTTCTTGTCCGGCCCGGCGGCGAGTGCGTCGAACACGCTCCGGCTACGAGCTCTTGAGATTGCCGAGCGGGAGATCCCGGGGCTGGAGCTTGTCCGGCTCGAGTGCGGGCGGTCGATCGAGGACGGGTACGCCGCGGTGGAACGGGTGCTCGAGTCGCATGTGACCGCGGTGGTCGCGTTCAACGATCTGGTCGCGTTCGGTCTGCTGGCTCGGCTCAACGAGGTCGGCGTCGCTGTACCGGCTGATCTGTCGGTGACCGGGATGGACGACATCGGGCTGGCGCGGTTCGCCGTACCGTCGCTGACGACGGTTCGCGTGCCGCAGAAGGACCTTGGGGAGCTGGCGTGGCGGCGGTTGCATGCGTCGATCGCGGCACCGAACGGCGACGCGGACGACGTACCTGAGCTGCGGCTGGCGGTCCGTGCGAGCACGGGGCCGGTGCCGCAGGCGCCGCGGTCGTCCGGTGGTACGGCGCCTGGCCGGCTCGCGTGGCAGCAGCAGGGCGACATCTTCGCGCTCGGGAGCGATTCGGGCCTGCTCGCGCGGTACGAGTTCGGCCGGCGGATGCCGCAGGTGCACGCGCCGCGGCCGTACCTGCACCCGGTTCGTACGCTCGGCGGGCATCCGCTGACCGAGGTCAGTCCGGTCGATCACCGGCATCACTACGGCGTCTCGCTCGCCGTACCGGTCGTCAACGGCACCTCGCACTGGGGCGGCCGGACGTACGTTCGCGACCAAGGCCCGACCCTGCTGACGAACCACGGTCAGCAACGCAGTCGTGGCGTCACGGCCGACGGTCACGAGCTGATCGACGACATCACCTGGTACGACGAACAAGGCCGGCCGCAGCTCGTCGAACGTCGTCGTCTCGTCGGCGAACTCGCTGCCGGCGGCTGGCGACTCGACTGGCAGAGCGTCCTGACCGCGCGCTACGGGTCGGTGCAGATCGAGAACCCGACCACGGCCGGCCGGGAAGGCGCCGCGTACGGCGGGATCTTCTGGCGCCTGCCAGTGGCCGGGACTACGGTGCTGTCGGCTGATGGTGAGGGCCTCGACGCCGCCTTCGGTTCGACAAGTCCGTGGCTGGCCTTCGTCCAGGGTGACGTGACGCTCTTGCTGGTGCAGCCCGACGACGTACGGCGTTGGTTCCTCCGCACGGACTCGTACGTCGGTGCGTGCCCGGCGCTTGCCTGGGACAGCCCGCTCACGCTGCAACCCAACCAGGAGCTGACGCTGTCGCTCACCGCGCTCCTGCTGGATCGGCCGGTCGACCTCGCCGAGGCTAAGTCGTTGGCAGACCAGTTGTAGGTGACGACGCCAGCGCGGACTGCCAGCGGCGGGGGACCCGACCGGCGAGGCGCGCGGCTCGTCCTGCGGAGACAGCATCACGCATCGCGGCGGCCATCAAGGCAGGCTTCTCCGCACGTGTCACCGGGGTCGCGAGCATGACCGCGTCGCACCCGAGCTCCATCGCCAGCGCGGCGTCACTCGCCGTACCGATGCCGGCGTCGACGATGACCGGAACGTTCGCCGCTTCCGCGATCAGCGCGATGTTGTGCGGGTTGCGGATCCCGAGCGCCGAACCGATGGGTGCGGCCAACGGCATGACAGCCGCGCAGCCTGCCTGCTCGAGCCGGCGGGCCAGGATCGGGTCGTCGTTCGTGTACGGCAGCACGGTGAAACCGTCCGCCACCAAGGCTTCCACGGCATCGAGCAGCTCGAACGGGTCGGGCAGCAGCAGGTGATCGTCGGCGACGACCTCGACCTTGATCAGGTCGGTCTCCAACGCCTCCCGCGCCAGCTTCGCGGTCAGCACGGCCTCGGCGGCGGTGTGGCAACCGGCCGTGTTCGGCAGGACGTCGATGCTGTGCTTCTTGAGTACGTCGAGCACCGAGCCCTCGTGCCCGGTCCCGAGGCGGCGCATCGCGACCGTGGTCAACTGGGTGCCAGAGGCAATCAATGCCTCTTCCATCACTTCCAGGTTGGCCGAACCGCCGGTCCCCATGATGAGCCGGGACGTGTACGTGCGCCCGCCGAGCTCCAGTGGATCGTCCATCTCAACCTCCCTGCGTCGCGCTGACGATCTCGACCCGGTCGCCTGGTTGGAGCGCCGTCTGCGCCCACTCGGCTTTGGTCAGCACGTTCTGGTTCACCGCGACCGCGATACCGGTCGTGCGATCGGAGTACTCCGTGATCAACTCGGCCACGGACTTGCCGGCCGGCACGTCAACCGCCGTACCGTTCACCCAGACGGATTCCATCGCTTCCTCCCTACGCCGGAATTACCCGATTCAGGTTCAGCGGTCGGTGACGGTGCAGTCACCCTCTCAGCCCACTCCCTGCGAGCTCCCGCGGACCTCTCGACTATAGCGCCCGGGCCGCTATCGTGACCAAAGGTGTCCGGGAGGGGAGCGGCTTGGCCAAGCGGGTTGGGATCTCGGATGTGGCGGCCCGGGCGGGCGTCAGCCCGACGACGGTTTCGCATGTGGTGTCCGGGCGGCGGCATGTGTCGGAGGCGACCCAGGCCCGGGTGCGGTCGGTGATGGACGAGCTGGGCTGGGAGCCGAACCAGCTCGCGCGCAGCCTGCGGATGCAGCGGACGCAGACGATCGCGCTGATCGTGCCGGACATCACCAACCCGTTCTACCCGTCGGTCGCGCGCGGCCTGCTCGACGTGGTCAGCGAGCCCGGGTACCAAGTGCTGATCGGAAACACCGACGGCTCGCCTTCGGCTGAGAAGGATCTGGTCGCACGGATGGTAACTCGCAGCGTCGATGCGATCGTGTTCGCCGGCTACTACAGCAAAGCGAGCGACGTCGCGGCGGCCGTCGAGGCTGGGATCCCGGTGGCGCTGATGGGCGGGCGTCGGGCCTCGGCGGGTATCGACGTACTGACCTCTGATGACCTCGCGGCGGGGGAGATCGCGACGCGGTACCTGATAGGTCGCGGCTATCACCGGATCGGCTTCATCACCGGTCCGTCCGGTGACGGTCCGCCGGCCGACCGCGTGCGAGGCTACCGGCGCGCGCTGACGTCGGCCGGGCTGCGGTTCAACAGCCAGTTGGTCGTCCGCGAGGAGTTCTCCCGCGCCGGTGGTACGTCGGGTCTGGAGCAGCTGCTCGAACTACGCAAACCGCCGCGGGCGGTGCTGTGCACGAACGACATGGTCGCGATCGGAGCGCTCGACGTTGCCCGCGCCCGGGGCCTGCGCGTACCCGATGACCTTGCCGTGATGGGTTTCGACGACATCGAGGCCGCCGCGCTGATCTCGCCGTCGCTGACCACGATCGCGGGCGATCCGCGCGAGCAGGGTCGCGCGGTCGGCCGGGTGCTGCTGGGCAGGCTGGCGGGGACGGCCGCCGGCCTGCCGCAGCGCATTCTGTTCGCGCCTTCCGTCGTACCGCGGGAATCCGCCTAAGGGGCGGTCACCGAGGTCACGGTCGAGCCCGAGATGTACGTCGGCCAGACGCCGACCGTGACGGTGATCTGGCCGTTCGCGTTGGGTGTCATCGTGCTGGTCAGCCCGTAGAGGCTGGTGACCTGGACGGGGCCGGTCGCGTTGACCGTCACCGTCGTGTTGGATCCGGACGCGGCCCAGATCGCGCGGAACGGCGTACCGTCGTTGCCTGCGTAGACCTGGTCGATCAGACCGTTGCCCGGGTACTCCTTGCCGAGGAACGTCGCGCCGCGGAGCTGACGAGCAGCTGTCGCATAGGCGACGTACGACGGCTTGGGCGTGTACTTGCCGAGCGCGTCCGCCTCGTTGTGCACGAGCCCGAAGTTGTTCTCGGCCGCGGCCGGGTCGATGCCGTCGTTCTTGAAGTCGTACATGTAGAACCGGTCGACGTCGTGGCCGGGGACGTTGAGCATCTCGCGGGCCATGTACATCGCCTGCGTGGGCTCGTCGACCGGGACCGCGCTGCCGGAGCCGGTGTACCAGCCGGCCTCGGTGATCCAGATCGGCTTGTCGACACCGCCGTTGTACTGCCGGATCGTCGCGCGCACCTGGTCGATCGCCGTACCGAGACTCTCCGGCGCGTGCAGGAAGTTGTACGGGTGGATGGACACGACGTCGAGGTACTTGAGCCCGCCCAGCTGGCAGAACGTCGTGAACCAGTCCTGCTGTGTCACGTCGGTGTCACCGCCGCCGACGATGGTGAGATCGGGATGCGTGGCCTTCAGCTTGGTGTACGTCGCCTTGAGCAGCGCGAGGTAGCTGTCCGGAGACTTGTTCGCCGGACCGGCCGCGTTGACGTCCCACTCGTTCCACACCGCGAGGTTGTGGACCTGCGGGTACTGGTTCGCCAGCGCGTTGGCGTAGTTGGCGAACGCGGTCCGGCCGGCGTCGGTGTACGGCGCGTTGAAGAGCTGGTCGGGGCAGTCGTAGAGGCAGTTGCCGTAGTCCGCGACCATCAGCGGGTCGAGACCGTTCGACTGGAAGGACTGCAGGTAGGTGGTGACCTTGGCCGGGAACGCGTACGTGCCGGCTGTGGTCTCGGCGGCGGACCAGTACGCCTCATCGCGGGCAGTCCGGGCACCCGCCTGGCTGACGAGCGGGATCGCGTCCGGCGCCCAGGACCCGGCGAAGTGCGTGCCGACCCCGTTGTACGTCGTGGGCGTGGTCGCCGCGACCGCGTCGACGTTGACGGAGGCCGTCGTACCGCCGCCGATGATCAGGCTCTTGTCCAGCGTGAGCATGATCGCCTTCGCGGGACCGTGCCAGACGCCGTCGTCGGCGCCGCCGAAGTGCAGGTAGCCGGTGCCTCCGTTGAAGGTGGTGACATTGAGCTGCTGCCACGCCGTGGAACCGGACAGCGTCAGGCGTTGCTGGTGGACCTGGCCGGTCGCGTCGGTCAGCCGGAGACCGATGGCCGACAACTGACTCGTCTTCACCCATAGGCTCAGCGCGGTCAGGTTGATCGGCGTCATCGTGCGCTGGATCGCGACGTAGTTGCCGCCGCCCGTGAAGTCACCAGAGAGCTTCGCGGACTGTGCGCCGGCCTGCAGGTTCGACGTGTCGTAGGTGAGGCTGCCGGTCGCGCCGGCGAACTCGCTGCCGGGGTAGAACGACCAGCCTTCGGCCGCGCTCTCGTAGTCGCCGAGCGGTGTGGTCGGCTTGGTCGACAGGGCGTTGACGGTGAAGTCGTCGAGGCTCACGCTGCTGCTCGTCGCGCCGGTGATCGCGCCCTTGTCGAGAACGATCTCGAGGCCCTTGGCGGGACCGTGCCAGACGCCGTCGTTGGCGCCGCCGAAGTGGACGTACTGCTTGCCGCCGTCGAACCGGGAGACGCCGAGCGGCTGCCAATCAGTTGCCCCGGACAACGTTAGGCGCTGCTGGTGGACCTGGCCGGTCGAGTCGGTGATGCGGAACGTGAGGAACGTCAGGTTCGGGGACTTGGCCCAGAAACTGACGCTGGACGCGTTGACCGATGGGAGTGTGCGGTTGACGCTCACGTATGCCCCGCCGGCGCTGAAGTTCCCGGACAGTTTGCCCGAGCTGGTGCCATCGTGGTTGTCGGTCGTGTCGAGTGCGAAGCTTCCGGTTGCACCCGGGAATTCGCTGCCCGGGTAGAAGGTCCAGCCTTCCGCGGTGTTCTCGAAATCGCCGACACGGTTGGTGGTGAGGCCGGCGACCGACGACGTACTGAGTGGGCTGAGGATGGCGAAGGTGGTTTGCGCGCTGACTGTGCCGGCTTGGACGGTCAGCTTGTACCAGCCTCGGGTGGTGACCGAGACCTGCAGCGTGCTCGCCGCGGCCTGGCTGCCGGTCGCGACGACGGTGCCGTTGACGTCGGCGGCCGACCAGGTGACCGACGATGCGTCTGTACTGAGGCCGATCTTGACCTGTTGGCCGTCGGTGAACACGTTGCCGAGGGTGATGGGGGTGAGGGCGAGAGTCGCCGCGTGGGCGGGGGCGGTAGTGCCGAAGCAGAGCAGGAGAATTCCCAGAACGATGGCAAGACTACGTCTCATGCCGACTCCTTGATCAGGGCGGTAAAGGTGAGACGTCGGCTGCCACGACGTGATGCAAATCGATTTGTACTATCGCTGTGGGTGATCGCTGTGTCAACAGCTCGCGACCGCCTTGACGTCAGGTGGGCTCGGCGCCGGTGAGGAGGGCGGCGAGTTCGGTGGGGCGGTACAGCACCTGCTTGCCGGTGCGTTGCGGCTCGACGAGTCCGGTACGACGGAGCAGTTGGAGATGCTGGCTCACCGCCGACGGCGTCACCTTCAGCTCGCCGGCCAGGTCGGTCGTGGTGCGGGGATGCGTCAGCAGCTCAAGGATGTGCGCGCGCGGCGTACCGATCAGTTGAGCCAGATCTTGTTGTGATGGTGGCTCGACGACCGACCACAGATTGGCCTGTCCGCGAGGCGGGTAGCCCAGGATCGGGTCGGCTCCTGGGTCGAACGGGATCACGGCGTGTGGGCCGAACAGGCTCGGCTGGAGCACGAGGCCGCGGCCGTCGATCGCTTCGGTCCGGCTCACGGCTGCTACGCGGTCGACCTTGAGCAGTCCGTCGGCGTACGTGATCGCGGGCGCCAGCCCGTTGAGCATGGCGCCGGTCCCGTGCTGGGTGAGGACGTGGCCGCGGTAGCTGATGTCCGCCGAGAGGAGCGTGCGCATCCGGTCCCAGTACGGCGCCATCATGGCGTCCCAGTACTGGCGCAATGCCTCGAGGACCTTGTCGATGGTGAGGTCCTTGGGGAGTTCGCCGTGGACCGCTCGGAACTGTCGGGCGAAGGTCTCGCTGCCCACTTCGGCGATCAGTTGGAGTTCGTCGGTGAGCTGGGTGAGCGGGGAGGTGGGCCGCGGGGTCAGGAAGTCCGGGCTCCCCATCGTGTCGTTGACGAGCCACCGCAGTACGTCCCAGTTGAGCTCTTTTGTGCGTGGCTGGACCGCCCGCACCCACCCCAGCTGCAACGGAAACCGACCGGGCTCTTTGAGGGCTCGGAACGATAGCACCATCTCCGCAACCGGCGAAACCGCAAACCGCACCTCCGCCAGATCCCGCGAGGTCAGCTTGTACGTCAGCACTCAGGCCGGACCGTTCCCATAGCCAAGATCGTTGGCAATATCGAAACTCTGCGACCCGAACTCGGTCTGCGGCTCCGCCACGTCCGTCCCCAGATCGAACCCGACCTCAGCCTCTTCCTCACTCAGATCCGGCTGAACTGGATCCTGATCACTCATCAACCCCTCCTCGCTCTCGTCCGTACGACGGCAGTATGAACCACTGCTGTTGCTACTAGGGTGACCGAGGTGACGTCAGAAGAGCCGCCGGCCGTCTGGTGCATCGTCGCCAACGTCGTCGAAGAGCGACCGTACGGACCTGGCGGTGCACAGACTCGGCGCGGCCTGAAGATCTTCCCCGCGGGCGCCAAGCTCTACGTCCCCGACGGCTTCGGCGGCATGGGCTGGGAGACCGTCGAGGTGGTCGGCAGGGGCCGGGGCTCCGCGCGCTTCGTCGCCGCAAGGGTCCAGACCAGGCAACTGACCAACTGGCGGGTCAAGGCCGTCTACAGCCCGGCCGCCTTGCAGCAGATCGAGCGCATCCGGGCCGGCCGCGCCGGTTTCTGGCTTCGGTCCACCATCACCGATTTCACCAGCCAGGCGTACCACGATGCGCTCGTCGAGGTCGCGACTGCGCTCGCGACTCCCTGAACTGTCGGTGGCTCGTGGCAGGGTCGGTGGTTACTTCATGAGTGGAGGGTTGCATGGGTTTCCGGACGATGGACGATGACGAGGCGGCCGAGTTTCTGGCGCAGCCGTTGGTGGCTGTGCTGGCGATCGACGATCCGGGCTGGTCGCCGCATGTGACACCGGTGTGGTTTCACCACTTGCCCGGCGAGAACAGATTCCAGGTGATGACGCCGGCGAAGTCGAAGAAGGCTCGGCTGCACCGTGAAGGGTCAGGCGAGCTGTCGCTCTCGGTGCAGACGGCCGACGGACCAACTGCGACGTACCTCAATATGCAAGGCGTTGCCAGGCTGCTTCCGCTGAGCCCTGACCTGCTCAACGCGATGGTGGAGAAGTACCTGCCGGAGGAGTTCCGCGCGGCGTACCTGGCCGATCCACCCGAGGACTCGATGTTCGACATCACCCCGCGACGCATCACCACGGGGGTCATCGGCTGACACTTCGACCCGCTGTCTCGTCGGACCCAGTATGACGACGACACTCAACCAGCTCACCGGTGACTACGTGCTCGACGCCGCGCGGACGCGGCTCGGGTTCGTCGCGCGCCACCGGATGGCCACCCGGGTGCGCGGCCGGTTCGACGTGTTCGAAGGCGCCGTGCACCTGGACGGCGACGATCCGGCCAGGTCGAGCGCCCAGCTCACGATCCGCGCGGACAGCATCGAAACCGGCGACCGACGCCGCGACGCCCAGCTCCGCAAGGACTTTCTCGGCGCGGAGACGCATCCGATCATCACCTTCGTGTCGACGAAGGTCTCGCAGGTCGATCGGGCGAGGTTTGACGTCACCGGCGACCTGACGATCCGCGGCATCACCCACCCGGTAACGGTCCCGTTCGAACTCGTCTCCACGCCCGGCGGCGACATCGCCTTCGCCGCCGCACTGACCATCGAACGCGCCCGCTGGCAGGTCAACTGGAACGCCTTCACCACAGCCTTGGTCAGCCCGACCGTGGTCCTCGACCTCCAGGTCTTCGTCGCCGCCTAATCCTCGCAGGCGATCCCGTCGTGATCGGCATCCAAACGGTACTTGTCGGTCCCGATGACCTGGATCGGACCTTGGACGTACTCCGGCCCGTTCCCACTCCCACCCGAACAGTCGACATCACTAGCGATCGGAACACACCCGGAGTAGTTCGGATCACACCCCGACGGCTCCTCCGGCTCGTCGACCTTGGTCCCGACAGCGGTGATCTGCGTCCGCGGCTCCTTAGCAACCTCCTGCCTAAGCAGGTGTTTCGCCGTCTGCACGCCATTCACAAACGTCACCCGATACGTCAACCGCCGCGTCCCGTTCACACCCTTAGTCCGAACCGTCTTCTCCCCCTTCGGAAGCGAGTCATCGGTCACCGTCCTCTTCTTGAACGGAATGACACGCAACTCGACAACCTCTTTCGACGTCGTCGCGGTCGTCGGCTTCGCTGTGGCCTTGGTGATCGGCGCGGGAGTGGTCGTGGCCTGGCTGATGACCGGCGACGGTCGCGGTGTGGCCGTGACGTGGACGCTGGCGATCGCAGCCGGCTGCTCGGCCGTCGTACCCGAGTCCGCCCCACACCCAACAACAAGCCCGCCGACCCCCACAACCAGCGCAGCACGAATCAACAACACGATGTTCCCCCCAACCCGCCGTCGGTTCCCCCCGCGGCAGGACTACCAGCACCCGGACCCCCCGGGCGAATTCCGATCTGTACCACCATCGCGCGGTACCCCGCGAGACCTCACGCCTCACTGCGTCACTTCCGTGACCTACCACGCAGTACCGGTCGCACCGGACACACCAGGATCGACGGCAGCCCGCAGGCACGGCGACTCCCAACGAACCCCAACCACCACACACCGTAACCACCCCGACGATCACCCCCGCCCAAGCAATCCGACCCCAAACCTGACACACTGTTCCCCTCACCAACTGAGGGCCTCTAGCTCAACTGGCAGAGCAGCGGACTTTTAATCCGCGGGTTGTGGGTTCGAGTCCCACGGGGCCTACCCGTTTCCGCAGGTCAGGCGCAGTTTGGCGCCTCGGCCTGGAAAGTTGGGTCTGCGCAAACTCTGCCAATACTCCGAGTGGCCGGTGCATGCCCGTTTCAGAGGGGTCGGCGGCTCCGCGCAGCCAGCTGGCGGCGCGTTGCTGAGCGACGTTTCGCATCGTGTCGCACTGCTCCCGTTTCGTCCGATCCCCGGCCCGCCCAGACGTTGAGCTGCCACGTGCAGCTGGACTGTGGAGGGCCTAGATGAGCAGACCGCACCTTCCGATCGGAACATGGGGCAACGTCCGATCCCGTGCTCAGAGGAAGGACGCCGAGGGCAAGGTGGTCGCCTGGCGCGCGTCCGCGTACTTCCGTGACCACGACGGCCATACCCGTGAGGTCACCGCGTCCGCCAAGACCAAAGGCGCAGCCGAGCACCGCCTACTCACGAAGCTACGAGACCGGGCAAAGGTCTCGCAGTACGGCGAGCTGAGCCCGACGGACAAGATCAACGACCTCATCGACCTCTGGATCGAGAAGCTCGAGGAACGTATCGAAGACGGCCGGCGATCACCGACGACGCTGACGACGTACCGCACAGCCATCAAGAACTACGTGCGTCCTGCCCTCGGTGAACTCCTGATCGGTGAGGCAACGACACCCCGCATCGACAGAGTGATCGGAACCATCAAGCGCAACGCCGGCCGCCCCACCGCGAAGACTTGCCGCGCGGTCATCTCCGGGATGATGCAACTCGCCGTCCGGTACGGCGCCCTGACTGTCAACCCGGTCCGCGAGGTCGAAGCAGTCGAGGCCGGCCCAAAAGACCCGCCCCGAGCGCTGACCACCGAAGAGATCGCCCTCCTGCGCCAACAGCTGACCACCGATGAAGCCGCCCGGCACGCCGACCTACCGGACCTCGTCGTCTTCATGCTCGGAACAGGCGTCCGAATCGGTGAGTCTCTCGCGGTCCTGTGGTCGCAGGTCGACCTAGAAGCCAGCACCGTCCAAATCACTCACACCGTTGTTCGCGTCCCAGGCCAAAGCCTGCTCCGCAAGGCACCGAAGTCGAGGGCGGGTGTACGTGCCCTACCCCTGCCCGACGGGGCCGTCACCATGCTCCGCCGCCGCCACGCAGCCGGCGTGAGCCTCGACGACCCCATCTTCGCCGACTCCCTCGGAGGCTTCCGAGACCCCTCCAACGTCCGCCGAGCCCTCCGCCGAGCACTGTCCCCCGTAGCCAGCACCGCCCGCCGCGACCTAGGCGAGACCCTCCGATCCGCCCGCCTCCAAACCGGCCTGACCCGCAAACAGGTCGCCACGAAACTCGGCTGGCCAAAGACCAGACTCGAGCTAATCGAGAACGGCCGCATCAAGCTCGACCGCGAACTCGTAGCCACCCTCGTCAAGACCTACCGCATAAACCTCAACGCATCGCCCACCCTCAGCGCCCAAGTCGACCAGGCAGCCCGACCCTCACCCTCAGACGCTTTGACCTGGATCCGCTCCCACACCTTCCGCAAAACCACCGCCACCGCCCTAGACCGCCGAGGCCAATCCGCCCGCCAAATAGCCGACCACCTAGGCCAAGCCCAAGTCTCCATAACCCAAGACGTCTACATGGGCCGCCGAATCCACAACCCCTCCGCAGCCGAAGCCCTAGACCAAGAATTCGCCAACCTCGGCCTCTGGTGAGAATACCCGGCAATGCCTAAAACGGGTGGCGGCTGGCGCTGGCACTCGGGACGGATGAAATGTCGCTCGGCTGACGTCGCTACGGATTGGGGTCACAAGCCCGCCCTGAAGGTTGACATAAGATGGCCTTCAGGGTCCCGTGATTGTTGCATCAGCACGTGAGTGCATCTCTTAGCCTCAACCCGCCCGGTCGGATCGATGGCTTAGGCCAGGGACGCCAGGGTTGGCCTCATGTGTTTCGTAGTCAGGCTCCGCCATGGTCCGGACAACAGCGGCTCGCTCATCGGTGGCGACCGCCGCGACAGGGTCGGCTATGTGACTACCTGCGAATTCCGGTCACGGATGGCGACCGTCTGTGCGCCGCTGGCTGGGAGTGGAACGCTTTTCGCCCCGGGCGCTGGCCTCGGAAACGCTGAGACCGAGTGAAGGAGGTAGACCTGGTCTGCGGGAGCACCGGCGGCAGGGAGGTCAGGCTTCATGTGCAATCCCGACGCCGAGACGCTGCGAGTAGGGATCGTGCCGCGGCCTCCGTCGATCCTGACGAGCTGTACGCGAATGTCAGCGACGTCGAGGTGGTCGTGGTCCATGTGGTGTAGGGCCTCGAGGACGGGCAGCACCTCGATCCGCCCGGCGGCTACCTTGACACGCTCGGAAATTCCGGCGAGCGCCATCACGCGTCTGCGACCACCCACGTTTGCGACTGAGGCGATCTTCAAGCCAGCGGTCGCCCCCTTGTCAGTCGGTATCGTGAGGTGATCAGCAAGGTGATGCAGCTCAGTGGACTTGGCCGGCGCTAGCGCTCGTACCAGACCAACAGCAAACACGAGGCTCGAATCGTCGAATGGATCCCCCCGATGTCTGCCAAGACCGTGAGAGTTTCGCATCGAAAAGATGCCTTCCTCAGATGACTGTTTGGTACAGCCGCAAGTCCCAGGCTCACAGTACAGAAGGGCATCCTCTCGCGCACACTCACCTCACTGGCCCATCGGCGGACCGAGGCTTAAGCGGCTGATACCTTCCAAGCTGCCTCGACCCTTGCGAGGAACTCCTCACCGCGCAGCCTCGTTGAGTCGCTAATCGAGTAGGCCAGCAGGATGGCCGCTCGAGCTCGTGGACGTCCAATGAGATCGAGCCGATCGAGCACTTCGTAGTAGGGAACCGGGAGATCGATTGACTGGTGGGTAATCTCCTCAACGCAGAATGACTCGACCCAAGCTCGTACATCCTGGCCCGCGCGGATCCGTCGCTTCTTTCGCTCGACATTCCTGATCAGCTGCTGCTTACGTGATTCGCCGAATGACGCGTTGAAGTCGTTGCATACGGACTCGAAGACTGACGCCGGTTCAGCCTGCGCGTGATCCCGCCATGCAGACGTCAGCCCCCGATCGCGGCGTACTCGGCTACTGATGCGAGCGAGCTGCGACAGCGCGCGCTGGAGTAGCAGCGACAATGCGTCTCCGGCGATCTGCCAAGATCCGTTGTCGGTGGTCCACTTCTCGTAGAAGGCCACTGCTTGGGCATTGTCGTCGTGTTGTCTTGCTGTTCGGAGCTGGTAGATCGCCTCATCGAATTCCCGGATGTCGCGATGGCCCTCAACACCTCGAAGAAACGCAATGTCGGCAGCCATGGCTTCGCGAAAGAACTTATAGTACTCGGAAACCAGCCTGTCGAAACTGTCCTTAGATGTGACGATGGGGTGGACGTCAGGCGCGGATTCGTACGTCAGATCGGCGCCGGTGCAGGCCTTCTTGTTGAAGCCTATGGCCTTGAGATGATGCGTCATCGGCTCTGCGGCGTCCGGAACATCGTGCGCGGTTCGGCTACGGCACCGCGAGTGAGCTTGAAGCCGATGATAAAGCCCGGGAGTTGCTGGTTCCTAGCGAACTCTTGCGAAGCGGAAAACAGCCGCGGCTCGAACCAGAGGGTCGTGGCAAGCTCCTCAACGCGCACCTTCCCCCAATTGCCACCCACCGACTCGATTCGGCCAGTGTGCACGAGGGGCTTCCGGTCGCTATCTGCCAGGACGAGCACGGTGTTGATGCGGCGAGCCAGCTGACGAGTGAGATTCTCTACCTCGCGAAAGGTGCTCGTGGCGTCCGAGTAATTTCCCAGCGCGAAGTACGCAAGACCCTCGACGAAGAGGAGCTTGTATCGGTCGGGAAGTTCCGCGTCCTGAAGAGCGGCAGACAGCCGTAGTAGGGTCCGGACCGTTGCATCCGAGAGGTGGATGGGCACGCGCTCGCCCTGGAGGAGGTGACTCCCCGTCAAGTCCTCCCAAGTGAGCTCCAGCAGCAACTGCGCACACCGCCAGTCCTGCTGCGTCGTCCGCGGCGCTGCCCAAAGCCGATCGAGCGCGGCGCGTTTGCCAGACTGGCCCGTCTCGGCTTCGAACTTCGCCAGGAAGTACGTCGCGGCAGGATCATTGTTGACCTCAAGGCTACGGAGCCGCTCCCAGACGGCATCGTCGTTTCCGAGGAGCTCCTGTAGCTGCTTGAGGCGCATGTCTAGCTGGGCGCGCTGCCTCTCGTTGAGCGCGATGCGGTCGACCGAGTCGAGCGTGGCGACAGCGTTCGCCAACCGGTTGAGACGCTCTTGCGGGGGCAGATTTTCTGTCCGAACGGCATCAAGCGTCGACCACGCGAGGACGTCGAGGGGGTGGAGGTTGCCCGGATCGATTGCCCGCGCGTCCATCACTGCTCGAAGGATTTCGTCCAGTCTCCCCACGAGGTTCGCCGGCTGTTCCGACGTTCCGTCTCTCTGGATTTCGTGCATGATCGATCCGAGCGTCGACGCCAGTTCGACAGTCAGAGAAAGCCGCATCATGCCGCGAAGGTCTGAGTTGGCTAAGACCTCATTCAGCAAGTCGCTGTTGTGCTCGAGACTGGAGATGCGGTCGGCGGGCGTCCCCTGCTGTGCTTCCTGCTGCCAGTGCACAAAGGCGCGAGCGAAGGTGGACTCCTGAAGCACGAGCCTGGGGTGCACTCTGCCCGAATCTCCTCTGCGTTCGCGGAGCGCTTCCGAGATTTCGTGGAAGTACGGTCGATACCTCGGGCTGCGGGAGTTAGGGCCTATTCGCTCCAACAGCGAGACGACGAACTGGACCTCATCGGCTCCGCTGCTGAACCCCTCCACGATTCGGACGTTTCGGATCGCCTCAGTCACGACCTCGATCTCTACTTCAAGCGGGATCTCGTGTTGTGCGAGCAGTTCGGCTTCCAGGTGAGAGCGTGCAGTCAGGAAGTACTCGCCGCTGTCATCGTCGACCTCGCGGATGATGTCGAACGCGCGCAGTGCATCCCGGATGCTCTGAGAGCCCTCTCGACCGAGGATTCGGAGCGCGAGGTCGATCGGCACTGGAACGCCATGCCGACCGGCAACCAACACGAGCGTCGTTACCCGCTGGATTGAGGTGCGCTCACGGAACGTCTGCTCGTTGAGTGGCTTCTCGTCGTTGTCAGTTTCTGGGGCCAGCTCGAGAAGCTCGAGCCCCGCGGCCTGCAAAGCTGCGGCCATCGCCGTGAGACGGTTCTCTCGCGTGGCCTCAACGCCGCGCTTGCGCACCAGCTGCTCCATGCCCTTCTCGGCGGCGCGCAGCTCGTACGAGAGACCTCGCCGGAGTGCGGACTCAGTCTCAGGGAGCATGTGGTAGAGAAAGGCCAGAAAGCTCGAATCGAGTGCACCCTTCGGCGCCGCGAATTCAACCCCGAATGAATTGAGGAGCGCCAGGAGCTGCGTCGACTCGCCAGCACTTAAATCGGCGGGGGCCGGGATGAACTGCGAATTGCTGAGTCGAGAAGTCTCGCTGTCCGGTTGGTACGCAGATCCGACGATGAGAACCTTGCGGCCTCGGTTCTGCAACTGGCGCGCGAGAGCTTCGTACTCACCGGGGTGAACCATGCCGTCCCAGATCAGGACAGTGGCCTTTGCGCCGCGCTCCTCAGCCCAGCCGGCATACATGTCGATGTCATCGAATGATGGGCGAACCGTCCGTCGGGACTGATGCAGAATGGCGAACTCACCTTCCTGCGCGAGCTTCATCGCGAGCGCAGCCAACGCGATGGTCTTGCCGGTTGCAGTCTGCCCGATGAGCACAACGGGGCTGGGAAGACCTCGCTCGTGCAGCCGTTCGGTCACAGCCGTCGCAAGCTTCTCCTCGAAGTCACGTGTGACGTTCATTCCAGCGGCGATACCACGCCATCGGGGAGAGCCGTCCGGTGCCCCAGTGAAGTTCCGAAACTCCTGGTAACGGGCCGCCTCAGAACTGAAGACGGGCGGCGTCAATAACTCAAGGTCGACAGGACGGGCTGACCGTCGAATCTGGTTCCACGTGTGAATGTCAATCTCAGTGAATCCGTCGCCGAGCGCGATGACATGGCCGGCAACCCTGCCACGGACGTCATTGAGGTCAAGTTTGACCGCCCCAGACTCAGCCAGGACGCTCAGGGCTTCACTCAGATCTTGGTCATGTAGGACCAACTGACCCGCGTTCGCCAGACTCTTGACATACATGTCGTCGGCCCATCTGGCCGCAGAGAAGAGGTGGGCTTGTCCGGGGCCGAGTGGACGCAACGCAGGAATGAGTTCGGAAGATTGAAGTTTGTCACCAGGTCGCCAACCATCGATCACAATGACGCCCCTGGGAGTCACCGTTTCTCCCGCCAGGCGGGAAAGCTCCTGCAGCGCCCGGAGGCGCGTGTCAGCCGCCTCGAGGATATCCTTCGCAGGCTGCTCGGGCTCGGGAAGGTGTTCGCCACCGAAGAGGTAACAGACCTGAAGATCAGTCTGACTTCGAGAAGCGTTCGCGGACATCGCGGCTACCGACGAGACGGTTCGCTGGTCAGTGCGCAGTCGATCAGCAATGCCCTTGCCGGTGTTCGACGTGTAGACGCCGCTCCACGGATACAGGGCGGTCGGCGAATCGCCAGCGAGAGTGGCCGACTGTCCCAGGAGAAGAAATGATGGGCCACTAGCGAGCCGCGCGGCGAAGCGGTGCAGTTCGGACGACTGTTCGCTCATCGTTCTCCTCATTGTGCAAAGTCGACCATCATAGCAAAGGTAGTCGCGGCCAGGCCAGTGTCGTGACCGCCTGGGTGACGAATTACAGGCACCATCGGCCGTCGCCAAGCGATCGGCGTGAAGCGGACCGTGGATCGTTTTCAGCCCACGTCGACCCCGCGGCCTCGTTGCGATGTCCTCGGCAAAGCCACGATCGGCCACCGTCGACATCCACGCCCCCAGCGGCTACTCCAGATCTCGCACGGCAACCAACTCATTCCCGCGTCCCCACAAGCAGATCAGTAGTAACGCATGTTTGTCACCAGGAATCTCGACTAGCGTCAACGCATGAGTCAATCAATACGGCAATCGCAGTGCGATAGTCGGCTATCTAGGGCCCGAGCGTCCCAGCCTTGCCGCGAAGCTCCTCCTGCGCTCCACGAAAATCCTCGATCCACTCGGCCGTCTCGTGAGAGACCGCTTCGTTGGTACGTGCTATGAGAGTGACGGCAATCTGCGCAATCAAGCCATTTCGATCCTTATGCAATGGATTAGCCGCCAATACGGAGAGTAGTTCAGCCCGCGCCGATGCGATCTCACTCTCTATGGAAATAGCCGTCCTGACATACCGTGACCAACTTGCTGAGAATCCGAAAGCTCGATCTCCCAGCAGGCACCCGGCGGCAACTAGGAGACCCAAGTAGCCCCAATCGGAACTTATGTGAGAATCAGAAGCCAACGCGAAGAATGGGACGCCTGAACCGATGACGCCGAGGGCTATAGTCATCACTCGCAGCAATTTGGAAACACGTGACGGCCAAACCCGCCTGGCCATGTACCAGTCAAATGCTTCGGTGCATTGGCTCTCAGCCCACTCGTAGACGGCAAGCGCCGACACATCCTCGTCTCGAATGTGGAACGAGTCGTACGAAGGAAGGGGGTTTATCTGGATCGCTCTAGCCACGGCCGGCACACATAGTAGATTGGATTGAACTATTCAAAGCAACTTCCTAACTATGCTCAGAATAAACGGCCCGAGTTAGGTCCAGAATAGACAGGGGTCTAAACGGTCCGGTGTGGCGCCCGGACAACTCGTCGAATATATATTCCAGATGGTATTCGATCCCGGCTATCCTCGGCGTCAACTTGAGGAGTTCCTCTTGTGTGCTCACCCACCGATAGTCCATGACCTCATCGGAATCCACGAGAACATGATCATCCTCAACGTCGATGCAAAAGTGTGCTGCGGCTCGGTTGCCTAATGAGTCATACGAGTCGGTATAGAAGGCAAGCCCCGACGTTCGCAGCCCGGTTTCTTCTCGAACCTCTCGAACTGCAGCTTCAGTCAAGGTCTCGCAAAGCACACGGCGATCGTCGCTATCGCCGAACCTGTCATTCTGTTCGAAATAGTGAACTCGCCCTCCCGGGAACGCCCAATGACCACCAAATCGACTATCGTCACGCGCGCGTCTGATGACGAGGAACCTGCCGAAATAGTGAGGCGTTGCAGTGACAGTGACGCCTGATGCCTCACCGAGGTACCTGCGCATTAGCGCGCCTCCCGTTTTTGATTGTCGCCGACGAGTTGGAGCAACAGCTCTTCCAGACGCCCTGTATGCGTCACACCAGCATCGAGGCGTCGTATGACATCCTCCAGTGCGACGCCCGCCTCAAGATCGCCGAGCGAATCGGCCAACATTCGCGCTCCGCTTCGAATCCTCAGGGCGACGCCAGACGAAGTCACGCAATTTACTCGTGCGTCGCGCAGTGCGGAACGGCTAGGATTGAGAATCACCCAACCTTTCGCTCCAGGCGGCGGAGAGAACTCCACTGGACCATCAGTGACGTCGCTGGCAAGTCTGAGGCGAACTACCCGCCCACCTATATTGAACGGCTTCCAATCGCTAAGATCACGGGCGTCGAAATCAATCAGCTCCGGCTGCACAATCCGGTCTATTCGGGCGTCCAATACGTCCCCGCGACGCCAGTCGGCAACCGGGAGACCAGAGGCCAGTAGCATCGCGCGCTCAAATTCCGGGGTCCTGTAAGCCACGTGATTCGGTAGGAGATCGAATCTCCCGCGCGCGGCGAAAAAGTCCATGCAATATGTTCGGATAGCTTGCGATGCCCTCGAAGATAAGCGCTGTGGCAATACTAGACAGACGCGTGATCCGGGCTCCAAGACAGGCGCTACTGCGCTAAGCCAAGCTCGGTAGTCGTCAAAATGCCATGGAGGATCGATGAAGTAGACTCCGATGCCACATCCGCCCATGCGCAGCGCTTCAGTTACGTCGAGTCGACGATGATCAATCCGTGGACTGGTTCCGATTGAGACCCAAGGAGACGCGTCGACGAGAATAGTTCGGGACATCGATTCTGCGGCCCGAAATGCCACTGTCGGGCAACCAATTGAAATGACCGGATCCCCAGTCTGAACAAAGGACGTAACTAGGCCATCGATCGTGTCCTCGGTGAAATACCACTCCGACATTAGAAGGTCATTCTCAGCGGTCCTCCATGGCGGCCGTCGCGCAACTTCCGTAGCCGGCTCCGCTGATCCCGGGGTTCTCGAAAAAGCATGAACCGTAGACTCTTGCAAGAGACTAAGCGGTACCGTCGGAAAGGCGCCCTCGCACTGGAACACGGCCTCCGCCGGAGCTAGATGGCGGTCAATCAATGCGCTCGTCAATGATATGCGGACTTCATCAATCCAGTTCAACCGCGATCCAACGAGAGAGCGGTCGGGAGTCTTTTCGTCAACGGCCACGGGGAACCATCCATCCGGACGTTGGGAGCACTGCATCTCGCAGTGGGACTTGGCGCGTCAACTCTCTATCCATAGCAAAGCTCCGAAAGCGAATATTTTCCGAGCCGACGTCGTACAGGTTGAACGACATTCCCTCCCCGTCGGCGCGCCAAGAGGCCCCAGCTGTTCCAGCTCCGATCACATCGGTGACAAACAACCCGTCTGCGTTCGAGAACCTGTCACTGATCACTCGGCATTTCAATTTGTGCTGATGGCCGTGAAGAAGGAGCCGTATATTGTATTGAGTGCACCAGTCCACAAGATTCGACTGATCGACCATGGTTGAGACCGGGTCATGTATTTCGGAAGCCATTGCCTCTGGGACGTGCTCGACCTTGACCGTCGACACGACGTGATGATGCTGAACGGCTATGTTGACAGCAATCTCTGAACGAGCGCGAGCGTCTCTGTAGAGTTTACCGAGGCCTTCGAGTTGCCCGAGCGGTGCCAGGCCAAGGAAACCATATTCTTTGGTGTACTGGTCGCGCGGCAGAGTTGAATTCAGTTGCAGGAAATTCAGTTCCGTTGAAGGGGTCTTGAATCGGCGGACGCGCGAGATAACAGTTGGCGCACCAAATAATTCATCACAAAACTGGCGATATGATTCTTCAGTTTGACGGATTCTATCATCGTACTGGCGTTGCGAGAAATCAAATTGTGTTTCCCCGCCGTCTATCACATGCCTTGTTACATCGTGGTTCCCGGGAGTTATTACCAGGTTCTTTGAGGACAGGCCCGTCATCGAGAACAAGCGATTGAAGAAGGCCAGAGCATCTTCATATCGGTTTCTGTCTGGGCCATGGTCAGAGATATCGCCAGATACCACGATCACACCTGTATCCGTGGGTGCGAGACCTTGCTGCTCAAACGTCCGTTCTAGTGCGTCGGCCAGCGTGACTCGGCCGGGATGCCGCGTAGCGCTTGACTGCCATTCGTGGCTCTCGCCGAAATGGAGGTCGGAGATGTGCAGAATTCGGGAATTCTCGACCTGTTCCATTGTCGGCAGGCTGGGCTCAACCTCGTCGTCCAACCAGATCACGGTCTGTTCAACAGTGCCTAGTTCGCGGAATAGATCCTCCAGCATTTCCAGCTGTATCCCCGATTCGGCAGCTTCGGTCTCAGACATCTCCGATATTTCGACATCATCGATGCGGCGTAGTTCGATAAGACGAAACCACGCAGGAAATGCTTCGGAGGAATAGTATGCAGGTGTCGCGGCTCGCTCGGGCGTCATCAGGGGCTCGCCATGATTTGTTCTGACCTGGTCCACTTTTGCAATGTACGCTCGGCCGAGAGATTTGCTGAAGATCCCAATGTAGGCCGGCCCGGACGACAATAGACGGCTAAACTCATCCGATGGGTCGGTCTGGAGATCCAGGGCGTTCTGCGCTCGCCACCAGCCCCACCAGCAATGTCCTGTATGTTTGAGGATCTGCAGATGCTGCCATATGGTGCCGTTGAGGTCTGCAGCCATCCTCCGGTTGCTGAATCGAAGAACCAGTTGGAGTCGGAAGTTCGGGTTGTCAGTCCGAAGTCGCCTCCATATGCTGGGCGCCACTGGCCCACTCCCCTCGGGTCTTCCTCGCGGCGATCGACAACGGACTCGCAGGCGACGCTACTTCGGCGGACGAAGTACTCCCCGGTCGCACTATGCACGGCCGCGTTCGCATTAGTCGATCGAGTCGGTCCCGGACAACCCGACGCGGCACGACGTAGGTCGAACGCACGATGGTACACGAGATGCATGCTAGCGTGTACGGCCGACAAGACGGAGGACGGCTCACCGGCGGGCGCCATGGCATGGTCAGAGGCATGGCTGAAGAGATGCCGATCGGCTGTGGACCGTACATGGGCGGTGCCCGAGACCGGCTGGGTAGCCGCCTGGCGCCGTCGGGGGGAAGCTGTCAAAGGAGCATTGCAGGCGTCTGGCTACCGTCTGATGTCACCGTCAGTCGTCACTGTCGGTGCCTGTCGTTGTGCGCGGAGCGTTGGCAATTCCAAATGGCACGTGAACGCTGGGAACGACCTTCGATGTGCGCTCTAGGTGCACTTGTTGATCGTCGAAGTAGATGTGCGGCCTGAGAACATCGGTGATCAGGCCCTTGTCGATTCCGCCTAAAAAGAACGCGTCGTTGACCCGCAGGCCCCATGCCTTCAGGCTTACGAGTGCCCGCTCGTGCGTCGGTGCGTCGCGTGCGGTCACGATTGCCACGCGAACTCGGTTCCTGTAGCTGGGATCTTCACGGTGGCGCTCATCCTCGCGACGCTGAATCTGGTTGATGCTTCTTAAGAAGTCGCGAAGCGGACCTGCATCGTGAGGCGTAGCCAGGTTTCGAGCTTCGAACATCCGAAATCCGGTGATTCCGATATCCCGGAACACTCGTTCCGACTTGTCATCCGCTAGAACGCCGTCGAAGTCGAATGCAATTCGAAGTTCCTGATCGTCGGCATCATCTACAAACGATGAACTCAGTACTCGACCAGCAGGAAGTCCTGCAGCTACGGCTTCGTACACACTATTCTCGTCTGCCGAGAGAAATAGAGACATGTTGAGAGAAGGCATAAATCGATATGGCGCTTGTCCCTGCGTGAAGATGGCGCGGCTGATTCCTAGGCCGTGGGACGCGATTGACCGCATGACGCGAAGGCCAGTATCGGGATCGTTGCGGGATAGGACAATGACCTCGACGAGCCGCTCGCCATCCAAGGCTAAGTCATTGAGCGAGAGCAGGCGACGAATGAATGGGAACGCAATTCCCGGCATAAGCTGAGTATTGAGATGTCTCCCTTGAAATTGGCGATAGGCATCCTCTCCATCGCGCCTAAATATGGCGTCTGACTCTCCTAGGTCGAACAGTGCGCTGGATGCAATCCCGACGACGAGTTTTCGGTCTAGCTTGTAAGCCACTGGTCCTCCGATAGGCCGCTTAGTTGCTGAGAGACCACGTCAGCTGACATACAGATCTGCGTCTCTGAACCCGAGTGCAGCAGTACCGCGAAGCGCGGCTCTTACCTCGAGATCCGCCCCGCAGGTCGTCCTGCTCGACCGAGCTCCGCTCCATGACCTCAGCCTGCCAGACCGCGAGCCTTCAGGACGCCAGCCTGAATATCGCCAGATCGCTACGGATGACGAACGCTGGTCGCGGCATAGACGCCTTGAGCGCGCTGGTGAGGTCTCCGGTCAACAGTCCCTCCGGCACTGCCAGCTGCAACCTTGGCGCATTTGGTAGCGTGCAGGTCGCCATCGAACACAGCCGTTGACCGAGAGGATCCGATTGATCGTGTCCCGGGATGTCCCGCGCGGTTCGACATCATGTGGACGCGAAAGGTCTCGGGTGACGACAAGGATTGGCGGCTACGCTGCGGGAGCGCCCTCGGCTCGAACCGAGTCTGCTTGTCACCGACAAGAGACGGGCTGCGGAGCTGCGGTCTGGTCTGTGCAAGTTGATGCAGCATTGCTGGTGTGTGTAGCTGCCGGGTACATCGCGGCCGACGGCGACTCAGAACGACTCCAAGCCCTTCAGATGGCAGCCCGCGGTGTGCCAGGTGATTCCCGGGTGGCTCGCGCGGATCGCGGCCAGTCCAGCGGTTGCCAGCCCGGGGCGGGTGTATCCGTCGGCGGTAGCGGCTTCTTCGACCCAGCCAATCGCGCAGTGGTCGCAGACGCCGTAGTCAACGGCGAAGATCTCATCGCCGCCGAGGTATGCCGCACGTTCGCGCCATCCCGCCCGTCCGTATGACGGGGTATCACGCCACGGTGTGCCCACGCTGTCTGCCACACCGGGATACCATCGCGCCCGGCCGAGCCGACCCCGGCTTACATGATGCAGGATCGGCGTACGGCCAGACACCCACCCAACTTGGGCCATCGCCTGTGCCACGACCTCGCGAGCTGTACCCCGGCAGGCTTTGTCACGAGCGTCGGCGAGGTCGGCAGGATCGCCGTCGCCATGCCCGGGAGCAGTCGCCACGCTGGACACCGTACGCGGCCGCGCGCGTGCCCGGTACCAGTGTGAGCGCTCGGTATGTTGCTCGCGCTGTCCGCTTCCGATCTCCACGTGGCAATGCGAGCTGTGCGTCGAAGGCTCGCCGCATGCAAGAGCGGGCGCGCTCGTGCGGTTGTTACCTGCGCCCTGAGCCGGCCGTGGCGATGTCAGTCTGGCCGCGGTGAGACGGACTGCGTTGGCACATCCACGACGCCTGCCTCGTGTGTCAATTGTTCGGGAGTCTGCGATGAAAAGCCGGCCAGCACCTTGATGAGTCGGGAGCGCTGGCGGCTTTGCTCGCTGGCGCTGGCTGGTGGCGCGTCTCCGAGGATCGAATCGCCCTGGATCTGGTAGCACTCCCTGTAGGCGGCTATGTCGCGGGCGAGTTCGCGGAGTCGGTGGTGCGGTGCAGTGCTTGCTGTACGACGCAATTCGCCGTACCAGGCGGGTGGATTGGTGAGTAGGTCGTCGCCGAGCCTGTTGGCACGTTCGATGATTTGGGATTCGAGTTCGCGCAGCGGCGCGATGAGTGTGGGGTCGCTGACGTGGGTGGCTGGCGTCATGAGGCCGAGGATCTGTGCGGGGTGGTGGCCGGTCTTGTGTAGTGATCGGGCGGTCAGGCGGTGGACTCTGTGGTGGATGACGGCGGCGAGGTCGTTGGCAGTTGTGAGTGGTGACTGGCCGACGGCGCGGTGGAGTACGTCTGTGATGTCGAGGCCGGCGTTTTCGGCGCGGCGGAGTTCGGCGATGAGTGGGCCGTAGGCGGGGGAGGCTTGGAGTGCGGCTTGGTCGGATGGGTCGAGGCCGGAGGCGGCGATCGCGGGCAGGTAGCGGTTCTTGGCGTCGAGTTGGCAGAGGTGTTCGTGGATGGGGATGAGCCGGTCGAGGCGGGTGGCGTTGTCGAGTTCTTGACGCATGACTTCGTGGGCGGATTGCTCGACGCCAGGGTCGTTGAGGACGTCTTCGAGGACGTCTTGCATGGTCTGTTCAGCGTGGGGTTCGTGGAGGTCCGAGCTGGTTTGGTGGGTGGCGATGTAGGCGTTGTTGGCGTCGCGGCCGCGGGTCATGCCGACGTACATCAAGGCCCGGGTGAGCTGGTCGGTGACGAGTATGTGGGCGGTGTCTACGGTGGCGCCTTGGGCGCGGTGGGCGGTGGTGGCGTAGGCGAGTTCGACGGATTCCTGGACGTAACTGCTGGGGAGGGTGACGGTGTCGCGGTTGTGGTTTTGGACGGTGAGGGAGCCGTCAGGCCAGCGGTGGATGACGGTCCAGTGGTCGCCGTTCTTGACGAATTGGCGGTGGCCGTAGGGGAGGCGGCGGTTGTTGAGGCGCGTGACGATGTGGTCGCCTAGGCCGACGTGGTTGCCGTTGTGGAGTTCGATGCCGTCGGGTTCGACTTCGCCGGTGGTGATGCGGTCGAGGCGCGCGCGGGCGTTGAGGCGTGCGACGGTGGTGTTGTCGGCGGCGATGAGCAGGCTGGCTTTGCCGTGGTGGGTGTCGGTGAGCCAGGCTTTGTAGGCGGCGTCTTCCATCGCCTCTGATGAGCCCGCGGTCAGCCGATGGTGGTTGTCGTATGCGTCGATGGCGTCGAGTCCGCCGCGGCGTAGGGCGAGGCTGGCGTCGCGTTCCCAGGGGTTGGTGAAGCGCCAGACGTCGGTGAGTTCGGCGGCTTCGGTGTCTTTGGCGATGAGGCGGAAGGCGCCTCCTGTGTCGGCTGCGGAGAGTTGGGCGTCGTCTCCGACGAGGAGGAGTTTGGCGCCGGCGGTGTTGGCGGCGCGGGCGATTGTGGCGAGTTCCATGGTGCCGGCCATGGAGGCTTCGTCGACGATGACGAGCTGATTCTTGTGGAAGCTCCAGCGGTCGTGTTCGGCGTGTAGCGCGGCAAGCTGTGCAGCAAGCCGTTGCTGGCGCCGTCGACGGCGCGACCGGTCTGCCAGGTGTACGGCGTATGACGTCTGCTGGATCTGGTCGCGGCGTTGTTCGGCGCCGAGGCCGGCGGACTCGTAGATCCATTTCGCGATGTTCTCGGTGGAGGTGCCGAGGGCGTCGGACAGGATGGTTGAGGCGGCTGACGATGGCGCGAGGGCGATGATCGACCCGTCGCCGTACCTGGCTTCCCAGTTGGCGGTGAGTGCGGAGAGTAGGCTGGTTTTGCCGGTGCCGGCGGGTCCGATCAGGGCCTCGAGCGTCTGTCCGCTGGCTGCGATTCGCACGAGTGCGGCGGCTTTGTCAGGGCTGAGGCCGGCGGTGTGGATGGTGGCTGGGTCGATGGTGGGTCCGGTGGTGTCGCGGGCGAGGTCGAGCAGGACTGCTTCGGCGCCGAGGATCACGGGTGAGGTGTAGATCTGGCCGTTGTGGATGGTGAACACGTCTTCGCCGCTGGCGCGGGTGACAGGGGTAGTGACCAGGTCGGGTGCGGTGAGGGTGATCGAGCGCTGCTCGGCGCGTTCGAGGATCGTCTGCAGCGCGGCGAACCGGTCGTTGGTGGAGGCGAAACGGAGGAGCCGGGTTTGGCGTGCTGCTTCGGCGAGGAGGTTCCAGCGAGTCCAGGTCGCGCGTTTGGTTTGCAGTGTCAGGACGGTCGCGGCTCCGTACGCGTCGAGCGTTTCCGCGCTCAGGTCTGCGGCTGCCAGGGGACGCTCGCCGGCCGCGTTGAGCGGTCGTTGGATGGCGGCGACGGCGTCATGTCCGATCGCTTGATCGGCGCGTTTGCGCCACTGCTCCATGAGCACGGCGAGGGGTCGGGCGTGGTGTTTGGCAGGGCGGTTCATGAGGGTTGCGTGCTGCCGTAGGGCGTACATTTCGCGGCGGTCGGGTGGCCGGATTTGGTCGCCGCGGTCGTCGAGAAGTGCGTTGAGGTTGGCCTCGATCTGTGCGGTTCTGGCGGAGAACTCGCGGATCAGTTCGTCGGGAATCACGTTGATTTCGAACGCCGGATTTCGCCGGGAACCGCGTTCGCGAAGCTCCCAATTCACCCCGAGACGGCGGGTGAGATGGTCGGCCAGAAGCACGTTGTGGATCTCTGACATCGCCACCGCGGCCCGGTACAGCACGCGCCCATCCAGGGTCCGCCAGGTGCCGTCCGGGCCCTGCACGCGGTTCGCGACCACCACGTGAGTGTGCAGTTGCGGGTCGCCGCTGCGACTGTCCCAGTGATCGAACGCCGCCGCGATCACCCCGCGAGTATCCAGCTGAGCGATGCCGCCATCGCCGCTCCTGGTGAACGCCGCATGCTGCTCGATCAGCGACAACACGTCGGCGACAGCTTCGTGATGGGCAGCGACGATCTGCTCCTGGATACCCACATCGGCAGTCGCCCACAGCGCCGAAACCGACTTCACCGGAGAGAACGTGAGATCGAACCCAGCGACCGCCTGCCGCGACTTCTTCCGCGTTTCCTCCCGGCGGATCCGCGCCACCGCGTGCTCACGTTCGGGGTCCGTCAGGGCCGGGTCCAGGTCACGGATTTGGTCCCGGATCCGCTCCTCCGGACTCTTGAAAACCCGGTACGGCTCGCCGAGCGTCCGGCCGGTCAGCGGATCTTCCGCGCGCCCGAACAGTGCAGCCATCTGCGCCTCGGTCACCTCGCTCCCCGGGACCAACTCGCCATCGGCCAGGCCACTAAGGCCGTGGCCCATCCAACGGCCATGTGGGTATCCCGACGCGGTGTAGTACGCCGTCAACGGCGTCGCCATCCGCCGATCGACATCGCCAGCAGCGACATGCCGAAGCAGGTACAGATAGCCCTCGCCGGCGTTCATCCGGTGGATACTCAGCACAGTTGCCTGCCCCATACGGGGCTGTTGCGCAGATTCGCCAGGTCGCTCATGTCAGCTCAACGGCTGAGCGCTCACAGGTCTGATCGAGACGGCTCTCGCGGGGTCGCCCCGAGCATGCAAGAGGTGTGCCGGGATTGAGGCGGTCCTTCGCCGACCGGTTCGCAGGCGCTCACTCACCGAGCCTCACCTGAGCGCCGGTACAGACGCGCAGCGTTTCGCAAAGATCCATCGAATCTTCGCGGTGTACGAGGTTCTGCGAGCGCCGCCGGCGGTGCCGTGATCGGTATGTGGTGGGACACCCGATGCTCCCGACCGCGATGGCATTGTTGGGTTGGGTGAACGCGCAGCCCAAGTCTTACCCGCACAATGCGGCCCCTGACGCCTCGGGCCGGTGCGCTCCGTTCGACCTCCGTGAAGTGGCTTGGCTCGAAGCGAATCGGGCCGGAGGCTCGCATCGACGGCGGACTTCAACGAGCAAGCTCACCGACTGGCTGGCGAAGGCCAGCGCGGGTGGTGCGCACGGTCAAAGCCGCACCGACCCACGCTGGTTGACGCCGTCCGGGAGGCGTCCTGCTAGGACGGGTGGGGGCTTATCGCCCGCTGTCGCTGTCAGCACGCCGTGTGGTGTCGGGGGGCCAACGGCCTTGGGTGGTGAAGCCGAGGTCCGCAGCCGAAGGGGGAATCTCGGCATCCCAGACTCTGGCATAAGCCTCTGCAACGAGCGGCCAGATTCGGTGCAGGCCGTCTTCGACCGACTCGATCCCGTCGGCCAGGTATCCAGACACGACGAACTCATGTGGGATGACCCGACCGGCCGCATCTTTCCGCCCCAAAGGATCGGCAAAGCGCAGGGCTACCTTCCCGTGGGCCTGGCGGCACGTCGTCGGCTCGCCCTCGAGACCCGCGAAGCTGCGCTCATAGTCCAGAAGAGGGTCAGCCCACCCCCCGTCGAGCAGAAACCGGAACCCCCAGGAGCGCCCGCGAGTGGCCCAGATGAGACTCCCGGGTAGGTCCTGAGTGCTCACTTGAGGCTCCTGATGAGCAATTTGTCCTTGATGCCTTGCTCCAGGTCCAGCTTGAACTGCGTGAGCGTCGCGGTCAGGAAGTCATGGTCCTTCCTGGCCTGGGCATTGAGATCTCTGAGTTGCGACCCTGCCAGCTTGGCGGCCGCAGCCAGGGCAGGAAACACCAACTTGCTGTACGGGCCAACCTTCGGCAACTTCGCCGCCAACTTGTCGACGCCAAAGGCCTTCCCGCCCACCAGAACCGCAGCCAGGGTGTCGGCGCCGTCCGCCACCGTGTCCAGCACCCTCCTTGGGATCTCCATCCGCTCGTTCCACTGAACTCGGCGTTCCAGGGGAAGCATGGAGGCCACCGGCAGGATGAGGTCCAGCCCGACCCGTTGGGTCACATCGATCTCCACCGGCTCCGAGCCAACTTCCGAGAGTTCGAACTTGGCCGAGGAGAGCAGCATGAAATCCTCACCCAGTGAGAGCGCGTCAGGCGTGTCCACGAGGTCTCGAAGCGTCGAGCGCAGATCGTCGATGTGATCGGCGGCCTTCTCGATCACGAGGTCGCGGAATGTGTAGACATCCCAGTCCGGGAAGAGATCCGCCTTTGAGAGTGCCATCATCCAGATGCGGGGGAACTCGACCAAAGGGGCCCCATCGCCCAGCAGGTCGTCCTTGAGTCGCAATACACCCTGGCGGAAGTTCGTCAAGAGGGACTTGAGGTACCGCTCCTCCTCGCCCGCGTGGTCCAGCAACTTCTGGCCATCCACCAGCAAGAACGCGACATCGGAGCGTAGCAGTGACCGGAATGTGTCGATGCGGCGATTGGCCTCTTCCTCGCTGCTCGGCGACTCCTCGAACCATTCCCCCGGGTAGTCGTGCCATGCGAGTCGCAGCGCGTCGAAGGGCCGCTTCTTCGCCGCAGTATTGTCTCCGCCCTTGAGCTTGACCGAGAAATAGTAGGTCGTGGCCGCGAAGCGGGTAGTCAGCGGCGCTCTCGCGCGGTCTCTCATGCCAAGGAAGTTCCGGTAGAGGCGGTTGCCCTGCCCGGTGTCGTCGGCGACGAGGTCCCACAGTTCGTTCGAATACGAACCCTCCTGCGTCGGCCCGAAGAACGAGGAAACCAGCACCGTCTTCCCGGAGCCGCCCTCTCCGAAAACCGCGATGTGCTGCTCACGGATCCTGGGATATTTCGCCATGGCGCGAACGTACCTCACCCCGTCTGCCACACCCGGAAATGAAGGGATCGCTGCCCGCTATTCCACCGGCCTCGCGTGGAGATCGTCGCTCCCGGGACAACGTCACGACCATCCGGTCGGCCTGGAGGCTGTAACGCTGCGTGCACACGGGCGATATAGAGGCATCGAGCGCCGGGAGGCGCGCGGTGATGAGCTTGAACGACAAGCGGCCGCTGCTTCGTGTCATGGGGGTTATGCCTGATGGGGTTCCAGACGCCACTGTACGAGTTGAGTGACTTCCTGAAGTGGACCACGACTGGGAAGATTCAGCTGCCGGACTTCCAGCGTGGGTACAAGTGGGAGGACGAGCGTATTCGTCAGCTACTCGTGACGATACTGCGTGGCCACCCGCTCGGCGTCGTGATGCTGCTGAAGACGGGCAACGATCAGATCAGGTTCAAACCGCGCCCAGTCGAAGGCGTCACGCTCGGCGAGGAGACCGAGCCCGACTGGCTGCTGCTCGACGGTCAGCAACGGCTGACGTCGCTGACGCAGGCACTCACCGGCACCGGCGTGGTCGAGACCGAGGACAGCCGGGGCAAGAAGCTGAGCCGTCGCTACTACGTCCACATTAAGACCGCCCTTGCGGGCGAAGACAGACTTGATGACGCGATCATCTCGGTGCCGGGCGACGGCGTCGTCCGGAGCAACTTCGGCAGAGACATCGACCTTGATCTGTCTGATGAGGACAAGGAACGCGAGCACGGGTACTTCCCGCTGCGGTTGCTGTTCGGCGGTGCGGAGACAGTCACTTGGCTGTTCGCGCTTCAGGATGGGACCGGTGCGGAGTTCCACGCGAACGTGGTCGGCCCGGCATCGACCTACAACATCCCGGCGATCGAGCTCGACACGTCGACCAGCAAGTCCGCGGTCGCGACCGTCTTCGAGAAGGTCAACACTGGTGGGCTCGCGCTGAACGTCTTCGAGTTGCTGACGGCGACCTTCGCCGGCGACAAGGCTTACTACGACACGCACGGCGTGGACTTCAGGCTCAATGACGACTGGCGCGATACCCAGCAGATCATGTCGGCCTATCCAGTACTGGCTGGCCTGGAAACACAGACTTCCTGCAGGCCGTTGGCCTGCTTGCGTCGTACCACGGACCGACAGCGACGACTGCCAAGAAGGAGGACATCCTCCGGCTCGAGCTGACCGACTACCTGACCTGGGCGCCGAAGGTCCGCGAGGCGCTCAAGTGGGTGGCCGGGTTCCTTGACTCGCAGCACATCCACACCGCTGCGGATGTTCCGTATCCGAAGCAGATCGTTCCCTTGGCGACGATCAAGGTCGTTCTCGGCGACGATGCCGACGTACATGGTGTTCACAAGGCTCTTCGTCAGTGGTACTGGTGCGGCGTGCTCGGCGAGTTGTACGGCGCCGCGATCGAGAGTCGATTCGCCCGCGATCTCGAGCAGGTACCAGCCTGGGCACGGTCGCACGACGACAGGATGCAGCGCCCGAAGACCATCGAGGATGCAAGCTTCGTCGAATCCCGCCTGCACTCGATGCGTACCCGCAACTCCGCGGCCTACAAGGGCGTTTACGCTCTGCTGATGGCACAGGGCACGGTGGACTGGCTGGTGAACCAGCCGTTCGACAAGGCGCACTTCCTCGACATGCAGGTCGACATCCATCACATCTTCCCGAAAGCGTGGTGCTTCAAGAATGGCATCGACGACGAGCTCCGCGAGAGCATCGTCAACAAGACGCCGTTGGCGAAGAAGACCAACATCAAGCTCAGCGGACACGCGCCCTCGGTCTACCTGAAGAGCCTCGAGAGCCAGGTAAGGATACCGGCAGCGGAGCTCGACGCCATCATCGCCGCGCATCAAGTCGAGGTGGCGGCTCTGCGTGAAGACAGGTTCGTCGACTTTTTCGTCGCCCGCCGGGCGGCGCTGTGCGCCCTAATTGAAGGAGTGATGGGCAAGGCAGTCGCACACGACATCGGCGCCCGTGCAGTCGAAGGCGGAACTGAGACATCGCAGGCCTTCGAGTCCGAGCCAGAAGATCCCGAAGATGAGGCGGGTGAGGAGCCGAGCGTCAGCGAAGTCCTCTAGCGCACGGCAAGACCCACTCGCCAATCCGCCGCCAGGCGCGGAAGGACAGGTGCCTGCCCGTTAGCTGGCGAACCGCGACCAGGCATCGCTGCCATGTGCTTAGCACCAGGCAACCGTATGCAGCCGGCGTCCCCGACGAACTGGGCAGAGCAGCGTACGTCGCCATCGGTCGTCTGCTGGACCGCCTGGAGTCGAAGAAGATCATCCGAGAATAGCGACTCGGCAAGATACATCTGATTGTCGGACCAGGCAGTCTGGCGATGCTCGTCTGAATCGAGGAAGGTTGATCGGCATGACCACCGCCTACCGCTTGCTACCCGCACACCGACGCAAGCTTCGTCGTATGCGAGCACTCGTTGAGGCCGCGAGCGGCGACGCTGTAGAACCAGCGGACAATCCACCTACGCCCGAGCAACTTGCTGAGGCTCAGGAGTATCTGGCCACACACTCTTCGTGCGAGGCGTATCTGCTGTCCCAGGCGAGAGGTGTCAGTGCTCCGGAACGCCCTCGCTGCGCGCAGGGCTTCGGCCGCAAGGCGAAGGTCCGCGGACCGGCACGAACTCGGACGTGCCCGATCTGCAACAAGCAGAAGTCTGTGCTCTCGTTCGACAACGAACTCGGCAGATGCGTCAAGTGCAAATACGAGCCCCTGGAAGCCGGCAAGGACAAGAAGAAGGACCGCGGGAGGAGCAGGAAGCCCGCACCTGCCAGGGTCGACGCGATGGACCACACCGTTCCGGGCAGCTTCGAGGGTGGAAAGCGTCGTTAGGCGGCAGCGGGTTCTGCAGCCCGCCTCGAATATCTCGGACGTAGGTAGTGGCCTGCCCGTGTCTTTTGCGGCTCTCGCGTGTCTGGCAAGCAAGGTGCTCGGATCGAGGCTGTCGTTTCATGGCGAGCGACGCACGTCGACCCGCGGAGCTTGGGCCGGGCGAGAGTGGCGAGGAACGCAACTCCGTCGGTCATCCCGGCACGCGGTCGGAGGGCAAGATTGCCTCATGCGACTTCTTATCCTCGGTGGCAGCTGGTTCCTGGGGCGAACGCTGATCGTCGATGCCTTGGCTCGGGGGTGGGAGGTCACGGCTTTCTCCCGTGGCAAGAATGGGCAGCCGCCAGTTGGCGCGACACACGTTCTCGGCGATCGTCGAAACGACGTAGACCTCCAGCGCCTGGCCGAGTCTGGCCCATGGGACGCGCTCATCGACACCAGCGCGTTTGAACCGATCGACGTCACTCGGGTGACGGAGGCGCTCGGCAAGCAGATTGAGCAGTACGTGCTCATCTCGACCGTGAGTGCCTATCTCGATTGGCCTGCTGTCCCTGTCAGCGAGGATTCGGCGCCCTGGCCATCGTCGCTGACCTACACCGAAGACTCCCCCGAGCTAGCCGCCCTCTCGATAGGCGGCCAGTACGGCACGCTGAAGGCGGGCTGCGAGACAGCTGCGACGGACGGAGACATGCGCAGCTTGGTAGTGCGGCCCGGAGTCATCCTGGGGCCAGGTGAGTACGTCGGCCGCGGACTCAAGCTGCTGACAAGAGCTGCACGCGGCGGTCGATGGCTACTCCCTGCGCCACCTGCGCAGCCCATTCAGCCAGTCGACGTACGCGACGTGTCAACGTTCCTCCTCAATTCCCTTGAGGCGAAACGGGACGGTGTCTTCAACCTCGTCGCTCCGGTCGGCCACTCGACGTACGGCGCCCTGATCGACGTCTGCCTGGCACTGACCGGAAACCGTGCCCAACCGGCATGGGTGGATCCCAGATGGCTGGATGAACAGGGCGTCCGACAGTGGACGGAGATCCCGCTATGGCGAATCCCCGAAGGTACCTGGCAAGTGGATGGCCGGCGCGCCGCCGAAGCGGGAATTCGTCTGCAGACCACTGCGTGACACTCTGTACGACTTCAGAGAGGCGCTCCACCGCGACGGGCTCATCGACCACCCACGGCAAGGCCAGCTTGGGATGCGCCCCGAATGGGAAGCTGAACTCCTCACCGCTTGGGATGAGGCCCAGTCGTCAAGCGTTCGGTAGCGCCAGTCGCCAGACCGCCTCGGAGTTGAAGTCCTCGATCTGATTGCTCAAGTCCACAGTTTCTTCGGAATCAGGTCAATCGCGGCTTGTGAGCCGACCAGACAGTTGCTCGATTCGACCTCGGCCCGCTTTCAGGTTTGCGCTACGGGCCGAGGACTTGGGGGGCGTCAGCGGTCGCGCCAGGCGAGTGGTGAGGTTTGAAGAGCTGCTTCGGCGAGGCGTCGGCCAAAGTCGGTCTGGATTCGGGCGCGGGATGACTCGATCCAGCCGGTGACGCGCTTGTAGCCGGCTTCGCCGTATTCGACGGCCTGCATGAGGCACTCGAGCCGATCGGCGTCTTTCGCGCAGCGGGCCTCGATCGTCTCGGCGGCCTCGTACTCGGTGACGGCTTCACGGATACTCTTGGCTGCCGCCTCGGGGAGGACGGCAACCTGGTCTTCGGTGATGCGTTCGTTGCTCGCGACATCCATGTACGGCTTGGCGCTGTGCGGGACGTCGCCGATGCGGGTCTCCTGGGAGTCGTGCCACATCCCTAGGTACGCCGCCCGCGCCGGATCGCCGCCCTCCTCGCTGGCGATCAGCGCCGCGAGCTGGGCAACGCGCAGGCTGTGCTCTGCGACGGACTCGGGGTCTCGGACGCCGACGTGCCACCATCCGGCCCGACGGAGCCGCTTGAGCACGCCCATCTCGTAGGCGAAGGCGGCGACTCCTGTTGCGTCCCGGTCGGTAGCCTCATCGGTCACGATTGCTCCGTTTCGTCATCGGTTGGCCAACTGCACAGCGCACCGCAGGTTGTTCAACTCTAGGGTGCTGCCGACAGGGGGATTGTCGCCGACGGATGCTTCGACTCGTCGGCCGGTTCGTTCCCGGAATTCCCAGTCGTCCTCCAACCTCTGGACGTGCGAGCTCCTGCTGCCAGAGGCAGTGGATATTCAGCGGAGCATTCACATGATCTGTCAGATGTTCGAGCAGGTGGTTCGCTAGCCGCACTCCTGATCAGGTTTGAGTCGACGGTACGGCGCCTGCAGCGCGAACTCGGCGCCGTTCAGGATCGGCTCGATTCGCGTGGTCGCCGGCGTCGGCCGATCAAGCCGAGGCGGAACGGCGCCGGCCGACGTCGCTCCTGATTCCACGACCGTCGTACCGGGCCGGAACGTCAGGGAATCGTGACGACGCGTGCCCCAGTGACCGCTTCGAAAGACGACTTGATCGAGCGTGGTGAGCCGAGCACCGTGAAATGCAGCATGCTCGGCAGGAGGATAACCTCAACCTTGTCGCGGATCGTTGCTTGGAAAAGGCGTTCGAACGCCGACAGGCACAGCCAGTCCTCCTCGACGAAGACCGCGGCGAGCTCGAGGCCGGCGTCGGCTGCATAGCTTGCCAGGCGCTCTTTGCTGCGTGTGACCTCAGGTTGGCAGATGAGGAGAGGCAGGCACAGGTAGGCGTATGCGGGTGATCTCCTGGCGACTTGCTTGCGGTCATCGCGCCTGCAGTTGCAGGTCAGCGAGTAGCAGTTGCCTGCGGTGTGAACTCGTCGGCCGTGCTCTCCGTCCGGCAGGCAATCCGCGGGCTGTACGGTCCCGACGTCGTACTGGCTGGTCCTGCCAGCCCGAGATCTGTTCCCGATGGTCACGCTCTGACTGTATGAGCCGGGTCTTGATGGCCTCGATGAACTTGCTCGAACTTGCTCGCGTCGCCTGAGGGGGAAAGGATGTCAGGTAGGTAGATCCGCGAGCGAGGCTTTGATCAGGGCGCGAGCGCTTGATCCGTACACGGCGAGCTTGCTGAGTGCCGTGAAGGTTTCGGCGTACATGGCGATCTCCCGCGGGTGAGTGATCGTGAGGAAGCCCGACACCAATTCCACGTTGGCCTGAACGTTGTCGAAGATGTAGAAGTCTTCGACCGGCCACCGTGACGATCTGTCCACGTCTGCGGGGATCACACCGAGGCTCACGGATGCGAGCATCATGACGTCGAGCAGATGGCGCAGTTGTTGTGCCAGCACTGCCGGACCGCCGAGTTGGTAGCGCAAAGCGGACTCTTCGAGGACGAAGGCGAAGGTGTGCCCGCGCTGGGTGAGGATGTGTCGGCGGTCCATGCGTTCCGCTACCGTCGCGTCGATGTCGTCGATCGTGACGCGTCGGCGGTCCCGGATCGACGTGAGTACGGCGGTGGTGTAGTCCGCGGTCTGCAGGAGACCGGGCACCATGGTCTGGCAGTAGGAGCGGTACTGCCTGGTGCGTTCGTACAGGTCGCGGACGGAGGCGTTGAGGTGGTGGAGTCCGGTTCGTTCGGCGCGTCGCCAGTCCAGCCACATCGAGTCGACGGACCGTAGCTCGGCGATGAGCTCCGGCAGCAGTTCGGACGCCGAGCAGACTGCGCACCAGGTACGGAGATCAGCCTCTGAGGGCTGCTGTTTGCCGTGCTCAATCTTCGACGTCTTGGCCTCATGCCAACCGGCCGCGGTGGCCAGGGCTCGCGCGGACAGTCCCGCGTCAAGCCTGATATCCCGCAGCCGGTCAGCGAGCGCCTGACGGGCGCTTTGGGCACTCGAGGATTGCGAAGCAGACATCCCGCTACAGCGTAACGGAGTACTGCTCGTGGTCGATCCCAAGCTCCCAGGCGGCCTCGAACGCCGAGAGACATAGCTTCACTGCGTCTGGATCCGTGCTGACCTCGTTGCCGACGAATCGCCCATCTCCGGCGAAGAGGCCGAACTGCAGAGTTGCCTCGTCGAAGATCCAGACGTCGTTGCCAGGCAGGGCGATCGCCGACACCCGCGCGCGAGGTACCCAGCGAATCGCCTCGCCGGCAACCACGTTGACTCGCGAGGTCAGGGCATGTTCGAACGCGATGTACTCCGATACCGGTTCACTGACGACCCGGACGCGCTTCAACGTGACACCACGCGCCGTTGCCGAGCTGGCGATCTCCGTCCAGCCCGCGTACTCGCGGACCGCCTGGTCTAGGTCGCCCACCCTCCATGCTGCGAATGCGGGATCGTCGAGCATGTACTGGTCGTGGAGTTCCAGCTTCAGCACGATTTGCTTGCTGCTCGCGAGCAGTTGATCAAACGACGGCTCCGGCACGGCACGCCTCCACAATCATCTCCGCCATCCTGGCGGGCAGCTTCACCACAGACTCTGAGTCCGAGATCCCGCAGTTCTCGGACAGCCTGGCCAGCAGTGCGGGATCGACGACCGTCTCACCCTGGAAGTACACGTCTCCAGTCTCCTCGTCGCGGAAAACCGCAGGACAGTTGTTGCCTGGGCAGTCGGGATCCTTGCCGTAGAACTGTAGTGCCACGATGACCTCCCGGATTGGGTACTGCGTTGTGGGTAGTGCTCGGCCAAATCATCGAGCGGTCCTCCGCCCGTGGCCAAGCGTCTTGGCGTGTACCTCGCAAGTCCGCGCAAGGTACTTGCCAGATCTGGGGTTACGAGATCGAACTCAGCCGACGTTCTCGGGCCACGGCCGCCACTCAACGCCTGTGGGTCGCTGGCCGCCGCTGTGAAGGAAGTCCTTGACGGCCGCTCGCAGTACGTCGAGTGAAACCTCGGAGTCGAGCGCGAAGTCTTCCGGATGGCCTGCGTACTCGTAGAAGACTCGGTCGTGCGGCGAGGTCTGGCCGACGGCGTACCAGACGCCCTCGGCTCCGTCGACCGTGCCGGCGAACTTCAGGCCGCCGAGCTTGCGTTCGGCGTTGACGCCGACCCGGAAGTCATGGTCCGGATAGCCCTGGTCTGTCTGCGGCCGTTCTGCGAGATAGAGAGCGGCCATCGTGTGATCGAACGTCTCGCCGAGCAACTCGTCAACGAGTTGTTCGACGTCGGAGTCAGTACGGATCAAGAGGGGCTGATCGTCGTGTTCGTGCCGGTAGTAGGCCTCGATGCTGTAGCTCATCTTTCGTTGGTCTCTCTACTCGGGATAGGTGCGTTTGAATCCGTCCGGGCCGTACACCGTCAGTCGTGCCCCATCAGGGAGGAACTTCCACAGGTTCCGATGACAACCGTACGGGCCGGGGCAGGGTCTGTTGTTGATCATGATGGTCTCGTCTGTCAGGCCGTCACGACGCATCCGCATGGCGAACTTGACCTCGACGTGCGACCCCAGGGTGTCCGGACCCGGTGCGATCCTGATGTTGTGCTCCTCCATGAACCGCTTGACGTCGGCGCTGTCGTTGTCATAGCCGCTCACGAGATCCTCTTCCTCGTCAGCAGCGTTGATCCATTTGCCATGCGTCTTGTCACCTAACTTCCTGACAGGCACTCGCTCGAGGATGCCGCGGGCAACGGGTTCGAACCTGTCGGGTTCGCTGGACGACGGTCGGGAAGGGGCTCGCGGGATCGTCTCGTCGCCGACTCCGGTGAGCTTGTCCGTTGTGCTCGCTTCGCGGTCTTGCTTGCCTTCTTTCTGTCGATCCGATCGTGGGGTGCCATCAGCTGGGCTGGGCGATCGACGACCTGCTGGCCCACCGCTCGGCTCGGTCGTCCGGATGCCACTGACCATTTGCTCTACCCACGCCCTCGCCCGGGAGTCAGCCTGCGACAGGTAGTGGGCGGCTTCTTCGCATCGCCTCGCTGCCTGGTCGAGCTGCATGGCGGCCATGCGGGCGCTCGGGTTGTTGCTCGTGCCGCCGATCCATGCTGCCGCCTCGCGGCTCTTTCGAGCTCGATCGTGCAGGTAGCTCACCGCCCGCGCGGACTCGTTGAGACAGCCGAGCAGCTGTTCGGCGACCCGCTGCAGCTCGGAGGGCATGCGGCCGCGGCCGGCTAGATCTGGTCGGCGTAGCTGCGGCAGCCGGCTTCTGCGATCTGCAGCGATTGCACGGCTTGGTCGACTGACTTCGCTGCAGCGTCGAGCATGATCGCGATGTCCTGGTCGGCCCGCGTCGCCGTACCGCGAATCAGGGCGTGCACGTGCTGGCTGGACTGCTCGAAGCGTTGCTTGAACCCGGCCAAGCTGGCGGCGCCTTGCCGCGACTGGTCAGCCAGACCGTGCAGCTGCATCTTCATCTGTTCGACTTGGGACATAGGTGAGCCTCACTCCGAGGTGTCGTGGGGATGGTGGAACGGCTGGCGCAGGACGGACTCGCCTCCGCGTCCCGCGCCAGCCGGTAATGGAGGTCCTTGGCCGAGCCGTCCACAGGGGAGAGGCGGACTCGGACAAGAACCGCAAGTGGCGGGATCGGTGGGTGTGCAGCGATCTTCTGCACGTGAGGGGCTGAGCTGGAGGACTCCCCACCGATCCCGCCGGTTCATGGGGCGACCTCGTGCGGCATGATGCGAGCCCCTGTGACGCGCTCGAACTGCACATGTACCTCTGCCGGGTGTCCGAGCAGCGCCAGGTGTCGCAGACTTGGCAGGACTACCGTCGCGATCTGGTAGCGGTTGACCGAGGCGACCAGCGCATCGAACGCAGCCGGAGCGGTGTCGGGGTCTTCGACGTAGACCGAGCCCATGGCAAAGCCTTCGAGCTGCGCGAACACTTCGAGTTCACGCTTCAGATCGTCGACGTGTCGGTCCGACAGATACAGGTCACGTCGGGCATAGCCAAGCAACAAGGGTCGGGTGTAGTCGGTCACTGCTCCTCGTCCACCCACCGGCTGAACTTCGCGACCAGACGCACCCAAAGTCGGGACCATCGGCCGCGCCGGTGCTGGCCGCTCATGTGTGAGCAGCATCTTCATCCGCCGACACGGTCACCGGCTCGATGGTGATGCGAAGACTGGCGAAGCGTCGAGTCATCGCGGCTTGGTACTGGATGGCAGTCGTCGGCTCGGCGGTGTAATCCGCGATGACGTGCTCACCAAACCAGACCCGGACACGGCGGTCGGGCAGGCGTGGGTCGTCGACGAGGGCAGTCACTTGCCACGCACCTCCTCCGAGATGTCTCGGATCATGAACCCGTACAGCACAACTGCGACGAGCGTGAGGACCCATGTACCGGTCATGGCGCTTCCAACTCCTACTCGGGATGAGGGGCGGCAACCTGCCGGGGCGGGCGGAAGGTCCAGCGACACCACCAGTCCGGCCTAGACCTATTGCATCGCTTACGCTGGGTACACGACAGCGCACGTTTGTGGCATCTCTGGCGCATCCTTGACGAGCGCCGCTCGGTCGCGGCAGCCTCTCGGCAACCGCTGGGGAGATGGAGAAACGACGGTGGCAGGCAAGCGAACTCGATTGGCTGAGTGGCGACGCGCTGCTGGGTACAGCCAGGAGCGCTTGGCCGAGCATCTCGGCGTGGACCGCTCGACGGTCGCGCGCTGGGAGTCTGGCGGTACCGTGCCAGTGCCATTCGCCCGCCCGCGGCTCGCGGCGGCTCTGGGCGTCTCAAGCGCGGAGCTCAACGCCGTCTTAGGCGACAGTGGACCATCAGGATCGCGGCCAGCTGCTGAGATGGTCATGCCTGGAAGCCTGGCCGAGACCGACTTGCCGCGCCGAGGCTTGCTGCGACTCCTCAGCCTGGCGGGCACCGTTATTGCGGGAGCTGAGTTGGTCGGCGACCGGAGTGAGTTCCCAGCCGGCGGGCCCCTGGACGTCGGCTCGGTTTCTGAGCTGGCGAACTTCAACCAGCAGCTGTGGCGGATCTTCGCGATGGCAACTGCCAAGCAGGCCGTGTATCCACTGGTGACGCAACAACTCGCTCAGTTGGTCGACCGGCTGAAACGGACACACCGAGCAGCTACGCGCCAAGCCCTCTGCGAGCTGACTTGTGACCTATTCCAGCTGGCCGGCGAGGTCTTCTTCGACAACGACCAGTACACCTCGGCAGCCCACTGCTACACGCTGGCTGCACAGGCTGCCCGCGAGGCGGGTGCCCGCGACATGTGGGCCTGTGCCTTGACTCGGCACGCCTTCATCAGCGTTTACGAACAACAGTTCGCGGACACGGTCCCGATGTTGGCCTCGGCGGCCGAGCTGGCCGCTAAAGGCGATAGCGCCCTCTCCACACGCCATTGGGTAAGTGCCGTACAGGCCGAGGTCGCCGCCGGACTGGGTGATCTGAGTGCCTGCGAGCGAGCACTGGAACGGGCCGAACAAGTCAGAGGATTGGGTAGCGAGAGTCAGACCGGAGGATGGCTGCGCTTCGACGGCTCGCGGCTACCTGAGCAACGCGGCACCTGCTACACCCTCCTCGGCAAACCGGACCTGGCGGAGAGGTCCTTGCAAGCAGCACTGAGTACGTCGGTGTCGTTGCGGCGGCGCGGTAGTGTGCTCGTGGACCTGGCAAACGTAGGAGTGATGCGCCGAGATGTCGAGCAGACGGTGAGCTACGCAACCGCCGCCATGGATCTGACAGAGCAGTCTGGTTCTGGCGTCATCGCTCGCAAACTCGCCGGCCTCAACCAGGAACTCTCCAGCCACCGCCACGATGCCCATCTGTTGCGCTTGAGCGAGGACATTTCGGCACGCCTGTCCGTCGAGCGCTCGCCGCTGTAAGACCCCCGTCCAAAGGAGCAACGCTGTTGTCGAACGAACATGGGCCTGCCCCGTTTTGACGGACATCCGAGATCAGGAGCTTGTGCTCCGGGAGGATGTTCATCATGGAGTCCATGGGCAAGAAGAAGCCGCGGC